>NZ_JAMXXP010000020.1 GCF_024129355.1 Acinetobacter lwoffii | reverse complement strand
TTCTAAAACCCAACTCAATCAAACTTAACTAAGTCACTGTTTTATCAGAAGTTTTAATCTTCATCACCGCCGATGGATGTGCATTCTACAGCATTTCAGAGCCCTTGCAACACTTCTTGCAAAGATTTTTTATCGTGTGTTTATTTTTCAAACCAATGAAAACATAAGACACTGTTATATATAGTTAATTTATTTCATTATTTTTAAATTTTATTGAGCACATCCAACGAAACCAACCTGCAAATAACATAAGATATTGTTTTATTTGAATTTAAATTATAATAATCTTTATCACATGACTTATATCGTTCAATTCACATTCTATTCTTGTTTGATTTTTCATCAACCTGGCGTTTATATACACAAAACTTGTTTTATCCGGTCTTCTTCCAAGATACATAGGCCCTATTTAAATATGGAAAAATTGATTGCAACGCTAAAAATTAAAAAGCCATCGCTATTGAGCAATGGCTTTTGGAGTACTGAGTAACAATTAGAATTTCATACTGACACGTGCCCAGTAATTACGTCCCATATTATTAAACTGCTCGGTTGTTGGTAAACCTGTCCCGAAAGCCCCCATTTTATTTAAGTGCTCGGTATAAGTCCGGTCTAGGACATTATCGACTCCGACTGATACATCCACGCTATCCATAATATGATAGCTACCGTTTAAAGACAAAGTGCCAAAGCCTGCGCTCTGCTTGTTGTCATAACCCACAATATTACCTTCGTTAAGACTGATCCGGTTTTGACCACCCACTACACGCCATAGCAATCCAAAATTATATTTGTCTTGAACATAGCGCAAGTTAACACGGGCTTCTAAAGGAGAGATTTGTGGCAAAGGCGTATTATCTGTGGTGTTTTCACCCCAAGCATACATGGCGCTGATATCGGCCTGCAGGCGGTCAGTAAACTGATAACCAATTCCAGCTTCTGCGCCTGCAATGGTTGCATCGATATTTCTTGAATCCGCACTATTCATTTTTGCTGGCTGCATTTCTCCCATATCATTACCCATAGGATGACCATGCCCAGAGTTTGCAGACTTAGGATAAGTCATCAGAATAAAATCCTGAATCACACCGGCATAAGTTGATACCCAAGAATTAAACGCGCCATGATGATGTTGATAACCCAGATCGAGTTGTAAGGTCTTTTCTGTTTTCAGTTGCTTAAATGTATTTGCAGTTATTCCATGATAATCGGTCTTAAATAATTCCCAATAATCAGGCACACGCTCCACATACCCCAGTCCGATATAGGTTTTACCATCATCATGTTCTGGATGGGTATTTTCAAAACGAATGAAGCCGCTTGGCAAGGTTTCCTGACGGGTTTGTCCAGTTTTTAAGGCATCAATCTCCACTTGATCGACCCGCACACCAGTAACCAATTTGTTGTTATCACTTAGTTCATGACTTAGCTCAGCAAAAGCTCCATATGACTGGAATTTCATATCTGGAGTGAGCGGCATATTCATGCTTGTGGATGTCATTCCTCCAGCATGCGTATTGCGCTGAGAATCCATCCCGGCAATCAATTGGTTTTGATCCCATTCACTCGTTATCGCCATACGGGTATTTAAAGTACGGCGTGTAACCTGCATTTCAGAGGGTGCTGGCTGCATGTTATGAGTATGCTCATCATGCTTCATCGGCACTGGACGCAGGCTAAAATTATCCATGATGTGGTCGTTATAGTTATAGTTGATCTGTGCCTCAACTTTCTGAATTACATCAGTCAGGTTTTTCTTTTCAACACGTAAACCCAGACTTTCACGGGCAAACTGTGATCCATCCATATCACGACCGGCATAAACTGCTTCACCATCCGCCTTACCACCCGTCAGCTCTACCCAGGTATCTGTATCTGGAGTCCAGCCCAATGCCAGATCCGCATTCCAGCGCTCCCAGTCTGAAGGCACAGTAGTTCCATCACCATCTTGATAACTACTCGATACCGAACGATTGGTATTGAGTCGGATATATTTCTGTTCATCGCCTGCTGCGACTTCCACATTATGATCAAGACGTCCGAAAGATCCCATCAAGACACTGGCCTGACCGCGATAGTTTTGATCTTGATCAAACTGCTCCGGTGTACGTTCGAAAATCACTGTGGCCGCAGAGCCAGTATTGGCATACTGAACCGTTTGCGGTCCTTTAATCACCGAAATACGGTCATAGCTTTCCGGAGAAATATAAGAGGTTGGCGAATCCATACGACTTGGACAGGCGCCCAGGTTTTCGGTGCCATCGGTTAGGATCTTAATTCGTGAACCAAACATGCCACGGAACGTCACATCACCATTGGTGCCGGCACCGCTATTGACCGAACTAAAGCCAACAATACTTTGCAAATAATCCGCACCATCACTGGCAGGAATCGGTTGAATCGGCTGTTTTGGATCAGCGCGGACAATCAGCCCATTGGCATCATTACCTGCTGCCGATGTCACCACAATCGGGGCCAAAGTCTGAACCGGCATGGCATCATTGGCCATCACCACCGAAGAATAACAAGCAACACAAATCGCAGCCGCAAGTGGCTGTAAAGAAAATTTAGGCTGAGCCATTTCTCTATCTCACTAAATACATAAATTAGGCACGGCTTGAGTCAATACCAACCCAAGCTGAAAAATGCAGATTTATGCAGGCAGTGGTGGCGCTCGCCCCTGAGGAATTAAGAAGAGTTGCTGAAGGACAAACCAGACATGCTTAAAAGTTTTTTGATAGGCAATTAAACGGACATGAATCCGGTCAAGAACCTGTTTGATGTCCAGATCAGGCGGTAAGACTAAATTGGCATGAACCTTACAGTACTGACACTGATGATTGGCATCATGATGATCATGTTGAAGATGATCAGATTGGATAAGGTGACTATGCTCGCCAGCGCTATGCTGCGCATGAGCATCTGTCGCGATAAAAAGCGCACGCGTGATGGTTTCACAGACCGGAGCAACCTGATATTGCTTCGGTAACAAAGGCTGTAAAAATACAGCAATCTGTAGAAACACAGCTGCAAATGCAAATAGCAGCCCCGCGCGTAAAAACACAGGCTATTCCTAAAACATGCTTATGTCGATTATAGCAAAGCCCAATCAGAATTGGGCTTTGCTAGACCATTTAAATAAACTTTAAAATGATCCTAGCGTTTCACTGCTACCTTGTCTTTATTGCGCTGGCGAACCAGTTTTTCCACTTTTTCACGTGCACGTTGACGTTTTAATGGCGATAAATAATCGACAAACAATTTGCCATTTAAGTGATCCATTTCATGTTGGATACACACAGCGAGAAGTCCGTCAGCATCGAGCTCAAATGCTTGACCTTCCAGATTAA
Source organism: Acinetobacter lwoffii (assembly GCF_024129355.1). Classification (GTDB taxonomy): domain Bacteria; phylum Pseudomonadota; class Gammaproteobacteria; order Pseudomonadales; family Moraxellaceae; genus Acinetobacter; species Acinetobacter lwoffii_I. Next base: position 51,240 of record NZ_JAMXXP010000020.1, on the reverse strand, counting down.
TTGCCTCAATTTTTACGCGTGACGGACGATCAACTTTATCGTATATTTGAGGAACTGATAGACAGCCTTCTTCGTAGGGCTGCGTTTCTTCAGTCAATGGTGTGATTTTGGGGTTAATAAACACCATCGGTTGATCTTTATTTTCAGACAGATCCATAACAATCAGCTGAATATGACGATCCACCTGAGTCGCGGCAAGTCCGATACCTGGTGCTTCATACATGGTTTCAAACATATCCGCAGCGAGCTGACGAATTTCATCAGTCACTTCTTCGACAGGTTGTGCAATGGTACGAAGACGGGGATCCGGGAAACTTAAAATAGGTAATAAGGCCATACTGCGTCCTCAATTATGCCATTGATCAAAAAACCAAATGAAGGGAATGCTTCATCAAAAAAATGTGTGTAAGATCGTTATTATAACGCAACTACGCACATAATTTTAGGAATTATGATAATGAAAAAGGTTTTGAAGGGCATGCCATTTTTTAGTGCCTTGGGGTTTAAAAATCAGATGCTGGCACTTGCAGTTTGTGTAGGCGTCAGTATGGGGACCATTCATTCTGCCGAGGCAGCACCTGCACGCAACGTCAATCCACCGGCATTAAAAGCTAATGCACCGAACGTTTATGTGGTGAAAAAAGGCGATACGCTTTGGGATATCTCGAAACGCTTCCTGAAAAATCCGGTCCGTTGGCCGGAAATCTGGGCCAGTAATAAGCACGTGAAAAATCCACATTGGATTTTCCCGGGTGACCGCCTGCTGATGTGTGATTACCAAGGCCGTCCGATTATTGGTAAAGATGAAGGTGATGGTTGTGAAGGCATTATCAGCCGCTATCTGGGTAGTACCTCCTTGCAACCTCAGATTCGGGTTGAATCGTTAAACAATACCATTCCAGTAATTCCACTAGAACATATCAAGCAGTGGCTGGAACGCTATACCCTGATGGCACCTGACTCAGTTCAAGGTACGCCATATATTCTTGGCACTGCCGATCAGCGCGTACTGGCTGGCAAAGGTCAGAAAGTCTATGCACGTGGTCACGGCCTGGTAGTGGGTCAGCGCTATGCGGTGTATCGTGAAGCTGAACCGTATGTATTTACGGATGCAAACGGCAAGAAATATACGGCTGCACTCGAGCTGCAACAGGTGGCATCTGGTATTGCGGTACGTGGCGAAGGTGATGTGACCACACTTGAACTGACAGATAGTTACAATGCTGAAGTCCGTCGTGGTGATCGCGTCTTACCTGAATACGACCCAATGTTACCGACTCTGTTCTATCCGACCAATGCAGAAAATATTGCTGCCGGTGGTCAGATTGTGCGTGTACTGGGGTCGATTGGCACAGCAGCGCGTCATAGTGTCGTCACCATTGACCGTGGTACGGCACATGGGGTTCAGACGGGTCATGTCTTTAGCGTGAATCAAAAAGGTGAAGTCGTGACTGATCCGAAAACTAAAGAACGTGTGCAATTGCCAGGTGAGCGTATTGGCCAGATCATGGTATTCAAAACCTTCGATCAATTAAGCTATGCTTATGTGCTGGAGAGCGAATTACCAATCAAGGTTGGTGCAGGAATTCAAGCACCTCTTTTAGATGAATAAATATTTGTCTAAATAAAAAAACTTAATAATAAGAAGACAACCCTATAGGTCTCAATATGCTGAACCCGTTATCACGCGCGCAACTGGAAACAATTACGTTATGGTATCTGGTTCAGCATTCCCTTTCGAGTTTCTATAAAATCAGTCAACACTATGCCGAACTGCCCCATGCCATTCAGCCGGATCAAGTCCCTGTCTGGCAGGCGCTCGGTATTCATGCCAATCATGTACAGCGCTTAAAAGAATTCCATCTACCAGAAGCGCAACAGAAATTTCAGCGTTGTCTGCAGCAGATCCAGCAGGATAGCGATTTTATTTTGCTGCACAGTGACCCGTATTATCCGCAACAATTACACCCTTACGCAGATAAACCACCGATCATTTTTGGTCAAGGCAGGTCTGACACCCTGCTTCAGGCACAGATTGCGATTGTAGGTAGTCGCAAGCCGAGTCCGCATGGCCGGCAAGTAGCTTACGATTTTGCTTTTTATTTGAGTGAACAGGGCTTCTATATCAATAGCGGTCTGGCACATGGTATTGATGAAGCAGCGCATCGGGCTGCCCTACAACATCAAGGCACGATTGCAGTGATGGCGACCGGACTGGATCAAACCTATCCAGCACAACATCAGTCACTACGGCAGCAAATCATTGAGCATGGTGGTGCGGTCATCAGTGAGTTTCTGCCAGATACACTGCCTCTGCAGCACCATTTTCCACGGCGCAACCGAATTGTCAGTGGTTTAAGTCTAGGCGTGATTGTGGCAGAAGCCGCATTAAAAAGTGGTTCTCTGATTACAGCCAAACTGGCGGCCGAGCAAGGCAAAACCGTATTTGCCATTCCGGGACATATTTACAGTGAGCATCATCAAGGCTGCCATCAATTGATTCGTGAAGGTGCGATTCTGATTGATCACCCTCAGCAGGTAATAGAAGAACTGGCACTGGCGACGCAATGGCAGGCTTTGGAAAATATCCCCAAACTGGAAGTCGCTGCAGCAGAATCACAACAGATCCCGCCACATCTGCTCAGTCTGTATAATCAGCTGGACTGGGTGGGACAGAGTCTGGATCAATTGGGAACGCAGGTACAGCAAGAGGTATCTGCACTGACCAGTCAACTGATGGAACTGGAATTACTCGGTTTTTGTACCCAGCAAGCCGGCCTGTATCTACGTTGTCGGATTCTGAAATAAGGTTCACAATAGTGCTTTGTTGTTTAATATAAGGTATCCACATGATCACTACCTCTGTTGCCGAAGCAGCAGCATGGCTTAAAGACGGACAAGTCTTGGCATATCCTACAGAGGCTGTTTGGGGCTTAGGTTGCGACCCCTATAATGAACAGGCATTTCATCAGATTTTAGAATTGAAGCAGCGACCGATTGAAAAAGGTGTAATTCTGCTGGCAGCTCATCTTTCACAGGTAGAACATCTGCTGCAGGATCTAAGTGAAGAAATGCGTGAAAAAGTAATTGAGTCCTGGAGTAATGATCGACCTACAGACCGGGCGACCACCTGGCTACTCCCTGCCAATGACGATATTCCAGGCTGGATTAAAGGCAAACACCCTAAAGTGGCAGTGCGCGTGACCACTCATCCTCTTTGTGTAGCCTTGTGTCAGGCTTTTGGCGGTTTTATTGTTTCAACCAGTGCCAATCCTGCCGGCTTAGAACCTGCACGTTCCCTGCAAGATGCCATGCGTTATTTTGGTCAGGATCTGAATTATCTGAATGGCGATCTGGGACTGAGCCAGAAACCAAGCCGGATTATTGATGCCGTAACAGGTGAAATTATTCGTGACTGAGCCTTTGCTCAGTCATTTTTCTTTTCAAGCCGACTAAAGTTTTAAGACAAAAAAAAGCTCAACCATATAGGGATGGTTGAGCATAAAAAAGGATGTGTATTATCACATCCAGAGGGTATCGAAATCTCTGGGCATTTCAGCAACAGTCGCTGATCTGCGATGGAGCGTATTATGGGCGAACAGTTTAAAAAAAACAAATATATTTTAGCTCTTAAAAAACAGCTTAAACCTATGATTAATCAATCATTATTTGAGAAAAATTCAAATTATCTTGCTCTTTTTAAAGTGCTTTTTAAAGAAGCTAAAAGCTACTCTTCTCGACTAAAGTCTATTTGCCTTTATTCACGAGATCATTCAAGCAAAGAATTAAGTTTGTTTGTTCGTTTTTTGGGCAACTATTTGGCTTTCAGGAGCACTGGCGCCACAGTTTTTTTTCTGGGCCAGCACAATTCCGAACAGAATAATCGCCCCACCAATACTGTGATAAATGGTCCAGGCCTCTTTTAACCAGACAAAGGCAATTAAAGCGGTAAACACCGGCATCAGGTTCATAAAGATACTGGTGCGGGTCGGTCCCAGACGCTGAATCGCCATCATCCACACCAAAGGGGCAATTAATGAAGGGAAAATACTGGCGTAGATAACGCTGCCGGCATTGGTCATATTGATGGCATCAAGACCCAACCAGGCCACAAACGGCAGGTGATACAGCAGCGCAAACAGAATCTGCACATACAGGCTCAGCATTAACGGAATCTGCAGCTGCCATTTTTTCAGAAAAACCCCATAAAAGGCATAGAAAAACACGGCGATAATCATCAGCAGATCGCCCCATTGGCCGCCGGCATGCAGCAGGCCCCAAGGATTGCCCTGCCCCATCACATAGATCAGCCCGGCAAAGGACAACAGACTACCAATAATGGCGTAGCGATTCGGAATATCGCGCAGAATCAGCATCGACACAAAAATGGTAAAAATCGGAATAAAGGCATTAATAATGCCCATATTGGTGGCGGTGGTGTAATGTGCAGCGGTATAAGCCAGTCCCTGATACAGCACCAGACCAAAGGCACTTAGCACTGCCAGCTGTTTCAGATGCGGCACAATCAGGGCACGCTCACGAATCACCCGCGGCAAAATAAACGGGGTTAGAATCAGAAAGGCAAAAAACCAGCGATAAAAACTGATGCTCACCGGCGAGATAAAGTCGGTCACATAGCGGGTCACGACAATATTCAGTGACCAGATCAGTACCGCAGTCAATGGAAGCAGCATGGCCCACCACATTGTTTTTTGCTGCTGCGTCATAACTTCATCCCTGTCTCTATCTATTGTTAATCTATGCGCTCTTGGCAAGTGCCTAAGCATAATTGATTTTTCAACTAAAATTAATGCTATTTGTAGCTGGCAGGTAAGCATTTCACTGATTCCGACTTGTACTGTATTTAAATACCCGTTAAAACAAATAGCCCTCATTCATTTAATAAAAAAGGAAATCTGATGAGCACCTCTGTGTATGACATTCCGGTAAAAACGATTCAAGGAACGGACACGACGCTGAACCAGTATCAGGGTAAGGTTTTGCTGGTGGTTAACGTCGCATCTAAATGTGGCTTGACGCCGCAATATGAAGGCTTACAAAAACTGTATCAGGACAAAAAAGCGGAAGGTTTGGAAATTCTTGGCTTCCCTGCCAATAACTTTTTGGAACAGGAACCGGGTAGCGAAGCCGAGATTCAGGAATTCTGCTCAGTGAATTATAAAGTTGACTTCCCGCTATTTGCTAAAATCTCTGTCGCGGGTGAAGACAAGCATCCTTTATATACCACCCTTACGCAAGCGATCCCGGAACGCATCGGTGAAGGCCCTTGGTGGAAAGATCTGGTCGATTATGGCCTAACGCCAAACCAGCCACCAGAAGTACTATGGAACTTTGAAAAATTCCTGATCAATAAAAATGGTGAAGTAGTGGCACGTTTTGCTCCAGATATCACTGCGGATGATCCACGGATTGTCGATGCAGTGAATGCAGAAATTGCAAAATAATTCTCGATTATTCTCATAATCATCAAGCTTGAAATAAGTATCTATTTTCTTGGTAGATACTTATTTTTTTTTATTTAAAAACGATTATTTAATTGCATTCAAATTCACCTAAAACATTTTCAAAGTGATTGCGGGCCAAACAAGCCAATTTGGTGAGAGCAAAGTACTTCTTTACCAGCTTTTAATAATCTTTTTCTTGTTTTTGAATAGAGTAACGTTCACAACCCAGAAGAATTGTTATGAGTTTGCAACAATCTTTTTTATCTCCATAGTTTGTCCTTATATTAGATACTAATAAAATTCCATCACCTGTATCGAGACCCTGATTCCATGTCCAAGATTCTTGCCAATGCTGTCCTTCCTTTCGCATTATTTAGCTCGGGAATTTTACTGATGGGCTGTGAACAGGCTGTCGAAACACCGACTGAACAGGCAGATACAACAACGTCAGATTTAGAATCAGCCTCTCAGCAACAAGGCTCGGCAACACCAACTGAACTTAAATCTGGCAATATGTTTTATATGGTTCGGGATGTCGCCGACTTGCAGCTCAAGGCCGGCAGTTATGTGGAACAGTTAAAACAGACCCAGAGCGAACTGCAAACGGCGGTCGAAGCTAAAGATACCCAGCAACTGCAGTCCACTGCGACCCAGCTACAACAGCAACTCAGCAATTTTAATCAGGTGTTAGGCAACCTGAACTTGAAAAGTCAGGAAATTGACCAGATTCGTGACAACATTATGACCGCCAATCAGCAAGTTCTGGCTTCTCCTCTTTTAAATGGTCAGGTGGATTTCAGCCAAGTGAACTTGAAAAAGATTGAATCCCAGATGGTTAATGTGCAATCCGAAATGGTCAAACTGGCCGGCTTGCTGATCCAGAATCCAGATCAGAAATCAGAGAGCAATACTGATCAGGACAACACTTAAAATACTTAAAAATCTCATTTTGAGGCGATTGATCGAAACACATCTTCCTCAATCGTCTTGCAGGCTATACACTGTTATCGATTATAAAAATTATATTTAGATCAGGAATTTTCATCTAATCAGATCATCAGGAGTTCAATCATGTCGAATTCAGTGCTGTATTCTATGGTTCCAGTCACATCCCGGCTTGATCTGAAAGATCCTTTTATTTTTACCGTTCATCATCAAGATCATTATCCACAAGGCAATGCCGAATTAGGCCCAGTTTCCCCGCCACAGCAGCATGAATATGACATGTATTATGGCGAGAGTATTCCCGGTTTTCCGGAGCATCCGCATACTGGCTTTGAAACCATTACCATTGTCGAGCGCGGTTATGTCGATCATTTTGACTCGCTGGGAAACTCGGGACGTTATGGCGCGGGTGATGTGCAATGGCTGACTACCGGCAATGGGGTACAGCATTGCGAGATGTTTCCTTTAGTCCATCAGGATCAGGACAATCCTCTGGAGCTGTTTCAAATCTGGCTGAATTCCTCACCGGAACAGAAAAAACAGCCAGCCGATTATAAAATGTTGTGGCGTGAACAGATTCCACATGTATTTTCAGCCGATGCGGGCGGACGTAAAGCGGATATCCGGGTCATTTCAGGACAGTTTAAACAGACTCAGGCACTGGACCGCCCACCACATTCATGGGCAGCCCTTCCAGAGAATCAGCTCAATATTTATTTAATCACTTTAGGGCCGGAAGCAGAATTAATCATTCCTGCAACCACTGCTACTGCAACGCGTTTTTGTTATTTTTATCAAGGTAGAAGCTTGGAACTTGAAGGACAGAAGATAGCGCCGAAGCATCTACTTGAACTCAAACCGGATGCAGATATTCAGCTCAAAGGCGGGCTGCTGGAATCACATATTTTATGGCTGGAGGGTGAACCGATCGGTGCACCGGTGGCTATGCATGGGCCTTTTGTTTTGAATAGTGCTCAAGAGCTAGATACTGCTTTTCGCCGTTATCGCGAAACCCAGTTTGGTGGCTGGCCTTGGCCAAGTGCTGAACTGTCATTTCCACCAGAACATCCGCGCTTTGCCAGTTATGAAGGCGGCAAACGTGAAGAATATCCAGACCAACTAGACAAAGAAACCACTAAATAGTGGCTTCTTTGACATTGGATCAGCTCATATTATTCTTTCGGGCTTTTGACGACGACCAGTTTCTTCTGCACAAACTCTCTAAAACCATCAATCGACAGTTCATGCCCATAACCGGAATTTTTGATTCCACCAAATGGCAATTCGGGCGTGGTGTCAGTAAACCAGTTGATCCAGATCATGCCAGTTTCTACCCGTGACGCCAGTTTTTTCGCCCGCTCAATATCCTGAGCATGGATCACGCCACCTAAGCCATAATTGGAATCATTGGCAATTTCGACAATTTCATCATCATCCTTCGCCACATAGATTTGCGCCACCGGACCAAAGAATTCTTCATACCAGGCTTCATTTTCACGCGTGATATTTTCCAGAATGGTTGGCGCATAGAAATTGCCTTGATGGTCTACAGCCTTACCACCAGTAACTACGGTCGCACCTTGCGCTACAGCCTTTTCAACCTGCTTGGTCAGTTTTTCCAGCGCATCTTTTGAAGACAGTGGCCCTAAAGTGGTTTCAGGATCAAGCGGATCACCCAGTTTTAACTGTTCAAAAGCTTTCAGCATGCCGGTTTTGAATTGTTCGGCAATTTTTTCATGCAAGATAAATCGTTTCGCCGCCGTACACACCTGCCCGGCATTATTAACCCGCGCCTGACAGCCTAACTTGATCGCGCGTTCCAGATCCGCATCATCCAGTACGATGAATACATCATTACCGCCCAGTTCCAGCGTTGACTTTTTAAGATGTTTCCCGGCCTGTTCAGCCACAGCACTGCCCGCACCTTCTGAACCTGTCAGTGCCACACCACGCACACGCTTGTCTGCAATTACTTGCGCGACCTGATCACTGCTGATAAACAGATTGGTCCAGACACCTTTGGGTGCGCCTGCATCCAAGACCAATTGCTCAAAGGCTTCTGCACATTGCGGCACAATGCCGGCATGTTTTGCCAGAACCGGATTACCAATCGCACAGTTCGGCGCAAATACCCGCATCAGTTGATAAAATGGAAAATTCCACGGTTCAACCGCCATGATAATACCCAGTGGATGATGCTCGACCCAAGCTTCTCCTAGTTCCGTTTCATAGGACACGGGTGCTAAAAATTCTTTGGCATGATCGGCATAGTATTCTGCAATTTTGGCGCAGGTTTCGATTTCACCTTCACTTTGCTTAATCAGTTTCCCCATATCCTGGGTCATAAGCTTGGCCAGTTCAGCTTTTTGCGCTCGCATGTTGGTAGCCAATTTACGCAGTACTGCAATACGGGTATCGACCTGCTGTGACCATTCTGACTTTAGAATTTTTTCTGCAGTATCGAGTGCATGTTGAATATCTTGATCGCTATGCGATGGGTAGTCTTTCAATTTTTGATTGGTAAATGGATTAATAGATTGATAAGCCATGGTTTTCCCTTTTTTCAATTATAAGTTTTGCCTGTTCTAAACTTCTATCGTATTAAGCTATAACAAGCGAAATCTGTTCGAATCATTTAACTTATCACTGATTTTTTTATGGCGTGTTTCTGCTTACAGATTGGTTCAAAACATTACTGAGAAAGGGTAAAAGTTATATCGAGCGGTACAGAATGCAATAAATGCAGAGATTTTATAATCTCTTCTTAGGTCTTCTCTTTTGAGTAGTTTCTCTTACTACTGGAATGGGATGTCTAGGTGATGGTTTTAATCCTACACTTTTAATTTTTCTTATCTCTTCTTGATCTAAATTGTAGTAAACAAAAAGTTGTTGAATTAAATTTTCTAAAACTTTTAAGTGCAAAACTAGCTCTTTTCGAGTTTTGGAGTCTGCCCTATGTGCAGCATCATTCCCTAAATAACGAATATCATCAAGTAAGCCTCTTTGCTTAGTTGAGATAAAACCCTCATGTTCAAACTTATTTAAAATTTCCCCCAAATCATCTGAATGACCAAAATATTTCACAATCTGCTCTAATAATGTTCTCAAGCCTAATCCAGTTAGCAAAGGCATTTTATTATTTAACGCCACTATGACCTCTTCATAAGTAGAATAAATCTCTTCAGGTAAGATTTTCTCAAACTCTTTAGAAAAAGCAGTTTCTTCGTCTCTAAGAGGAAAAGTTTTATATAAATAATTTACTTGGTAGATCATATCTTCACTTTGATCATACCCTACAGGATCAACGTCATAAGAGTCATGGGACTTTGTTTGATATGAAATAGACTCACAATTTAAACATCTCAAAATTCTATAATTATAATAAAAAGATATATTTGGATCAGAACAATCATTGTGTGATATATCTACCAATACCTCATGCTTAATTTTTGTTTTACATTCAATACATAATATTTTTTCATAAACAATTTTTGAATCTTGCTTAACACCCTCAAAAATTGGATTCAAAGAAACTATTTTCATTATTCTAGAAATACTATTTAAAAAATTAGTATATAAAAAAACCACCCTTTCGGGTGGCTTTTTCAATCTCAAACCGTCTCTTATTGAGCGCGGTTTTTGATTTTGCGGATCGTTTCCAGCTGAGCAGCAGTTTCTGCAAGAGCAGCCAAAGCAGCAGCAGCGTCCAAATCGCTCTTTTGATTCGCAAGCAATGCTTCAGCGTGTTTACGCGCTTCAACAATAGCTGCTTCATCTAAGTTTTCTGCACGGACTGCAGTATCTGCAAGAACCGTAACAACATGCGGTTGAACTTCTAGAACACCACCAGATACATAGATCAACTCTTCTGTACCGTTTTCCAAAATAACGCGGATCGCGCCAGGTTGGAGCAAAGTTACCAACGGAGCATGGCCAGGCATAATACCCAACTCACCGCCAGCACCTTTTGCAATTAGCATAGTTATAGTGCCTGAGTACAAAGACTCCTGAACACTTACAACATCACATTGCATAGTCGCCATGAGAATCTCCTAAATTAGAGTAGCTAATTAAAGTTTCTCGGCTTTAGCAATAACTTCGTCAATACCACCAACCATGTAGAACGCTTGTTCTGGGATGTGATCGTATTCACCAGCTAGAAGACCTTTAAAGCCACGAATCGTTTCTTTAAGAGATACTAATTTACCAGGAGCACCAGTAAATACTTCAGCTACGTGGAACGGTTGAGAAAAGAAACGCTGGATTTTACGCGCACGGTAAACAACCAGTTTATCTTCTTCAGCAAGCTCGTCCATACCAAGAATCGCGATGATGTCTTTAAGCTCTTTATAACGTTGCAATACGTTCTGTACAGAACGTGCAATTTCATAATGCTCTTGACCAACAACTAACGGATCTAACTGGCGTGAAGTTGAGTCTAGTGGATCGATCGCTGGGTAAATACCAGAAGATGCGATGTCACGGCTCAATACAACAGTTGCGTCCAAGTGAGCAAACGTTGTAGCAGGCGATGGATCTGTCAAGTCATCGGCAGGTACGTATACCGCTTGGATTGACGTAATAGAACCAGACTTAGTCGATGTAATACGTTCTTGAAGAACACCCATCTCTTCTGCAAGTGTAGGCTGGTAACCTACTGCAGATGGCATACGACCTAGAAGTGCTGATACTTCAGTACCCGCTAGTGTATAACGATAGATGTTATCTACGAACAATAGTACGTCACGGCCTTTACCGTTTTCGTCTTTCTCATCACGGAAATATTCAGCCATGGTCAAACCAGTCAACGCTACGCGTAAACGGTTACCTGGTGGCTCGTTCATCTGACCGTAGACCATTGCTACTTTGTCTAGAACGTTAGAATCTTTCATTTCGTGATAGAAGTCGTTACCTTCACGAGTACGCTCACCAACACCAGCAAACACAGATAAACCTGAGTGAGCTTTCGCGATGTTGTTGATCAACTCCATCATGTTTACAGTTTTACCAACACCGGCACCACCGAACAGACCAACTTTACCACCTTTCGCAAACGGGCAAAGTAAGTCAATGACTTTAATACCAGTTTCTAAAAGGTCAGTAGAAGCCGCTTGTTCTGCATAAGAAGGCGCTTGACGGTGAATTGGTAAACGCGCTTCAGTCGCAACAGGACCAGCTTCGTCGATCGGGCGACCAAGAACGTCCATGATACGGCCTAGAGTCGCTGTACCTACTGGTACAGAAATCGGCGCGTTAGTGTTAGTTACGTTCAAACCACGCTTAAGGCCTTCAGTAGAACCCATTGCAATAGTACGAACTACGCCATCACCAAGCTGTTGCTGAACTTCTAAAGTAGTTTCAGTACCATCTACTTGGAGAGCGTCATAGATCTTAGGAACGCTGTTGCGTTCAAACTCGACGTCGATAACCGCGCCGATGATCTGAATGATACGACCGCTATTCATTGCTGTCTCCTCAATTCAAAATAATGTTAAACGGCAGCGGCACCACCAACGATCTCAGAAATTTCCTGAGTAATCGCGGCTTGACGCAGCTTGTTATAAATAAGTTGCAGGCTCTTAATGATCTCGCCTGCGTTGTCTGTCGCTGCTTTCATAGCGACCATACGTGCAGACTGCTCACATGCGATGTTTTCAATCACACCTTGATACACCACAGACTCGATATAGCGAACCAACAAGCCATTTAAAAGCTCTTCAGCTTCAGGCTCGTAGATGTAATCCCAACCGTATTGACGGTTCAGATTCTTGTCTTCTTCAGCAGCAGCCAAAGGAACAAGTTGTTCGATCTTTTGATTTTGAGTCATGGCATTGACAAAGCCGTTTGACACTAGATAAATACGATCTAACTCGCCTTTATCATAAGCGTCCAACATCACCTGTACAGAACCAGATAACTGCTCAAGACTTGGGGCATCACCGACTTGCGTCGTCGCACCAAGCACTTTACCGCCGTAGTTTTTAAAAAACGAAACCGCTTTTTGACCAATTAAAGCAAATTGAACTTCAATTGACTGCTCTTGTTGCTGTTGAACGTGTTTAACCACTTTCTTGAACAGGTTAATGTTCAAACCACCAGCAAGGCCACGATCTGAAGACACAATGATATAGCCAACGCGCTTAACCGGGCGTTCAACCATATAACGGTGTTTGTATTCAGGATTCGCTTGGACCAAATGAGCAATTACACGGTGCATATTTTCGGCATACGGACGGCCTTGAGCCATACGCTCTTGCGCACGACGCATCTTAGAAGCTGCTACCATTTGCATCGCTCGAGTAATCTTCTGCGTGCTCTTGATACTAGCTACTTTGGCGCGAATTTCTTTTAAATTTGCCATACGCTTAACCTAGTATTCGAAAGCCCTTGCGAGCTTCCGAAGGTTGATTCCGTGAACCAAACCAACACTAATCTAGCAAGTTGCTAAATTAGTAAGTTTGAGTCGCTTTAAAGCTTTCAATACCTGCTTTGATTGCAGCTTCAATGTCTTTGTTGTAATCACCAGAGGCATCGATTTGTTGCATTAACGCAGCATGTTCTGAACGGAAGTAAGAAATTAACGCAGCATCAAAGTCTACGATTTTCTTAACGTCTACGTCAGCCATGTAGCCTTCGTTAGATGCATAAATTGAAACAGCTTGGTCAGCAATTGAGTAAGGAGCATATTGTTTTTGCTTCATTAACTCAGTTACACGTTGACCATGTTCAAGTTGCTTACGAGTTGCTTCGTCAAGATCAGAAGCGAACTGAGCAAATGCTGCCAATTCACGGTATTGCGCCAAAGCAGTACGGATACCACCAGACAATTTCTTGATGATCTTGGTTTGCGCTGAACCACCAACACGAGATACAGAGATACCCGCGTTCACAGCAGGACGAATACCTGCGTTGAATAATGATGTTTCAAGGAAGATCTGACCATCAGTAATCGAAATTACGTTGGTTGGTACGAATGCAGATACGTCACCCGCTTGAGTTTCAATAATCGGCAATGCAGTTAATGAACCAGTTTGGCCTTTAACTTCACCGTTAGTGAATTTCTCAACGTAGTCAGCAGATACACGAGAAGCACGTTCAAGTAGACGCGAGTGTAGATAGAACACGTCACCTGGATACGCTTCACGACCTGGTGGACGGCGTAAAAGCAATGAAATTTGACGGTAAGCAACAGCTTGCTTAGACAAGTCATCATAAATGATTAACGCATCTTCACCGCGGTCACGGAAGTATTCGCCCATTGTACAGCCAGAGTACGGAGCTAGATACAGCATTGCTGCTGGATCAGCTGCAGCTGCTGCTACAACAGTTGTATACGCCATAGCGCCAGTTTCTTCTAGCTTGCGTACCACGTTAGCGATAGTCGATTGTTTTTGACCGATTGCTACGTATACACATTTAATGCCAGAGTTTTTCTGAGCGATGATCGCGTCGATCGCCATTGCTGTTTTACCAGTTTGACGGTCACCAATGATCAACTCACGTTGACCACGGCCTACAGGGATCATTGTATCTACTGATTTATAACCAGTTTGTACAGGTTGATCCACTGATTGACGCCAAATTACGCCTGGTGCTACTTTTTCAACAGCATCAGTTAATTTTGCATCAATAGGGCCTTTACCATCAATCGGGTTACCCAAAGCATCTACTACACGGCCTAAAAGTTCTGGACCAACCGGAACTTCTAATACACGACCTGTGCAACGCGCTTTTTGACCTTCTTGAAGGCTTAAGTAGTTACCTAAAACAACGACGCCCACTGAATCCTGTTCTAGGTTCAGTGCCATACCGTAAAGGCCGCCGTCGAATTCGATCATTTCACCGTACATAGCGTCAGCTAAGCCGTGAATACGCACAATACCGTCGGAAACCATAACAATGGTTCCTTCGTTCTTAGCGGTTGCGCTGGTGTCCAGATCGCCGATACGCTGTTTAATGAGCGCACTGATCTCGGATGGATTCAGTTGTTGCATTGCGCTATACCTCAATCTTTTTAAAGTTCAGTCTTCTAAATGCAATTAAGCAAGAAGACGAGTACGCATTTTTTCAAGCTTGTTAAGCGCAGAATCATCTATCACTTGGTCGCCTGCACGAATAACTACACCAGCAATCAGCGCTGGGTTAACTTCTACAGAAACATTTACCGCCGCTTCGAATTTTTTCTCTAATGCGTGAGTAAGAAGTTGTTCCTGTACAGAAGTCAATGGGAATGCTGATTCAATCACAACATCCACAGTATTGTTATTCTGTGATTTAAGCTGCTCATATTCTGCTGCAATCTCAGGAAGAAGAACCAAACGGTTATTCTCTGCAAGCAATGTCAGGAAGTTAGACACTGCTGCAGTTTGGTCTTCACCTAAAACTTTCGCAAAAAGAGCCACCTGCTCAGCAGGTGTAAGCTCAGGGCGATTTAGATAAGCTGAAAATGCTTCGTCTTGCACCGCAGCACTGAGCAATTCAAGTGCTGTTGACCAAGAGTCAGTTGCACTTTGCTCAGAAGCGTAAGCAAATGCTGCTTTAGCGTATGGGCGTGCCAACGTCAAGAGTTCAGCCATAATCCGCCTCTCTTAAAGTTTAGCAGCCAGCTGAGTCAGCATGGCATTGTGAGCTTCTGCATCAACTTGCTGGCTAAGAATTTTCTCAGCACCAGTTACTGCAAGAGCAGCCACTTGTTGACGCAATTCTTCGCGAGCAGCATTGATTTCAGTATCAACAGCTTCTTTAGCCTGTTGACGAATACGCTCACCTTCAGCCGCAGCTTGGGTACGCGCTTCTTCGATCAATTGTGCACCACGACGGTTCGCTTGTTCGATCAATTGAGCCGCTTGTGCTTTTGCCGCGTCTAACTCAGCTTTCACTTGTGCTTGCGCATCTGCAAGGTCAGCCTTCGCTTTTTCAGCAGCATTTAAGCCATCAGCGATTTTACGCTGACGTTCACTAATCGCATTGATTAGTGGTGGCCATACAAACTTCATGCAGAATGCGACAAAAATCGCAAACGCAATCGCTTGGCCAAACAATGTGAGGTTGATATTCATTGCAAATTCCTCAAATAGTGAATTTCGGAATTAAGCTGATTAACCTACAAATGGATTAGCGAAGATGAAGAACAAGCCAATACCAACACCGATCATAGGCACAGCATCAAGAAGACCCGCGATTAAGAACATACGAGTTTGAAGTTGTGGAGCCAATTCTGGTTGACGAGCTACAGCTTCAAGGAAACGGCCGCCTAGAAGACCAAAACCAATCGCAGTACCTAAAGCACCGAAAGCGATCAAGATAGCAGATGCAATTGCAACTAGACCTAAAGTGAGTTCCATGATAATTCCTCAGAGGTTAGGTTTTATACCAAATTAAGTTAAAAAATTGTGTGCCCAACCATCCGTTGACAGTTAGGCAATACCATTAATGCTTTTCGCTTGCCATACTCATGTACACGATAGTCAACATCATGAAAATGAATGCTTGTAGCGTAATAATCAAAATGTGGAAAATCGCCCAAGGCACAGACAACGCCCACTGGATCCAGAACGGTAATAACGCGATAAGAATGAAGATTAACTCACCCGCATACATGTTACCGAACAGTCGTAGAGCCAATGAAACTGGTCGCGCCAAGAAAGTAGTCAATTCCAACAATAAGTTGAATGGAATTAAAAGCACTTTAGCAACTGGATTACTTGGGTTAAATGGGTTCAGTGCTAACTCACCAACGAAGCCGCCAACACCTTTCTCACGAATACTATAGAAAATAATTAAGAAGAATACAGAAATAGACATACCGAGGGTAATGTTTGGATCTGTAGTCGGAACAATTTTAAAGTAAACCTGATGAGGGTCTACACCCAGCATAGAAGCAATCGCGTGTTGAGCTACATAAGGAATAAAGTCAACAGGGATCAAATCCATCAAGTTCATGAGGAAAATCCACACGAAAATGGTTAATGCTAAGGGTGCAATTAATCGAGACTTCCCGTGGAAGGTATCACGTACACTTGAATCTACAAACTCGATAATCATTTCAATTGCAGACTGGAACTTGGTAGGAACACCAGCATTAGCCGCTTTCGCAACCAACCAGAACAACAAACAGAAAATCAGACCCAGTCCGATAGACCAACCCATTGAATCCAAGTGAATAGCAGTGAACCCCATCTGTTGAGCTTCAGCACCGCTCTCGGCCAATTTCCACGTACCGTCCGGCATTTTGCCATAGGTCATGTTGGTCAAGTGATGCTTGATATACTCGGTCGAAGTAAGGGCATGTTCTTCAGCAGCCATAAATCACACCTGGTCAATGTCAAAAAACTAATAGAACAAACGAATATCGCGTGCTGCTTGATATCTCGCCTGCTCCTGAAAAACTTTTCAATTTCTTGTTGTGCTTATACTCATTTTTGTAGACGTGACGCCCAAAACGGAGCGACCCACGACATGGCTTGAACAAGTATAAAACCACAAAACAACGCCACCGCTGACAACGGTTTAACATTGCTTAAAATTAAAATGAAACCAACAATCACAATGGCAAACTTTCCCATCAAGCCTTTATACATGTTCGAAAGAACTTGTTTAGACGCGCGGGCTCCTGCTGCTCGAAACGATTGCCACGAAAAATAACAAGTCGCGAGCCAACATACCAGTGCACCTAATGCTGCACTCAAGGCTGCGGTTGAGTCTTTCACGACCCAGCCGATCAAGGCTGAAACAGGGATCATACAGGCTTGCAAGAGGACCAAAGCTTTCGCTAATCGTCGGTCAATCAAGCGACTAGTTCGGCTCATTATTTATTCACTCACAGCAATCATGCTTGACAAGTTTAACAGGTGATTATTTTTAATCGCAGGCATTATAGAGTTACACCCCTGAACATGCAATCTTTTCCCGACCTTAGTCGTGTTTTTTTAAATCGGGTCACTGCTGTTAAACTAATCAAAATCTGTCTATTTTTTAAATCATTAGCGTGCATTTAGTACACATTTCTGGGTTTCTGTGGCCAATTGCTGCCAAGCCTGCACAAAGTCCCCTGCCCCGCTCATGCTTTCATCGACATGCTGGAACAGTACCGGATTGAGTTTGCGGTACTGGTTTTCACTGGCATGACCTTCGGCCAGCAGGCACATTTTGCGTTGTGGACGATGATCCTGTAAAAACTTGATTTGCGCCACGGTTGGCGAAACATGCGGATCATCGGTCAGCGCACCCATGAATTTTAAATTGAGTGGGCGTTCCAGATACTGATAGGCATCGTGATAAGACCAATAGGGTTTGGCTTTGTTGCTTGAACTATAACGCTGGGCCGTAGCAAACATGTTTTGTGCAAAGTCACGGGCATTTTTCCAGTAGCGTTCACGATGCTCCGGCAGTTGCTGCGAACGTAGCGCCGCAATAAAGAAACCTATCCGTACCGCATTATTCGGATCGAGCCAGACATGCGTGTCTACCGTATTTTTTAAGGCCTCGCCACGCGGATTACGCATCGGCAAGGTAGTCAAAATTCCGGAGTCTAAAAGTGCGATACCTTTATTACTTTCATTCAGCACTTTGGCCAAGGGTGCTTCATGCGCCTGACCCAGCCAGATCACCAGACCTGCATTCTGAATAGTTTTTCGATGCGCCGGAGTCAGACTCACATCATGTCCACTTTGGTTGGCCAGCAATAAAGTCGGCTGTTCCACCCCCTGGGTAATTTTCTTGGCAATCAGATGGATCGGCTGCGTAGACACCACCAGACTTTGTGACCAACTGAGTGTACTGAACAATGCGAGCAGACTGATTGCAAGAAGACGGAACATGAGTAGAAATCACTTAAAAACGATAAAATCAGGAAGTGTTATAATATAACAAAAATACAAAAATACCTATGCCCAATCGAAACTCAGAACGCTTCATGTTAAGATTTGAAATCTATTAATTTTCAGTTTCGCACTTGAGGTGAACTATGGGTTCCTGTTCGCACGAACACCACAACGCATTGCACGGCGTGCACGACCATCCCAATGTCGCACAACGTCTTGCTGAAGCGGAAAGTCTTTGTGCAGCAAGCGGCGCACGCCTTACACCTTTACGTAAAGAAGTGCTGGAACTCATTCTGAATGCGCATGGCCCGATGGGCGCCTATGATCTGCTGGCACAAATGAAAAATGCCAGTGATCGTCCTGCAGCACCACCAACGGTGTATCGCACTCTGGATTTTTTATTAAGCAAAGGGCTGATTCATCGCCTGACCTCGATCAATGCCTATATCCCCTGTTGCCATCCGCGCGAAGGGCATCAGGCGGCTTTTTTAATCTGTACCGAATGTAAAGCCGTGAAAGAAGCGTCGGCTCAGGGCCTGCTCGATCAGCTTGATGCACTGGCCAGCTCGGACGACTTCACGGCACATCACAGCATTATCGAAATTTCAGGAATTTGTCAGCAGTGCCGCAACAAAGCTTAAGTGCCTCTCCCTTGATTCAGCTTTCCAAGATCTGGGTCAAAATCGATGAGCGCGATATCTTAAAAGCCATTGATTTCTCGTTACAAGAGAAAGAAATTGTCACACTGATTGGTCCCAATGGTGCTGGTAAATCGACCTTGATTAAAGTCATGCTGGGCATACTGAAACCACAATCGGGTGAAATCAAAACTGCGCGCAAACTCAAATTTTCCTATGTGCCGCAAAAATTCAATCCCTCACATAGCTTACCGCTACGGGTAAAAGATTTATTAGCACTAGAAAAGTGCCCGTCCCAGATTAAAACCGAAATTATCCGGGATACCGGCATTAGTAAACTGCAAGATTCTAAAGTTCAGCAGTTGTCTGGTGGCGAACGTCAGCGGGTGCTACTGGCCCGTGCCTTATTACGTCAGCCGGACATTTTAGTTCTCGATGAACCGATGCAGGGTCTAGACATCCAGTCCGAAGCTGAACTGTATGAATATGTGCGTAACTTACCGGAAAAATATGGGTGTGCCGTACTGATGGTTTCACATGACCTGCAATGGGTGATGCAAGGTACGACTCGTGTGGTCTGCTTGAACAAGCATATCTGCTGTAGTGGGCTGCCGGAAAGCGTGCAGCAACATCCCGAATATCAGGCGATTTTTGGTACTAACCGGGTATTCTATCAGCATCATCATGATCATTGCGCACACGGCGATTCTGCCACCCCCTGTCAGCATGATTCACGCCCTCATATTCACCCCGAGCCGGAAGCTTAAACCATGATGGATTGGTTACAACTCCTTTTACCTGCATGGATCATGGGAACGCTATTGGTATTTCTGACTGCACCGCTGGGCTGTCTCATGCTCTGGCGGCGTATGTCATTTTTTGCTGACACTATGGCACACGGTACTTTACTCGGTGTTGCCATTGCTGGGGCTTTAAGTTTACCGCTGTGGATGGGTGTAACTTTTATTGCCTTATTATTGGTAGGGATTTTGTGGGTACTGCATGATCCGCGCCTGCCCAATGATGCCCTGCTTGCCCTGTGCTCAGCCACTTTACTTTGCTCCGGCTTGTTATTCATTCAGCATATACCAAGCTTAAGACCTGAATTGCTCAGCTATTTATTTGGCGATCTGCTGACCATTTCCTGGACAGACTTGCCGACCTTTGCCATCGTGATCATTCTGGCTTTGGCTGTGCTGTATAAAAGCTGGCAAGCGCAGATTCAAATCGCGATTGATCCGGATATGGCAGTCAGTGAAGGAGTAAATGCCAAATGGCAGCGTCTGATCTTTATGTTATTGCTGGCATTATTTACCGTACTGGCACTAAAAGCAGTCGGTTCATTGTTGATGGGTGCTTTACTGGTGATTCCTGCGCTAACGGCACGATTACTGGCACATTCACCGAAACAGATGGTGATTTGGGCATTTGTGATTGCGCAAATTGGGGTGACCGTAGGCCTGTGGTCGAGTGCCGGTCTCAATACTTCGACAGGTTTAACTATTGTACTGACCATGGCGGTGCTATTTGCACTGTTCTTCTGCGTGCAGAAGTTTAAAAAGCTGGCTTAATATTTCTGTTAAATCATGATGATTTTCTAATGATCTATTCCGCCTCTCTCCTTTAAGGAGAGAGCAAACACTCTTTATTGATGCACCAAACTCAATAAAAATGCAGCGCCTGCAAATAAACCGGCAAAAGTCCGGTTCATGACTTTTTGTTGTTTCGATGATTTTAGTAGCCTTAAAACTTTAGCAGCCAATCCGGTATAACCCGCCATCACAATCAGATCAATCGTGACCATTGTCGCAGCCATAATCAAATACTGAATCCATTGTGGCTTAGACAAATCCAGAAATTGCGGCAAGACGGCCAGTAAAAATACGATGGCTTTAGGATTAGTGATATTAACCAAGAAACCATGCAGTACCAGTTTCCCTCTCGATTTTCGCGCCAATTCATGTTTAATTTCGATAGATTGTACAGGTGCTTTCCATTGCAAAATAGCCAAATACAATAAATAGCCGACACCAAACCATTTCACCACTAAAAATGCCCATGGGGTTGTCGCAAACAAAACTCCCACGCCTGCCGCAACCACTGCAATCTGTACCAATAATGCCAGTTGCAGGCCCAGCGCATTCCAGTAACCATGCCGAAAACCATAATTCAGTCCACTCGACATGGAAGCAATCGCTCCTGCGCCCGGAGACACACTAATCACCCAGCAGGCCAGCATATAGGCAAACCACATTTGATAGGACATAAACATTTCACTCAGCAAAACTCACCCAATATTATATGAATTTTCCAATAAAATCAGGCTAAAAACCTGCTTAAATATAAGGCACTGTACTATTCACTCTGTCTAGCTTCAGGCACAATATGTACATTAAAAACAGGATCTATCCTTACAGGAGCCATGAATGACAGCCCAATCGGTAATCTTGCCACTTCCTTCAGATCATGCTCGCTTTATTGTGTTACGTCTTAAAGATTTGAGTATTGAAAAATTAAAAGAACAACTCGAACATCTTTTTACTTCTCGTGATCGCCTGATCACGCAACATCCTCAAGCCCAAATTAAAACAGCGGTGGCCTTTGGTCATGAACTCTGGTCAACCCTATATTCGCAAAGTCCGGCAGGATTTAAACAGCTTGAACCTATTCATGGTTCATTTGAAATGCCGGCTGTTCCAGCAGATATGTTAATTCATATTGCCAGTGCTCGGGCTGATATCTGCTTTGCACTTAGTCAGGCTTTTTTTGAAGGCATTCAGGACCAGGTTCAAGTGCTGGATGAGCGAGTTTGCTTCCGATATTTTGATGGTCGTGACATTACTGGCTTTATTGATGGAACTGAAAATCCGCAATTCCCGGATGATCGTGCTGAAGTCGCATTATTAGGTGAAGATTCAGGTATTTTCCAAGATGGTTCATTTATTTTTGCCCAGCGTTACGCGCATAACCTGGAAAAATGGAAAAAGCTAAAAGTTGATACTCAGGAACAGGTCATGGGTCGCACCAAGCTTGAGTCTATTGAATTGGATGATGAAGTCAAACCTGAAAATGCGCATGTGGCACGTACTGTAGTGGAAGATGAAGAAGGTGAAGAAATGGAAATCCTGCGTCATTCTCTACCTTATGGTGACGGACGTGGTGACCAAGGGCTATTCTTTATTGCCTACACCAAAGACCTTACGATTATTGATGCTATGTTAGAACGTATGTTCGGTACCTCTGGCGATGGGATTCATGACCGTCTGCTGCATTTCGTAACACCTCTGGATGGTGCCTATTACTTTTCGCCGAGTGAGGAGCTGCTGGAAGAGGTTTTGGAAGGGTAAAAGAAAAAAGCCGGTGGAAGCCGGCTTTTTAAATTAATTATTCTTAGAATGAGAATTCTTTTTTATTATTTCCTTCAAAATATTTTATGTTTAAATTACCATCAATATTTACATTTTTTCCTGCATAAATATATTTTTCTGAAATTAAATTAAAATTTTTAACTTTCATAATCCTTAAATTAGCTCCCTCTTCATCAAAAAACGGAGATACTATTAAAAAGAAATCTTTTTCCCCTTTCAGAAAAACACTCATTCCATCTTGAGGGTTAATAAAATTATACTTATTTAATATTTTTTGCAAAGATATTAATCTCAAGTTATTACATTGATTTAATTTAATATTATTTATACACTTAAAATGAATATCAGATGAATAGGGCAACTTAGAAAATTCTTCAATACCATTTAATCTTAAGCCCTCTATTTTATTTACACGTCCTTTTTCAAACTTATAACATTCATTTTCAATATTAATATTATTATTTTCTAAAAAGTAGGTAGTCCCTGATAAACAAACTTTATTATCTTTTTTATTATATTTTATAATAGCAGGATCATCATTAATTTCCCTTAAATTACCATCGACAAAATTACCTACCATCTGAGGCACAGGAATTACTTTTTTTTCTAGAGGATCTAATATAACTATCAGCTTAACAACTCTACTTTCACCTTTACCTGTACTTCTATTATGATTTAAAATTAATAATATTTTATCATTTGAAAAATTAGGAAAATCTTTAATATGTTGATTATAGATTTCAATCTTGTTTCTAGAACAAAAATCAACAACTTCACTTTCAAAATAACATCTTGATACATTATTTGATGTTATTAATATATTTTCTTTTGGGTATGTACAACTTGAAAATAATAAACCATTAAAAAACAATGATAAAATTAATTTGGATTTCATATTTAAAACCTATTTATTTGAATGATAAGCATGAATTTTTTCAAATATAACTTTAACTTTTTCGGTAGAATGTTTATTTGCTTTATTCGTTTTAGATTCATGATAACCGATACTACCATCAGAAATAATTCCATATTTATTCTTTTCTCCCTTCGGTAAAGCAATTGAAGCCCACTCTTTCGAAGCATCAACCATGGCCTGCTCTACAGTTTTATCACCTTTAATAATCAAGCTGTAGATAGATGAACGACCTCTTAATAAATGCTCCTTAAAGACTCTTTCTTGCATAGCAGGATCATATAATTCATTACCACTCAAATTTAGTCTCGCTTTAGCTGCTGCTAAAGTAGAAGGAATTGTTTGATATTTTCCAGTGGCAAATCTTCTTCTATTGTCATCCCATCTATATTTTTTCGCAGCGTCTAAAATTTCATCAATAGTTTTTTCAGTGATTGTACCTGGCAAGTCATTCATTTTTCCGTATTTAACTCTTTTTCCTTCTGGAGCTCCTGCATTCCAAGCTTCATAGCTACCTTCACCACTAGCAATCGCATCACCTAATTCTTTTACCAGAGCCTCAATAGTTTGATCTGTTATTTTAGAAATAGTAGAAGTATTTACGATTATTCCTGCACAATTTAAAATAGAATTCATATTTAGTGATTTAATAATCTCAACTACCGGATTTCCATTGAGATCTTTAATTTCTTTTTTGAAGTATTCATCATTAAAGTAAATATTTGAGAATCTTGTCACATCAAAATGAACCCAGGTAGTTGCTCCATTTGCTCCACTCTTAAATTTTTTTGGTTCTAAATATATTTTATCAGAAGCCCTTTCTTCACTTGCTCTCATTTTTATAGTCATAATTTTTTTTCTAATAAACTCTATATCTTCTATAGCCTTAGTCCTCTTCCCATTTTTATTAATATGTATATCTAATGCTAAACCCATATGATTTACTGTAGTTCTGCCTTTTTTCTTATTATCATTTATACATCTATAACCAGATTCTATATAAGCCACTTCAAGACCTTTATATTTAAATTCATTTTTTAAATAAAAATTTAATGCTTTTAATATCCATATTAAAGATCTATGCAATCCTGGATATTCATTAGCAGTATTCAAACCAGATTTAATACCTCTTCTATTATTACCATAACCTGAACACTGACCACAGGGACAACTAGCTTTAGTCATAAAATTTGCAATTCCATATTCATCACGGAACTTATCTAAAGCTGCTAAAAAAATTCCGCATATTTTTCCAGTTTCAGGAACCCCCATATAATCCCGTTGAAATTGCTTTATACATTCCGCTGTTAAAGGAGTAAATTCATCTGTAGGTAATGCGCCACCAAAGCCTGCTAGCCTGATATTAACCTCTCTAATAAGTTCACTTTTGCCTTGAGATATACATTGAGGATTAGTTTTACATAAATTGGAAGTATCAGTTTTCGGTGTTCCGCCATCCTGACTGCGATCCTCTTTCATATCAATTTTTATTGCATCCGATAAAGCTTTCTTACCTTCTTCATACCATTCATTAAGCTGCTCTAATGCTTTCTTCTCATACTCTTCAACTGTATTCACAATTCCTTTATCAGCCTGTTTAGTCTCTTTTTTACTTTTCTCTGATGATTGAGACTTATTATTTTGAGAAGCATTTTTTTGAGGGTTTGGCTTTCTATCAATACTTGTATTATTTCCTGTAGCAGGCATATTAATTGGAAGTTTAATTACTTGTCCTATGCTGATTTTATTGACATCTTTTATCCCATTCAGCCTTTCGAGCACTCGGATTGTGGTGTGATACTGTTGTGCAATAGATGATAAAGTTTCACCTTTTTTAACCTTATGTGTTTTACGTTTATAACTTCCTTTATTTTCATTATTTTCTAATGTTTTTAAATCCAAGAGAATTTTAGGACTTATAACCGTAACCAGCATACGGTCTTTCGCCATTATGAAAGTCTGAACTTTTTTCATACCTCCACCTAAAAGGCTTTTGACATATATATCTAAAACCGTTCCTTTGTCTCTTTGAATTTCATAAAGGCACCCCTTGGAATTGGTAGAACCCCGTACTACATGTTGACCTGTCTTACTATTTTTGACTTCATATTGAACTTTAGGAATTGGATTTCCTAACAAATCTAGAATTTGTACTGTTGCTAAAGACTTATTTGTCATTTTTATTTTTATCTCCTATTTATTATTCTGCTCAATCAGGTCATCAACATCATAACCTTGGACACTTAATCCCCATTCATCATTGAGCCCTACCAAAATTTCTACTTTAGAGGAATCAGCTGTAGTAATTTTTCCAGTACGACCGTGCGCATCAAGCTGACCTGAAATATACGAATTAGTATCAGGAATAAAAGCTTTATAATTTATTGAACTGAAATCGGACTGCCAAAATAGATCATATATATCCAGCCTATTGCTATATAAAGCATTATTCGGAAGCTGAGGTATTTCATAAGAGACTTTAGCCCCTCCCATAAAATTATGTTGCCCCGCCTTACACTCAAATTTTCCGCCAGTCGTGACAAATACCCCGCCACTATTTACCTTAATTTGAGACCCTCCAGCGGTCAGTACAATCTCCTTCGGACTAGTGATTTCGATTTTGTCTTCAGTCGAAATAAGCTTGATTACCTTGCGGGCAATCGCTTCAATTGCATCATCTTGGGCTTGTATTTCAATTTTGCCTTGAGCTGCATAGACACTTACGCCTTCTTGAGCAGCGAACAAACTGATCCGGTCCTGTGCATGAGCAACTAAAGATTTCTGTGTGGAAAAATGAATATTGTCCCCGGCACTCTGATTGATTTGCTGATCAGCGGATAAATGGATATTTTCCTTTGTGCTCAGTGCAATCGATTGGGGTGCCGTTAACAGCATCACCGCCTGTTTAAATGCAGTAGCTTTGCCCCGGTCTTCAGCTTCAATCTGATTCAGAAACTGTTTTAAACTATCAAAAAATTCCAATGGATCAGCCTGCTGTTTTTCTGCAATATCACTCAAGGCTTTACTATGATTGAGATTCGATTCAAGCTGTTCTTTGGCTGGGTCAGCCTCTAGGTGATTGCCTGCTGCTGAATCTTGTCGATAAGTGGAAATCAGCAAGCCGTTTCCTGCTCGTAGGGCACCCCACTGGTCTGTCCTTAGTTCAAAACCTTCACCTCGACCTTCACTGCTTTCACTTTCTTTGGGGTGACTTAGATTTCCCAGATTGAGCTGACTGGCTGCATGACTACTTTGCAGCTGTACACTGATCTGTTCAGGGGTATCATCAAAACGAAGCTGGTTAAAACCTTCGCCATCGACCTCCTGAGAACGGATACCACTAAGTTTTTTGGTCGCAGGAAGTTCTCCTTTTGCATCAAACATGGTCGGATGCCGTTCTGCTTCATGAATCCGTCCCACCACAAAGGGCCGGTCGATATCACCTTCAAAGAAGTCAATCACTACAATTTCGCCAATTCGCGGATGCAACCTGATGCCATAACCCTCACCCGCCCAAGGGGTCAAAACATCCACCCAAGCAGAATCGCTATCATTGTCATTGCTACCTGCGCCGCCATCATGCTGATGATCCTCACTCCGGGTAAACAGAAAACGAACTTTCACCCGCCCCCATGCATCGACATGAATCGTTTCACCTTCAGGTCCGACCACTCGAGCCCGTTGCGGATATGCAGCAGGCCGATGAATGAAGGGGTGGTACTCAGGAACAACCTGGATTTCACGGCGCACCATCTGTAGTTCATTGGCCTGTCGTTCCTCCTGTGTCATCTGCCAGCCGCTCTTCTCAAGCAAACTGTCCAGCTGAGATAAGATATCTTTGGGTAAATTGTTCTGGTTATAAAACCGCTTAGCTAAAATCAGAAATTCACGTTGATGGGCAGGATGCTGATCAATTTCAGGATGCTGTTGCAGTTCAAACCAGTATCCAACCTGAGCATCTCGTACGCTGCTACTGGCTTTAAAATATTTAGACTGCAAAGCATGATAGTCAGTGAGCTGCTGATTGAGTCGATCCAGTTGGGCTATACCAGATGCTGTCACCTGATCCTCATGATTTAAGTCGCCGGTCCAAGCCGGACTGATGTTCCACGCATCTTCAAGCTGAAGAGTGGCATTTGCATGGATATCACTTTGCTGATGATTACTGAATAAAGGCTGGCTTTGATCCTGGGCAAGTTGCTGGGCATGCCAACGCTGGGTCTGGGTACTATTCGGATTGAGCTGACGTACCGCAATCAGACTGTTCAGTGTGTCGAGCTGTTCGGTGGCATGACTGCGATGAAACCGGATGGAGCGGCGTTTTAAAGCTGAAAAATATTGGGAATGATCTATCAGTTTTAAAAGCTGAGCTTGAATCTCGCTGGCTGATACAGGCACGGTTAATTGCTTTTCATCGATCAGCCAGTTAATTCCTTCGCTACGCCATAAACGGGTCAGAAAATCATAATCCGATTCATTCGACTGCATCACAAAAGGCCGGACATCATAGTCCCGGCTGAGTCCTGTCAAATCCAGGCTGAGACTGGCCGCGAATAATACACTTCTGTTTTGCCATTCACTGAACAGGATTTCACTGATCTCGCGCACCGTCTTGTTCATAAAAACCCGACTGTTACGGCGCTTCTGCCAGAGTGCAGTCGCGTCATTTAGCGTCAGTTTATACAGGGTCAAAGCTCCATCATTCTGTCCTTGACTGGCTGCAGTAATAATGCCCGTAGTCCGGAAAAGTTCACCCCGGTCTGTGACCTGATCAATGGCCACCCGACAGCCGATAAACTGTTTCAAGGCAATATGAGCATGAGTGGAAAGACAGATCAGTTCAGCCTGCAGGCCTTGATTGATCTGATGCTGACCCTCAATACGCTGAATCAAAACCTGATGATTTAAAGGAGGATGTGAAAACTGTAAATGTAGCGCACGATGCTGTCGCTTAAGCCCGAGCTGCTCCACCAGCATATGGATAGGTTTTGGCATTTTATAGTTATAATTTTAAGCTTTATTATTGTGCGGCAGATTTTAGGAAAAGTTATCCATTTCGTCCAGTTCACGATGCATTTCACATAATTAGGCCTTTAATTTATGGCCCTTCAATTAAAAATCTTAAATTGCATGTGGTACATCTTAATTAAAAATATTGCTCAATATTCCCTATTTTTCCGATTATCCTATACGGAACTTGCTGCTACACTCATTCAGATCTCATTCTTCAAGGCCAAGGACATGCTGGAACTCCCTTCTAAATTACCCGATTTGGGCGTGACCATTTTTAGTACCATGTCGGCCTTGGCACAAAAACTCGGAGCCTTGAATCTTTCTCAAGGATTTCCAGACTTTGCAGCGCCTCCTGCCTTGATTGAAGCTTTAAACCGGGCTAGCCAGAATGGATTTAACCAGTACGCTCCGGGAGATGGTCTGCCAGTCTTGCGAGGTCTAGTGGCAGATCTCTATCAGCAGCGTGATCAACTGATGATTGATCCTTTCGAGGAAATCACGATTACGCCTGGGGCCACGATTGCGATTTTTTGTGCCATTCAGGCCACAGTGCGCGCCGGTGAAGAAGTCATTATTTTCGATCCCAGCTACGACAGTTATGGCCCTGCGGTACAACTGGTCGGGGCAAAGCCAGTGCATATTGCTTTGCAGCATCCTGATTTTTCTGTGGACTGGAATCAGGTCAAAGATACCATTAATGACCGTACCCGCATGATTGTGGTAAATACTCCACATAATCCGAGTGGTAGTGTCTGGTCCAAGGCAGACTGGCAGCAACTGATCGAGCTGATTCGCGAGCGCAATATTGTGGTGCTGTCCGATGAAGTCTACGAACATCTGGTTTTTGACGGCGTTCAGCACTATTCGGCCTGGTCATTTCCAGAACTTCGTGAGCGGAGTTTTGTGATTGGTTCTTTTGGTAAAACCTTCCATGTCACTGGCTGGAAAACCGGATTTTGTATTGCTGCACCCGCACTGATGAAAATGTTCAGACAGATTTATCAGTTTGCCAGTTTCTGTGGTGTGACGCCCGTTCAGGTTGCCTTGGCGGAATATATGCAACTGCATCCTGAGCATATACCTGAACTGTCCTCTTTCTATCAAAACAAACGGGATTTATTTAACTCATCCATTGAAACGTCACGCTTTAAATGGACACCTTCTCAAGGGACTTATTTCCAGAACTTAGATTATTCAGAGATTCGGCCTGAGCTCGATGATTTATCCATGTGCCATTTTCTGGCAGAACAACATGGGATTGTCGCGATTCCAGTCTCTGCGTTCTACCAGCATCCTCCTACAGATTTACGCTTGCTCAGGTTTTGCTTTGCAAAAAAAGAACAAACCTTGATCCAGGCAGGTCAAATTCTTTCAAAGGTTTAACTCATTTTTTAACTAAA
This sequence comes from Acinetobacter lwoffii, assembly GCF_024129355.1. GTDB lineage: Bacteria > Pseudomonadota > Gammaproteobacteria > Pseudomonadales > Moraxellaceae > Acinetobacter > Acinetobacter lwoffii_I. The sequence continues at coordinate 21,676 of NZ_JAMXXP010000020.1, read as the reverse complement.
AATCTCATAAAATAAATGCCTTAGTTACTTAAAAGCTAAGGCTTTTTTTTACATTCTGCCGAATAATAGCTGCATCAACAAATAGATGATAATTCAATCACAGGATGTCGCATGGCACAGCACTCACTGATTCATCAACAGAATTTATGGAAAGCCTTTCTGGTATTTCTGTTGCCATTAATTGCGACCAATATCCTGCAAAGTCTCTCCGGCACGATCAATACGGTTTTTGTGGGACAAATGCTCGGAGTGAATGCGATTGCTGCTGTTGCCGTTTTTTTCCCGATCCTGTTTTGTCTGATGGCCTTTGTGATTGGTTTATCGGCCGGCTCTACCGTATTGATTGGCCAGGCTTGGGGCGGGAAAAATATAGAAAAAGTGCGCTGTGTGGTCGGTTCAACTTTATTTATGACTTTAATTGGCGGAAGTTTGATTGCACTTTTTGGGGTAATTTTTGCTGAAAATATTCTCTTGGCGCTTGGCACAGATCCGGATGTGATGCATTTATCCTTGCCCTATGTGCAATGGATGCTAGCGGGTAGTCCCTTAATCTTTATCTATATTATTTATACTTCCATCTTGCGCGGCGTTGGCGACAGCACCACACCCCTGTTCGCTTCCGCACTTACCATTGGGGTGGGTTTGGTGGTGACACCGGTCCTGATTGCCGGTTATTTTGGCTTTCCTAAAATGGGTATTATCTCGCCGGCGATTGCCACCATTCTGGGAAATCTGGCAGTCCTGTTGTTTTTAATCCTGTATTTGAATTATAGGCAACATCCGCTCAGACTGGACTGGGCCTTATTAAAAAATATTCGTCATCAACCACAGTTAAGCAGAATGATCTTGAAACTGGGGGTTCCTACGGGTGTGCAAATGGTCACCACTTCAGTTGCCGGACTGGTAATTGTCGGACTGGTCAACCGCTATGGTGCAGAAGCAACAGCGGCCTATGGCGCGGTCAATCAGGTCTTAAATTATATTCAATTTCCCGCTTTGTCGATTGCAATTGCCGCATCTGTATTTGGTGCGCAAGCGATTGGCGCAGGTAAATCAGATCTGCTCAATAAAGTTACCCGGACTGCGCTGAGTATGAATATCCTGTTTACCGGCGGTCTGGTTATTCTGGCCTATCTGTTCTCCAAATATCTGATGACGCTGTTTATTACCGATCCTAAGGTTGTAGTACTGGGACAACAACTGCTGTTTATTGTGCTGTGGTCAATTTTGTTTTTTGGCGCCAGTGCCATTTTTGCTTCAATCATGCGCTCGAGTGGTACGGTGACCGTGCCAATGTTGATCAACATTTTTGCCATTCTCTGTATTGAAGTTCCCGCCGCTTATCTGTTTAGCCGGTGGTGGGGTCTGGAAGGTATCTGGTATGCCTACGCGTTGGCCTTTGTCAGCCTGTGTATTTTGCAGGGAGTGTATTATCAGTTTGTCTGGAAGAAAAAAACGGTTGAAGCGTTGATTTAGATGGAGGTTTTTTACGTGCCTAAAGCATTACAGGAGTTAATACTCTCATTTGCAAAAAATTAGCCCCTATCACAGCGATAAAAAAACCCGCTTTCGCGGGTCTGTTTTGCATTTTTTTAAGCAGACTTTTTCTTCTTTTTACCAAACTGGGTCGCCAGTGCAGTGACATGCTGATAACCGGTCGGCAAGATCCGCTGAATCAGGTCAATTGCTTTGGCATCATTACCGATCAGCAGACGGCGCTTGTCTTTTTGTACCGCCTCCAGAATTTGACGAGCGGCTTCTGCAGGTGGACAACGCAATAATTTATTAAAATTACGGGCTGATTTTTCCGGATTCATACCTAAAGTCAGCAGGCTGTTATTCATTTTTGCAGCATTGGCAATATTGGTACGGATACCGCCCGGATGTACACACAGTGCACTCATCCCACAATTTTCCATATCCAGTTCCTGACGCAGGGATTCAGTAAAACCACGTACCGCAAACTTGGTCGCGTTATAAGCAGACTGGGTCGGTTGAGCAGTCAGACCAAACAGGCTGGAAATATTGATGATATGACCATCGCCGGTTTTCTTGATCAAAGGTAAGAATTCTTTGGTTCCGTAAACTACACCCCAGAAATTGATTCCGACAATCCATTCCAGTTCTTCATAAGATGCCCCTTCAACGGTTGAACCCAATGCAACGCCGGCATTGTTAAAGATCATATTGACACTGCCATGATCCTGTTCGACCTGTGCCGCCCAATTACGCACCTGCTCCAATTCTGCTACGTTTACTTTCTGAATGGTGACACGAACATCACTCTCTTTGAGCAATTCAAGCGTTTGTGCCAGACCTTGTTCATTGATATCACTCAGCGCCAAGTGACAACCCTGCTGGGCCAGTAATATTGCCAGTTGCTGGCCAATACCCGAACCTGCACCGGTAATCGCAGCGACTTTATTTTTAAAATTTTTCATTCAATTTCCTTATGTAAAGAACTGCCATTCCATGACAGCAGGATCTTGTTCTGTTGTTTCAGGAGCTAGCACAGATCCTCAATATAGTTTTGACAATATAGATTGTCAATAATTATCCCATGTCCTTAGAGGCCAAATTTCAGGGCAGCATTTCCATATAGGTCTAAGCGTGATTTATTGCTAAGATATTTAAAATCTTCATGCAGATGAGCACACAGGCCTTATGACCGATTCAATCGACTCAGCAGCAAAATCACGACCCTCCAAAACTAAGGAACGTCAGTTTAAAGGCCTGTCGATGGCTGAACGGCAGCAGGCACGTCGTGAAAAGCTCATCGAAGCCGGGATTGAAGCTTATGGTAGTTATGGTTTTTTTTCAGTTACTGTCAAAGATATCTGCAATGAAGCCAAACTAACCGAACGTTATTTTTATGAATCTTTCAAGAAAAGCGAACATCTGTTTCAGACCATTTTCTTAAAACTGATTGATGAACTGCAACAGAATGTCATGCAGGCCATGATGCAGGCATCGACCGATCCGAAAAAAATGATCGAAGCCGGTCTGACTGCTCTACTCACTACCCTGCGTGACAATCCACGTATGGCACGGATCATTTATATCGATGCCATGCTGGTACAGGAGCTGCATAATCAGGCCACTATTCATGAAACCATGTCACGTTTCGACCGCATGATTCATGCCTTTGTCATGTTGATGATGCCGCAGTTAAATCGCAGCGAGCAGGAAATTTCACTGGTGTCGACCGGTTTAAATGGCTATGTCACCCAAATTGCTATTCGTTGGGTGATGAGCGGTTTTAAGCATTCGCTTGAGGAGGTTTTATCGTCGTGCAGTGTGGTTTTTTTGGCGCTGCTCGAGTCATTTTCCGAGAAAAAATAGCTGTTAAATCCTGTGCTTAATCGGCTTTCCTGCATTTACTAGTAAGTTGAAGATTTATGCTGTACTACGGAAATGAGTAAAATTAATTTATGATTTTTTAACAAGTTTCTGCATTATATTTGTCACAAATCTTTGCGAATATCAGCAGTTTTTCCCTTTCTGCAATGATACTGTCATAATTAGTCTTTGTAATAAGCCTGTCATAAATATAAAACGGTTCACCGTTTACATGAAATAGGGTATTGCGTTGTGAAAGATGACTACATATTAATCGTCGATGACGAGCTCCCGATTCGGGAAATGATCCATACCTCTCTGGATATGGCCGGTTTTCAGTGCTTGCAGGCAGAAGATGCCAAGCAGGCGCATCAGATGATTGTGGATCAGCGTCCGGCACTGATTTTGCTGGACTGGATGATGCCAGGTGGCGTCAGCGGTGTGGACCTGTGTCGTCGTCTGAAACGTGATGAAAGCCTGTCAGAAATTCCGGTGATTATGCTCACAGCGCGCGGTGAAGAAGACCACAAGGTACAAGGTCTGGATGCCGGTGCCGATGACTACATGACCAAGCCATTCTCGACCCGGGAACTGGTCTCGCGGATTAAGGCGGTACTGCGCCGCGCCAATGCCCTGAGCGGTGAAAAAACTATTGATGCCAACGGCTTGATTCTGGATCCGGTCAGCCAGCGGGTGAATTTTGGTAACAACATTCTGGAAATGGGTCCGACTGAATACCGTTTACTGGCATTCTTCATGACCCATCCGGAACGTGCCTATACCCGTGCGCAATTGCTGGATCAGGTTTGGGGCGGTAACGTCTATATTGAAGACCGGACTATCGATGTGCATATCCGCCGTTTGCGTAAAGTGCTGGAACCTTATGGTGTAGACCGTTTTGTACAGACCGTTCGCGGAACGGGGTATCGTTTCTCGACGCGTTCAGATGTCGCTTTAGGTTAATATCTTTTAAGGTAAATCTTGTTTTATGTATGAACCCTACCCTGTCCCCGAACTGGCACGCGAACACAAAAGAATCCGTTACAGCAGTTTATGGGATTTTGCGAAGCAGGATTTACGCCTACTGGCTTTTTTCCTGATTATCGCCAGCTTTATCGGTTTTGGGATTGGGTATTTCTGGATTTGTATCGTAATTGCTTTCGTGGCGTTCTTTGCGACCCAAATGCGTTCCTTATATCTGGTCAATGAATGGATTTCCAATCGCCCCTATGATGTTCCGCCTAATATTGGCGGAATTTGGGGTGCACTGCTTTTCAATGTTTACCGCGCCCAACGTCAGGAACGGATTGTTCAGGCGGAAATGGTCGAATTGATTGATCGTGCACAATCTTCGCTGGTGGCCTTGCAAGAAGCCGTGGTACTACTTGATGAAAACCAGCAGATTGAATGGTGGAATCCGGCAGCCGAACGTCTGCTCGGAATCTCCAGTGATGACCGTCGCCGTAATATCCTGACCTTGTTACGCCAACCAAGCTTTATCGAATACTATTACCATATTGATGAATCCCCGGACGGCCTGAAAATGCGTTCTTCGCTGTTTGAAGACCATTATGTTCAGGTCAAAATGACCCGTTTTGGCGGAGAAAGTCGGGTACTGGTCGCTTATGATGTGACCCGCATGCACAATCTGGAACAGATGCGAAAGGATTTTGTCGATAATATTTCACATGAACTACGCACTCCTTTGACCGTGCTCAGTGGCTATATTGAAACCTTTACCGATCAGGAAGATATCAATCCACGCTGGAAACGCGCTTTTGATCAGATGCAGTCGCAAACCCGACGCATGAATGCCCTGGTCAACGACCTGCTGCTGCTGTCACGTCTGGAAAATGATAAAAATATTGCCAAAAACCAGATCATTGAAATGCCAAGTCTGATGAACCAGCTATTCGATGATGCCCAGGCCTATAATATTGATTATGGTCATACCCTGAATCTGGACATTGACAGTCATTGCGATCTGATCGGTTCAGATATGGAACTGGCCAGCGCCTTTAGCAACCTGATTACCAATGCCATCAAGTATACGCCTAAAGGCGGCACCATCACCATCGGCTGGCATGATGACGGTGAATCGGCCTATTTTGTGGTGCAAGATAACGGCATCGGTATTGATCCCAAGCATCTGCCACGTCTGACCGAGCGTTTTTACCGCATCGATTCAGACCGCAGCCGTCGTACTGGCGGTACCGGTTTGGGATTGGCAATTGTTAAACATGTACTCATGCAGCATCAGGCACATCTGGAAATTGAGTCCAAGGAAAACCAAGGTTCCACGTTTAAGGTAGTTTTCCCCAAAGAACGTCTCAGCTTTCCGGACTAATCTCACAAAATCAAAAAAGGTACCATCGGCACCTTTTCTTTTAAGCGTTTAAGAGCTGATCTGTTTTTCTTTGGACAGTGCACGCGCATAGGCAGCACGTTGCGACACCCGTTTAAGATAGGCTTGAATCGCTGGATAGCTTTGACCCGTCCGGCTCTGCATGGCCTCCAAAGGAAAACTCATCTGAATATCGGCAAAACTGAAATGCCCGGCAAAATAATCATGCTCACTCAAATAGCTTTCCAGAAACTGGATATGATCTTTTAAACGGCTCTGTACAAATTGCTTTTTCACCCCATCACAGATTTTCTTGGCCACCGGCCGAATCAGCAACGGGGTATGTTTTGGTACAGTGGTCATCACCAGTTGCATCACCAGCAGCGGCATTAACGAGCCTTCCGCATAATGCATCCAGTAACGGTACTGGGCCTTGTCGGCAATATTTTCTGGGCGAAACTGCTGCTTTTCATCATAAGTTTCCTGCAAATATTCCAGGATCGCTGCAGATTCTGCCAGTACCTGCGACTGATCGACCAGAATCGGAGCCTTGCCCAACGGATGGATCTGTTTTAAGGCCGGCGGCGCAGAAAGGTTAGGCTGACGTTTATAGTATTTAACCTCGTAATCCAGTCCTAATTCTTCCATGGCCCACAGGATACGAAATGATCGAGATTGTTCGAGATGATGTAAAACACGCATATTAGACTCATGATTTTATTGTTCTTGCTCACTGAGCATAACAAAAAGCAGCCGAATATAGCTCAATTTTTGATGACTGTAATGATATGTATCCTATGTTGCAGATTCATTATTTGAGTTCAACTCAGACAGCGTTCCATATTCCCATCATTTTTAGCATTTATCGGGAAGCCCGCATCTGGTCTGGAAATGCAGGCGCTTCTAAACGTGGTCCATCATAGGCAGGAATGGAACCAAAACGTTCATGACCTTCAATCCATTGTTCCCGCGCAATTTTAAGTTCCTCTGTCGTGCGCCCGACCAAATTCCACCACAGTAAAATCGGGCTTTCAAATGGCTCCCCACCAATCAATAGCACCCGGCTCCCGGCATGAACTTCAGCATTGACCTGCTGTAAGCCCGGCTCCAGGATCAGCATATTGTCCTCTGTCAGTTCATGTCCATTGATGCTGGCCGTCCCTTCAAGCACCATAAAGCCATATTCAAATTTCGGATTCAGCGGCAAACGCATACTGCTACTTTCAGCTGCGTACAAGTCTACTCCGAGTAGTTCGCTATGTACTTTAACCGGTGATCTCGTTTTTAAATATTCTCCAACCAGCACGGTAAACTCAATGCCTTGCTCATTGACCACCGGTAATTCAGGATAATGTTCAAAACCCGGTGCCATATTGATTTTGTCATCCGGCAAGGCAATCCATAACTGCGCTGCATGCATATGCGTTTCACTCTCGGGGGAGACTTCGGTATGTGAAATGCCATAGCCCGAGATCATCAGATTGACCTGCTTGGGACGAATCAATTGCTGATTCCCCAGACTGTCATTGTGCATCATGCTGCCCTCGATCATCCAGGTAAAGGTCTGCAGCCCAATGTGTGGATGTGGTCCGATATCCAGACCATCTCCTTGCGGGAAACTGGCCGGACCCGCATGATCCAGAAAACACCAGGCACCAATCATGCGCTTATGCCGGCTCGGCAAGGCGCGTTTAATCACGGTGCCCTGCCCGATTTCTGCGCGACGTAAAGGAAACTCCTGAATAAACTGATTCACATACTTTTCACAATCATCGGAATCCGACAGTTCAATATCACTATTATTCGACATGGCTGAGCTTACCTCGGCATTTTCATTCTACTTTTGAGTGGGTGAGATATGCATTTGACCGATTCAAGATGCCTCTCTGTTCAGGACAATGTACAGGGTCTATGGGCAAAATCTATCCCTGGAAATATTTAGATACGTATAAAACTCCTCATTAGTTCCATCAATTTAAATCCTGAAAAGCTGATGAGATTTGTATCCAAAGCCCCAAACTTGAGTTTTAGCAAGTCAATCATGATTTAGGTACATGGCGTTATGAGTTTAAATAAACTGAAGATCAGGAATGTCATTTATGTTTCACGTGAAACGAATCAACAACATCCAAAGCCCCCCATGAATAAGATGATTATTCATGTATTTCAATCACTTTCCATTTAACAAAACACAAATTTTGTTACGTTTTAGCATTAAAAACTTCCCGGATACCCAATTTTTGGGAGGTTATTTTTTACTCAACCACGGCATAATAGGCACCTATAAAAATAATACTGGACCAGGACATGTCTGCTCAGAATGAAAATATATATTCAACGGCGAATGTATCTTTTCAAAATTCGACGACCGATAAATCACTGAAATTATCTGAATGTGATCTGCAGAACCGTCAGCTGATTGAACAGGCGCTGACAGATCCTCATGCCCGTATTCCTGCCCCGTTTCAGCAGTATTTTCATGATTATGTCTATACGCATAGTCATCATAACTTGCGTCAAATTAACTATCTGGCGCAAATTGCCTTTTTACTCTATTTCTTTGCCGATATTCTGATTATTCCAGATATGTTTTTTATTTCTGGTCTGATGCGCGTCGTTCTGGTTCTGGGGGCGATGTTTTGCTGTTATTACCTGTTTAAAAAATATAAAAATATTCAGATTTTGGACAGAATCTTGCCGATAGGCACCACTGTAGCTGCAGCGGCCTGGATTAGCTTACTCGCGCTTTCAACCAGTCCCCATGTTGCCATCTATATTTATGCCTCTGCGATCTTTATTCTTATCGCCAATCTCTGTGTGCAGACCCAGTTTAAAGTCGCAGTCTATTGCTCCATCTTGATTGCGCTGTTTATCATGCTTGGGGTGACCCAGTTCATGAGTGCCTCTCAAGCCTTTATTTTTAGTGTGGTCTTTAGTCCACTGTGGTTTTTTAGCATTTATATTAACTGGAATAATATTCTGAATGTGCGGCGTTCTTTTCTGCGCTCCCTGCTTGATGAATGGAACTATCAAACCTTAAAGAATCTGGCACATACCGATGATTTGACCCAGCTCTACAACCGTCGCCATTTTGTCGATATGGCTGAACGCTCTATTCATCAATGGCCCAAACATGCCAGTAGCTGCCTGTTGATGTTTGATGTGGATCATTTTAAAAATATTAATGATAGCTATGGGCATGATGTCGGTGATCGGGTGCTACAACTGATTGCTGAAGTGACCCGTAAAGAAATGCGGCATAGCGATGTACTGGCACGTTTTGGCGGGGAAGAGTTTATCGCTCTCCTGGAAGATACTCAGCTACAAGACAGCCTGGTGATTGCAGAACGAATTCGTTGTGCAATTCAAAAGCAGTATATTTATGTTGAATCCAATCATGCCATCCGGTTCACCATTTCGATCGGTGTAGCAGAACTGGAATCCCATACCCAACCCCTGGAAGACCTGATCAAACAAGCCGATATTGCCTTGTATCAGGCCAAGAAGTCTGGCCGAAACCGGATTGAGGTCTATCATCCAGATATGCTGAATAAGCCCAAGCCTGCGACAGAAAATCCCTGGAATGTATTTAAGCCAGACACTCAACCAGCCCAGTCAACGGCGAATTAAAGCTGGATCATTAGTCTGTTCTATAAGCTAGGATCATCCTTAGAATGCACTAATCGGGGATTTCATTTTATAAAATAAATTTGATTCTTCCACTTTTAAAATATCCAACAAAAGAATAGAATATTTTTTATACAACTATATATAAATTTCATCTTATTCATTTTTATATATTTTAATTTGGGAAGGCTGCATGCCGCATGATAACGAAAAAGAATCACGTACCCTGATTCAGGAGGCTCTTCAAGATCCGCTTATTCGTATTCCTGCGCCTCTAAAACCGGCCTACTATGCCCATCAAAAGAAGCTCACTTTAAAATACCTATTACAGGTTAATTTATTCGCACAGCTGGCATATGCCTCTTATACCCTCGCCGATATTCTGGTGCTGCATGATATTCTCAATTTGCTCATTTTGACCAAAATTAGCTATACCATTCTGATCGTACTGATCACGATCTGGATGTATCACTCTTACCGCAATTTACCTGTGTTTGATTTACTCTTACCTACCTCAATTATTGGCGCAAGTGCCATCTGGTTTTTTAATCTAAATCAGTCTGAAAGTGCTTATACCCTCATTTATCAATATGCCTCCTTGGTTTTTATTGTGTTGGCCAATTTATGTGTGCAGATCCGGTTCTGGCCGTCTTTGATTACTTCGAGTCTGATTACTTTGATGATTTACATCGGTGTATATTTCAATACTCGATCTGACCTGTACCAGATGTTTTTATTTTCCCTGATTTATCTACCAGTATTGACCTTCAGTCTATATATTAGCTGGAGCTCGACCTTAAAATCATGCATGGTATTCTTGCAGCATACCCTGAATGAATATAACCGGCAGGCCTTTGAAAATATGGCCCATACCGATTCCCTCACCGGCCTGAATAACCGTCGCTGTTTTGAATATCTCGCGCAACAACTGGTACAACAGAATTTTGATCAACCGGTACCTATGAATTTACTGGTATTTGATGTGGATCATTTTAAGCAGATTAATGATCGTTATGGTCATGATATCGGAGATCAGGTCTTACAGACGATTGCCCTGAGCACACGCAGTGAAATGCGACAGCATGATATTTTGGCACGCTATGGCGGTGAAGAATTTATTGCATTTTTACCCGAAACCTCTCTGGATGAAGCGCTAAAAGTTGCCGAGCGTTTAAGGCATAACATTGAAAATATTGTGATCGATCTAGACAGCCAGCATCGTTTCAGTTTTAGCATTTCGATTGGTGCTGCCATTCTGGAAAGCTGTGAAACAGATTTAATGACCCTGATTAAACAGGCCGATATTGCCTTATATCAGGCTAAAGCCAATGGACGGAATCGGGTTGAAGCTTATGATCCAGATCTGGAGCAAAGTTTAGCTGGGGAGCTGCAAAACTGGCAGGTTAAACCGGCTTAAATTACCCGTTAAAAATTATCTTCATCAAAACGATCTTGGTCGATTTTATAGATATGAAAACTACGTTCTATTTGTACACCTAAACCAAATTCAATCATTAAAGACGTCAGCTTATCGCCATCAATTAAAACAATACCGGATTTTCTTGCCGACTCAATGGCCTCTTTACTGAAACTTGACGTAGTAATGAATACACCCTTCTTAGCAACTTGATCGGCCAAAGCACCTTTAAACTGTTGAATGTCGGGACGACCAACAGTATCTTTCCAACGTTTCGCTTGGATGTAAATTTTATCTAGCCCTAATCGATCTTCACTAATTACACCATCAATTCCACCATCGTTGGTTTTACCAATCGCTTGAGCTGCATCTTGATGTGAACCGCCGTAGCCCATTGCCACCAGAAGATCGACAACCAGTCTTTCAAAAAATGAAGGAGATTTATCTTTTACCATCTGAAGCAAATCACTTTTCAAATCAGATTTTAATAATTCCGTTGTGTTCTGGATTGTTTCTTCTGGAGTCTGAGTTTCTTGGTAACTATTTAGGCTTTCAATAACTTGTAGATTCCCGATCCCAAACTCATCTTTATTTTTCTTTCCTAATTTAAAATCTGAAAATCCGTTGAACTGTGCTAAATATTCATTTGTTATAGCATCTAAACTTTTTAAATCAACCTGTCTACCCAAGCTACTAATCTCACAATATGCTCTCTTCGGTTGTTGAACTAAGCCCGCCTTAACTAAGTAGGTCTTTGCCCATGCCACTCTATCTTTAAATATATTTTTCCCGCTCGGAAGAATTTTATTTAAATCCTCTTCGTGTAAATTGGAACGTTCAGCTAGGATATTCGCAGCATCCGAAATTTTTATTGGCTCATTTAATTCTGATAATAATTTCATTAAAGGCAGCATTAATTGATCATAAGTAGGTAAAGGCATTTTTTAGATTTTAAAGGTTTATTTTTATTCAGTATAAATCAAAAAAAGAGCGCCGAAGCGCTCTTTTTTATTAGGTTATATCTGATAAACCAGATACTGCCACGCGCATAGCGCTTGGCGTAATTTAGGCGGACAGCAGTGCTGTCCGAAACCCCTAAATTACTCCCATTCAATTGTTGCTGGTGGTTTAGACGATACGTCATACACAACACGAGAAACTTCAGCAATTTCATTCATGATACGGGTCGAGATCTTATCGACTAAATCATAAGGAAGATGCGCGAAACGAGCCGTCATAAAGTCCACGGTTTCTACCGCACGCAGTGCAATCACCCATGCATAACGACGGCCATCACCGACTACACCCACCGATTTTACTGGCTGGAATACTGCAAATGCTTGAGCAGTCTTGTCATACCAGCCGCTGGCACGCAGTTCCTGCATGAAAATGTCATCCGCAAGACGTAAAATGTCTGCATATTCTTTTTTCACTTCACCCAAGATACGCACACCTAGACCTGGGCCCGGGAATGGATGACGGTAGATCATGCTGTGTGGCAAGCCTAAAGTCGTACCCAATTTACGTACTTCATCTTTAAATAAGTCCCGTAATGGTTCAACCAGTTCAAACGCTAGATCTGCTGGTAAACCACCCACATTATGGTGTGATTTAATCACATGCGCCTTACCCTGCTTGCTTGCAGCAGATTCAATCACGTCTGGATAAATCGTACCTTGTGCAAGGAATTTTACGCCATCTAATTTACGTGCTTCTTCAGCGAAGACAGCAATAAATTCACGGCCAATAATTTTACGTTTTGCTTCAGGATCAACTTCACCTGCAAGCGCAGTCAAGAAACGCTCTTCAGCATCAGCACGAATCACGCGGATACCCATGTTATCAGCAAACATTTGCATCACTTGATCGCCTTCGTTCAAACGAAGCAAACCGTTGTCTACAAATACACAGGTCAGCTGATCACCGATCGCTTTATGCAACAGCGCTGCCACTACAGATGAATCCACACCACCAGAAAGTCCTAGTAATACTTTTTCATCACCAATCTGTTGGCGAAGCTGTTCTACACGTAGATCAATAATGTGTTCTGGCGTCCACAGACCGCGACAGCCACAAATTTGATGCACGAAGTTCGACAGTAATTCTGCACCTTTAGACGTATGTGTCACTTCAGGATGGAACTGAATACCATAGAAACGGCGAGTTTCATCAGATACCATCGCAATTGGGCAGCTAGGCGTCTGTGCAGTGATCTGGAAGCCTTCTGGAATACGGGCAACCTTGTCACCATGACTCATCCAGACATGCAGCTGGTTTTCACGGTCCTGTAAATTACCGATCAGCTTGTCACGTACAACAATATCTACTTCTGCATAGCCAAACTCATGCACAGTACCTGGCTCAACTTTACCGCCAAGCTGTTCGCACATGGTTTGCAGGCCATAACAAATACCCAATACCGGCACACCCAGCTCGAATACCACTTGTGGCGCACGCGGGCTGCCTTCAAGGTGAACGCTCTCAGGTCCACCAGACAAGATGATACCGTTTGGATTAAATGCACGAATGTCTTCTTCAGACATATCATAGGCATACATTTCAGAATATACACCAGCTTCACGAACACGACGTGCGATGAGCTGACTATATTGAGAACCGAAATCCAGAATCAGGATACGATCTTCAGTAATTTGAGTATTGGTAGTCATGACGAACAACTATGAAAGGCAAACGAAAGATAAGCGCCGTATTCTAACATTTTTCAGCGCATTAAGCACACAATTCGCATTAGGTATACATTTAGTTGATTGCATTATATTTCTAGCACAACAAAGCATCCCTTCGGATGCCTTTCTTAGTCTGTCATTTTTATATTTTTAAGCCCAAGATTTAATCCAACTAAGCCTGTTTTTATAAAAATCTGAAGATAATATGTAAGAGAAATTTTGGCTCAATTGAAGATGGATGAAGCGCTAATTATTTTACTTTCTGGTACTGACTTTCATGCCCCGGGCTGTTAGGATTTGACCACACTTTTGCTTGTACTGGGCTCATGGAACTGATTGATTTTATCTTGCATGTTGATGATCACTTGCTTGAATTTATCACCAATTACGGGATCTGGATTTATGCCATTCTTTTCCTGATTATCTTTGTAGAAACAGGTCTGGTGGTGATGCCGTTCCTGCCCGGCGACAGCTTGCTATTTGCAGCAGGTGCACTGGCAGCCTCTACTGGTGCGATGGATCCATGGGTGCTGATTCCACTCTTGTTTGTGGCGGCAGTATTGGGCGACACCTTGAATTATCATATTGGGAAATATATTGGTCCTCGGGTTTTCGAGATCGAATCGCGCTTTATCAATAAAAAACACTTATTGGCGACTCAGCAATTCTTTGCCAGACATGGTGGTAAGACCATTATTTTTGCGCGTTTTGTTCCTTTTGCCCGTACCTTTGCACCATTCGTCGCCGGTGCTGGCAGCATGAATTACAAATATTTCCTGACCTATAATGTGGTGGGTGCGTTCGCCTGGATTGGCTCATTTGTCATTTTGGGCTATATGTTTGGCAATATGCCGATCGTCAAAGACAACTTTACCTATCTGATTTTTGGCATCATTATTTTAAGTGTATTGCCAGGTGTGATTGGCTTTATTCAACAAAAGCTCAAAAAAAGTAAAACAGCTTAAGAACTGTTTAGATTAAGATTTTTTACAGCCTGTGCGTTTAATCCCATAGCCTGATCAGGAGTGGGATCAGACAAAGCAGGACAAATAAAGCCGCGCCTTTATAAATGAGGCCGGCTTTTATTTTTTCAGATGGACTGGTCAATATGGCCTGACCAAAGACCATCCAGAAAATCCCGACTGGAACGGTACTCAAGCTAAAGGCAGCAAAAACCAGAACGAAGTTGGTCGGGCTTTGCCAGGTTTCCATCGGTAAAATCCCGGAGGCCAACAATGCTGCTTTAGGATTTTTTAGGGTAGTTGTAAACATTTGCCAGGGACGTATCTGCGGATGGTTTTTGCTGTAACGTTCTAACTGCTGAGCCTTATATAAATGCAAGGTCATCCAGCCCACACAGATGGTACTCAGTACATAGACCAAGCCTTTAAAGTTTGGCCAGATCGGTGACGCCAGATGAATCAACAAGGCCCAAACATTAATGGCATAAAAATAGCCGAGCAAAATGGCAGGAAGATAGAGACTGGTTTTAGCCTGCCCCTGCTGATGAGCAGAGCTGGCCACCAAGGCATTGGCGGGCCCTGGAACCATCAACACAGCAATGAGTCCTAAAACAAATAACCAATTTTCAATCATCGCAATGAACTTTTCCGGGCCAAGGTTGTAGCTTAATCAATATGGGAGTGGGATAACAAGCTTATAAATTTCAGATTTATATACACTCTGGTCAATTTCCCGTGAGTTTTATCTTAATTTAAACTGCCCTATTCTTGATGAAAACAATAAAAAATGCCGACCTAAAGTCAGCATTTATCCGTTTAATGTTGAATGATTTATTTAGGCGTCGCCTGCTGAACGATGATCGGACAGTTCTTATAACGCGCGGCCTGTACAATCGCTTCCTGCTCGCCTAAAAGCCGTGCCAGTTCGGTTCTTTTGGTATCGGATGACTGTCCCATATTGACCGAAACACTCGGGCCAATACCCCAACCACCGCGACTGCCCCAGCCACCACCAAGACCAACGCCCACACCGACGCCAGTACGTTTCGGTGGCTCAACGCCATTGTCGATATACTGCTGAATACGGTTATATTCACCCTGTAGTTGCGAACAACCCAAGGTCTGATAGAGGGTTGGCGACACATAAGTCGGTTTTACCGGCGTTGCACAGGCACTCAGTAATGCAAGTGCAGCAATACTCAGGCTTATTTTCACAAGTTTCATAGCTAACTCGATCTTAATTCTGCTCTATCTCATTGAACAACGATTGATACGCCTGAGTCAATTTATGATCAGTAGCCAAATAAATCAAAGGCAGATTTTTCTGATGAGATTCTTTCATCAAGATTGACGGTGGCAACATACTGTCGAGGACCGGCAACCCTTCATCTTTGAGTTGCTGTACCACTTCACGCGGTAATTTGGCCTGTGCCTGAAACTGGTTCACGACAATCCCTTCGATTTCCAGCCCTTCATTATGGTCATCCTGGGTTTCAATGACATTTTCAATCAGGGTCTGTAGGGCACGTTTAGAAAATACATCACAGTCAAATGGAATCAGCACGCGGTTCGCCGCAATGAGAGCAGAGAGGGTAAAGAAATTGAATGCAGGCGGTGTATCAATAAATACCCGGTCATAATGCCCCGACAGTTGTTGCAAGGCATCTCGTAGCTTATAAATCTTGTGCTTGGACTCCAGTGCATGGGCCAATGCACCCAGCGTTGGACTAGCCGGAATGACATCCAGATGTTTAAAAGAGGATTGATGCACATAACTTTCCAAGCCTTTGCTACGACTTTTTAAAATCGAGCCAATCGCATTGCCGAGTAGGCCCTTGCTTTGCTGATTACCGAGTACATCTTCAAAATAGTTTTCTATATTTGGTTCGAGTGCCGGCTTGTCACTAGAATACGTCGCATCATCGCCCAGCACATACTGGCTAGAGTTGGCCTGCGGATCCAGGTCAATCAATAAGGTTTTTAAGCCCTGATGTGCACTGATTGCTGCCAGATTGACAGTAATACTCGACTTGCCTACCCCACCCTTTTGATTAAATACCACACGTGTACGCATGTCCCCTCCTCACATTTTTAATTACTTTTACCACATTTGTATTTTTTAATTATTTGCATGGACTGGCTGTGCTGATCATCACAGCCAGCTTGCTTTTAGCCAAAATTCGGCTTGATCATTACCAAAGCCAGAATAGACACCAACGAAACTACAGCAATAACTAAGCCAGCCCGACGCTGCGATAGCAAGATAGAATCATCTTTTTTATAGGCTTTGCCTAACGAGGACACCAGTACCAAAAATAAAATGACTTTGGCATAAAACCAAGGCTGTACATCAAAGTCTTTGAGGACGAGCGACATAATACCGGTCAGTGCAATTACCGTGATGGCTAAATGCTGTAAGGCCACGAGCGCTGTACGTGCCACCGGATTAGGTAAATTCCCTTGTGTACCGACAAACAAGGTGAAGGCACGGGCAAGAATGGTGACAATCGCCAGTCCTGCTGCCGACATATGAATAATCTTGACTAAAAGTTGGGTTTCCATCATGTCCTCTTAGTTTTTTGGTGCGTGTGCACAAGCAGGGCTGGTGGTGTCCTGACCTGCCCATTCTTCAGGCAAAAATGCATGAATGGCCAGCGCATGAATCTTGTCTTTTGACAGCAAATCACCCGCAGCAGCATAAACTTTCTGATGACGCTGGACTGGACGTAAACCCTCAAAAACCTGACTCACAATCACGGTTTTAAAATGCGATTCTTTTCCCGGAAAATAACCGCCATGACCCGAAGATTCATTCACCACTTCCAAATGGGTTGGGGCTAATTGCGCCAAACGATCTTTCAGTTGTTGTTCTAAGCTCATGGCCTGACTCCAATCTTCAAAAATATAATCCCAGTATACCTTGTTCTGCCGAGTATTTCGGTAATCTGTTCAGGTGCAATCCGTTGATTGTGGTGAAATTTCATTGATTTCTATATGAATATTGGTTATTTATTGTCTAATCTACAGCATTTTGCTTTTATTTTATGCAATTGATGCAAGATTTTTAACAAAGGTGTTGACCACATTTTTGCATGCTGTATTATACACGGCATGCGGGAATAGCTCAGTTGGTAGAGCATAACCTTGCCAAGGTTGGGGTCGGGAGTTCGAGTCTCCTTTCCCGCTCAAAATTTTTTCATTTAGTTTTTTCATTTAAAAAACTTTATAGACTCCGCGGGAATAGCTCAGTTGGTAGAGCATAACCTTGCCAAGGTTGGGGTCGGGAGTTCGAGTCTCCTTTCCCGCTCCAGATTCTAAAAAAGCCCTGATCGAAAGATCGGGGCTTTTTTTATGTTGATGTTATTTTTTTAAATGATCCTTTCATTTTTGTTTCACTCAATAACAAATTCTTAAAGTACTTTCTGATTTTATAACCAAGATGTGACCATAGTACCCCCCCTACGGCAATAAAAAAGCCCTCATCAAAAGATCAGGGCTTTTTGATATTCCATCAATGAATCAGATGAAAGCAGGCTAGCGCAAAAAAACTAGCGATGATAAGAATCCATCTTCAATACAATTAAAAGGTAATTCGCTGATAATCACGGTATTGCGGTGTCCAGAAATTATGCTCTATTGCTAGCTGCAATTCTTCTACACTGACTTTCGGTGCTACTCCGTCTTCAATCGCAGCAAGTGCCACTTTTAAGGCAATCTGCTTCGAAATTGACTGTAAACAATCCAGATTCGGCAATAAATCTGCCTGAGGATCTTTCAGTTTCGGAGAACAGTCCGCCAAGGCATTACTCGAGGCCATCAGCATATTATCCGTGACACGTTTTGCACCTGAAGCAACTACACCCAAACCAATGCCCGGAAAGATATAAGAGTTATTGCATTGTGAAATATGATGAATCTGCCCCTGATAATTCACTGGTGCAAATGGGCTACCCGTCGCAATCAATGCTCTGCCATTGGTCCATTGCAAGATATCTGCCGGAACAGCTTCTACGCGGGAAGTCGGGTTGGATAAAGGGAAAATAATCGGTTGTACACTATTTTCAGCCATGGCTTCAATCACTTCCTGAGTGAATAAACCCGGCTGTCCAGATACACCAATCAATACCGTCGGTTTGGCACGCTTAACTACATCTAGCAGAGAAATCATGCTCTCTGCATCTGCCCAGCTTTCTACATTTTCAAGAGGCTGTGCCAGTTTGCGCTGGAAATCCAATAAATTCGGCTGATTTTCAGTGATCAGGCCAAAGCGGTCGACCATAAATACGCGTGCACGCGCTTCAGCATCACTTAAACCCTCAGCAACCATTTGCTTAATGATCTGTTCTGCAATCCCGCAACCAGCTGAACCAGCACCCAGGAAAGTAACCACCTGATCTTTGAGCTGTTTACCTGCTGCACGCGAAGCAGCAATCAGGCTGCCGACAGACACTGCTGCGGTGCCCTGAATATCATCATTAAAACAACAGATTCGATCACGATATTTTTCCAGCAAAGGCATGGCATTTTTCTGTGCAAAGTCTTCAAACTGAATTAAGGCATCTGGCCAGCGCTGTTGAATCGCCCGAATCACCGTCTCGACAAAAGCATAGTATTCATCGCCGCTGATTCGTGGTTCACGCCAGCCCATATAAATCGGGTCATTTAACAACTGCTGATTATTGGTACCGACATCAAGAGTAATCGGTAAGGTATAGGCCGGACTGATCCCGCCACATGCGGTGTAGAGTGCCAGTTTTCCAATGGGAATCCCCATACCACCGATGCCTTGATCTCCAAGACCCAAAATGCGCTCACCATCTGTAATCACAATCACTTTCACGTTCTTTTTATTGATATTGTGAATAATCTGGTCGATCTGATCACGGTCAGGATAGGAAATAAAGATCCCACGATGACGGCGATAAATATCAGAAAAGCGCTGACATGCCTCACCCACAGTCGGGGTATAGATAATCGGCATCATCTCACTGAGGTGATTTTCAATCAGATGGTAAAACAGGGTCTCATTGGTATCCTGAATATTCCGCAAATAAATATGCTTGTTAATATCACTGCTAAAAGCACAATACTGCTGATAAGAACGCTGACTTTGTTCTTCAATCGTCTCGGTGACATGAGGAATCAAGCCATGCAAGTTAAAGCTTCTACGCTCTTCTTCAGAAAATGCAGAGCCTTTATTGAGTAGTGGGAGTTCTAGCAGAGTATTTCCAGCATAAGGAATATATAAAGGGCGTTTACTGTTCAAATTTTCTCTGGGCATTATTTAACTCATCTAATCAATCTTCGGCAGTTCTGCCAAAATAGTCACATCACTTTGTTTATTTTATATAGCTTAGCCTGATTTTAAGCTGTTAGGTCATTTAGCAAATTTATAATACTTGTAGCAGGATTTTATAATCTGATAACACTCATTTTCAGCCTAGGTTTTGGACGGTTTCTAAAATTAATCCCTATTCGTATTTTTAATTTAAATCGGCAGCAAGATCTGTTTGACAAAAAACCTCAGCTCATCAAGGATAAAGCATAAATTTAATAAGACCAACGAGTATAACAATGAGTGAACTGCAACCGCTTTATCAGCCCGATATTTTGGGGACAGGTTATGAGCAAGCGACCTTAAACTTTCCCGATGATTATGAGGGCAAAGTCGTAGCAACCCTGATCCGTAAAAAAGCAGCCCAACCTACAAAAAAAGCAGTTCTATATATTCACGGCTTTATCGATTATTTTTTTCAGACCGAAATGGCAGAGCGCTTTAATCAGCATGGTTTTGATTTTTATGCGCTGGATTTGAGAAAATACGGCCGTTCGATTCTGCCGCATCAAAAATATTATAACGTGTATGACCTTGCTGAATATGATGCAGAAATTACCCAGGCACTCGACATTATAGCAGCCGAGGGTCACGATGCTGCCCTGCTCTGTGGTCATTCTACCGGCGGCCTGACCACGACCTTGTATGCGGCACATCATCCGCAGCATTCTTTAATTAAAGCACTTTGGGTCAACAGTCCATTTTATGACTTCAATATGAATCCGATTAAACGTGCGCTTGGCATTCCGCAACTGAGCAGACTGGCCAAAATTTTTCCCAATCTTAAATTTCCAAGCGAGCTGAACAAGTGGTATGCCACCAGCCTGCATAAGGATTTAAAAGGCGAATGGGACTTCAGTCTGGACTGGAAAAAGACCCGCTATCCGATGGTTCGGATCAGTTTTATTCGTGCCATTCATGAGGCACAGAAGGAAATTCATCGCGGTGTTCAGCTCGATGTTCCGGTACTCATCATGCATTCGCATCAGACCTTATACCCTAAAAAATGGGGCAAAGCCGCACAGAGCAGCGATGTAATTTTAGGCATTAAAGACATTCAAAAATATGCCAAAAAAATTAAAGGCGATGTCACTGTTCAAAGTATCCAGAACGGTTTACATGATCTGGTACTTTCAGAGCAATCTGTGCGTAAGCAGGTTTATCAGCAACTGTTTCAGTGGCTGCATGACCAAGGCCTTTAAACACTTTAAATAAAGCAGCGAGGAGAAATGAAACTTACCCTCATTTCTCCTGCTTGGCTTCTTTTAAATCCTGACTAGGTCTAAATGTAATCAAGCGCATTAAAAATATGCCAATTTTTCGATGGTTTATAAGTGCTATAAACCCTTGTTTTTAAATTTAAGACTTGAGAATTTATAACTTTTATTCTTCTACTGCTTGTCTCCAAATATTGTCTTTTGTAGCAAGCCTGTAAACAAACAACCGCCCGTCTTTTTCCCTCTTTATAGTAGAGCTGAATGCAGAATCGCCTATATTTTTTGATCGGCAACATGCGCTCGACCTGCACCACTAACAATCATATAAAGGAATAGATTATGCGTTATGCAGACCCCAATACTGACGGTTCAAAAATCCAATTTAAAACACAATACGAGAATTTTATTGGCGGCGAATGGGCCGCTCCGGTTAAAGGCGAATACTTTGACAATCTCTCTCCGGTAGATGGCAAAGTCTTTACCAAGGTTCCGCGTTCTTCTGCAGAAGACATTGAATTGGCACTTGATGCAGCACACAAAGCCAAAAAACAATGGAACCAGTCATCACCGACCACCCGCTCCAATATTCTGTTGAAAATTGCCGACCGTCTGGAACAAAATCTGGAAATGTTGGCTGTGGCAGAAACCTGGGACAATGGCAAACCGATCCGTGAAACGCTGGCTGCCGATATTCCGCTGGCTATTGACCATTTCCGTTATTTTGCCGGCTGTATTCGTGCGCAGGAAG
>NZ_JAMXXP010000019.1 GCF_024129355.1 Acinetobacter lwoffii | reverse complement strand
ATTTGATAAACTGGCACGCAATTATAAATCTATGATTCGTATAGCCTGTATATTTATTTGGTGCAAAGCCAAATGAGGACACACCCTAATATTTTTAAGATATTAATATTATTTTATTTATATATATTAACTCTTAATCTTGCAGCTTAAAAAGATGAATAAATCATAGATTTTTACATTATTCGCTGATTTTATTGGAAAGCCTATTGACTGTATGGGCGAACAAGATGAAATTATGCAGTTCTCTACATACAGCTTTTACTTATCTGTGCTTATGCTAAATAAATTCCTTGGCGAATCTGCATTTAAACTTGCAGGTTGGCAATATCATGTCGAACCAGATGTGCTTGAAGATAAACAGGTTATTATTGGATTTGAACATACCTCAATGATGGATGCGGTACTGTCAATTGCTCTGTTCCAGATTTACGACCTCAAGGTTCATACCTTAATCAAAAAAGAATTATTTAAAGGACCTTTCAAACCGCTATTAAACGCTGTGGGTGGTATTCCGGTTGACCGCAAGGCCAGTAAAGATATCGTGACCCAGATGGTGGAACATTTTCAGAACAATGAAAAGTTCAATCTGGTCATTGCTCCCGAAGCGACACGAGCCAAACAGGGTGAAGCACGCAAACCGATCCGTACCGGTTTCTGGCATATTGCCAAGGCTGCCAATGTACCGATCGTGTTGTTATACGCCAATTCCAGAACCAAGCAAGGTGGCATTCTTGGCAAGATCTATCCGACAGACCTTGCGCATGACCTGGCTTTGATCAAACAACTGTATAAAGATAAGGTTGGTCTGGATATCGTTATTCCAGAATAAGCTTTTTAAAAGAAAAGCACGGACATAATCAGCGATTTTGCTTTTTATGTCCAAGTCATCTGTCTATATCAATGTATAAATAGAATTATAAATCTCCCTATCCTCTTTCTATTTTTCCTCGATATTGCACTTTTTTTGTTTTTATCCTGAAATCTCAAATCCAGGCACTTTTTTTTAAAAAAACGCTTATGGTAGAATTTCGGCATTCTGATAGGCATACAGCCAATCTACAAGGAGCATAGTTCGCATGGCGGGTCATTCCAAGTGGGCCAATATTAAGCATCGCAAAGCAAAACAAGATGCGAGTCGTGGTAAAGTTTTTACCAAATACATTCGTGAATTAACCACTGCTGCAAAGCTTGGTGGTCCAGATACTGCAAGCAACCCTCGTCTACGTGCTGTGGTTGAAAAAGCACTATCAGTGAATATGACACGTGATGTGATCAACCGTGCCATTCAACGTGGTGCTGGTGGCGAAGATAACGACGACCTGAAAGAAGTGACCTACGAAGGTTATGGTGTAGGTGGTGTTGCAGTTATTGTTGAAACCATGACTGATAACTTGAACCGTACTGTGCCTGACGTACGTCATTGCTTCTCTAAAACTGATGGTAACTTAGGCACCAACGGTTCGGTAGCATTCTTGTTCACGAAACGTGGTGAGATTACTTTTGAAGATGTGTCTTTAGAAGATCAAATCATGGAAGTGGCATTAGAAGCAGGTGCTGAAGACATCGAAGTCACTGAAGATGATATCCTGGTCATTACCACACCTGAAGCTTTCGGTGATGTTCAAGATGCTTTAACTGCTGCAGGTTTAAAATCTGACAATGCTGAAGTGGTGATGAGCCCTTCAACCAAAGCAGAAATCACAGACATCGATCAAGCAAAAAAAATCATGAAAATGATTGATATGCTTGAAGATCTGGATGATGTACAAAACGTATATACCAACGTTGAATTCTCAGATGCTGTTTTAGCAGAACTTGATGCTTAAATATGACTGATTCAAAAAACGCACCTTAGGGTGCGTTTTTTTATGGCTGTCGACCACCCTCGCCTTTGCTTAAACTTTATTGAGTAATCCGCTACAGTTAAAGACATTATATTCTTTAATGACAAAGCTGGAATGTAGTGCAACCACGTGCTCAATTTTTCCAATCCGCTTAAGCAGGATTTCACTATAATTTTCCATATCTCTTGCCACGACTTCGACAATAAAATCCGCAGACTGACCGGTGACCAAAAAGGCATTAATCACTTCGGGAATGCTTTCCAGTTCTTCCAGAAATTTAGCAAAAGTATCGCTATCATGTTTGCTTAAGGATACCTGTAACAGCACATGCAGACTGAAACCTAATTTCTGGTAATTGATTTCACGTTTTAAGCCACTGATAATATTATGATCGATTAAATGTTTGATCCTGCGATGCACCGAACTCACAGAT
The DNA here is from genome assembly GCF_024129355.1 of Acinetobacter lwoffii. Lineage (GTDB taxonomy): Bacteria > Pseudomonadota > Gammaproteobacteria > Pseudomonadales > Moraxellaceae > Acinetobacter > Acinetobacter lwoffii_I. The sequence goes on along the minus strand of NZ_JAMXXP010000019.1, from coordinate 54,105 downwards.
AAATTCACCCGCTCGGACAGTTCATTCAGATTGACATCTTCATGGGTCAATATTTCTAGAATATGTTTATCGAAACGATCCAGTTCCATTTTTATACTCTTATATCAATAATCAATAGATGCAGAAAATTTTGCGCCATCTCTGTTATACAATATTTATTTATTTTTCACAAAATTTTCATATTCTGAAATTTTTTTCCAAATGGGATTTCATTTTATAAATACGGTTTTCAGGAGGGTTTAAATGACCGTTAATCGCATTAATTAAAAATATGACCAATGGTATTTTTAATTAAATCTTTATTTTTAAATTATTTAAATTGGGTAAACACGACAACAGATAGGCTATTCCTGTCAGCCCCTACACGACTTAACCGTCCATCTTTTACAAGTGTATAGAAATAGATTAAAACAAAGGCGCTTTAAAAACAAAAATAGCGCATTTCAAAAATATTACACAAGGAACGGTCATGGCTTCTAAACTTTTAAGCTTGATAAAAACAAAAGTGAGTCCTGTTTTAACCGTCGAAACCCAAACGAAGAGCTTATTGGGCGGCTTATTCGGTGGAACGACATCAGGTACCCTCACCAATCTTATTGGCAATCTCACCGGATCCAATACTCAACCTTCAGTCAGCTCATTATTAAATAATCTCCTTTCTGGAAGCAGCCTGAGTACGACAAATCTCAGCAATTTATTAACTCAATTTTCTGGTTCGAATGCCTCAAGTTTAAATATTCAAAGCCTGATCAGTAGCTTAACCCAATCCAATGGCGGTAGCTTTAATATTACCCAGGTCACCAACTTATTAAAGAGCTTAATGGGGAGCAATAGCAGCAGCCTAGATCTTGAGGCTATTTCTAAACTGGTGGGCGGCTTATTGGGCGGCAGTACGGGCAATATTGATATTGGTAAAATTTCTCAACTGGTCGGTGGCCTGATCGGCGGTTCAAGTAATATTGATATCGGTGCCATCGCAGGTCTGGTCGGCAACCTAATTGGTAGCAATGGCGAGATTGATATCGCACAAATTGCCGAGTTGGTCGGTGGCCTGATCGGCGGTTCTGGCGGTTTAGGCGGCGTAGATATTGGTGCCATTGCGGGTCTGGTCAGCAACCTCATCGGTGGCAATGGTGAAATTGATATCGCACAAATTGCTCAACTCGTTGGTGGCCTGATCGGTGGTTCTGGCGGATTAGGTGGCGTAGACATTGGTGCCATCGCAGGCCTGGTCAGCAACCTAATTGGCGGCAATGGTGAGATTGATATTGCACAAATTGCTCAGCTCGTTGGTGGCCTGATCGGTGGTTCTGGCGGATTGGGCGGTGTAGATATCGGTGCGATCGCGGATCTGGTTGGCAACCTGATTGGTGGCAATGGCGAGATTGATCTCGCACAAATTGCTGAATTGGTCGGTGGTCTGATCGGCGGTTCTGGCAGTTTAGGTGATATAGATATTGGAGCAATTGCAGGCTTGGTGGGTGGTTTAATCGGTGGCAATGCAGGCAGTGATTTTGATCTTGGTGCTATTACCAATTTAATTAGCGGCTTTGTAGGCGGAAATGCAACGGGTGGTTTTGATGTCGGTGGCTTCACTGACTTACTGAGCGGTCTGATTGCGAATGGTTCAAATGGCATAGACTTGGGTGGGTTATTGGGTAATCTCAATCTCGGTAGCGATCTGGATCTGGGTGATATGATCGAAGGTATTTCCTCTGCTTCAAACGGCTTTGACTTAGGCAGTATTGCCGAAAGTGTTGGTCAGTTGGTTGGTAGTGGCTCTTCGATTGAATTGCCTGACCTCAGTGATCTGATCCAAGGTGTGGGTACGACTGATTCCAATATTGATCTGTCTGCTATCCTGCCGGGCATTAAAGATACGATTCAAAATATCGGCAGTGGTGGTTCTTCTTCTGGCTTTGATTTTGGTTCACTCCTCAATAATTTTACTAAAAATATTGATATCGACCAGACTAATCCGTGGGGTTAATTATAATCTCATCGAAAAAACGCGCTTCATGCGCGTTTTTTAATTCTGAGAGTAGCATTTAAACTTATACACCACGCCAGTCTACCCGTGCATTGCGTTCGGTTCGGTAAATACGACAAATATATTCACCTAGGGGTAGCTCATTCAAATACTGCTGATAATCGCGATATTCTTCGGACAAGGTTTCAAAATTTTCTTTTTCCCACGGCGTACCTGGAATCGCCAGAAGCGGTGCCAACATGGAACAGACCGCAATATCCGCCAGACCTAAACGATTTCCGACAAAATAATGCCCACCTTGGCTGACCAGCATCTGATTGAGCTGCTGTACAGCAACATCAATATGCTGTTTAGATTCCGCCACGGTTTCCTCATTCAATGCATAACCCTTGGCCACCATCGCTTTCAATAAAGGTTTAGAAAATTTTTCAAACTGGCGCAGATAGCCCTGCTCACCAATTAAAATATCCAGAGATTCATGATCAGAAGTCAGTGCTTGAGATAGCATCCAGCGACGAACATGACGACCCAATTCCAGAGTAATTTCATTAATTTCTAAAGCTTTATTTCGAAAATATCCTTCTGCGTGAAGTAAACGATGTTCTGGATAAGTATCATCGAGATAGAGAGCAATTTGAGTTGAATCTGCGATCCATCGGTCCTGATCACGCAAAATAGGCAGACGATTCTGTCCTGTTTTCAGGCGGGCAAAAGCGCGGTGTACCCCGGGTATCAGATTGTGAGCAACATAATACAGCTCTTTATGGTCCAGCATCCAACGTGCTTTTTCGCAAAAGTGAGATAAAGGAAACTGGTATAAAGTTCGCATGTATGCTCCATGTTTATCGTTATTGGATCAGGGCGTGTAGGCCGCTATTTTATTCAGATACTTTAGTCACTCACTTTTAGAAAAACAATGTGATTTTTATTCAAAAGTAAAATACTGGCTGATTATTCCTCTATGGCTGGTGGACTCACTACACATCCTGGAAAGCTTAGCGAATCATTTTAGGTCACCAGAAGCATTTGATTGCAATAAACCACAAGCACATGACCTGACTTTAGCCGTGCTTTCATGTAAAATCGGGGGCAATTTTTATATAACGCTTTTGTGAGTTATTTCATGGGTTTTAATTGCGGTATTGTCGGCTTGCCGAACGTTGGTAAATCTACACTTTTCAATGCCTTAACCAAAGCTGCTATTGCTGCAGAAAACTTCCCTTTCTGTACGATCGAACCAAACACCGGGATTGTACCTGTTCCTGATCCACGTTTAGACAAATTGACTGCAATTGTTAAACCGCAACGCGTTATTCCGACTTCTATGGAATTTGTAGACATCGCAGGTCTGGTAGCGGGTGCTTCTAAGGGTGAAGGCTTGGGTAACCAGTTCTTGGCCAACATTCGTGAAACTGATGCAATTGCTCACGTTGTGCGTTGTTTTGAAGATGAAAACGTCATTCATGTGAATGGTCGTATTGATCCACTGGATGACATCGCTACGATTAATACCGAACTTGCGCTTGCAGACTTGGATGCTGTAGCCAAAGCGATTACGCGTTTGACTAAATCTGCCAAAGGTGGCGACAAAGAAGCGCTAGCTACTAAAGCAGTTCTGGAAAAAATCCAGCCTTTACTGGATGAAGGTAAACCGGCTCGCGCAGCGGACCTAGATGATGACGAACGTAAACTGGTTCGTGGTTTTGGCTTAATGACGCTTAAACCAACCATGTATATTGCTAACGTTGCTGAAGACGGTTTTGAAAATAACCCACATTTAGATGCAGTGAGAAAATTAGCTGCTGAAGAAAATGCGATTGTGGTTCCACTTTGCAATCAGATTGAAGCTGAAATTTCATTGCTTGAAGATGAAGACCGTGCTGAATTCCTTGAAGCAATGGGCATGGAAGAACCGGGTTTAAACGTTGTAATTCGTGCAGGTTATTCATTACTGGGCCTACAAACTTACTTCACCGCGGGCGTGCAAGAAGTTCGTGCCTGGACCGTAAAAGTTGGCGCAACTGCACCACAGGCAGCAGGCGTGATTCATACCGACTTTGAAAAAGGCTTTATCCGTGCAGAATGTATCGCTTATGATGATTTCGTGCAGTACAACGGCGAAGCCGGTGCGAAAGAAGCAGGTAAATGGCGTCTAGAAGGTAAAACTTACATCGTTCAGGATGGCGATGTTTTACACTTCCGTTTTAACGTTTAAGTCGTTGCTGTTTGAAAAAGCCCCCTTCTTGGGGGCTTTTTTTATTACTTTTAAAAAGAGGATTCATACGTATAACAAGCTTCCTGGAAGCGCATAAGATCAACACATATTAACAATAATGATAACTATTCTCATATATAAATATTAAATTAGGGCGTATCTTAAATCTAATGAAAAATAACCTAACTCCATTCTCTCAAGGAATCCTGCCAATGAGCTACACCTTGCCTGCACTACCTTATGCTTATGATGCGCTAGAGCCTCATATCGATAGCAAGACTATGGAAATTCATCATAGCAAGCATCATCAAACCTATATCAATAATATCAATGCAGGAATAGCGGGCACAGAATGGGAAGATTTATCGGTCGAAGCCTTAATTAGCAAATTCAATGAAGTGCCCGAGCAACTCAGACAGAACGTGATCAACAATGCTGGTGGACATGCCAATCATTCCCTGTTCTGGACAGTGATGAGTCCAGACTGCGGTGGTCATCCCGAAGCTGAAATTGCCAAGGCAATCGAACATGAATTAGGAGGATTCGAGGCATTTAAAGAAGCGTTTACTCAAGCAGCGCTTAGCCGTTTTGGTAGTGGGTGGGCCTGGTTAAGTATGGCGCCAGATCAAACGCTTATTGTGGAAAGCAGTGCCAATCAGGATTCTCCGCTGATGAATGGCAATATTCCCCTTTTAGGTCTGGATGTCTGGGAACATGCTTATTATTTACAATATCAAAACCGTCGTCCGGAATACATCTCGGCTTTTTTCAATGTTGTGAACTGGAAAGAAGTAAATCGTCGTTATTTGGAAGCATTAAACACGCTTTAAATCTTTGAGGAGATCGACCATGTCTACACGTACAATGATTCAACGCATGATTGGCAGCACACTCCTGATCTGCGGTGTAATGGTACTTTTATTAGAACATATGTGGATGCCCTATTTTTAAAGCTTATTTTGCTAAAAAAGCCAGTCTGAATGACTGGCTTTTTATAAGTACATTTAAATGGGCAAAGGTTTATTGCATATTGGCAATTGCAGTACCTTTTTGCTTAGGATCGGTATTTCCGAGTGCAGGATGGGCAATGGCATTCTGACATTGCAGTTTATCCCGCTCATAATCCGCCTGTTTTTGTTGCAGGCTGTTGCCATTTTCCATGGTCGTCCGCGCCCAGATTTCCAGACTGGTCAAAGCTTTACGACACAGAGCATATTTGCCTTCGGTCACCGAATCGGTCATTTTGACATTAATACGCCAGTCTGTACTCAATTTACGTGCTGGTTGACGTACCTGTGTTTCCAGCTGATCCACTTCTTTATTATAGACCAGTGGATCCACTTCATTGATCAGTTGCCATGCGGCATTGGCATAAGTCGTCGCATCATTAGTCAATTTAGGTGCCGGTTTAATTTCTGGCTTATCAGTCGATTGACTGTCATTCCCACACGCTTGTAACAATATTGCCGTGCTTATTAAAGCAGCAGTCAGCATCGCACGTGTCTTGAACATCCACATATCAGGCTCGCCAATTTAAACATTTCGGCACTATGCTATTAAATTCACGTAGAATACACAATCTTCATTTGACCCATCGTTCAACTCTCCTTCAAGGTGTGTCGTGTCTGAACCGAATCAACTCGCTACGCAACCTGCTGGCTTCTGGCAAGGTGCAAAAGATAGCCAAGCGATTATCTTCACTTATTTACCAGTGTCGTTTGCTTTTGGTGTTTCAGCCACTCAGTTTGGCTTTACCGCCTGGGAAGCACTGTTCCTGTCCTGCTCGATGTATGCAGGTGCCAGCCAGTTCCTGGTGGTCGCTCTCTTAGGTAGTGGAACATCTATCTGGATGACGGCATTAACCGTGATTGCCTTAGACATTCGTCATCTGCTTTATGGCCCTGCGTTACAAAATCTGATTCAAGACCGGCTGAATTTAAAGAAAACGGCAATCTGGTCTTGGGGTTTGACCGATGAAGTTTTTGCCTCCGGCATGATCAAGCTCTCGCAACGGCGACAGGAATGGTCAGAATCCTGGATGCTCGGTTTAAGCCTGTTTAGCTGGATGTCCTGGGCACTCGGATCTTTCCTCGGTGGATTGTTTGCCGATCAGGTCAGCAACCTGCCGCAATTCTTACAGGCTGCGCTGGATTTCTTGTTACCTGCGCTGTTCCTGAGCTTCTTGTTAGCCGCTTTTGAGAAAAAACATACTTTTGTTGTAGCTGTCACAATTCTGGTGTCTGCGATTGCCTGTTATTTTATCGACCTGTCTGCCGCGATCTTTATCGGTATAAGTTCTGGTATTTTCGCAGGCCTGTTCAAGCACTATATTTTGAAACAGCCAGATCCTGAACACGCAGGAGATCAAGCATGAATCTAGAGATTATTCTGGTCGGGATTTTAGTCGGGATTGCCAATTTTGCCTCGCGCTTTGGTCCTTTTTTTGTCATTCAAAAATTTCAGCAAGGTTCGCAAAAACGCGGAGCGTTGTGGCTAAAAATTGCCTTGGGTTCAATTGGCATCGCTGCGATCAGCTCCATGTTGGTAGTTGCTACCCTGCCACCTTTATTAGAAACGCCGAATAAAAGTTTTGCGATGCTGGTTGGCTTTATTGTGCTCACGGTTTTGTACTTTAAGTTTAAACGTATTGTGATGGCGACACTGACTGCAGCGCTCACCTATGGCCTGGTTTACACCTATGTTCCAGTACCCTTTTAAGCTTTAACTCGTTGATCAATCGAAACAAAGACTTATGCTAAACTCATAGTATAGATCTTTTTTATATAACAATAAAAACAAGGAAGGATGCGCATGTTTGAGGTCAAACAGGTGATTGAAGGCAAAATCTTTATTCATCATCGGCGCGATGAAATGTTAACCGTATTCCATCGACATGAAGTGCCGGCACAATATTTTGAATGTTTTATCAATGCTCAAAATTTTACCGGACATTTTGTCGAAATACATGCTCAACCAGCAGATCAAGTTCGGGTGGTTTATATTAAAAAGAATAGCACCCATCAAATTATTGCTATGCTTAATCAGAGCCAATACGTGCTGCATCTTCATCCTTTGACATTGATTTTGGGTAAATGGAGCTTCAGACATCGTGTCCTGCCGAATACTCTAAAAATTTTTGCTGGTTTATTTGCGCTCCTTTTTATTCTTTTTTCAGCTACCGCCTTTTCAGCAGATCAGTTCCAGCTCACTACCATCTTGCGAGACTGCATTCAATTCACAGTTTTTGGGCTACTGTTATTTTTGCTGTGCTTTGTACTGCCTTTTGTATTGCCCTATGCGTATTTCCTGCATGTTCGTACATTACGTCTGTTAAAGATGCTAAATATCAATACTGAACAAGTTGCACAAATAGAAAAGCTCAAGTCTCAAAGCGGGATTTATCTTCTGCAAACGCAGTCTGACAGCGATGTGAAAATGACAGCGCCTCCTTATTAAATCTAGAAAAACTTTATAAATAAAACTGTTGGTCAATATCACAATTTTGTATGAATCTTGGCTTAACTGTCGGCTCAGTTCTGCTATGCTAAAAGTCCATAAAATCAAGCATGGATGATCCACATGAGCGTGACTATTGGTACTCCCCTTCAATCTTCTGCCTATAAAGTTCTATTATTGGGTTCTGGTGAACTGGGCAAGGAAGTGGTGATTTCACTACAACGCCTTGGAGTCGAAGTTCATGCTGCTGACCGTTATGATCATGCCCCTGCCATGCAGGTTGCGCATTATTCCTATACCTTGAATATGGCAGATGCTGTAGAACTCAAACAACTCATCAATCAAATCCAGCCACATTTAATTGTTCCTGAAATTGAAGCGATTGCGACCGAAGTTCTGCTTGAAATAGAAGCCCAGAACATTGCTACAGTCATTCCTTCTGCTAAAGCCGTCAATCTGACCATGAACCGTGAAGGTATTCGTCGTCTGGCTGCGGAAGAACTCGGTCTGCCAACTTCAGCTTACCGTTTTGCCGACAGTTTAGAATCCTTCCGCGCGGCCTGTGACGATGTCGGCTATCCAAACTTTGTGAAACCGGTGATGTCATCTTCAGGCAAAGGTCAGTCTCGTGTTACCCGTTTTGATGAAGTCGATGCTGCCTGGGAATATGCGCAAACCGGTGGCCGGGTCAATCAGGGTACTGTGATTGTAGAATCACAAATTGACTTTGATTTTGAAATTACCTTATTGACTGTTCGTGCAAAAAATCCAGAAACCGGCGAAATCGAAACGTCTTATTGCGACCCGATCGGACATCGTCAGGACTCAGGTGATTATGTGGAAAGCTGGCAGCCTCAACCGATGACTCCAGCCGCGCTGGAAGAATCCAAGCGCATTGCCAACAAGGTCACTACAGCACTTGGTGGCTGCGGAATCTTTGGAGTGGAACTCTTTGTAAAAGGCGACAAAGTATGGTTTAGTGAGGTTTCCCCACGTCCACACGATACTGGACTGGTGACTTTAGCCTCCCAATTTCAAAGTGAATTTGAGCTGCATGCACGTGCTATTTTAGGCTTGCCGGTGAATACTGCACGACATAGTGTGGCTGCCAGTGCGGTAATTTATGCTGGAGTAGATGGCCGTAATCTTTCATTTTCTGGCCTGAATCTTGCTTTAGCAGACGGCAATACCGATTTGCGCCTGTTTGGCAAACCAGAAGGTTTTAAACGTCGTCGTATGGGCGTTGCCACGGCACGTGCAGAAACTATTGAACAGGCACGTGAACTGGCCCTCCAGGTCGCCAACCAAGTTAGCGTCAACCAAAACTAAGCTGAAATACCAACGGACGACTGTACATGATCAACACCCATCCACTGCTGAATTACGCTAAAAGCAACCATGACATTAAAGCCATCAATCAATGGCGCAGTGATGTCGAAAATCAGCTTCAGGAAAGTTTTGAAAATGGCCAGTCGATTCGGGATATTATTCTGGCGCGTTCCAACCTGATTGATGAAGCATTGCAGTTTCTCTGGCAGCATGCCGAACTGGATCAAACTGATTTGGCCCTGTTTGCAGTCGGAGGCTATGGCCGTCGTGAAATGCTGCCTTATTCTGATGTCGACATCATGATCTTGTCAGAAGACGAGATTAACCCGGAACAGGAACAACTGATTTCTACATTCATTTCATCGCTTTGGGACGTGGGGAATTTCAAACCCGGTATCAGTGTCCGCACCATCAATGAATGTGTCAATCAGGCCAGCAGTGATCTGACCGTCGCCACCACCCTGATCGAAGCCCGCCTGATTATTGGCAATGAAAACCTGTGCAAATGGCCACGTCGTATCGTGTCACGTACCTGGACTGACAAAACTTTTTTTGATGCCAAGATGGATGAGCAGCATAAACGCTATGCTCAGCACAACAATACCGAAAGCAATCTGGAACCGGATATTAAAAATGCGCCGGGTGGCATCCGTGATATCAACCAGATTGGCTGGATTGCCAAACGGCATTTCCGTGTCAATCGCATTTATGATCTGGTACATCTCGGTTTTATTTCAGAATTTGAACTCGGTGTGCTTGAGGAAGCCGAAAGTTTCCTCTGGGAAATCCGTCATCACCTGCACCGCCTGACCAAGCGCGATGAAAACCGCTTATTGTTCGATTATCAGCGTGATATTGCTGCCAAATTTGGCTATGTACGTGAAGAGGCGCATCATCCGAACTATCCAATTGAACAGTTCATGAAGCGCTATTATCGCAGTGCACAGCAAGTGTCTACGCTGAACGAAATGCTGCTGGCCTATTTTAATGAATCGGTCATTACGCCACGTTTACCGCAATATGAACGCCAGATCGAAGAAATCAACCAGAACTTTAAACTGGTCGATGGCAAACTGGCTGTGCAGCATCACAAGATTTTCTCGGAAAATCCAAGCGCAATTCTGGAAATTTTCTATCTGCTGGCCAATCGTCCTGAGATCGAAGGTATTCGTGCGCGTACCTTACGCTTGCTGACCTTGGCTGGAAAACGCATTGATCAGGATTTCCGTGATAATCCGGTGCACCAGGCACTGTTTATGGCGATTATCCGTTCACCGCATCGACTCTATGACACCATGGTTGCGATGAAGCGTTATGGCGTGCTTGGAAACTATATTCCTGCATTTGGACAAATTCTGGGGCTGATGCAATACGACCTGTTCCATATCTATACGGTCGATGCACATACCTTATTGTTGCTCCGCAACTTAAACCGCTTTAAAGAACCTGAATTTGCCAAGGAATTTCCGGTGGTCAGTTCAGTGTTCCAGCGTTTGACCCGTCGTGACATCGTCTATCTAGCGGCAATTTTCCATGATATTGCCAAAGGCCGTGGCGGTGATCACAGTGAACTTGGTGCCAGTGATGCGATTAAATTCTGCCGTAGTCATGGTTTTACCGAACGCGAAAGCAACCTGGTGGCCTGGCTGATCCAAAATCATCTGATGATGTCGGTGACTGCCCAGAAAAAAGATATTTCCGATCCGGATGTGGTCAAAGAATTCGCCGAAAAAATGGGTGACATGGAACATCTGGACTATCTGTACACCCTGACAGTCGCCGATATTAACGCCACCAATCCGAAGCTGTGGAATACCTGGCGCGCTTCGCTGATGCGTCAACTATATACTCAGGCACGTGACGTAATCCGTTCTGGTCTGGGCCGTCCGGTTGATTATCAAATGCTGATTGAAGATACTAAATTTGCAGCCAGTGAACTTCTGGTTCAGGACTTCTCACTGGATGAGGTAGAAAAAGTCTGGCAGGAACTTGGTGATGACTATTTCCTCAAAGAAACAGCAGATGAAATTGCCTGGCATACCCGTGCCATTTTACAACACGGCGATAATCCTGCCCCACTGGTGCTGATGCGGGCGCACCGTAAATATGCGCAGGATGCGGTACAGATCTTTATTTATACGCAGGATCAACCCAACCTGTTTGCTACCACGGTAGCTATTCTGGATCGTATGAATCTGGATGTACAAGACGCACGGATTATTACAGCGACTAAAGCCTTCAGTCTGGATACCTATGTCGTACTCGACCGTTTTGGTACCTTATTGACCGATCCGGAACGCGAAGCCACAGTGATTGAAGCTCTGAAAGATGCCTTGAGTCATTCTGATGAATATCCGGGCCTGATGCAGCGCCGGATTCCGCGTCAATTACGTCATTTCGATATTGAAAATACAGTCGATATTAGTATCAATCCTGCCTTGAATCAAAATATGGTCGAAATCGCTACTCTCGATCATCCTGGTTTACTTGCCAAAATCGGTGGTTTATTTATGATGCAAGGCCTGGATATCCACTCTGCCAAAATTGCTACACTTGGCGAACGTGCCGAAGACATATTTTTTGTCACAAAAAAAGATGGCAACCCTATGACACCTGAAGAATCTGCTGAATTTGCAGCTGCACTTAAAACTGCGCTGGATGAAGCCTCTCATCAGGTTTGTAGTCAACACTCACATTAAAACGCGGTTACTTATTCATGAACTCTAGCTTGTCTCTACTGCACCCTTATCCGTTTGAAAAGTTAAATCAGCTTTTTGCGGATATCCAGCCTGCAAATATGCCCTTAATTCCCCTGTCGATTGGTGAACCAAAGCATCCTGCACCGGAGTTTGTGAAACAAGCGATTATTGATAACTTTAAACATTTATCGACCTATCCAAACAGTAAAGGCTTGCCTGAGCTACGCGAAAGTATTGCTCAATGGCTGACGCGCCGTTTTAAGCTAAATAGCATCAGTGCAGACAGCAATATCCTGCCTGTTTCTGGTACGCGTGAAGCGATTTTCTCGTTTGTACAGGCTTTGGTAAATCGTGAAGAGGCACCTTATGTGGTGATGCCGAATCCGTTTTATCAGATTTATGAAGGTGCAACACTGCTCGCAGGCGCCAAACCTTATTTCATCAACTGTACTGAGGAAAACAATTACCTTGGTGATTTTGATGCTGTTCCGGCACAAGTCTGGGAAAAAACGGCATTGCTATTTGTCTGTACCCCGGGCAATCCAACCGGTGCAGTGCTGTCGAAAGAACAGTTTAAAAAACTGATTGCCCTGTCGGATCAATACAACTTTGTGATTGCTTCAGACGAATGCTATTCGGAACTGTGGTTTGATCAGGCACCTGTAGGTTTACTGGAAGTTTGTGCTGAAATCGGCCGAGATGATTATAAAAACTGTGTGGTGTTCCATTCACTGTCTAAACGTTCTAACCTTCCGGGCATGCGTTCAGGTTTTGTTGCAGGTGATGCCAGCCTGTTGAAACCTTATTTGAAATATCGTACGTATCACGGTGCAGCGATGCCGGTACAACATCAACTGGCTTCAATTGCTGCTTGGGATGATGAAGCGCATGTGGAAGAAAACCGGGTGCAATACCGTGCCAAGTTTGATTTATTCCAGCAAGAACTCGGTCATCTGCTGCCACTCAAAAAACCGGATGCAGGTTTCTATTACTGGTTAAAAGTCGACAATGATGAAGCCTTTGCCAAACATTTGATGGAAGAAGCACATATTAAAGTTCTTCCGGGTCGTTATTTATCCCGCGATACCGAACAAGGTAATCCGGGTGAAAATCATGTACGTCTGGCACTCGTAGCCGATCTGGCGCAATGTGAAGAGGTTATTCGACGCCTGAAAACCATCCTCTAAGTTTTAATCATGACTAAAAACCCACTTTAGATAAGTGGGTTTTTTAATTAACATTAGATGAGCTCTATTTTTATCACATACTGAGAAAATAATGCTGATTCTTACAACACTTTGGCAATTTCATCTTCAAGATCTTCAGGCTTGGTGGTTGGTGCAAAACGGTTCAATACCTTGCCATCACGGCCAATCAGGAATTTGGTAAAATTCCATTTAATTCCATTGCCTAAAATACCTTTGGAATTATTGGTTAAATAGCGAAAAATGGCGTGCGCTTCAGGGCCTTTGACATCCACCTTAGAAAACATCGGGAAAGATACCCCGTAATTCTTCTGGCAAAATTCACCAATCTGTTCATTGGAACCTGGATCTTGACCACCAAACTGATTGCATGGAAATCCCAAAATTTCCAGACCTTGATCTTTATATTTTTCGTAAAGTTTTTCTAATCCTGAAAATTGTGGGGTAAAACCACACTTACTCGCTGTATTGACGATCAAAAGTACCTTGCCTTCGTAATCTGCAAGTGGCTTGCTTTTGCCATCTAACAATTCAGCTTCAAACTGATAAATGTTAGTCATGGATAGGTTTCCTCATCATTTTTTTCTTGTGTTTCTAAGTCCAAAGAAGCCGAGTTGACACAATAACGCAAACCGGTCGGTTCTGGGCCATCCGGGAAAACATGCCCTAAGTGTGCGTCACAATGATGACAAACAATCTCAGTTCTGACCATTCCGTGTGAAGTATCAGGTAATTCTTCTACCACCGAACTGCTGACAGGACGGTAGAAACTTGGCCAGCCACAGCCGCTGTCATACTTGGTCTCAGAAGAGAACAGTGGCGTGCCGCAGCAACGACATACATAAGTGCCATCTTGCTTGGTATTCCAGTATTTTCCAGTAAATGCCGGCTCGGTTCCCTTCTCGCGCGTAATGCGAAACTCCTCAGGTGATAACTCTCTTTGCCATTCCCGGTCTGATTTATTGAGTTTTCCCATGATCACATACCTTTTTATCTTGCTATTTAAAATAGGATAATCCTATATTTACGTGATTCATTTTAAAAATTCTAGTCTTTATTCAACATTTTACAAAAGACATATAATGCCTAAAAAAGCAAAAAGAAAGCAAATATAGAAATAAAAGTAAGCAATTTTTACATTAAATGTTTTTTAGTGAGCAAATTTAATGGTATTCTTAGCTCTAAATTTGCTCAGGATTAAAAAATGTCGCAAAAAAAGAGCGTAATTTTTAAAAATCTGCTGCCTGTGATCAAACAATATCAGCAGCTTGGATTTACGCATGAAAAAATTGTTGCACTACTTCGAGATGAACATGATCTCGATCTAGTCACAACTGAGACATTTAAAAGTTATTTATATCGTTATGCAAAAGTGACCTCCACTCCTTCCGAGAACATCAAAATGCCGAACACTTTCCAAACCCCTCGCGAGATCAAGAAATCATCTAAGCTCGAGCATGTGTGCTACGACATTCGCGGACCTGTGTTACGAGCGGCCATCGAGATGGAAGAAGCCGGTCACAAAATTATCAAATTAAATATTGGTAACCCTGCCCCATTTGGTTTTGAAGCACCACAAGAAATTATCAACGATGTGGCTTTAAACCTGCCGAATGCGATTGGCTATACCGATTCCAAAGGGATTTTCCCGGCGCGTAAGGCGATCTGTCAGTATTATCAGCAAAAAGGCATTCTAGATATGCACGTCAATGACGTCTATATCGGCAATGGTGTGTCTGAACTGATTGTTATGGCCATGCAGGGTCTGCTGGATGATGGCGATGAAATGCTGATTCCAATGCCAGATTATCCACTCTGGACAGCAGCAGTGAACCTGTCTGGCGGTACGGCGATTCATTATAAATGTGATGAAGAAAATCACTGGTATCCAGATATTGCCGACATGGAAAGCAAAATCACGCCAAATACGCGTGGTATTGTGATTATCAACCCGAATAACCCGACCGGTTCGGTTTACCCACGTCATGTGTTACAACAAATTGTCGACTTGGCCAAGAAATATGACCTGATTTTATTTGCTGATGAAATCTACGACAAAATTATTTACGATGGAATCGAGCATGTTGCTGTAGCAGCTCTGGCTGGCGATCAGCTCTGTGTCTCGTTTAACGGTTTATCTAAAGCCTATCGTATTGCTGGTTTCCGTTCCGGCTGGATGGCCATTACCGGCGATAAAGCACGTGCCGCAGACTATATCGAAGGTTTGGATATGCTGGCATCGATGCGTTTGTGTGCCAACCATCAGGCTCAATATGCGATTCAGACTGCACTGGGCGGTTATCAGTCGATTAATGACCTGATTCGTCCGGGCGGGCGTTTATATGAACAGCGCAACATTGCCTGGGAAATGCTGAACGAGATTCCAGGTGTGTCTTGTGTCAAACCTGAAGGTGCGATGTACTGCTTCCCGAAACTGGATCCGAATGTGTATCCAATCCAGGATGATGAAAAACTAATGCTGGATTTGTTACGTGCCGAGAAAGTGCTTCTGGTTCAAGGTACAGGCTTTAACTGGCCGACACCGGATCATTTCCGTGTAGTATTCCTGCCGGCTGAAAATGAACTGCGTGAAGCCATTACCCGTGTTGGCCGTTTCCTGGCCAAGATGCGTTAATTCTTGAAATAGACAATATAAAAAACCGCGTTGATACGCGGTTTTTTATTTCTCTGAAAAAATTCAGGCTTTTGACTGATGAAATCTTAAAAATCATACCGGTTTCTTTGAGCAAATTTCTGTACTCAATGGTTTCTTCTCAGGCAATTTCCCCTCAATCATGAAGATTCATGTTATTTTTTGACCAAATATAAAATTCTATGAGTGCACGGATGTCCTCAAACACAATCAAGCTCAGCCTTTTTCTTTGTCTTAGTATGTGCTTGGGCATTGGCATTCTTCGTTTTTCTTATACTGCACTGTTACCTGGCACACGAGAAGCCTTTGGCTGGAGTACAGATTTTGCCAGCCTCTTGAGCAGTGCCAATTTGCTGGGTTATTTAATCGGTGCTTTTACCGCGATGCGTCTTCCTCAAGACCGCAGTATGAGTACCTATATTCAAATTTCAGCCTTTGCTGGCATGTTCAGCCTGATGTGTTGTGCGTTTTCTGGTTTTTCTGAAGCGTGGTATATCGCTTGGCGTATCATTTCAGGGATCAGCGGTGGACTGATGATGATCTTATCGCCGAGTGTGGTCGCGCAGTGTTGTGAACTTCAGGATCGTCTTAAAATCAACTTTATTGGTTTTAGTGGGATTGGACTAGGCGTTTTAATTGCGACCCTGTTTCTGCCTTATCTGGATCAAATTTCCATACAGACTGCATGGCTAATCTTATGTGGTTTTGCTTTGCTTATCTGTATCGTTTTAAGTCTACTGATTCAGAAATTTAAGCCATATTTGTCGGCACAAGCTCCTGCGGTTACCTCTCATCTATCTCTGAATAGCGTCTTTTATAGTTTACTTACAGTTTATGCTTGTAGTGCTTTCGCTTATATACCGCATTCACTCTTCTGGATTGATTATTTAAGCCAGCAGTTCGGATTGAGCTTGTTCTGGATTAATTTCAACTGGATTCTGTATGGACTAGGTAGTGCTTTAGGCGCCTTGAGTGCTTATGCACTGGCCAGAAAATGGGGTAATTTTGTTGCCCTGAAAATTCTTTATAGTCTTTATATTGTGGCTATTTTTATTGCAACCCTAGATGCCAGCCCATTGCTTACTTTTAGCTCTTCCTTTTTTACCGGGATGCTAAATCCGGCTGTGGTGTTCCTGACCTCCTATACCATTTTGCAACTGTATGGACTGGCTTATAAAAAGCTCTGGAGTATTGCCACCTTGTGTTTTGCCTCGATTCAGCTAATCGGTGGGCTCAGTTTTAGTGCGCTGCAATATTTTGGATTGAGCTATCATCAACAGTTCATACTGGCCACATTTGTTCTTTTATTAGGAACGTTACAATTGTTCTGGTACACACGTCCTGTCAGACTCAAATCTGAACAACAAACTCTGCCAATTTCTGCTCATGGAGAAGGGACTAAATAAGGATAAGGATTGGTTGCTCCTTGCCCACCTAAATAAATCCCATAATGTAAATGCGGCGGGGTATTTTTGGCATTACCTGTATTCCCCACATAAGCGATGACTTCACCTGCCTCAACCCAGTCGCCTTCCTGAATATGTTCTGCATAGTCATCCAGATGTGCATAATAATGTTGGCTCATATTTGGACCGGTCACCCAGATGATTTTTCCACCCAGATTGTTGGTGCCAATCCTACGCACAATACCTGGGGTCGCGCTAAATACTGGCGTACTGCGTTTGGCAAAAATATCCGTACCTTCGTGTTTACGACCGTCACTACGCGCTGCTCCCCAAGTATCATTAATCTGACCAACTCTGACGCCTTCAACCGGAATCTGTAGCGGAGCTTCTAACTGGGCTCTCTGTAATTGCCAATACAGATAAGGGCTTTTCCAACCTGCTGCTTCACCTGAAGGCGGTGGCTGACAGGCAGTTAGTAGAAAACCTATAGATAACAGTAAGCTTATAATCCGAAGAAATTTCACCAATATTCGCATTAAATTAAATAGATGACTTTTATCTTAATCACAACCGCCTAATTTAAAGTCACAATCCTGTTATTTTTAGTGATGATTTTATACAAGCGTTCAAATAACAAAACCCTCAAATGAGGGTTTTGTTATTTTAGGTGGATAGGAGATTATCTACGTTTTTTAGCACGAGATGGTTTCGATGGTTGTTGCTGTTGTTGCTGTTGCTGCTCTTCATTCTGAGCATTGTCCTGCTTGTCTTTTTGTTGGACCTGCTTATGTCTCGTTTTAGCTTTAGCCATGATTTACTCCTTTGGAGAAACGTCTCTATATCACTGGAAGTTCCATTCATCACTGTAACGTTTATACAAAATAAGCCAATCGCTGAGCTGTATCCAAATACGTCAATGTAATACAGTGTTTACTAAGTTATTCAGCTTAGAACGAATCATTTCTAGGCTCATTACACTTCTTACATGATCTTGCAGCCTGATACTTATTTTAACGTTTAACCTTAAACCGTTCAGGCTTTGCTTCCCAATAAAGTGATAAAAAAACCCGCCGTAATTGCGGGTTTTTTTATTCATAAATTGCATCGCAATTTCAGGCATCCATATTGGCAATAATCGCTTCACCAAACTCGGAACAACGCAGCAAGGTCGCCCCTGGCATTAAGCGCTCAAAATCGTAGGTCACCGTTTTTGCCGCAATCGCACCCGAAATCCCCTTGATGATCAGGTCGGCAGCTTCTATCCAGCCCATATCACGCAGCATCATTTCTGCTGACAGAATAATCGAACCCGGATTTACTTTATCTTGTCCAGCATATTTAGGCGCTGTACCGTGGGTTGCTTCATAAACTGCAATCGAACCGCCGATATTGGCACCCGGTGCAATCCCGATCCCGCCGACTTCCGCAGCTAGCGCATCAGAAATATAATCACCATTTAAGTTCAGTGTCGCAATTACAGAATAATCCGCCGGACGCATCAAGATTTGCTGCAAGAAGGCATCAGCAATGACATCTTTAATAATAATGTCTTTGCCTGTTCTTGGATTTTTGATTTTAACCCATGGACCACCATCTAAAAGCTCACCGCCGAAACGTTCCAATGCGACCTCATAGCCCCACTCTTTAAATGCCCCTTCGGTGTATTTCATGATATTGCCTTTGTGTACCAAAGTCACACTAGGCTTGTCATTTTCGATGGCGAACTGAATCGCTTTACGCACCAGACGCTGGCTACCTTCTTTGGAGACAGGTTTGATTCCGATTCCACAATTGTCTTCAAAGCGGATGTTGGTTACACCCATTTCTTCTTTCAGAAACTTGATAACTTTTTTCGCTTCCGGAGAATCTGCTTTCCATTCAATACCGGCATAAATATCTTCTGAATTCTCACGGAAAATCACCATGTCGGTCAGTTCCGGATTATGTACTGGCGAAGGTACCCCTTCAAACCAGCGCACCGGACGTACACAGACATATAAATCCAGTTCCTGACGTAAAGCCACATTCAAGGAACGAATACCACCACCGACTGGCGTGGTCAGTGGACCTTTAATCGATATCACATAATCGCGCAGTGCTTCGAGAGTTTCTTCAGGCATATAGGTGCCGTAAATTTTGTCAGCTTTTTCACCGCAGTAGACTTCCATCCATTCGATGGAACGCTTCCCGGCGTATGCTTTTTGCACAGCAGCATCTACCACAGTTCGCATTGTTGGTGTAATATCTGCACCAATTCCATCCCCTTCGATAAATGGGATAATTGGATTATTTGGTACGTTGAGTGACAGGTCTGCATTAACGGTAATTTTGGTACCATCCACAGGTACTACGATTTTTTGATATCCCATTATTAGTATTCTCCCGGATGCCGCTGACAAATCTAAAATAATTGCCAATTAGGCAATACTTTCAACTGTTCTTAACGCATAATATTCTAATCCAGATTTGTTGTTTTTGAGATTTATACGGGAAATAACTAAATTTCCCTTTTAAATAAACCTCTACATTTTTTAAATTAATGTAATTATAGAAGTTATTTCCTATGAAAATCGTCATTCTAAACAAACCTTATGACGTCCTCTCCCAATTCCGTGCGGATGAAAAGCACCCAACCATGGCTGATTTTGTCAACGACAAAGATTTACGTCTTGCGGGTCGTTTGGACATGGACTCAGAAGGTCTGGTTTTCCTCACCGATCACGGTGGTCTCAACCAATATATCACCAATCCTGCCAATAAAAAGTTTAAAACTTATATGGTGCAAGTGGAAGGTGATGTGACCGAAGAAGCACTTGAACAGCTTCGTAAAGGCGTTGAACTGAAAGATGGCATGACGCTTCCTGCACGTGCTGAAAAAGTGTCTGAACCGGAATGGTTGTGGGAGCGTAATCCTCCTGTACGTTTCCGTGCCTCTGTTCCGACGTCTTGGGTTGAGATTTCAATCTGTGAAGGTCGTAACCGTCAGGTTCGTCGTATGACATCTGCTGTCGGCTTCCCTACACTGCGTTTGATCCGTACCAAAATTGGTGAGATTGATTTGGTTCGTATGGGATTGCAACCGGGTGAAACCAGAGAAATTGAACCATTACTTTATCCAGACTTCCAGAATGTTCCTGCGGAAGAACCATACCGTTCACGCTCTTATGTGAAAAAGCCGGGTGGTACGGGTGGTAAGCCAATGGTTCGCAAGAACAAAGATGGTTCTGTGAAAAAGTCTGGCACCAAACGTATCTGGCAAATGGATGAAAGTGAAAAGCCGCGTCGTAAGACCAATGGCACAACTCGTCCAAATACCAAAGCACCACGTGGTCGCGGCCGCGGTCGTGGCTAAGTTTGAATAGATTCAATCAAGCTCACTTCGGTGGGCTTTTTTTATTACATAACTTAAATATTTTTTTATTTTTCAATCTATTAGAATTAATTAAAGTATTCATTTTAATGTGAGTCTCATGAAAAAAATAATTTTCGCTTTAGCTGCGACTTCCCTTTCAACTTTTGGCTTTGCCAATCCGCTGAGTGTGCATGTACTTAATCAGGAAACCGGCCTACCCTCTGCTAATGTCACGGTCACCCTAGAAGCTCAACAAGGTGAGAAATGGGTCAAGCTCAATGAAGCCAAGACAGACAGTAATGGTCGTATTAAAGAATTTTATCCTAAAGACACCGCGTTACAAAAAGGCGTTTATAAAGTAACGTTTAAAACGAGTGATTGGTTTAAGGCCAATAATCAACGGACGTTCTTCCCTGAAGTGCCGGTAGTTTTTGTGATTGATGGCACGTTGGAGCATTACCATATTCCACTGTTATTAAGTTCTTATGGCTATTCAACGTATCGGGGGAATTGAGTTTATTACTTATCAATCATGTTAGATTCAAGTTCATAAAATGGATGCTTAGATTGATAAATATATGTTTTTAGTAACTTCTTATAGTCTCTTCCATTTTTACTCTGATACTCAATTATAAAATCAGCGTCAACTTCTTTATGCTTATTTAATTCATCTAATTTCGTTTGGTCTAGTTCAAACTTAATATGTTTAACCTCACTAGCTAAAAATTTATTTTCTTTAGCTATAACTGCGTTTTTTTCACCTGATTGTATTTTAAAATCAAACGCATCTTCACCCAAGTTTTCGATTATCAAATATAAGTTCGCATAACAATTAATAGTCATTTCCTTATTTGAAAATACAGTCCTAACTCTAGAACTCAATATAAGAAAACGTGGTTCTAATGTTTTTTGTACTTCTTGTAATTGAATTTTCTGAATTTCACCAAGTTGTTTTTGATATTCAACACTTTCTTTCATTTCCTGGATTTGGAGCTGTAATGCTCTTTCCTGTTGTTCTAATGCTTTTGTATTTTGCTCTAGCTGCTTACCTTGCTGCACATAGCCTAAAATCAGCCATAAGAAAGCGATAGGTGCAACTATACCTGCAAGAAAATCCCCTAATTCATTTAAAGATGTTGGATTTTTCAAATCACCAAAAAACCAAAATAGAAAAATTACAGCTAGCCATACAACTGTAATTCTAATCCCCCAATTTAAACTATTTTGATTCATCTTCTAATAATAAAAAAGCCATTCCTAAATATGGGTTTTACCTGCTTTTTCTTATGTGTGCAAACAAGATTTCTAACTCTTCCATCTTGTCATTCTGACTATCCGATGTTATTTATGATTCATATATTTAATAATTTAAAATAAAACATATCTAAATAAGGAGTTTTGCAATGGATCAGCAAGTCAACCAGATGTTTAATCAGGACCGGTTAATTCAGCATCTTGGTGCTCATCTGGTTTCTTATAATCACAATTATGCAAAGATCGAATTAAAGGTAACTGAACAGCATTTACAGGGTCATCAGACCTGTAACGGTGCCGTGATTTTCGCACTGGCAGATGCAGCTTTTGCAATTGCCTGCAATACCGGTGAACATCCGGCAGTTGGTCAACATTGCGGTATTCATTATTTAAAACCGGGCTTGCTTGGCGACACACTGACTGCTGTAGCTGAACACAAAGCCAGCAGTGGCCGTAGTGGCATTTATGATATTCAGGTGATGAATCAACATAATCAAATTGTGGCAGAATTCCGTGGCACATCACGACTGATCATTAAATAATTTTTTCTCAAAATTTAATGCAATAAAAAACCGGTGACTATGCACCGGTTTTTTTAAATGACGAACAAGTGAAGCTTTAAGCTTTAAGCCATTTCTCGACTTTAGCCGGATCTTCCACTTTCAGTTCAACTTCGGTCAGTTCAGAACCCGCAGCTTGAACCTCGAAGGTCATCAACTCATCACGACGGAATGCATACACTGTAAAAGTACCTTGCTGTTTTGCATAGCTTTCAACAAGCTTAGTCGTTGCCTTTAAACCATCAATTGCAATAATGACATCATTGGCAGAAAGGCCAGCGAGCACAGCAGCACCCTCACGACGCGCAGATTGAACTAGCACACCTTCCGGCTTATCTGCCAGTTTTAAACCGAATGGCAAAGACTTGTCATTTTTCAGGCTATAAGCCATACCAAACTCAGGGAAAAGCTGATCCAATGGTAATTCGTCTGTGGTATTGATCAAGTGATTGATCTGTTCTGACCAATCATCTCCTGTCAGTTCTTTACACAATTCAAAGATTGTCCGCTCATGCACCTGAACACCCTTCTGGGCATTTTCATACAAACGGCGCATCACGGCATCCAGACTTGAACCGCGTAAACGCAAACCTAAGTCTAAGCACAAAGCAACTAAACAGCCTTTGTTGTAATAGCTGGTACCCGCATTATTCGAGTTTTCATCCTGACGGTAGAATTTCACCCAGGCATCAAAACTGGATTCAGACACTGACTGAATCGCACGCCCCGGATTTTGCAAATAACGGTCAATCTGTGCTTTTAACAAAGCAATATACGATTCCTGATTAATCACGCCACTGCGCAGCAAAATCAAATCATCGTAATAAGAGGTAAAACCTTCAAAGATCCACAACAAAGAAGTATAGCCTTCTCTGTTTAAATCATAATTGACGAAGTTTTCAGGGCGAATGAATTTCACCAACCATGAATGGAAATATTCATGGCTACATAAGCCCAAGAAACGCTGATAATCTTTAGATGGCTCTTCTGGCTCATTGGCTTTCGGCAAGTCATCACGTGGTGAAATCAGGCTGGTAGAATTTGGATGCTCCAGACCGCCATAGCTATTGCCGGTTGCCATGGTCATAAAGGTATAGTCTGTAAACGGCGCCGAACCAAACATTGAAATTTCTGTAGCACAGATTTTTTCAATGTCCTGCTGCATACGCGCCGCATTCATCGCGTGTTTGCCTGACACCACAAACTCATGCGGAATACCATTTGCTTCAAAACTGAAACGGGTTTGTTCTGCTAGCTCAAATGGCGCATCAATCAGTTCGGCATAGTTTTTAGCTTTCAGCGTGAAACGGCCTCTGACCAGACTTTTGGCTTTCATGCCGCTTGCCAGCTGAAAATGCTTTAATTCATCTGGCAGGAAGATTTCCAGTTCAATTTCTTTATTTTCCTGACCTTCTAGCCCTAAACATGCACAAGCTGGGTTCACGTAGAGACGATTTTGATCCACATATGCACCACGAACGGACAGGTCATAGGCATAGACATCATATTCCACTGTAATCAGTTCATGATCAGTATTGAATAAACGCCATTTATTTTTTTCAAATTTCTGGATCTGTAACTGGCGCCCATCTTCATCATAGGCTTTGACCGCTTCAATGTGCTTGGAAAACTCTCGAATCAGATAGCTGCCCGGAATCCAAGTCGGCAATGACAGGACTTGTGTCGGGTCCGCAAGAAAACGAACAGTCACGTGAATAAGATGCTGACGATAATCGTCAAATTCAATTTGATAATGCAACATAATGAACGATATAAAATTAAAATAAATGAGATATAGCTTAGCTTAGCATTTTTTAAGCCAGTATGGTTTAGCTGTCTTATTTGTCTACATTTACGACTAGCTATCTGTATAAAAAAGGCATAGCATGCGTGAAAATTAAATCGTTCAACACCCAGCGGGTTATCAAGGAACACCATTGAAATACATCATCTCACTGATTGCGGTTTTCAGTTTATTTATTTCTGCATTTTCACATGCTGCCCTACTCAATATTGTGCCTGAAAGCGTTGAAGCTGAAGCCTGGACCATTCTGGATTCACAGTCTGGTCAAGTCATTGCAGAGCACAATGCCGACGTTCAGCGTGCTCCGGCTTCGCTGACCAAAATGATGGTGGCTTATATTGCCTTAAAGGAAATTGAGGCCGGAAAATTAAATAAAAATGAAGTGTTAACCGCGACCTCTGTGGTTAAAACCGTGATGTGGGATGAGTCACAGATGTACCTGAAAGAAGGTGATCTGATTTCAGTCGATCAGCTTCTGGCGGGCTTAATTATCATGTCTGCTAATGATGCCGCAGTCACGCTGGCTGAGAAAATTTCGGGTGGTATTCCGCAGTTTGTTGAACGTATGAATCAGGAAGCCAAAGCGCTGGGCATGCAGCATACCAATTTCCAGAATCCGGCCGGTATTACCATGCCTGAGCATTATTCGACTGCCGCCGATTTGGCCAGACTGTCTATGGCGGTGGTGAATGAAACCCCGGATTATCTGTATTATTCCAAACAGCCAAGCTTTACTTATAACCAGCATTTTCATCGTGCGACCAACCGTGTGCTTCAGGTCGATCCTACAGTAGATGGTTTAAAAACCGGTTTTACCCGTGCAGCGGGCTATAATCTGGCACTAACCGCCAATCGCGTCACCGCAGATTTTGAAATGCCAAATCGCCGTCTGATTGTGGTGGTGCTGGGTACTAAAAGTGCAGCAAAACGCGCTGAAGTATCACATAAGCTGATGAATCTGGCTTATACCTATACTCGCAATGAAGTAGCGATCAAAGATCAACAGCTACTGGCTGAGTTGCCTGTAATTAAATCCACCTTAAAAATGTTTAAGGTGCAAACCAAGCAACCGCAGATTATTACCACTTCTTTATATGATCAGGGCTACAGTATTGACCTGAATCAGTTTGACCAGGCGCATCAGCGTGTCATGCTGAATACTGGTGATGGCGTTTTAAAAAGTATCGAGCCATTACAGGAAACTCAGACTCATATCAGTGTTGAAGTGAAAGCGTCTGAACTCATTGCACCTTTGGCGACCATGATGCCTTTGGCGACCATTCAGGTTTATCAGAATAATCAGTTGATTCGCACCATTCAAATTGAAGATCATGTCGAAATTGAAGAAGCCAATCTATTTCAGAAATTCTTTAGCTGGCTACAAAGCTTATTCGGTTTATTTTCAGACAATACGCCAAGCGTAAAGCTTTATCCTTTAGATAGATAATAGCGCTACATCTCAAGTCACTTTTCTTTAAGCTAGAAGATCTTTGCGCTGATCTTCTAGCAGATTTCCCTCCTATTAATCTCGCTCTCCCATTGCTTGCTTAAAGCAGCAACACTTACCTGCTCTCACAGAATTGCTACGTTTTGTAATTTGTATAACAATTTTAATCAAGACGCGTTTTAGCGCATGCCATAGTATATTTTCTCTCTATTTCTCTTATTTTTATTAAAAAAATAAACAGGTTAATCATATATGACAGCACATAAAATCGTGATTGTGGGTGGTGGTGCCGGTGGTCTGGAGCTGGCGACTCAGCTGGGTGAGAGCTTGGGTAAAAGCGGTAAAGCCCAGATTATTTTGGTCGATCAAAAACTGACGCACATCTGGAAACCGCTGCTGCATGAAGTTGCCGCAGGCACCTTAAATCCACATGAAGAAGAAACCAATTATTTTGCCCATTCAGCCGCACATCATTATGAATTTGTCTTGGGGACATTTACCGGTCTGGATCGTGAAGCGAAACAGATTGTGGTAGAAACAGAATATTTCTCCAAAAAAGCCCAAGCCAAGAAGAACCAGCGCATCGACTATGACACCCTGGTACTGGCCTTGGGTTCTACCTCAAATGACTTTAATACCGAAGGCGTCAAACAGTTCTGTCATTTTCTCGACAGCCGTCCACAAGCTGATATCTTTCAGCAGGATCTGTTGCATCTCTACTTGAATGCTCAACATGAAGCTTCGAGCCGTGAACTGAATATCGCGATTATTGGCGCCGGTGCAACCGGAGTAGAACTGGCAGCTGAACTGGTGGAAGCCAAACACAATTTCTTTAAATATGGCTTAAACAAGGTCGACCCAAATAAAGTCAAAATTACCCTGATTGAAGCGGCGGATCGTATTCTGACTGCACTCTCGCCGAAAGTCGCCGAACATACCATGCAACAGCTGGAAAAATTTGGCATTGAGGTTTTGACCAGTCACCGCGTGGCCAAGGTTGATGAAGACAAGATTTATTTTGCAGATGGCTCAAGTCTGGATGCCGAGATTAAAGTCTGGGCTGCAGGCATCAAAGCACCTGAAGTCTTGGCACAACTGCAAGATATGGAAAAAGACAATATTCACCGGTTGAAAGTCTACTCCACCCTGCAAACCAAATCTGATCCAGACATTTTTGCTTTTGGTGATTGTGCTCACTGCCAGCCTGCTGCAGATGAACCGGTCTTGGGTCCACGCGCACAAGTGGCTAGCCAACAGGCCAATTTCCTGGCCAATGCCTTGAAAGCACGTGTTAATGAAGAAAGTTATTTACCGATGTTTAAATTTTCTGACAAAGGTTCACTGATTTCCTTAAGCCAGAATAAAGCCGTCGGCGAGTTGCTCGGTCAGGTCAATGTGCAAGGCTTTGTTGCCAAATCGATGTATGTTTCTTTATATCGAATTCATCAGGCGACCATTCATGGTTATGCGCATGCTGGCATTCTCACCGCAAAAGATTTTGTTACACGAAAAATTTCTCCAAAGCTGAAATTGCATTGAAATTCCAGAATTTGGCCCAATCAATGAAAAAATCGTCAACAAAATTGTCAAATTGCGTTTTTTTGCTAATTTTAGTCTACAAAAATGCAATTTCACTTTATGATGTACCCTTAAAAAATTGAATGGATCAATTAACATGACTGCTATTGCAAATAACCTCGTGGTTTCTTTCCACTACACATTGACTAACGCAGAGGGTGAAACTCTCGACCAATCTCAAGGTGAACCACTTGCCTATTTGCACGGTGCAGGTAACATCATCCCAGGTTTAGAAAATGCGTTAGAAGGCAAAACTGTAGGTGAAAAATTCACTGTAAACGTTCCTGCTGCTGAAGGTTATGGCGAATACAACCCTGACCTAGTTCAAGAAGTTCCTGCGCAAATGTTCCAAGGCGTAGACAACATTCAGGCAGGCATGCAGTTCCAAGCTCAAACTGATGACGGCGTGCAAATCGTAACTGTTAAAGCAGTTGAAGGCGACAATGTTGTTGTTGATGCTAACTTCCCACTTGCTGGTCAAGACCTGACTTTCGAAGTTGAAATCGTATCTGTTCGTGAAGCTTCTCAAGAAGAATTAGATCACGGTCACGTACACGGTGTAGGCGGTCACCAACACTAAGATCTTCTGATCTTGAGTGAAAAAAGGCAAAGTCTGACTTTGCCTTTTTTATTGCCTGAAAATAGCCCGTAGAATATTAACTACCCAATTAGTCATAAAAAAAGCAGAGCCATTGCCCTGCCTTTATAATCCGATCTAGCTCTCCTTTTAAAGGAGGATCATCAAATTATCTGTTCTGGTTATAAATCTGCATAGCGGCTGGCAGATTTTGACGCATTGCGGCAATACGTTGGCTGCTTGATGGGTGGGTCGATAAGAACGCCACACCGCTGCTGCTTTGCTTACTCATTTTTTCCCACAGGGTAATGGCTGCATTCGGGTTATAGCCAGCACGCGCCATCAGCATTAAACCACCTTGGTCAGCACGGCTTTCCAGATTACGCGAGTATGGCAAGCCAATACCGATCTGACTACCTAATTGTGCTGCTGCAGCGCCACCTTGACCTACACCTGCTGCATTTAAGCCAATACCCAAGGCCAGATCAGTCAGGGCTTGAGCACCGATTTTCTGCTTAGAATGCTCTTCTAAGGCATGCACCATTTCATGCCCCATAATCGCTGCAATTTCAGCATCGGTCAGATTCAGCTTCGTCACGATACCAGTATAGAATACAACCTTACCACCTGGTGCAACAAAGGCGTTGACCTGATCAGATTTGAGCACAGCCAATTGCCACTGGAATGCTGTACCAGTTTGATTCATCTGGTTAGCAATTGGCTTCAAACGGTTAAATACATTATTAATCCGTTTATAGGTGGCTGAACTGGTATCCAGTTGACCTTTATTGCGCGCATCATTGACCATGGCATTATAGCTTTGGCTCGCAGATGCATTTAAGGTCGCAGTATCTGCCCCTGCCATATCGGCAATGGTGGTACAACCTGATAATGTGACGACTGTAGCAGCTGCCATACTCAATAAAAGTTTATTCTTCATTATAATTTACTCCGCCTTGGCTCAAGGGCAATTTACATTGTAAAAATTATAAGTGAAAGCGCGCAGTAGCTAAACGCTTAATTCATTCATCTTCTTATAAATTATGTAATTTTTAAGCCAAATACTGTATCGCTAACCAATAAATCAGACAGATGATATTTAAGCCCAAGTAAACCTGACTCAGTGGTTTGATTTTCTGTTCAAGTATTTCATCTTTACGTTTAAAAAATAAAAAAGCATTTTGCAATAAAATAATAGGCACTAAAACACAGGCAATAATGACACTCAGACCAATCAGTGCCGCATAAATCACCTCGGGATTTTGGGTTTGCGCGCGAATAATCATCATGGCAATTGTTGGCGCCCCACCCATCGCGAATAACAATGAATAAAACATGGTCGCCGATATATTTTTTTGCATCCTGCTGCTCATTTTTCTTTCTTTATATACCGCTATGTTAAAGCACATCACGTAGTATTACCGATGCAACTTTAGTCTTGAAATAGCTGCATAAATTCAGGATATAAAAAAACCCATCCGGAGATGGGTTTTTATCATTCAAGCTTTAATCAAATGAAGATTAAGCATCAAACGGGTGACGAAGAACAATGGTTTCTTCACGGTCTGGACCTGTTGAAATGATGTCGATTGGACATTCAATCAATTGCTCAAGACGTTTTACATAGTTCAATGCAGCTTCTGGCAACTGATCCAGTGATTTCGCACCGAAAGTTGACTCAGACCAGCCTGGCATAGTTTCGTAAATCGGTTTTAAAGTTTCGAATGCAAGCGCATCAGAAGAACCGACACAACCAGAATCTGCAGCTTCATAACCCACACAAATTTTCACTTCTTCCAAACCGTCAAGAACGTCAAGTTTAGTCAGGCAAATACCAGAAAGTGAGTTTACGTCAACTGAACGGCGTAGAATTTCAGCATCGAACCAGCCACAACGACGTTGACGGCCAGTAGACGCACCAAACTCATTACCAATCGTACCCAGGTGTTTACCAATTGCATCACCCGTGTCATTTGCAGCGTCATACACCAACTCAGTTGGGAATGGACCTGCACCTACACGCGTTGTGTACGCTTTAGTAATACCCAGTACATAGTCAAGATGCAAAGGACCCAGGCCTGAACCAGAGCTTACGCCACCAGCAGTTGTATTCGAAGAAGTTACATACGGATATGTACCGTGGTCAACGTCAAGAAGTGAACCTTGCGCGCCTTCGAACATGATGTTGTCACCGTTTTTACGGTAGTTATGCAATTCAGTGGTCACATCCACAACCAGTGGAGCAACAACTTTACGCCATTCGTCGCAAAGCGCCAGCACATCTTCCAGTTTAACTGCTTCAACACCGTAGTATTCAGTCAGCTGGAAGTTATGGTAGTCCAGAAGTTCAGTTAACTGAGCAGTAAGATGTTCACCACCACGTACCAGGTCAGCAACACGTACTGCGCGACGCGCTACTTTGTCTTCGTATGCAGGACCGATACCACGACCTGTCGTACCAATCTTCGCATTACCACGTTTTTTCTCACGCGCCTGATCAAGTGCGATGTGGTTCGGAAGAATCAATGGACAGTTTGGAGAAATGCGTAAACGTTCTTTAACAGGAACGCCTTCTTTTTCAAGAATATCCATCTCTTTGATGAGCGCTTCAGGAGAAAGAACAACACCGTTACCAATTAAGCACAATACGTTTTCACGTAAAATACCTGATGGAATGAGGTGTAAGACAGTTTTCTTACCACCAACCACAAGAGTGTGACCTGCGTTATGTCCGCCTTGATAACGAACTACCGCTGCCGCTTGATCTGTGAGCAGGTCGACGATTTTACCTTTACCTTCGTCGCCCCATTGGGTACCAAGTACCACAACATTCTTGCCCATAATAGCCTCATTACATCATGCTGTTAAAGTTGAAAGCCCCGCTCAGCGACATGAACACTGAGCCAAGCAGTTAAATCGTTTTGACTGTCCACTCACCATTCGCATTCACCAGCTGGTGCGTTGCATATGGAATCGAGTTTAAATCATCATTACCCAGTAACTGAATTACACTTAAGCCTTGTGCACGAATGTTCTGAATCGCATTCAGAAGTTCTGCATCAGTGCCTTTAGGTGCAACCACGACCTGTACCGCATCAAACTGACCTGCGCTTAAAGCATATAAGTCACAAGAGAAACCGGTTGCCGGACGGGCACGGCCAAAATGTTCACCAATGCCATCATAACGGCCACCTTGTGCCAGTGCAGCTGCACGGTTCGGTGCATAGACTGCATACATTAGGCCAGTATGATAATGGTATGAACGTAATTCAACCACATCAATCCCAATACTCAAGTTTGGCCAACGGGTTTGAACTTCATCTTTGGTGGTTTGCAAGACATTAAAAGCTTGCGTGAATGCTGGATTCGCCAACACTTCAGCACTTAAATGCGCTTGCAATGCATCCAGGTCGCTGGCATAGCGTCCAAGTGCATAGAAATCCTGACCAAATTTCAGGTCTGCCGTGAATTCTTCTAATTCTGGCAAAGCCTTGCGTTGGTATAAATCAGATAATTGCTGTTCAGCGACTTTGTTCAAGCCTGCTTGAGCCACTAGACTGCGGAATAAACCGACATGACCTAAGTCCAGATGGATACCATCTGCCAGACCTGTCTCCTGAATCAGACTGATCATCAAGTCGACCATTTCCACATCGGCATCGATGCTATCTGAACCAAAGAGCTCTGCACCCAACTGTAGTGGTGCACGTGAGGTGTTAAAGCCGCGAGGCTTGGTATGCAGAACGGTTCCTGCATAGCAGTAACGTGCCACACCTTCCACTGGATGTACATGCGCATCAATACGAGCCACTTGTGGTGTCATATCGGCACGCACACCAAGCAAACGACCAGAAAGCTGATCGATTACTTTAAAAGTGGCTAAGTCTAAATCTTGATTCGATTCTGAGAGAGAAGATAGAGATTCGATGTATTCAATGAATGGCGTGTACACCAGCTGATAACCTCGAGATGCAAGGAAATCCAGTGATTTACGGCGCAGACTTTCAATAACTTGCGCTTGTTCTGGTAATACATCAGCTACACCATCAGGTAATAACCATGTCTCTGAAATGGGCATGTTGTAAACCTAAATTCTTGTCAGCGCGGAACGAATCCGCATAAAAAAATCGGGAGCACACCCGATTTCTCCTAGTCTAGCACGATAGTTTTGGCTGTGCATCGCAAATTTTATAATTTTCGCTACCTGATGAAATCAACAACAATAGTGTCAACTATCAGCGTTTTAATGCACATTCAAAACAAATAGCATGAAAAAATCCGGTATTAAACCAAAGGCAATGCAGTCGTGCTTTTAACCGTTTGCAATGGAATTTCAGTTTTTACGCTTTGAATGCAGGGAATTTGGGTTAAATGATGAATCTGAAATTTACGATAGGCATCCAGATCAGCCACCACAATTCTTAAAAAGAAATCACAATCGCCTGCCATTAACTGGCATTCGACCACCTCTGGCATTTCCTTGATCGCTTCGACAAATTGATCGACCACGGCAGCCTCTTGAGACTTGAGCCAGACACGTGCAAACACACTCATCGCCAAATTGACCTTTTGCGGATTCAGCAGCGCGACATATTGCTCAATCACACCATCATCTTCCAGCTGTTTCACCCGTCTTAAACAGGGTGACGGTGACAAGCCAATTAATTGAGCCAGTTCATTATTTTGCAGTTTTCCATTCTTTTGCAGCTCGTGCAAAATGCGTTTATCTATTTGATCCATGTCTATGCCTTGGCATTTAAAACCCCTTAAATTTAATTTAGCGCAATTTAATTTCAAATCAAAGCTAAGTTACTTGCATTACAACAGCAAATAGCCTGAATATCGCAATAAAATATGGTCTAGTTTTGCAGTACCTAGGTCATTTCCATGCTTTTGTTTAGACAAAGCACCGCAGCGGTAGTTATCCCTACCGATTTCAGCGAATTTCAACGTGGCATGAAAGATTCTATTCCCATGCTTTTAGGGATTATCCCCTTTGCGCTGGTGCTGGGTGCGACGGCGGTACAGAAGAATTTCAGCTTGCTCGAAGTGCCTTTACTGACAGGCCTGAACTTTGCCGGTGGTTCTGAATTTGCCATTCTGGAGGTCTGGAGCAGTCCACCAAATTTACTCATGCTGATGTTCATTACCTTTCTGGTGAATAGCCGGCATCTGTTGATGGGCGCCAGTTTGGTTCCGTATTTAAAGCATCTCCCGAATCGTAAAG
This sequence comes from Acinetobacter lwoffii, assembly GCF_024129355.1. Classification (GTDB taxonomy): domain Bacteria; phylum Pseudomonadota; class Gammaproteobacteria; order Pseudomonadales; family Moraxellaceae; genus Acinetobacter; species Acinetobacter lwoffii_I. Next base: position 21,353 of record NZ_JAMXXP010000019.1, on the reverse strand, counting down.
TTTTTCCGGCGCTGTTTTTTATGGTTGATGAGAGCTGGGCGCTCGGTCTAGCTGATGCACAAAGGAAACAAGCGCACTTGGGTTATCGTGCTGCGTTTAGCATGCCTTATTATGCCGGCCTGTGTTTTTGCCTGTACTTGATGTGGGTCGGATTTACCACACTCGGCGCCATACTTGGACCTGTATTAGGTGACATCAACCGTTTTGGTTTTGATATGGCCTTTCCTGCTGTATTTCTGGTGTTACTGAGAAGTATGTGGAAAGGTTTTGAGGCTGCCCGGCCATGGCTGGTCAGTTTAGTCTGTGCGGCTTTGGCTTATTTATATTTACCTGCGGGCTGGTATGTGCCGGTTGGCGCCTTGTCTGGAATCGCTTCGGCATTTTTCCTGATTCAAGAGGATCAAACATGATCCAGATGAATACCTTGGTGGCTATTATTCTGATTGCTGCGACCACCTATTTAACCCGGATCTTGGGCTACGTCTTATTAAAAAATAAAACGCTGACACAGCGTCAGCGAAAAATTCTGGAAGTAGTCCCTGGCTGCGTGCTGATTTCAGTAATTGCACCCTATTTTGTTCGAGACCATCCTGCAGACCTGATCGCCTTGGCTTTAACGCTATTTGCCGCTACGCGTTTTGGATTATTACCAATCGTCGCCATCAGTATGGTTTCTGCCGCAGTTTTAAGAATTTTAATCGTCTAATACTCAAACAAAATCCCTTTAAATAATTTCTAAAGGGGTTTGGATTATTTCTGTGGATCGACCACTTTGGTCAGCAAACTGACCAGTTCGGCATTTTGCAATTCAACCTGCTGAAGTTTGGCTGTGGTCTGATCCAGCACTTCCTGCTGCAAATGCATTTTTTTGGCTAGATCCTGCATAATTTCCAGGGTCTTTTTCAAATTTTCTTCCAGATGCAGGATTTTTTCTTCGACTGGCACGCCTTCCACGCTACGTGGTTCATCATTCTGATTAAACTGCAGCCAGATCAGAAAAATCACCGCCAAAGTCAGCAATATAATAAATCCCCAAACCACCATCATGTGCTTGCTCTTATTTCATTTTATTGTCTTTATCTTAACGAAAAATGCTTCAGATAACGTAAATAATTCAGCCTCAATTCCTGATTTTCGATCAATTACCGGCAAATTCTCTTAAAACATGGCTTGCAGAATATTTATAGGAAAGAAAAAAGCACCGTGTCTTGGTGCTTTTGAGGTTTAGATAACCCGAACTTAATGAAATGATTCACATAAATCCAGTAGACGGTTGGCATAGCCCCACTCGTTATCGTACCAGGCAAAAACCTTAGCTTGATGCCCGACCACCAGAGTCTGGGTCAGATCAACAATCAGTGAATACGGGGAATGATTAAAATCACTCGATACCAAGGGCTCGTCCGTTACCGACATAATTTCGGCAAAATCCTGCCGGGCAGCCTTAATCAGAACTTCATTTAACTTGTGATCGGTAATCGGCGACTGGGAGACAAAGGTCAAATCAATCGCGGCCACATTAATGGTTGGCACCCGAATCGAATAACCATCAATACGATCTTCCATTTTTGGCATGACACGCTTTAAGGCACCGAGTGCGCTCGAAGTGGTCGGAATGATGTTATGGCCCGAGGCACGTGCACGTCGCAAATCACGATGTGCATGATCCAGTACCGACTGATCCGCCGTAACAGCATGGATTTCGGTCATCAGGGCGCTACTGATGCCAAATGCATCATCAATAATTTTGACCAGTGGCACCAAAGCCTGCGTAGTACAAGAAACACTGGAAATGATCTGGTCCGATGCTTTGACTTCATGATGATTGACACCATAGACAATTGCGGCATCGACCGTATCAAAAGGTGCCGCGCCAATAATCACACGTTTCGCCCCTGCGCCAATATGCTGGGTCGCGGCTTCACGAGAACGGAATAGCCCAGTACATTCAAGCACTACATCTACCGTCAAGTTTTGCCAAGGCAACTTAGCCGGATGCGACTCACACAAAACCTGTACTTTTAATGCAGTATCTTGATAGCTGATATGCATATAGATATGTTCAGCATCATAGCTGAGATCCACCTGCCCCGGAAAACGGCCATGGGTCGAGTCATATTTAAATAGATGGATCAGGGTTTCAACATCGGCAATATCATTAATGGCAACGATTTCAAAATTAAAATCTTTCGGATTTTCAAACCATGCGCGCAGTACATTCCGTCCAATACGCCCAAATCCATTGATTGCCACTCGTTGCATGACTCGACCTTTTATATGCCTATTTTAAAACTCTTCTATGTTAAAGGATTTCTGGCGCCGTACATTAAAAAACTTCAGAGAAAATACTGATTTTCGATTATTTTATTTCTGATCCATCCGTCTGTATCTGGGTCATTTAAAATTCCAGTTATTTTTAATGTGATGGATATCCACGAATTCTACTGTGGGAAAATTCAATTTAATTATTCAGCGAAAAACCTGAGTAAATAAATCCTTCGCAATTGGTTTTAAAATGATTGGTGCCTACTGCTTTTTCCGTTATAATTTGGCGTTTTAAATTTTTAAGCCCCGCATTGCAGCAGAGCTCTTGTATGCTTGTCAGACTGTGGTGTTTTAGCCAAATCGGAAATTATGGAGTGACTTGGTTGTGAGTACTCGTTTTATGACATCAGCTGAAATTCGTGAAGCATTTTTGCGTTACTTTGAATCGCAAGGGCATACACGTGTCGCGTCGAGTTCTCTAGTACCTGCCAATGACCCAACTTTGCTGTTCACCAATGCTGGTATGAACCAGTTTAAAGATTGCTTCTTAGGTCTAGAAAAACGCGATTATGTACGTGCAGTGTCATCACAAAAATGCGTGCGCGCAGGTGGTAAGCACAACGACTTGGACAATGTGGGTTATACAGCACGTCACCACACTTTCTTTGAAATGTTAGGTAACTTTTCATTTGGTGATTACTTCAAACGTGATGCGATCAAATTTGCCTGGGACTTTTTGACTAACGAAGAATGGCTTGGTCTTCCTAAAGATAAACTCTATGCAACCGTTTACCACACCGATGATGAAGCCTTTGACATCTGGAACAAAGAAATCGGTCTAGACGCTTCACGCATTATTCGTATTGGTGACAACAAAGGCGGTCAATACGCATCTGATAATTTCTGGGCAATGGGTGACACCGGTCCTTGTGGTCCATGTTCTGAAATCTTCTTTGACCATGGCGATCATATCTGGGGTGGCTTACCGGGTTCTCCTGAAGAAGATGGCGACCGTTTCATTGAAATCTGGAACAACGTTTTCATGCAGTTCAACCGTACTGCGGATGGCGTATTACACCCTCTTCCAGCGCCTTCTGTGGATACAGGTATGGGCTTGGAGCGTATTTCAGCTGTTCTTCAGCACGTTAACTCAAACTACGAAATCGACCTGTTCCAGCACTTGCTAAAAGCTGCTGCTGAAATTATTGGTTTAGATACGTCTGAACTTGAAGCAAAAGCACAAGCAGAAAACAAACCAGTTGAATACCCTGCTTCACTTAAAGTTGTTGCTGACCATGCACGTTCATGCTGCTTCCTGATTGCTGATGGCGTAAACCCATCGAACGAAGGTCGTGGCTATGTATTGCGTCGTATCATTCGTCGTGCAGTACGTCACGGTAACAAACTAGGTGCGACTGGTTCGTTCTTCCACAAAATGTTGAAGCCACTGATTGAAGTGATGGGTGCAGCATATCCTGAACTTGCAGCCAACCAGGCACGTATCGAAGCGCAACTTCTGAAAGAAGAAGAGCAATTTGCTAAAACACTTGAGCAAGGTCTGAAATTGCTTGAAGGCGAATTGGCGCAGTTAAAAGGTTCTGTAATTCCGGGCGAAGTAGTATTTAAACTTTACGATACTTACGGTTTCCCGACTGACTTGACTGCTGACATCGCACGTGAACGTGACTTAACCATTGATGAAGCTGGTTTCGAAACTGAAATGGCTGCACAGCGTCAACGCGCACGTGATGCAGGCAAATTCGCAATCGACTATAATTCTGTTGTGAAAGTCGAAGGTGAAACTCAGTTTGAAGGTTACGATGCAACTGCGGGTCAAGGTCAAATCATCGCAATCTACAAAGATGGCGAGCAAGTTGACGAAGTGGTTGAAGGCGACGAAGCACTGATCGTACTTAACCAAACACCTTTCTACGCAGAAAGCGGTGGTCAAATCGGTGATACAGGACTCTTCAAAAACGATACTGGTATTTTCGAAGTTCAAGATACCAAGAAATCTGGTGGTGCATTTGTACACCAAGGTATCGTGACTATGGGTAACTTGAAAGTTACTCAAAATGTAGAAGCAACGGTTAAAGCAGACATTCGTGCAGCAACGGCACGTAACCACTCTGCGACTCACCTGCTACATGCTGCATTACGTCAAATTTTAGGTTCACATGTACAGCAAAAAGGTTCATTGGTTGCATCTGACGTGTTACGTTTTGACTTTGCCAACGACCAGCCTGTAAGCTTTGAACAGCTGCAAGAAATTGAACGCTTGGTCAATGCTGAAGTGATTGCCAATACTGCGGTGTCTACTGAACTTCTGGATATCGAGTCTGCGAAGGCTAAAGGCGCGATGATGCTGTTTGGTGAGAAATATGGTGACGAAGTACGTGTACTGTCTATGGGTTCAGTGATTGAAGAGAAAAACTTCTCAATCGAACTTTGCGGTGGTATTCACGTAAAACGTACCGGTGATATCGGTCTGTTCAAAATCACCTCTGAAGGTGGTGTGGCAGCCGGTGTACGTCGTATTGAAGCAGTAACAGGCATTAAAGCAGTTGAAGTTGCGCAAAAAGCCGATCGCGATATCAATACGATTAACGGTTTGCTCAAAGCGCAAAAAGACCAGACTTTAGAAAAAGTTGAAGCACTGGTTGATACTGCATCGAGCTTGCAGAAACAGATCGAACAACTCAATCAAAAACTTGCTAGCCTGCAAGCTGGTGAACTTCTAAGCCAAGTTCAAAGCATTGCAGGTCGTGCAACCTTGATTACAACTGTTGAAAACATGGATGCAAAAGCACTACGCAACCTGCACGACGGTGTGAAATCAAAATTAGAAAATGCAGTGATTGTTCTGGCAGGTGTAGAGGGTGACAAGGTGAGCTTGATCGCATCTGTAGCAAAAGACTTTACTGCTTCTATTAAAGCAGGTGACATCATCAAACATTTGGCAACTGAGCTAGGTGGTAAAGGTGGTGGTAAACCTGACTTGGCACAAGGTGGCGCGCCACTTAACGAGAAGTTTGCTCCAGTGATGGCAGATTTAACTGCCTGGCTTGCAGCAAAATAAAACTTCAATTTTGTGTAACTGACCCTGATAGGTACATCAGGGTCATGGCTTATATGGAACAACTATGGCATTAATCGTTCAAAAATATGGCGGTACCTCTATGGGTACTCCCGAGCGCATTTTAAATGTTGCTCGTCGTGTAAAGCGCTGGCATGACCACGGCCACAAGGTAGTGGTAGTGGTATCAGCAATGAGTGGCGAAACCAATCGTCTACTTGCTTTAGCGAAGGCCATTACCGAAACCCCTGACCCACGTGAACTAGACCAAATGGTATCTACGGGTGAACAGGTTACGATTTCTATGTTAGCAATGGCGCTGAACTCAATTGGAGTTGAAGCAAAATCACTAACAGGTCGCCAGGTTGGCATGAAAACCGACAGCTCATTCAATAAGGCACGTATCGAATCCATTGATACTGAAGTCCTGAACTCAAATCTGGATGCAGGCCGCGTACTTGTCGTTGCCGGTTTCCAGGGTTTTGATGAACATGGCAATACCACCACTTTAGGGCGTGGCGGTTCTGATACTTCAGGTGTTGCAATTGCTGCCGCACTCAAAGCAGATGAATGCCAGATTTATACCGACGTTGACGGTGTATATACCACCGATCCACGTGTTGCACCAAAAGCAAAAAAAGTTGATCGTATTTCATTTGAAGAAATGCTTGAGATGGCGTCACTCGGTTCTAAAGTCCTGCAAATTCGTTCAGTTGAATTTGCTGGTAAATATCAGGTGCCTTTACGCGTATTATCAAGCTTCGACAATGACAACGATGGCGCATTCGACGAAGAGTTTAAGCAAAACGTTGGTACACTTATTACGACTGAATTGGAAGACAACATGGAACAGCCAATTATCTCCGGTATCGCATTTAACCGTGACGAAGCAAAATTAACTATTTTAGGTGTGCCTGACGAACCGGGTATTGCTTCTAAAATTTTGTGCCCGATTGGTGATGCCAATGTTGAAGTGGATATGATTATCCAGAACGTTGAAGAAGATGGTACAACTGATTTCACTTTTACTGTGAACCGTGGCGAATTAAATAAAGCCAAAGCCATTCTTGAAGCAACTGCTCAAGAAATTGGTGCGCGTGAAGTTGCGACCCGTTCAGATATCGTAAAAGTATCAATTGTAGGTGTAGGCATGCGTTCACATGCCGGCGTGGCAAGCAAAATGTTCACAGCTTTGGCAGACGAAGGCATCAACATCCTGATGATCTCGACGTCTGAAATCAAGATTTCTGTGATCATTGAAGAAAATTATCTTGAACTTGCGGTTCGTTCATTGCATACCGCATTCGGTTTAGACCGTGAACAAGGCGAATCTAGCGCACGTGCTTAAGCGTTAAGACAGAATATTGTCATTGTTTGACAGTATTTTATAAAAGTCTACAAAAATGCAGAGCCACTATAGTTTTTTTTATAGTGGCTCTGTTATATTAAGCCTGAGGATTTTTAACCAGCTGAGATAGATTAAAATCTTTCACCCAGATGACAGAATTTCTATCCAGATCTTATTTTGTAATTTTTGGTTGTGCTTTTTGTTTTACATTCAATAGATTGCAGGTTTTGCATTTTGCAAGGAGAAAAACATGCTGATTCTGACTCGACGCGTCGGGGAAACTTTAATGATTGGTGATCAAGTCAGTGTGACTGTGCTTGGTGTAAAAGGTAACCAGGTTCGTATCGGGGTAAATGCTCCGAAAGAAGTCTCTGTGCACCGTGAAGAGATTTACCAGCGTATCCAGCATGAACGTGCAATGCATGAACATCTTCAACATATCGATCAAGATTACCAACCTTCTTATGAAGACGATAGCCAGACACAAAATAACTTTAACCGTTAATGTTTGTGCGAAGAATAAAGCGGCTTTTGAGCCGCTTTAAATTTGTCTAAATTTTATACAAAAATATTAAATACTTAGATAATTTAAAATAAAACTTAAAGTTCTGCACCCTGCTGTAATGCTGCAATCACCTTTTTTACCGGCCCAAAACTGCGACGATGCTCATCAATCACGCCATGTAAGGCAATCGCTTCAAAATGTGCCTTGGTCGGATAACCCTTGTGCTTGGCAAAGCCAAATTGCGGATGCTTCTGATCCATCTCGATCATCTGATGGTCACGGGTTACTTTCGCCAGAATACTGGCTGCTGAAATTTCAGCATGCAGTGCATCACCACCCACCACGGCATCACAGCTCATGCGAAGGCCTTGAGGGATTTTATTGCCATCGACTAGTACATGCTCTGGTTGAAATGGCAAAGCTTCTACAGCGCGACGCATGGCCAGCAAAGAAGCTTGCAGAATATTATGTTCATCAATCTCTGCCGCAGAAGCCTCAGCAATGGCCCATGCCAGCGCTTTTTCCTGAATCTCGATAAAAAGTTTTTCACGCTTCTTTTCAGTGAGTTTTTTAGAATCATTTAAACCCTCAATCGGGTTGTTCGGATCTAAAATAACTGCCGCAGCGACCACCGAACCCACTAATGGCCCACGCCCTGCTTCATCTACACCAGCAATCTTCATGTCTATTTTTCCATAAAAAATAGGCTGAACCAGTCAGCCTATTTCAATTTAATCTTGGCTTAGTTTACAGCTTCAGCTACACAAGCGTTAATGGTTTTTGCAACCACATTGCCGACAATCGTCGCACGTGCTGCCGGGTCAATTGCTGCAGTCGCCAAATCTACCGCTGTTACACTTTGTGGCGCTTTTTCACTGACACAGCCACAAATTTCAGTCTGGATATTCTGCTTTTGGGTCGTAGTCATTAGACGTGTAGCTGTTTGCCATGCTGGAATATTATTCAGCTCAGTCGTACATTTTGCATTGATCGCGATTTTAAGCGCAGCCCCACCCAGCTGTTGCGTTGTGGTTTGCGTTTCAGGGCTGCCTGTTGTTGCACAAGCCGATAAAACCAAAGTAAGTGGAGCAAGTGCAATCAATAATTTTTTCACAGATCTGTTCCTTGTTTATTCATATATGAAGCGTGTCGCTATTGTGCCGAAATTCACCTGAATAAGAAATCTATAAATCATCCTGAATGTTTAATCTGCACTCAGCCATTTCAATGGATGTTGCATGAAAGCCACCATAGCGTTGCAGATTTGGAATTGCTGAGTTGATTCGCCCTTTGCTAAGGTGCATCCATCTTTGAGGGCAATCGAAAATCACATGGAAAAAGTACAATATTACACGCGCACGGCACAATGGCTGCACTGGCTCATGGCGGTTATCTTTATTGCGGCATGGCTGATTGGTTTTTATAGTGGGAATTTTTTAAGTTATGAGGTCGATGGCAGCTTTAAAGGCGATGTCATTACCCTGCATAAAAATATCGCCACCACCATTATTTTCCTGTTGGTTGTGCGAATTTTCTGGCGTTATACCCACCCTGCCCCTGAACTACCGGACACTATGTCACCCCGGATGAAAACTTTGGCACATGCAGGTCATCTGGCTTTGTATTTTATGCTGATTGCCCTACCTGTCACCGGCTGTTTATATAGCTGGAGTCTGGGCTATCCAGCACCAGTGCTATATTTATTTAACCTGCCGGCACTGATTTCAGAAAATCCGGCTGTAACCGCGATCGTAAAACCCCTACATATCTGGCTTTCCTGGGCAGTTGGCTTACTTTTAGTTGGACATATTTTCGCAGCACTGAAACATCATTTTATCGATAAAGATCATGTACTCAACAGCATGACCCGACAATCCAAATCTTCTAAAAAATAATCTGCAAAACCACACTCAATCAGCTCTCATTGCAAAGCTGATTTTATTTTAAGAACTCGGTCATGCAGCCTTTCAGACTGTTTGCAATAGCCTGTTGCGTGAGTTTTGACTTTACTTCTTCATCCAGAGTCGCTTTCAGTAAAGTGCTTGCCGGAATATCCTTGAGTGCATGCTCACCTACACATGAACAGACATTCTGTTCAAGTTCAGCTTTATTTTTGTCCTGCATAAAATAGGTCGAGGCAGTCCAGAATTTAGATGCTTTCAATTCTTTTGCACATTGGTATTCAATCACGGGTTTTAAAGTACGCTGTGTCAAAGTCATATCCGCATTTGAGCAAGCAGATATCAACACGCTACTGATGAGCAGAATTATATTTTTCAATTTCATATCCATCTATAAAAACAAAGGCAGAGCGAACCCTGCCTTTTATTTAAAAACTTAAACCAGGGCACGGATCTGGTTGATCCATTGCTCTTTTTCAGTATCGGTAATAAAAGAGGCTTCAAATGAGTTAATGGCCAACTGCTTGAGTTCCTCATTGCTTAAATCCAGTGCTTCAGCAATGGCAATAAAATTGTCATTCATATAACCACCAAAATAAGATGGATCATCTGAATTGACTGTAACGTGCACGCCTTGTTGCAAGAGGCGACGGATATTATGCTGCTGCATATCATCCACGACGCAGAGTTTCAGGTTTGACAATGGGCAAACTGTCAGTGGCATCTTTTCTGCGATCAGGCGCTGCATTAACTCCGGATCTTCTTCCGAACGAACCCCATGATCAATACGATTCACTTTCAGTAAATCTAAAGCTTCCCAGACATAAGCTGCCGGACCTTCCTCACCTGCATGTGCTACAACCAAGAAACCTGCTTCACGCGCTTTAGCAAAGACACGTTCAAACTTTGAAGGTGGATGCCCGACTTCACTTGAATCCAGACCGACCGCAATAATCTGGTCTTTATAAGGTAAGGCCTGTTCCAGTGTTGCAAATGCAGCATCTTCACTTAAATGACGCAAGAAACACATAATCAGATGTGAACTGATACCAAGTTTAGTTTTGGCATCATCACAGGCTTTTTGCAAGCCGTTGATCACGGTTGAAAAAGCAACACCACGATCGGTATGGGTTTGTGGATCAAAGAACATTTCAGTATGCACGACCCGGTCTTCAGCACATTTTTCAAAATACGCCCACGCCAGATCATAAAAATCCTGTTCATGAATTAATACAGCAGCGCCGGCATAATAAATATCCAGGAACGACTGAAGATTATGAAAGTTATAGGCCTGTTTAACTTCTTCAACAGATTTATACGGGATGGCAATTTTATTACGCTGAGCGATCGCAAACATTAGCTCAGGCTCAAAAGTGCCCTCAATATGAACATGAAGCTCGGCCTTTGGCAAAGCTCGAATCAACTCAAGACGGTTCATCGCTTCTCCTCATGAAACCTAAAATAATAAAAAAAGGGTGCAAACTGAGTTTACACCCTTTCCAAATCTAGAAAAATTAGCCGCCAAATAGTGCGAATTTAAGCGTCCATAGTACTGCAATAATCCAGACCATATACGGTACAGTTGATGCCTTACCGGTTAACAATTTGATCAGTGCATAGCTGATGAAGCCCATCGCAATACCATCAGCAATTGAATAGGTAAATGGCATAAATACAATGGTTAAAAATGCAGGAACTGCTTCTGTAATATCTTCCCAGTCAATATGCACGATACCTTGAATCATTAAGACACCGACAAATAACAGCGCTGGTGCTGTTGCAAAGCTTGGTACAGACTGTGCCAATGGTGCAAGGAACAAACAGGCAACAAACAGGATACCGACTACAACAGCAGTTAGACCTGTACGGCCACCGGCTGCTACGCCCGCAGAAGATTCAATGTATGGCGTAGTTGAAGATGTACCCAGCGCTGCACCTGCAACAATTGCAGAAGAGTCCGCAAAAAGTGCTTTTTTCAAACGCGGCAGTTTGCCATCTTTCAACAAGCCTGCACGGTGTGAAACACCTACAAGCGTACCGGTTGAGTCGAATAAATCGACCAGGAAGAAGACAAAAATCACGCCAATTAAACTGGCAGTGAACAGACCTTCAAAGCTCATTTGCATAAATGTTGGTGCAATCGATGGCACTGCGCCAACCACACCTTTAAATTCACTCAGACCCAATGCTGCTGAAATACCGGTTAACACCAAAATACTGATGATGATCGCACCACGCACTTTAAAGTGATGCATCACAACAACCAGAAGGAAACCAAATAATGCAAGCAAAACCGATGGTTGTTTTAAATCGCCCAAACCTACCAACGTAGCAGGATTATCCACAATCAGGCCGGCATTTTTCAAAGCAATCAGCGCAAGGAATAAGCCAATACCACCACCGATGGCCAGTTTCAGCGACATTGGAATCGCATTTACAATGGCTTCACGGATTTTAAACATGCTGATCGCAATAAACACAAGACCGGAGATAAACACAGCCCCGAGTGCTGTTTGCCAAGGCACACCCATTCCCAAACAGACGGAATAGGTAAAGAAGGCATTCAAGCCCATGCCTGGTGCAAGTGCAATTGGATAATTTGCAATCAAACCCATAACTAAACAGCCAATCGCGGCTGCAAGACAAGTTGCTACAAAGACAGCCCCATGATCCATCCCCGTTTCGGACAAAATCATTGGATTGACAATAATGATGTAACACATCGTTAAGAATGTAGTTACACCGGCAAGAACTTCTGTACGGAAACTGGTTTTGTTTTCACTCAGTTTAAACAGACGTTCAAGCATACTTTCTGAAGATGGATTAGGAGTCGTCATGACCTAGCCCCTATTGAGTAAACTTTATGCTTTAAGCAAGCCGTCAAATAAATGAAATTTTATAAAAAAATTCATCAATTTTAAGGATGTGTTAGCAACGAATATGCCAGCGTAGCCATTTGACGGGTTAAAATGTTGTAACAGCTTACAGCCCCGGGGCTATGCTATAAAAACCCAAAAAAAATCTAAACAAAAAAGCTGCATAACCTTTATGCAGCTTTATTTTCTTGATTTAAATCAAATGCTTAACAAGATGAATTCTGCTTCATCCTGATCGTTGGCAAATTATAACACATTGATTTCTTATTGCTTATTTGATTTTACACTTTATTAGAAATTAATATATTCAAGATGAATATTTAAAAAATTTTATTATATTTATTATTGATTTAATTTTATTAATTCGACCCAATTGGCGGGAGGAAGATAGTACAACCTGCTTAATGTCGATGTCGATTGGATTCCAGCAATTTGCTTGAATCACGTCCATCGTTCAAGACATGACGGATCTTTTCATATTTTCTGATTTCGGACTGTTTATGGACACAAAATCCTAATAAACTGATCATTAAGGCAAAAACAGGGATAGCATATATTTTCATTTTTATTATGCTGCTTTGTAACACTATGCAATTATGCTAACAAAAAACCTAACAAACTTGTGACATAGTTTACATTTAACCCGATAGAAGGCATTTATTCATCCTCTAAATATTAATTTTATGTAGTTTTATTTATTAATACTTAATTAATTTATAATTCTTTTTTCAAAAAATCGACACTATTAAAAATTCTTTTAAACAAAAACTAAACAATTGAATTTAATATATTTTTCAAAATATCTAAAAGAAGTTTATTCAACATTAAAATATGTAGATAAATAAAATCTAACCTATTCAATAGAACTTATTTCGATTTATTTTATCGGCCTTTTCCAAGAATGCTCAACTTTAATTTTTAGAATAAAATGATCTAAATAAAGGAGATTTTGCGAGGGATTTCAAAGCTTTTGGCGATATTTTTATTTTTAATTATCTTGAAGTTTTCATTATGCAGTTCATCCACACTTCACTCATCATAGAGTCAAATCGTTGAACACTATTTAAGAACCTAACCATGATAAAGACATCCCAATATCCGGCATACATATCCTCATGCTGGATACTGGGAATCATCTCATTTATGCACTCAGTTGTTCATCACGCTTAAACACCAGTTCTCCTTTGAGTGAACTGTCTGCATCAAAATAATAGCCATCAGTATTAAAAGCTTTTAGCCCCTCTATACGATCAATTTTATTTTCAATCATAAAACGCGCCATGAGACCGCGTGCTTTTTTGGCATAGAAACTAATCACTTTATATTTGCCATTTTTCTGATCCAGAAATACCGGCTTGATAATGTCTGCCTGAATTTTGCACTCGTTGACTGATTTGTAATATTCATCAGAGGCGATATTCACCAGGATTTCAGAATTTGCTGCTGCTAGATCCTGATTAATCAGATCAGTAATGTGATGTGCCCAGAAGTCATATAGGTTATGCCCGCGGGAATTGGCCAATTTGGTTCCCATTTCCAGACGGTACGGCATCATCAAATCCAAGGGACGTAAGAGTCCATATAATCCAGACAACATGCGTAAACGGTCTTGTGCATAGTGCAGATCTTCATGTTTTAAACTATAGGCATCCAGTCCGGTATAGACATCGCCTTTAAATGCAAAAATCGCCTGACGGGCATTGGCTAAATTAAAATCCGGTTGCCAGTCATTAAAACGTGCGGTATTTAAAGTGGCAATTTTTTCACTAACACTCATTAAGCTGGAAATTTCTGTTGCAGAAAGTGTGCGACAAACGTTGATCAAGTCCTGTGAATGTTCTAATAATCTCGCTTGAGTAAATTGGTCAGTCGGTAATGGAGTATCGTAATCGAGAGTTTTGGCTGGAGAAATTAAAGCGAGCATGGCAACCTGGTCAAAAAATGATTAATCAAACTATATCAGTCTGCTTATTTTAATTCCAATTCATGTTTTTATTCACCATAATCGTTAAAATGCACGATTCTCCTGTTAATCATCGGTTTTTATATGCCCGAGCAAATTTTTCTTCAAGGGCCTGCGGGTCAGATTGAAGTTTTTGTGGATTATCCTCAGGGTGAAGTGAAAGGATTCGCGGTAGTTTGTCACCCCCATCCATTGCAAGGCGGTACACCACAACATAAGGTTCCGGTTTTACTGGCACAAATGTATCTGGAACGTGGCTGTATTGTGTATCGTCCAAGTTTCCGTGGTTCTGGTAAAAGTGAAGGTATACACGACGAGGGCTTCGGTGAGACGGATGATGTATTAGAAGTCATTCGGTTCGCTCGCAACCAGCATATTGCCCTGCCTTTTTATGCAGGCGGTTTTAGTTTTGGTGCGCATGTCATGGCAAAAAGCTATGCAGCCTTACCGGTAGAATTGCAACCAAAGCAAACCATTTTATGTGGTCTGCCGACTGCAACAGTGGCTGGTATTCGCCATTATGTGACGCCCGCCATTAAAGGCGACATTCTGTTCATTCATGGCGAAGCCGATGAAGTGACTTTGCTCTCAGATATGATTGAATGGGCAAAGCCACAACGCCATTTAGTGACCGTATTACCTGGTGCCAACCATTTCTTTACCGGCTATTTAAAGCAATTACGGATCGCAATGACCCGGTACTTAGCGCTTGGCTAAATAAAAAAACCCATCAGATGATGGGTTTTTTTATTAAAAGACAAAATCTTCTGCAAAAATTTCATACATCACAGCCCGATATTTAGGCTTATCGATGTAACGGAGAATTTTTCCACCCAAGCGTTCTGCAATTTTACGGCTAGCCCAGTTTTCTTCTGCTACCGGGTAGCTTAAGACTTGAATCCCTAATGTATTAAAAGCATAGGCCACAACACAATGCACTGCCTCATGTCCATAATGATGACCATGCGCAGTTTCACGAATCCAAATACCGACTTCAGGTATTTCATCATGAAGTCGATGCAAACCACATAGCCCAATAAATTCTTGTGTTTCAATATGACGGATCACAAATACATATTCTTTATAATCAGTCATATTTTCCAGCCAATTTTGCCAGACTGTTGCAAATCCCTGTTCAGATTGTGGTGGGTCCCACGCCATAAAACGTGTCAAACTCGGCGTAATTGAAGCATAAGTTTCTTTGGCATCGGCTGATTTAAAACAATTCAGGATCAAGCGTTGACTTTGCAGTGTAGGCAAAGCTGATTGATTCTGTTGAATTAGCTCTTCCATTCAAACTCGCTAAAGCTTTCCTGCTCTTTTAGAGAGGTTTCCACTGCCTGTGCAAGCTGATTAAGCAAACTTCTTTCGGTGATACGATCCAGCCAGTCCTGTTCTTCTTCAGGATATGAGGCAATTTCACAAACCAGATGCCCTTGTTCATCTCTGGTTTCGCAACTCACAGATAAAGGCAGCGCATGGTCTTCCACGCTGACGGCAACCTGAGCTCCACTTTGGCTTAAGGTCTGAAAACCATATTTGCCTAATTTTTCGGCAAGTAAATGTGCTACATATTCCTGGGTTTCCTGACCATCCCGTGGTGTTTGGCTCTGGGTATTGGCCATGAATTTTAATTTTCGCATCGCTACTTCCAAATGGCTTTTTTCTTATATGGGTTTAGCATAAGCAATATAAACAAAACAGCCAAGCAAAAGCTTGGCTGTTTCACATAATTTTAAAAATTATTCTGACACTTGAATTGGCAATCCTGCGATTGAGGTCAATTCTGTGAAGGTCGGGAAACTGGTTGCGACCGTTTCAGTACCGACAATCTTGATCTGCTCCGAATTACGCAAACCGGCAATCGAAAAACTCATCGCGATACGGTGATCGTGATGCGATTCAATTTCACCACCCGTAAAGATTGGCGACCAGTCACCAGACTTGCCCTTACCTTCAATGATGATGCCATCGTCCGTTGGGGTACAGTCGATGCCCATGGTTTGAAGACCGTCGGCCATCACTTGAATACGATCCGATTCTTTTACGCGAAGCTCGGCAGCACCGGTCAGGATGGTTTGACCTTCGGCACATGCAGCCGCAATGAATAGCGCCGGGAATTCATCAATTGCCAATGGCACCTGATCTTCCGGCATATGAATGCCTTTTAAGGTACGTGTACCACGGATACGAATATCGGCAATCGGTTCACCGCCTGCAATACGCTCGTTTTCAACTGTAATGTCCGCACCCATTTGCTTGAGGATTTCGACCACACCAGTACGGGTCGGGTTAATGCCAACTGCTTCAAGGGTCACATCCGAGTTTTCAGTAATGGCCGCACCGACCATAAAGAAAGCAGCAGAAGAAATATCTGAAGGCACCTGAATATTGGTTCCAACCAGCTTTCCGCCACCTTGCAGTGAAATTCGGTTGCCTTCTGTTTTCACTTCATAACCAAAGGCACGTAGCATACGTTCAGTATGGTCGCGTGTTGGTTCTGGTTCAGTCACCGAAGTTTCACCTTCTGCCCATAGACCTGCCAGCAGAATCCCTGATTTTACCTGAGCTGATGCCATTGGCAAATCGTACTGAATCCCTTTCAGGTTTTGGTTGCCGGTGATGGATACAGGTGGCGTACCTCGCTCACCAGTGGTCTGAATTTGCGCGCCCATTTCACGTAAAGGCTTGGCAATACGCTCCATTGGACGTTTAGACAATGACGCATCCCCTGTCATCACTGAATCAAATTTCTGTGCTGCTAGCATACCCGACAGCAAACGCATTGAAGTGCCTGAGTTGCCCATATAAATGGCAGACTGCGGCGCTTTTAAGCCTTGCATGCCAACACCATGAATGGTGACTTCACCATTTTTAGGGCCTTCAATGCTGACTCCCATATCACGGAAAGCTTGCAGTGTCGCTAGAGCATCCTCACCTTCCAAAAAGCCGGTCACATGTGTGGTACCTTCTGCAATCGCACCAAACATGATCGAGCGATGTGACACAGATTTGTCACCTGGCACGGTAAATTTACCCTGAAATTTCTTGGCACCCGGCTGAATGGTAAATTGTTGTGTCACTTTATTTTTCTCCATGAAAGGTTTCTTGGCGAGCATATGGTTGAAATGCTGGCGAGCTGCCTGCGCATGACTCAATAAGCCCATCAATGCGTGGGAATCTTCATCTTCAATCAATTTGCGAATAATCGCGAGCTGCTGTTCAAAGCCATCAACAGCATTCAGAACTGCTTTTTTGTTGGCAAAAAAGATGTCATGCCACATTTGTGGATCGCTAGCGGCAATTCGCGAGAAATCCCGGAAGCCACCGGCAGCATAACGAAATATATCTAAATTGTCTTCACGCTTGGCCAATTGCTCAACCAAGTTGAATGCCATGAGATGCGGAAGATGACTGGTATGCGCCAGCACTTCATCGTGCTTGTCGACATCCATACAAATCACTTCGGCTTTCGCCGCTTGCCACAGCTGAATCAGTTTATCGACGGCCCAGTCTGCACTGCTTGGCAGTGGCGTCAAGATCACCTTGTGATTGGCAAATAAATCAACTTTACCTGCATGCACCCCGGTATGCTCGGCACCTGCAATCGGATGGCCCGGTACAAAACCTTCAGGCAGTTCATCGCCAAAAACCGCTTTCGCTGCATCGACCACATTACCTTTGGTACTACCCACATCAGTAATAATGGTATTGGCAGATAAATAAGGCTTGATAGCTTCCAGCACCTTTTGCGTGGCACGTACCGGCAATGCCAGTACCACCAGATCAGCGCCTTTGACCGCCTCTAAAGGATCGGCATAGCCTTCGGAAATCAGGCCAAGAGATTTAGCATCTTCCAAAGTCTTTTGTGAACGTGTCGATGCAACAATGTCATTGGCCAAATGCTCGGCTCGAATGACACGCGCCAGACTTGAACCAATCAGTCCAAGCCCGATAAATGCAACTTTTTCAAACAGTGGCTGCGACATGGTTTAAGCTTTTGCCTCTAAACCGAGTACTTTAGCCAATGCGCTCAAGAATTTCGCATTTTCTGCTTCAGTACCAATCGATACCCGAATGTGATTAGAAATACCGACCGGACGTACAATCACCCCTTGCTTGAGCAGACCATTGAAGGTTGCTGATGGGTCTGCCTGTACATCTACCAAGATAAAGTTGGCACGTGAAGGCACATAGTTAAGACCCAAAGCCTTAAAACCAGCTTCAAGTTGCGCCATACCGGCTTTATTCACTTCACGAGAACGCGCGATAAAATCTTCATCTTTCAGTGCAGCCACCGCAGCCACCATCGCAAGATGGTTGACATTAAATGGCTGACGAATACGATTGAGATAATCCGTCACTTCTACTGAAGCCAGAGCAAAACCAACACGTAGTGCAGCCAGACCATAGCACTTCGACAAAGTACGGCTAACGATCAGGTTTGGATATTGAGCCAAGAATTTCAGACTGTTGAAGTTTTCCGGGAAATATTCCACATAGGCTTCATCCAGAACCACGATGACATTGGCAGGAACTTTTTGCATGAACGCTTCAAATTCAGCTTCTTCAAACCAGGTTCCTGTTGGATTATTCGGGTTTGCAATGAAGACGAGTTTGGTATTGTCTTGAATTGCAGCCGCCATTGCTTCCAAGTCATGCGAAAAGCCTTTAGCTGGCACTTCAATCGCTTGTGCATTAATGGCTTGAGTCACCAATGCATAAACTGCAAAAGCATGCTGGCTATACACCACCGAATCATTTTCTGAAACGAATGCGCGGGCAAACATTTCCAGTAAGTCGTTTGAACCATTCCCCAAGGTAATCTGATCGTGATTAAAACCAAACTGGGCCTTGATCTGATCTTTCAGGATAAAACCACCACCATCCGGATAACGGCCAATTTCAGAAATTTCCGCAGCGACCGCTTCTTTGACTTTATCTGAACAACCCAGCGGATTTTCATTTGAAGCCAGTTTGACGATATCGGTAAGCCCCAACTCGCGCTCAAGTTCACTGATCGGCTTACCCGGTTGATATGGCTTTAATTTTGAGATGCCTGAATTGGCTGGAACAAACGACATTTTAGACTTCCAATTTTAGGTATAAAACAGTGGTCAGCACCCTCGCCCTAACCACGGATAGCTGACTTAAAGTACAGCTGCAGGATATGAACCGAGCACGCGAACTTCTTTAACCAAAGGACGAATTTCTTCAATGGCTGCTTTCACGTGTTCCTGCTCAATATGGCCTTCAAGATCAATGAAGAACACATAAGCCCATTTTTCAGGAAGTGCAGGACGGGTTTCAATGCTGGTCAGACTGATATTGTGCTTGGCAAACGGCGCCAGAATTTCCAGCAAAGCCCCGGCACGATCATGTGCTGAAATCAGTAATGAAGTCTTGTCATTACCACTTTGTGGCACTTTTTCACGGCCAATCACCAGGAAGCGTGTGGTATTTTCCGGATTGTCCTCGATATTGCTATGCATGATTTCGAGATCATAGATACTCGCAGCAATTTCAGAGGCAATCGCGGCAGAATGCCATTCATTACGAATACGGCGCGCTGCTTCTGCGTTGGAGCTTAAAGCGACACGTTCCACGCCTGGATAATGCGCATCCAGCCACTTACGGCACTGTGCCAAAGTCTGCTGATGCGCATAAATCTGTTTGATGCTGTCTTTACGGGTATTTTCAGAAATCAGGAACTGATGGTGAATCGGTAATTCAACTTCGCCAATTACATTCAGGTTCGAGGTTTTGAAACAGTCTAAAGTATGGTTAACCACGCCTTCAGAGGAATTTTCTACCGGCACCAGACCATAATGGGCACTACCCGCTTCCACGTCACGGAAAACTTCATCAATGGTCGGTAAAGGACGAACCACAGCATCATGGCCAAAGTGCTTGAGTACCGCAGAATGAGTATAGGTCCCGACTGGTCCCAAGAAAGCAATGCTTTGCGGAGCTTCAAGTGCCAGACAGGCCGACATGATTTCACGGAACAGACGTGCCATGGTGGTATCAGACAATGGCCCTTCATTACGTTCCATGACATTACGCAAAACCTGAGCTTCACGTTCTGGACGGTAAAACAGCGGATTCTCTTCTGAAGCAAACTTTGC
The DNA here is from genome assembly GCF_024129355.1 of Acinetobacter lwoffii. Taxonomy (GTDB): domain Bacteria; phylum Pseudomonadota; class Gammaproteobacteria; order Pseudomonadales; family Moraxellaceae; genus Acinetobacter; species Acinetobacter lwoffii_I. Next base: position 1,291 of record NZ_JAMXXP010000019.1, on the reverse strand, counting down.
TTTTGCCACAGCTTCAGCCAAACGTGCCCGACGGTTAATCAATTGCTGAATTTGCTGATCAACAGAATCGATATCTTCACGAATTTTTGCCAAATCAAGAGAAGTCGTGGTGTTTTGATCGTCGTTGATCATTGTTCTGTCGCCCTTCATAAACCTTATCTGTTCAGTATAACAATAGTGAGCTTTCAAATGTTACGCAATATGACATTGGTAGATTAAGTCTTAAAAACATACAGTTGATTTTAACCATTTATCGCTTTTGGTCATATCTGGTAACATTTACTTCAGCTTTTCTGCTTGATTTACATTATTAAATTGTAAACTTTGCCTGTCCATATTAACTGATTTTAAGGAAGATGAAATATCACTATTTCTTAATCTATATAGCGGTTTTAAGCATAAGAAAATTAAAATAATTACTTTTCACACGTCATTTTTGAACCATTCATATCTAAGATAGATTTCACAATAAAATGCACACTCTGCAACCCCATTTTTATCGACTTCTCTTTGATTTCACTTATTTTTTACATTAAATCACTACTCAATTACAAAGCAGAGACGATTTTTTAACCAATCATAGATAGTCTAACTTAAAACAAGCGTTTGGGTGTCAGTCATGCCAAAAAGAATAGCTGTACTTTTGACGAATAATTTTGAAGATCAGGAATATCTTGAACCCGTTGCGGCCTTGCTGGAAGCAAAGCATAGCATCTGTAATATTGAGTTTAATGTAGGAAGAGTGGTCTATGGTCTGCATGGCTGTTCTGCAGTGACGATTGACCGGGGCATCGAACAAATCAGTATTGATGATTTTGATGCCTTGCTGATCCCTGGCGGTGAATCTGCAGTTTCTTTATCTACCGATCTCCGGGTGCTTCAATTTATCCAAGCTTTTAACCAGGCCAAGAAAACCATCTTTAGTTTATGTGATGCATCATTATTACTGTGCGAAGCAGATGTACTAAAAAATCGAATTATTACCAGTATTCGCGCGCATGCCAGTCGCGTACAACGTGCCGGTGGAACGTATTATGATGCGGAACTGGTGAATGACAATAATCAGTTGATTTCATCGCGCCTACCCAATGATTTACCCATTTTTATTCATGAATGTTTGGATGTTTTAAAATCATAAAGTCTTAAAAAATATTTCCCATCTTGGCCATGTTCTCCCCTATAAAAAAGAGTCCTTCGGGACATTGCTGTCCCACAATTTTTCACAAGAGGAAGCTCATTTGAGCTTCCTCTTGTTTTATGGGTATTTTATCGGGTGAAAATAAAGCTTTTA
>NZ_JAMXXP010000018.1 GCF_024129355.1 Acinetobacter lwoffii | reverse complement strand
GTCCATTGCATATTTCACTGCAAGCTGGATTAATGCTGCTGATCTATGCCCTAGTCTACGCTCTGCTGGCTTATCTGTTTCTTAAAAAAATCGCCAAAGGAGCAACACCATGAAATCCCTTTGGTTTTACTATCTACAAAGCTTTAAAGATATCGTCAGTCACGGCACGATCTTTACCACGCTGATTCTATCCGTCTTGTTTTACAGCTTTTTTTATCCAACCGCTTATCAGGCACAGCAGGCTGAAGCCTTACCGATTATTATTGTCGATGAAGAACAAAGTAGCTTAAGCACCCGTATTATTGGTCAGGTGGCACAAAGCCCCAATGTCGAAATTCAGGCGATTACCGGCAATTTTGCCGAAGCCAAACAATGGGTTGAATCTCAAAAAGCCGATGGTATCTTGTTACTACCGGACAATTTATCGCAAAGCTTAAGGCATGGTGAAACAGGCGGAATTGGACTGTATTTAAGCACTGCCAACTTTTTAGTGACCAAACAAATTGGTCTGGGCTTAGCTACATCAGTTGAGCAAACTTTGGCAGACTATACTGAACGCTTTAGCAAGGTCTCGGATTTTTCACCTGCTATTTCAGTGCATCAAATTCCTTTATTTAATCCGCTGTCCGGCTATGGCAGTTATGTCTTTCCTGCGGTTGCACCTTTAATTATCCACCAAACCATTCTTTTGGGTTTGAGTATGCTGATTTTAGTATATCGGGAAAGAAAAGTAGAATTAAATACAAATGCGTTGATTGGAATGTGTTTAGCGGTCTTCACCATTGGCTGTCTGGGATGTTTCTATTTATTCGGCTTTAGCTTCTGGCTATTTGATTATCCGCGCGGTGGCAACCTGCTTGGAATGCTACTGGCTGTTCCGGTTTTTATCTACACGATAATTGGCATGACCTGTCTATTTGCCAGTTTTCTGGATCTGCCAGAACGTGCGGGTCATGTAATTGTGTTTACTTCCATTCCGCTGTTCTTTTTATCTGGTGCTGCCTGGCCGCATGCAGCCATGCCTATCTGGATGCAAGTCGTTGGCGAAATCCTGCCCTCTACCCAAATTGTGCAGATGTTTATTCAACTCAATCAAATGGGTGTGCCTACAACACTGGTCTTACCTAAACTGCTCTATCTTGGAATGATCGGCAGCATGTGCTTTTTCTTGGCTTATCGACGTTTAATTTCTGGTCATCAAAGCAGATAGAACATTATAGCAATGCTCCTATTCCACTTATTTATTCGACTCGCCAAAGACCTGAATATTGAAATTACGAATCTTGTTGCTACCATTCGGCTTGTCAAAACTCACATCATACTGAACCAGATTCTCCGGATAGGCAATTTCATAGCTAACCTTATATTGTCCAGGCTGATTGGTTGCTTCTTCAATCTCTTTGGTCATTAAAGTCTTAGACTTGTATTCACCTTGAGGAATTGAACGTGAAAAGCGTTTCATCAGCTTTTCATTATCCTTAAACTGGGTTTGCAACTGCGGTTCTAACTGATCCAGAAATTCCTCATATTTCCCGTCACGCAAATCCTCATAGGCTAGCTGTGCCGCCTTTTCCTGTTCAGGACTCGGATTCGGAATATTGTCCATTGAATTACAGCCACTCAATGCAACCGCTGCTGCTAACAACATTAATTTGGTTTTCATCGCTTACCCTTATGCGGTCAAGGTTTATAAAAAAGGACGCCGAAGCGCCCTTTTTATCAGTAAAAAACTTATTCTTCTACTGAATTTTCACCATCTTTTTCAACTTGCTCAGTTTCAGCTGCTGAATCTGTTTCTGCCACTAAAGCGTCTTCGCTTTCAATCGCTTCAACAAACTCATCTTCTTCAACAGCTTCGATTGAAACCACACCGACCAGCAATTCCTCATTACCTAAGCGGATCAGACGAACACCCTGTGCGTTACGACCAGTTTGCGCCACTTCAGATGCACGGGTACGAACCAGCGTACCGCCATCTGAAATCAGCATCAGTTCTTTAGACGCATCAATGGCAACAGCGCCCACTAATTGACCATTACGTTCAGAGGTCTTGATCGCAATCACGCCCTTACCGCCACGTTTCTTGGTCGGGAAGTCGTCTACTGGAGTACGTTTACCATAACCATTTTCAGATGCACACAGTACTTCGCCAGTTTCAGGTACAACCACCAGTGATACGATTCGGCTAATCAATGCTGAATCTGAACCATCTTCGTCATCAGACTCGATCTCAGTTTCGTCATTTTCTTCTAGCTGTGCAGCTGCACCAATGGTCACGCGCATACCGCGTACACCTTTGGCAGAACGCCCCATTGAACGTACATCCGTCTCTGCGAAGCGAATAGCTTTACCTTCATTCGAGAACAACATGATTTGCTGTTCACCGTCAGTAATCGCTACACCGATGAGGGTATCATCGCCATTCAGCTCAATCGCACGTAAACCGTTTGAACGAACATTCGAGAACTGTTCAAGCTCTACACGTTTAATCGTACCGTATTCAGTCGCCATAAACACATAGAAGTTTTTACGTACCGCTTCAGCCTGCTGAGCAAAGTCATTGATGATGTCATCATCAAGATCTGTTGCAGAAAGCTCCAAGCCCAACTGTTTCAATTGAATACGCAATGCATCAGAAATATCATCCGCACCATCTTCAGATTCTGTCAGCGCTGCTTCAAGCTCGGCAAAATGAGCATTGATCACTTCATTGGCTTGCAACTGCGCTGCATTGGCTTTGACAAATGCCTTGAAGTCAGCCAGACGTTCTTTGAATTTCTTCGGCGCATCGATCACCGGCAAGATCGCGGTAATGGTCTCGTTTTCATCCAGCGGCAACAAGTTCACCATTGGGCGACCTTTGGCACCACGTGAGGCTTGTGGCACTTCATACACTTTCAGACGATAGACCTTACCAACGTTGGTAAAGCAAAGTACTGTCGCATGACTTGACGTCACAATCAGATGTTGAATGTAATCGTCTTCTTTCATGCTGGTCGCAGACTTGCCACGGCCACCACGACGCTGTGCGGCGTAATCAGACAATGGTTGAGTTTTCGCATAGCCTGTTTTTGAAACCGTCAGCACCATTTGCTCTTCAGGAATCAGATCTTCACGAGAGAAATCGATACGTGATTCAACTATCGACGTTTTACGTGCATCGCCATATTGCTGCAGAATTAACGCAAGCTCTTCGCGAATCACATTCATCAACAGATTAAAGTCATTTAAAATTGCAGTCAGTTCAGCAATTTGCGCCAGAATTTCACTATATTCAGCATGTAACTTGTCTTGTTCAAGACCGGTTAAACGATGCAGACGCAGTTCCATAATCGCATTGACTTGGGTTGGTGACAGACGATAAATATCGCCATCCAGACCAAACGGACGACTTGGGTCTTCACCTTCAATCTCATCCGGACGTACAGAAACTGAGCCAGCTTTTTCTAGCAATGCCAATACACCGCCACCTGCCCACTCACCTGCCTGCAAACGCTCACGCGCTTCAGCCGGGTTTGCAGAACTTTTGATGGTTTCGATGATGGCATCAATATTCGCCAGAGCAACGGTTAAACCTTCCAAGATATGACCACGTTCACGCGCTTTGCGTAATTCGAACATGGTACGACGCGTGACTACTTCCTGACGGTGACGGATAAACGCTGCAATAATATCTTTCAGGTTCATCAGTTTAGGCTGGCCATTGTCCAGGCAGACCATGTTGATGCTGAAAGAGTTTTCAAGTTGCGTATTCTGGAACAGGTTGTTCACGATCACTTCGGCGTTTTCGCCACGTTTCAAGTCAATCGCGATACGCATACCGTCTTTGTCAGACTCGTCACGCAGCTCGGAAATACCTTCCAGTTTTTTCTCTTTAACCAGTTCAGCAATACGTTCAATGGTTTTTGCTTTATTGACCTGATATGGAATTTCCGTAAACACGATCGTGGTACGGCCATTCTTCGGATCTTCTTCGAAGTGATACTTGCCACGGATGTGTAAACGGCCTTTACCTGTACGGTAGGCATCCACGATGCCCGATTTACCGTAAATAATACCGCCTGTCGGGAAGTCCGGACCAGAAATGTGTTCCATCAACCCTTCGATGCTGATCTGGGGATCATTGGCATAGGCCAGACACGCATTCACAACTTCAGTCATGTTATGCGGCGCCATATTGGTCGCCATACCCACCGCAATACCGGTTACACCATTAACCAATAAGTTCGGTACACGGGTGGGCATCACCTGAGGAATACGCTCAGAGCCATCGTAGTTGTCTTCCCACTCGACGGTATCTTTTTCAAGATCCGCTAACAGTTCGTGGGTCAGTTTACGCATACGCACTTCGGTATAACGCATGGCTGCTGCGCTATCGCCATCGACCGAACCGAAGTTACCTTGACCATCAACCAATTGGTAACGCAAGCTGAAATCTTGCGCCATACGTACAATGGTTTCGTATACGGCATAATCACCATGCGGGTGATATTTACCGATCACGTCACCGACTACACGTGCAGACTTTTTATAAGCTTTGTTATAGTCATTGCCTAATTCGTGCATTGCGAAAAGCACACGACGATGAACAGGTTTTAAACCATCTCGTACATCGGGCAATGCACGTGACACAATCACGCTCATCGCATAATCGAGATATGAGCTTTTAAGTTCATCCTCAATGGCAATCGGTCTAATTTCCGATACGCTCATGCATACTCCTTATTCTACAAGCCAATTTTGGCTTGTATTTATATGTCGTAAAACTAGCAAAATCATTAACTCAAACGACTGAGTTAAAAACTAAAATACAGCCCTAAATTATAGCATAAACACTTGTATTTTTGTGTCGAAATATTCAGCTTAACCTTGTTAATTATCTTCATTTTAGTGATCATTTTCTTGTTATTTGAAAACCGAAAATTAGCGCATCCAGACAGGATTTTTCAATACCTCAAATTTTGAGAAATACAGTACTACAAAAACAAAATGCGCCAATCAACTGGCGCATCTTCATCGTTTTTTCTATATTTTTATTGTGCCTGGTTCAGTACTTTACGATAGCTCAGCACAGCCACAATCAATAAAACTGGCAATAACATTTCTACCCCTTCCTCAATGGTCATAATCATGATTTGAGTATGCGGTACCAACTGGATGCCGAATTCTTCTTTCAGGGTTGAGGTCGTGCGATCCAGCACCTTGCTCAGTCCGCCACAGGCAATGGTGAGAAAGATAAAAAAATGTGCAATATTCAAAGAATTCTTCATGCTTCGTATGGTTTGAACCAGCTTTTTCGCCAGTACCAGAAAGACAAAAATAATGCCGAGCAATAAAATAAATCCGAGCAGCTTATCCATGAGCGGAATTTCAGCACTGCGATAGAAATTAGTTTTGATAAAACTCATTTCAAACACCTGCTTATGGAAATCCATTTCCCTTAATCCCAACAATGTCGCTGCTATAGCCGTAAACACTCGGGTATTAGGTTTGATTTCAACATTAAGCAAACACAGCACTGCCAGCAAGTACCATAACCATGGACTCATGACTTCAAAAGCGCCTGATTCACTAAATAAATACTGAGTTACCGAAGCTGGTGCATTCAGGGCAGTATGAATACAAATACCCAGATAAAGCGCAATCAGCAAAAAACTAATAAACAGGATATGGGCGGCTTTGGAAAAGGACATGATTAAAAACAGGAGAAAAAGCAAACCGGGATTTTATCACTTTTCATGCAAATGAAATACTCTAGTTTCGACTGTAGAGTATTTTTAAAATTTTTGCATAAAAAAAACGCCCTTGGACAAAACAGTAAAGCATTGCTTTCACTGCTTGCACAAGAGCGTATTTTGAACCCGATTCAGAAATTAGATTTTAGAAACCAATTCTGGAATTACAGTGTTCAGGTCACCGACTAACCAGTAGTCAGCGACTGCATTGATTGGCGCTTCTTCATCTTTGTTGATCGCAACGATCACTTTAGATTCTTTCATACCAGCCAAATGCTGAATCGCACCAGAGATACCTACAGCGATGTACAGGTCAGGTGCAACGATTTTACCAGTTTGACCCACTTGCATATCGTTTGGTACGAAGCCAGCATCTACCGCAGCACGTGATGCACCTTGAGCAGCACCAAGCTTGTCGGCCAATGGATCAAGGATCTTGTGATAGTTCTCACCAGAACCTACACCACGACCACCAGAAACCACAATACGCGCAGCTGTCAGTTCAGGTCGTTCAGATTTTACGATTTCTTCGTTGATAAACTTAGAAATACCGGCATCACCAGTAGACGCAGCAGCTTCAACAGCAGCAGAACCACCCTCAGCAGCTACAGCATCAAATGCTGTACCACGAACAGTCGCCAATACGATGCTTTCGCCTGATTCTACAGTCGCAATTGCGTTACCTGCATAGATCGGACGTTTGAAAGTCTTAGGACCATCTACCGCAATGATGTCAGTGATCATGCTTACGTCAAGAAGCGCAGCTGCACGTGGCAAAATGTTTTTACCAGTTGTTGTAGAAGCAGCAAGGATATGTGTATAGCCTTTACCTAATTCAGCAACAAGTTTAGCCACATTTTCAGCCAATTGGTTTGCATAAGCAGCGTCATCAGCAAGTAATACTTTGCTTACGCCCGCAACTTTAGCCGCCTGGTCAGCAACTGCCTGAGCGCCAGAACCAGCAACCAATACAGTGATATCACCACCGATTTTTTGCGCTGCAGCAACAACGTTTAAAGTAGCAGCGTTTAATGCTTTGTTGTCGTGCTCAGCGATAACTAAAATACTCATGATTTTTATCCTTCTGTATTAGATCACTTTCGCTTCGTTTTTCAATTTTTCTACAAGCTCGTCTACAGACTTCACTTGTACGCCAGCTTTACGCTCTGCAGGTGATTCAACTTTCACTGTTTTCAGTTTAGTTGCAGGGTTTACACCGAAATCTGCAGGTGACTTGGTATCCAGCGGTTTTTTACGCGCTTTCATGATGTTTGGAAGTGCCGCATAACGAGGCTCGTTCAAACGCAAGTCCGTGGTAATGATTGCTGGAAGTTTCAGCTCAACAGTTTGTAAACCGCCGTCTACTTCACGTGTTACTTGTACTTTATCGCCATCTACTTTTACTTCAGAAGCGAATGTACCTTGACCTGCACCCATTAGAGCGCCAAGCATCTGACCAACCTGATTCGAGTCATCATCAATTGCTTGCTTACCCAGAAGGATCAATTGTGGTTGTTCAGCGTCAACAACGCCTTTCAGAATTTTAGCGATTTCCAGCGCACCCAGTTGGCTGTCATCAGCTTCAACCAGAATACCGCGGTCAGCACCAAGCGCCATTGCAGAACGGATCTGTTCTTGGGCTTCTTTAGGACCAATAGAAACAACAATGATTTCTGAAACAGTTCCTTTTTCTTTTAAACGAACCGCTTCTTCCACTGCGATTTCACAGAATGGATTAATTGACATTTTAACGTTAGTTAAGTCAACACCACTGTTGTCCGGTTTAACACGAACTTTAACGTTGGCATCAACCACACGTTTTACAGCAACAAGAGCCTTCATGTAATCCTCGGCTGTTTTAGCAAATGTAAATGTTGAGAAAAGTTAGTGTAACTCTTCACTTAAATTTTTTTAGGTGCCCTATCTTGCAATGTGTACGGCATTTCGGTCAAGTCACAATTCAACAAAGAGGTGTAAAAATGCGTAATTTTCCCTGAACGATGCGTTCACAATTAATTGTTATCGTTTTATTACAATGAAATGTATCAATATTTACTTAAAATTTAACCATTGATTTATATTATTTTTTTATCTGATTAATCACATCAGAAGTTTTGATTGATCACATTTAATTTAAATTGATTTAAAGCAGCTTGAAGCAAAACAGCCGGAATATACGTATGTCAGCTTTTGTCATTTTGGACAGAACTCTTTTTGAGAGCGAATTAAACCTAATATAAAGACAAATTGACCAAATAATAAACCAGCGCATTGAATTCTACGCCGACAAAGTGAATATTTAATTTCAAATCTTCGCAATTATAAAAAAAGCATACTGCGAACAGTATGCTTCTTTGCAACCAGATTAATTGATGATGAGCCAGCTTGCAGCAAGTGCCAGTAAACCACCAGAAGTTCCATCCACCCATTTTTGTTTACGTTCATCCATTTGGGTTTTTTGGCTGATTTTGCTGAACAAAATACTTAAGCTACAATACACTACAAAAATCAGACTGATAAAAATAAAGGACAGGATCAAACCTTGGCTGACAGTATTGGCGGATTTATCAATAAACTGCGGCAAAATCGCAAAATAAATCAACATGCCTTTTGGATTTAACAGCGCAGTAAAAAAACCTTTTTTAATCGGATTGGCTGAGGTCTTTTTCTCAATGTTCAGCGCTTTTTTACTGAATACCGATTTGAGCAAATTAAAGGCCAAATACAACAGATACGCAATCCCAAGCCAGCGAATTGTTTCAAACAGCACCGGAAAAGAGATAATAATAGCCGCAATTCCGAGTGCCACCAGAATAGAATGCACCAGATAACCGCAACACACCCCTAAGGTTGCCATCATGCCTGCTTTTGCATCTTTACCCATCACTTGAGACAGGATAAATAACATATCGGGTCCAGGCGTAAAAATCAGGGGAAGCACGGTCAGTGCAAAGAGTACAAATACAGACATTTCCTTTTCCTTTCAAACTCCAGAAAGTGAAACAAGTATCTGCGATTTTTTACAAAATTGGCTTTCAATTTATTTTATAATAAGTATTATTTTTCGAATATTATTCTAATTTATGAAAATATCCACCAAGTCTGTGCGGGTAAAACTTGATCGAATTGATAAAAATATCATTCGACATTTACAGGCCAATGGCCGTATTCAGAATAATGATCTGGCACGTGAAATCGGACTTTCACCTTCATCCTGTTTACGCCGGGTAAAATTACTGGAAGATGCAGGCGTGATTCAGAATTACACGACTATTGTCGACCAACAAAAAATTGGTTTTCAGCTGATTTTATTTTCACGCATCTGGTTAGTCGGTCAGGATGCCGAAACCATTGATACCTTTATTGAGGCGATGAAAGAACTGCCTCAGGTGATGGAGTGCTACATTATTTTGGGAGAGAGCGATGCTATGTTGAAAGTCGTGGTGCCTGATCTGGAAAGTTATCGCAAATTCCAGTCCACACATCTAACTAAAAAAAATGGTATTACCAGTGTCAAAACGGATTTACCCAGCCAGATTATTAAACAGAGTTTCCAGCTGCCTTTAGAAGATTTATAGGCAAACTGATTTTAGACAACGACGCTATGTTCTTAATTTAAGATTTGCATAATGGTAGCTTGCTTAAACCATAACCTGTGCTGCAAGCGCATAGATTACAAGTTCTACTATAAGAAAAGGTTGCCTATAGAAGACAACCTTTTCCTCGTGAACAAAGCCAAACCACAGGACTGAATCTTATTATTATGCTGTGTGGATACTTCAGAATTTACTCAGTTTCTTGTGCTAAAAAATCACGATGTACATGGCTTAAATCTACCAGCTCATAGTCTGCCAATTCAAAAATTTGCCAAATTGCAATCGCATCTTCTTTTAAATCGACTGCCTGGGTCGCACGATTCGACAATTGCCATTGCAAATCAGAAATCCATAAATAGTATTGTCCAGTCGCCGCATTAAAGGCCTGAACTTTTCCATCGGCATTAATCCCTTGAATGATGGCGCCTTCAGGTAAGGTCGCTTCAAGATTGGGTAAGCTAATTTCCACAAAATGCTTGATTTGTCGCAGACCATAACCCGCAAACATTTCTTTTTGAGCTTCACTTAACTGTGCATATTTTTGCTCAATATCTGCAATTACCAGTGTGTCCATATCACCTCCCATCGGTCAAATACTGAGACACTGCTCAGCAATATTTCATTTTAAATATTAAATACTAGTTATTGTTATACCTGAAATGGCGCATTTAACGAATAAGACAATAGTGAAATGCTTACCCGAACGCCAATGTTCAGTTCAATTCTATTTTAAGGTTTATATATGAAAGTTTTGTGCCAAAAATACAATTTTCATGATTTTTATTCTTTAAAACTGGGCACATGATCAATCTTCTTTATGCTGCGCACGCGGATGGGCCTGATCATAAATCTGGGCCAGATGATCAAAATCGACATGGGTGTAAATTTGCGTGGTGGTTAAATTGCTGTGACCTAGCATTTCCTGCACGGCTCGTAAGTCCCGGCTATTCGACAACATATGACTGGCAAAACAATGTCTTAATAAATGTGGATGCAGATCGACATTGACGCCTGCGCGCTGTGCCTGAAACTTGACCCGATTTTCAATTTGTCTTGCACCGAGCGGATTGCCTTTCTGGGTAATAAATACATTCGCCTCCGGCACAAAATCACCATTCCATAAGGGATAGACGTGCAACCAGGCCATCACGCTGTCTTTGGCCTTGGAGCCAAAAGGCACAATCCGGGTTTTATTGCCTTTACCAGTAATGCGTAATAACTGCCGGTTGAAATCAATATCTTTAATTCTCAGGCTTTGCAGTTCTGCCAGACGCAACCCACTCGAATAAAGCAATTCCAAAATCGCTTTGTCCCGGAGCCACATTTGCTGTTGTATTTCATTTTCAGGCGCAGGCTGATCAATAATTTGGTTGACGGTTTCAATATCCACCATGCCCGGCAAAGGACGCGATTGACGTTTTAACTGAAAATCATCCGCCGGATTAAAAGCCATATGCTGAGCCTGCTCGGCCCATTTCATAAACTGACGAATAGCCGAAAGCATACGTTGCAGGCTGCTAGGACTGAGCTGATGCTGTTCCACTTTTTCAGCCAGAAACTGGCGTAAATCGGTGGCTTCTACATCATTTAAATTGAGCTGCTCACGCTGGCAAAACTCTAAAAAATCTGAGACATCACGTTCATAGGCTTGCAAGGTATGTTTGGACTGGTTTTGAATTTCACGTTCTTTCAGCCACATATTGAGCAAGAGTTGAGGTGGGACAATCACTGCTTGCTCCATTTAGAGTTGCTCCAAATAATCTTGAATCAGCATTGCAACCTGATTTGCATGAGAATTGGCAAAGAAATGATCTCCACCTTGGATAATATGCAATTTTGCATTTTTAAAAATTCCTGCCAAGTATTGTCCAAGCTGAACAGTACTTAAAGGATCATGATCGCCCCAGATCAGTAAGATCGGAATGTCAAGACTTTCAAGCTGAATGCGGCTAAATTCAGTTTGGTCTTGTACAAACCAGTCCGGTGCTGTTTTAAAATGTTCATGATAATCTGTTCGCCAGTCTGCACAATGAAATGATTGCAAATTCAGGCCACCAGATGTCGCCAACAATACCAGCCCTTTGACTTTCTGCGGATGATTGAGTGCCAACCCAACGGCCAAGACACCGCCCATAGACTGGGCAATCAGAATGGAATCATCCTCAATTTTTTCTTTCACGAATTCTTGCAGATCATACAGGTTTTGAATGGCCAAATTTGGTGCTACGCCATCAAAGCCCGGATAGGCAATGACTTGCTGATCTGGATATTTGGTTAATGCTGCCCTTAATGGCTGCCAAAAGTGCTGGCTTCCTGAAGCACCCGGCAGGAAAACAAGCGTATTCATCTCATTCAAATTCTACGGTTTTTCCCATCCTAGCATAAAAAAAGCACCATCGATCAGACAGTGCTTCTTTCTCAAGCGGAACCAAGCTTAACCCTGGAAATAACGTAAATCCAGACGTCCTTCATACACAGTCGCCGTTGGTCCGGTCATCCAGACCACATCACCTTCTTTCCACTCAATTTGTAACTTTCCGCCTGCCAGTTCAACTTCGACTTTACTCGAAAGCAGACCACGGCGCATACCTGAAATTGCGGCAGCACAGGCGCCTGTACCACAAGCCAAGGTCTCGCCTACACCACGCTCATATACACGTAAACGTGCATGTTTTTCATCAATAATCTGCATAAAGCCAGCATTGACTCGTGCCGGGAAGCGCGCATGCGTTTCAACTTGTGGACCAATACGTGCGACATCGGCAGCAATCACATCCGGTACAATCGTCACCGCATGTGGATTACCCATATTGACCACATCAATGGTCAGCTTTTCACCGCCAGCGAGATCAATGTCATACAGGCTTTCTGGTGCATCGGCCAGGAATGGAATTTCCTGAGGCAGGAATTTTGGATAGCCCATATTGACCCGTACCCAACCATTCGCGCCCAATTCAGGCTCTACAATACCAGATTTGGTTTGTACCTTGATTTTGGTTTTGGTCGTGAGCTGACGATCATGTACAAATTTGGCAAAACAGCGCACGCCATTGCCACATTGTTCCACTTCTGAACCATCGGCATTAAAAATCCGATATTTAAAGTCTGCACTTGGGACATCGGGTGGCTCAACCACCAAGAGTTGATCAAAACCAATGCCAAAGTTACGATTGGCCAAACGCTGAATGGTCAAAGTGTCTAAATAAGCACGCTGGCTGATCAGATCAACCACCATAAAGTCATTGCCCAGACCATGCATCTTGGTAAATTCTAATAACATCCTGATTTATCCTTAAGGCAATAAACGCTCACGTTCCCAAAGTGATTCAATCGTCTCACGTTCACGAATCAAATGTGCCTGATCAGCATCGACCATTACCTCAGCAGCACGTCCACGGCTGTTGTAATTTGAACTCATCACAAAACCATACGCACCTGCACCGAGTACTGCCAGCACATCATTTTCCTTGATCGCAAGCTCACGCTCTTTACCCAGAAAATCACCAGTTTCACAAATTGCGCCCACGACATCCCATTCTTTCGTTTCGACATCGGTACGAGGTGTAACAGATTGAATGTCCATCCATGCTTCATATAAAGCAGGACGAATCAGGTCATTCATCGCAGCATCAATAATCGCGAAATTACGGTGATTCGTTGGTTTTAATAGATCCACTTTAGTCAGCAGCACACCTGCATTGGCAGAAATACTACGTCCCGGTTCCATATACACTTTCAAGCCCAATTTTTCTAAAGCTGGACGCAGCGCATTGGCATATTCTTGAACCGACGGCGGGGTTTCATCTTTATACGTCACACCCAGACCACCACCGATATCGATGTGTTTGAGGTGAATGCCCAGCTCTTTTAACTGGTCAATCATCACAATGACACGATCCAGTGCATCCACAAATGGCTGGGTTTCAGTCAGCTGTGAACCGATATGGCAGTCAATCCCGACCACATCCAGATTTGGCAATAACGCTGCATATTGATAAGTTTCAAACACGCTATCCGATGGAATACCGAATTTATTTTCTTTTAAGCCGGTTGAAATATAAGGATGGGTTTTGGCATCGACATCAGGATTCACACGTAATGAAATCGGCGCTTTGATATTTAATTCAGCCGCAACCTTCTGGATACGATCCAGCTCGGCATAAGATTCCACGTTGAAACAGGCAATGCCGACTTCCAACGCTTTTTTGATATCCGCTTCAGATTTACCCAAGCCCGAAAATACGATTTTCGATGCATCACCACCGGCTTTCAGCACACGCGCCAATTCACCACCGGTCACAATATCAAAACCGGCACCCTGTTTGGCCAATACATTCAATACCGCAAGATTAGAGTTGGACTTTACCGCAAAACAGATTTGATGGTGGATAAAATCAAAAGCACGATCCATATCTAAAAAATGCTTTTCCAAAGTGGCTTTAGAATAAACATAGAGTGGTGTGCCGAATTGCTCCGCGAGCTGTTGTAATGAACATTGCTCAGCGTGCAATACCCCATTAATGCGGGTGAAACTCATGAAGGTATCCTTTCTGTGAAAGCGTTATGGTGTGGTTTTAACGTCTGAATCGGTAGGTGCAGCAAACTGTTGTTGCACAGGTGCCTCGCGTTCTTCATCGGACGCTTTAGGCTCAGTTTCAGTATTTTTGTATAACAGATACTTGGCACGCTTGTCGTAATTCGGATCATTCGGCAAGTGCAAAGCACCTGACTGTCCACAACTTGCAAGAGCAAGACCCGTCGCTAAGATACTGATGTAGCAAATGACTTGGCGCATCTGACCACCTAATGTAATAGTTTCGATGAAGTATAACGCGATCATTCGGCATGACCCAAGCGTTAAACGCTAGAGAGTATCTTTAGACAAAAAAAAACGCCAGCAGATCGCTGACGTTTTTATTGATAAGGTTTATTTATGTTTCTGTTTATAGAAACCAAAATAGCCAATGATTAGCAGGATAAACCAGATCGGACTGATCATCAGTGCCTGGCGAGTATCCTCTTCCAGCGCTAAGACCACGATCATGCTCAGGAAGAAGATAATCACGATCCAACAGGTCACTAAACCACCTGGTAATTTAAAGGTCGATTTGGCATGCAGCTCTGGTCGTGTTTTGTAATACACGATATAGCTCCAGATAATGATGATCCAGACACAGATAAACAGAATCGTAGATAAAGTCGTTGCCAAGGTAAAGGCCCGAACTGTATCCGGAACAAAATACTGCAGTGCTGCTCCCAGCAACAAACATACCGCCGAGAAATACAAGGCATTGGCAGGCACTGCGCGACGGTTCAGACGACCAAAAGCCATCGGTGCCTGCTCTTCACGCGACAGGCCAAACAGCATACGGCTGGTCGAGAATACGCCACTGTTCATCGATGACATCACCGAGGACAATACCACCAGGTTCATGATGATCGCAGCCGCTGCAATGCCAGCCTGACTGAACAGGTTTACAAAAGGCGAGACATTCGGGTCAATCTGGTTCCATGGAGTTACTGACATCACAATGAGCAGTGCCAATACATAGAAAATAATGATACGGATCGGAATAGAGTTCACCGCTTTTGGCAGGTTCTTTTCCGGATCTTTGGTTTCAGCCGCGGTAGTACCCACCAGTTCCACCCCCACAAAGGCAAAGATTGCAATCTGGAAACCGGCCAGGAAGCCCATGGCACCCGTCGGGAACAAACCGCCATGCTCCCAGATATGACTAAAGGATGCGACCGTACCGACATCATTGGTAAAGCCGGTAAATACCATCCACAGACCAACGGCAATCAGCACCACAATGGCGATAATTTTGACCAGGGCAAACCAGAATTCCATTTCACCAAACAGTTTTACCGTGACCAGATTCAAGCCCATGATAAACACAATCGCGGCAACACTGATCATGACGCCTTCTTCAGGGCTAAAGGGCAAGCCATTATTGAAGAATTGCAGATAGTAAATAATGGCTGACAGATCCGCGATCCCGATGGTAATCCAGCACAACCAGTAGGTCCAGCCAACAAAGTATCCGGCCCAAGGCCCGATCAGATCCGTGGCAAAATCAATAAATGATTTATATTGTAAATTGGAGAGTAACAGCTCACCCAATGCACGCATCACCAGAAAGACCATAAAACCGATGATCATATAAATCACCAGAATCGAAGGACCTGCAAGACTGATGGTTTTACCCGAACCCATAAACAGGCCGGTTCCAATGGCGCCCCCAATGGCAATTAACTGTAGGTGCCGATTGGACAAACTCCGCTTTAATTCACCGTGCTCTGCCGATGAATTGTTATATTTTTCTGACATTATTAATTACAACTTTGAGTTTTACTCGCGACAAATTAACGTAAAAAATGCTGAATACAAAAATAAAATTTGCATCATTTGTATTTCCTGATTAATTGAAGAAGTTAATTTATTTTTCTTATATCGCTCTCCAGTTACATTTTTGCTTTATTTTTGACCTGAAAGATTCCAGTAATTTCTTGTCAAATTTTTAAAACTGTGTAAAAAATAAAACACTATTCAGCCAATTTATGCATTCAGGATGAATGCATCTGGCATAGCAATTGCTTTTTAATCAATATCTCGAACTACACAGACATGGATCAATAAGAAGAATTTTATGCAAAATTTACAAAGTTTAATGGAAACTTTAAGCGGCTGGGTCTGGGGCCCTTATATGCTGGTACTGATTGTTGGTACCGGGATATTCCTTACCTTCCGTTTATTGTTCTGGCAGTTCCGCATGTTGCCCCTAGCCTTTAAACAGGTCTTTGGCAAGCATCCTGACCATTCAGGTGATATTTCCCAATTCGCTTCACTCATGACCGCACTCTCTGCCACGATTGGTACCGGTAATATTGCTGGCGTAGCCACTGCCTGTGTCCTCGGTGGTCCAGGTGCGGTGTTCTGGATGTGGATGACTGCCCTGTTTGGTATGGCGACCAAATATGGCGAAGGTGTTCTGGCAGTCAAATACCGAGTGAAAAATGAGAAAGGTGAAATGTCCGGTGGTCCGATGTACTACATCGAGCGGGGTCTGAAATGGAAATGGCTGGCGCTGATTTTTGCCTTGTTCGGGGCACTGGCTTCTTTTGGGATCGGCAGCTCCGTACAGTCCAATACCGTAGCATTGGCAGTGCAAAACAGCTTGGGCATCGAAACCTGGATGACAGGTATTATTATTACTGCCTTTTCGGCACTGGTGATTTTGGGCGGGATTAAA
The DNA here is from genome assembly GCF_024129355.1 of Acinetobacter lwoffii. GTDB lineage: Bacteria > Pseudomonadota > Gammaproteobacteria > Pseudomonadales > Moraxellaceae > Acinetobacter > Acinetobacter lwoffii_I. The sequence goes on along the minus strand of NZ_JAMXXP010000018.1, from coordinate 40,118 downwards.
TCGATTTCCAGAGCAGCGTCACTGATTGTTCCTATTATGGCTATAGGCTATGTGGCAGGGGGATTAATTATCATTTTTAATAATCTCGAACTGGTCGTTCCTGCGCTTAAAATCATCTTCACCTATGCCTTTACTGGAGAAGCCGCAGTGGGCGGTGCAATTGGTGCGGCGATTCGTTATGGTGTGGCACGTGGTGTATTCTCCAACGAAGCCGGCATGGGTTCTGCGCCGATTGCTGCTGCAGCGGCAAAAACCGATCATCCAGCCCGTCAAGGTCTGGTGTCTATGACCGGTACCTTCATTGATACCATTATTGTCTGTTCAATTACCGGTATGGTTCTGGTAATGGGCTATATCATGGCCGGTAATTCATTCGGAGATCAAACCGGTGCGGTACTGACTATCGGTGTATTCGACAAGCTGCTACCTGGTATTGGCGGCTGGGTGGTGACTTTCGGGATCATTTTCTTCGCTTATTCCACCATTTTGGGCTGGAGCTACTATGGCGAGAAATGTGCCACTTATTTGCTCGGTGAGAAGTTTGTGCTGCCCTATCGCATTATTTATATCGCTTCGGTATTTATTGGCTGTGTGGCGACCCTTGATCTGGTTTGGCTCTTCGCCGATACCTTTAATGGGCTCATGGCGGTTCCGAACTTAATCGCATTATTATTACTGTCTGGCGTCATTGCCAAAGAATCGAAAGACTTCATTGCAAGACGTAAATCTGGTGAACTTTATTAATTGATAAGTTATTATTTAACTACTCAATTCAAATAGTAAAAAGCCACGTTAATCGTGGCTTTTTATGCTTCATCTTTTCCATTCTTCATCATGAAAATTTAGCAACGTAAACCACTACAAGCCAGCTTGTCCCACTCAGATTCAAGCTCCAACGCTAGTCCTAAAGATAAAACAAAAAACTGAATGCCTTTAATTTTCATATTGCCCTGTTCATCTTCCAGATATCCACTCAATTTTTGATAGGTTTTATGATGCAGATCAAAAGGTACATCCAGATAAAGACCACCCAGGTAGATTTCACTATGGACGGTTTGATCCACACCTAAACACGGCATATAGACAATGCCCTGTTGCTCTAGCCAGCCGATCAACATTTGGCGAACCGAGTTTGCGTCCCGATCTGGATGTACATAATGATCAAAATGCACAAATAACACATCACGGTTTTTTTCACGTGCGATCGCATCAATGTGTTTCAGCAATTGTGACAAGATCTGTTCCATTCCAGCATAACAAGATGGGCATTATAGACGGCGTTACCGCACAGTATTCAAATCAGCATAAATAAAAACGACAAACCTTGTCGTAAAAACCATGATTTTTCAGGTGAAAGGCTTGGTCTTTGATAGCATTCACCGCTATGCTGTCACTCAATTTCAATCGCTTCATCTTCAAATATGGCTAAAGCAAAAAGTGTGTATCGTTGTGAACAATGTGGTGCCGATCATCCAAAATGGTCGGGGCAGTGTTCTGAATGCGGGGAATGGAACAGCCTGGTTGAGGTAACCATTGCACCGGCAGTGACGCATCGTGCTCAGCCAAAAATTGGTGGTGGATATGCGGGCCAGGCGTCCAGCATCACGACTTTAAATCAGGTTTCAGTCTCTCATGAAACCCGTCTGCCGACGGGTATCAGCGAATTTGACCGGGTCTTGGGTGGCGGACTTGTCACTGGTTCGGTGGTCCTAATCGGCGGTGATCCCGGGATTGGTAAATCCACCATTTTGCTACAAACAGCCACGCACATGGCATCTGCCAAAAATCCGGCCCTGTATGTGACCGGTGAGGAATCTTTGTCTCAGGTGGCTTTACGTGCCCAGCGTCTGGATCTGCCGACCGACCAGCTCAAAGTCATGGCAGAAACCTGCGTCGAACGTATTTGTGAAGTACTGGCCCAGCAACGTCCTGCGGTGGCAATCCTGGACTCGATCCAAACCCTGTACACCGAAACCCTGCAATCTGCACCAGGTGGTGTCTCACAAATTCGTGAATCAGCGGCCTTGTTGACCCGTTTTGCCAAAAATAGTGGCACGTCTTTGTTTCTGGTCGGTCATGTAACCAAAGAAGGCGCACTGGCCGGCCCACGTGTACTGGAACATATGGTGGACTGTGTGCTGTATTTTGAAGGCCAGTCGGATTCACGTTACCGGATGATCCGAGCGGTCAAAAACCGTTTTGGTGCGGTCAATGAGCTCGGTGTGTTCGGCATGACCGATAAAGGTCTGCGCGAAGTTTCCAATCCTTCAGCCATCTTTTTAAGCCGTTATGATGAAGCGATTCCCGGTTCGATTGTAATGATCAGCCGCGAAGGTACGCGCCCGCTACTGGTTGAGGTTCAGGCACTGGTCGATGATGCACATGGCCAACCAAGACGCGTAGCGCTTGGTTTGGATCAGAACCGTCTAAATATGCTCCTTGCAGTCATGCATCGGCATGGTGGTGTGCAAACCTCCGGCCAGGATGTTTATGTCAATATTGTCGGTGGATTGAAAATTACCGAAACAGGTTCGGATCTGGCGGTACTTCTCGCCTGCGCTTCCAGCATTCGTGGCAAAGCCTTACCGCAACAGCTGGCGGTTTTTGGGGAAGTCGGACTGTCTGGAGAGATTCGCCCTGTGCCGAACGGTCAGGAACGGCTGAAAGAAGCGATTAAACATGGTTTTAAATACATTATTGTCCCTCGCGGCAATGCACCGCAAAAATCCATCGAGGGCGTGCAAATTATTGCAGTTGCGCGTTTACATGAAGCCTTGAGCGAGGCAATGGCGCTGAGTGATGAACTCAATTAACTGTAAACCGGCTCATTTCGTACAAAGAGCAAAAAAATACAGATTTTTGATTGAAATTCCACACAAAGCCTATATAAATAGACTGTACAAACAGGTTTTATTCTCATAGGAAAAATGAATGGAAGTTCGACAGCGCGGTTTGATCACAGGTATCTTGACAGCAGTTTTATTGGTTGCGCCTTTTGCAGCTGAAGCAAAACGTGCCGGTGGCGGTAAAAGTCACGGCATGCAACGTTCTGCACAACCTACTCAATCTTATCAACAACCTCGTCAAGCTGCGCCTGCTCAACAAGCGCCAGTTGCCGGTGCTGCAACCCAGCAAAAATCCGGTCCGGGTGTCGGCGGCATGGTTGCCGCGGGTGTAGCCGGTGCTGCGATTGGTGCAGTTGCTGCCAATGCCTTGGCGGATGATCAAAGTGTAGCAGCATCTGAAGCTCAGGCTGCTCAAGCCGAAGAGGAAAAAGGTGGTATTCCAGGCTGGATCTGGATCCTTCTTGCTGCTGCTGTTGCCTTCTTCATTTTCCGTAAGATGGGCGCAAAAAAAAAAGTAGCTTCTAACCCATACGCACCAAATAGCGGTGCTGGTAATACAGCACCTTTTGGTCAGGCACCGACTGCACCTCGCGGTGGTGACAGTACCAATATTTTTGGTCAGAATGTGGGTGGTCAAACGTCAAGCAACAATGCTCCGTTCGGTTCTGCTCCGGTAAATAACGCGCCTTTTGGTGCAGCTTATACCCAAAGTGGCAGCCAGTTACCGGATGGTACTGAACCTGCAGCATTCTTGCGTGTAGCGCGTCAGCGTTTTAACCATATTCAGTCCATGAATACAGCAAGCAACATTTCTGAAATTCAGCGTTATCTGACTCCTGAACTTTATCAGTCAATGTATAACGACATCATGAGCAATCAGGATCAGGATGTTGCCGAGTTTTCAAATCTGAATGCGATGGTCGTCGACTCATCGACTGACAATGGCCAGTATATTGTCAGCGTACGCTTTACAGGTACGGTAAGCGAAGACTTAAACAGCTTGCCGCAACCGTTCGCAGAAATCTGGCATTTCACCAAACCAGCAGGTTCAAATCAGGACTGGGTGGTTGCAGGTATTCAGCAAGACTAATCGTGAATAAATGAAGTTTAGACAGCGGCCTTCGAGCCGCTGTTTTTATTTGTAAGCCTTACATTTTGATCTTTTTTAATTCCCTTCCCCCCTCTCTTTTTTAACTTAACTTCCAGTTTTACTTATTTTTCATATAAATAGTTCAACAACCCATATTTAAAATCTAAACAATAATTGTTATCATTATCATTAATTACTTCATAAGTTTGTAAATAGAATTTTCGATGATGAATAGTCCGAATATGCAAGCTATAGCGACTGAAACAGTCACTGCACCGAAACCATCAAGCAAAAATAAAATCAAAGCCAATATGCTGGCTTACCGTGGGATGATTTTATATCGCTTTATTCTGGCGAGTGCTGGCGGTTATCTACTGGCTACACTGACAACGATCGTGATTGCCCAGCTTTTTATCGACAGTGGAAGCAGTGCTGCCATGTCCGCCACCCTGATTGGCTTTAGCTTGAATACTGCTGCATTTATCTGGGTATTTATGGTGAATAAGACGCTCAAAGCTACGCTCGGGATCGCGATTCCCGGTGTTTTGCTCTATATCGCCTATAAGCTTTTAGGAAATTAAAATGAGAATAGATGCAAAACCCGAAGGTCCGCGCCAGTCGATGGCATGGTTGCATACTTGGGCCACTCTGATTTTAGGCTGGCTTTTATATGCGATATTTTTAACGGGAACCTTAAGTTTTTTCCAGAATGAAATTACCGTCTGGATGAAACCGGAATTTCATCAGTCAGTTCCACCAAAGACTCAAATCGAACAAACCCGCGTGGCACTGGCTTATCTGCAACAGCACCATCCGGATGCCGGCAGCTGGGCGATCCAGCTTCCTAACTCACGCCAAAATACCACCACCCTGACTATTCGTAGTGTCAGCGAATATCCGCGTGCCCGTCGTGGCGGTACCCGTGTGACGATTGACAGCGCCACGGGTGAAGTTTTGCAAGCGCGTGAAACACGTGGCGGTTCATTCTTATACCGTTTCCACTTTGAATTGTACGGTTTGCCAAGAATCTGGGCGCGCTGGATGGTCGGCGTTGCGACCCTGCTCATGTTGGTCGCAATCATCAGCGGTGTCATTACCCATAAGAAAATTTTCAAGGATTTTTTTACTTTCCGTCCCGGCAAAGGTCAGCGTTCATGGTTGGATGCACACAATGCTACTGCGGTATTTGCCCTGCCCTTTCACATCATGATTACCTTCAGTGGCTTATTATTATTGCTTTTTACCCTCATGCCCTGGGGCGTAAACCAGATTTATGAAAATCGTGGTGCTTTCCTTCAGGATCAACGTAAGAGTTTGGTTCAAGACAACAGTATTCAGGCTGAATCCCGTGAAAGCCATAGTGAGAGCAAAGAACGTCGACCGCAAGCTGAGAGAGAAAATCGTGGCGAGCGCGGTGAAATGTCTGCACGCAGTGAAGGTCGCCGCTCTCGTGATGAAATGCAAGCTGCACCTCCTGCACCGTTAACCGATCTAGCTCCGATCTTGGCAACAGCCGAAAAAGAATGGAAAAATAATCCGGTGGGTATGATAACTATTATCCAGCCAAATACCGTAAAAGCAGAAATTGAGCTTCGTGCCTTAAACGGAGTCAGCGTAGCTTATCGCAATGTTTATCCGAGCCTTGCTTTTAATGGCGTAACAGGTGAATTAAAGCCAGATCAAACCACACTGAAAATGCCTTCAATCGCAAATGGTATTTATAATGTATTCACCACATTGCATGAAGCACGTGGCATGGATCTGGCTTTACGCTGGTTATTATTCATGTCAGGGGTGGTCGGCACCTTGATGATTGCGACCGGCTTGATTCTATGGTGTGTTAAACGTGCACCGCAGCAACAGAAACAAGGCTATAAATCCTTTGGCTATCGCGTGGTTGAAGTCACCAATATCGCTGCCATTATTGGTTTACCGATTGCCTGTGCTGCCTATTTTTATGCCAACCGTTTTATTCCGGCAGACATGGACATGCGTCTGAACTGGGAAATTCGTAGCTTCTTTATTGTCTGGTTGCTGACTTTACTGTATGCCATGATTCGCACTCATCATCAGGCCTGGCTGGAACTATTACTGCTCGCCACTGCTGCATTTGCCTTGCTGCCAATTGTGAACTTTATGACGGGTGGTCAAGCGATCTGGAACACCATTATGCATGGTCAATGGGTCATTACTTCTTTTGATCTGGCGATGTGGGTGCTTGCGATCTTGTTCTGGTTTTCATTTAAAAAAGTGAAAAACCATAAAGGCTTACCCTCTAAAAAAGCCAAGGCTGCTCTCAAGGAGAATCAGGCATGATGTTCTTCTTATTGATTTGGGCTTTAACTTCACTGGGTTTCTTTGCACTTGCAATGTCGATGTCCAAACATCAAAAACAGATTTTTGACACAGAACTCAACCCTAAAAAAACACAACTTGCGACTATTCTGGGTTGGGTATTGCTCATAATTGCCCTGATTCTGTGTCTGTTAACAGGATTTGCCAGCAATATGATCAGTTACTGGCTGGGTAGTCTAACTTTTGCAGCACTGGTGGTCGGTTTAAGCCTGAGCTATCTGGCAAGTAAAATTAAAGTGATCGTAATGTTCTGTGTGTTCATCGCTTCAATCTCAGGGATTATTTGCTTGATCTAATCATTTGATTGACCAATCTCTTTAAAAAGCTGACCTTCGGATTGGCTTTTTTGCTTTAAACCTTTTAGTCTACGCACAATATTTTTGAGATGTTGATATGACCCAGCGTGTTTCTCCCTCTGCTGTCCTGACCAATCTTGCCTTAGCAGGCAATGCTGAAGCGCAATTTGAACTGGCTGAACTGTATATGCAAAGCGAGCATGATGATGACATCATTCTTGCTGAAGAATGGGCTTTAAAAGCAGCAAATGGCGGTCTGGTGGATGCAATGTATTGGCTAGGTGAAGGTTACACCGTGTATGCCAAAGAATTAGCAGAAGAAGATCCGGAAGAATCTAAAGCTCACTTTGAGTTAGCCTATTACTGGTTAAGCAAGGCCAATATCGAGAAGCACCCTGCTGCGACTTTAGAGCTGGCCGGTTTCTACCGTCGCGGTGATGTGATTGAAAAAGATGTAGAGAAATCAATTTCTTTAGTCAAACAGGCTGCGGAATGGGGTGAAGTTCAGGCCATGCGCGATCTTGCTTTTATTTATGCAAATGGTTTAGGTGTAGATGGCGATGAAGAACTAGCTGAGTTCTGGACCCAAAAAGCGGATGCTGCTGAGCAAGAAGCTAAATAAAACGAAAAGCCCGTCAAATGATGGGCTTTTTATTTAACGCTCATACTCCCTCCTACATGATGCAGAAGAATCAAAAGAATCTTAAAAGAAAACATTTAATTTACCGTATTTATATTGATAGGCTTTTGATCAATTAAAAGCTCAAAATACAGAAAATAAATAATATTATCTTTTTCAACTTGGCTCATGTTTAGATTCCAAGTACAATACGGCGCTAGTCGAGGGATGCTGCGACGTTTTACAGGCACTAAATGTAAAATCGCTAGGCTCGACCATCGGTCAGACATTCGTTCTGATCAACAACGGCATCCGCGAACAGAACGATCCAATCTATTTTTTCCTAGGAGATCCTGATGAACGCGGTTACTGCTTCATTTACAGATTACAAAGTTGCTGATATTTTACTTGCTGATTACGGCCGTAAAGAAATTAAACTTGCTGAAGCTGAAATGCCAGCCCTAATGGGTCTGCGTAAACGCTACTCGGCAGTAAAACCACTTGCAGGCGCGAAAATTCTCGGCTGTATCCACATGACCATCCAAACAGCTGTTTTAATTGAAACACTGGTTGAATTAGGCGCAGAAGTTCGCTGGACTTCATGTAACATCTTCTCGACTCAAGACCATGCTGCTGCTGCAATCGCTGCTGCGGGCATTCCTGTATTTGCTTGGAAAGGCGAAACTGAAGAAGAATACATGTGGTGTCTTGAACAACAAATCAATGTAAATGGCACGCCTTGGGATGCCAACATGATTCTTGACGATGGCGGTGATTTAACACTACTTGTTCATGAAAAATACCCAGAAGTGATTGAAAAAATTCACGGTGTAACTGAAGAAACAACGACAGGTGTTCAACGTCTGTATGAAATGCTTCGTGATGGCACTTTAAAAGTTCCTGCAATCAACGTAAACGATTCAGTAACCAAGTCTAAAAACGACAACAAATACGGTTGCCGTCACTCACTGAACGATGCAATCAAACGTGGTACAGATATGCTTTTATCTGGCCGTCGTGCACTTGTGATCGGTTATGGTGACGTAGGTAAAGGTTCTGCGCAATCCCTTCGTCAAGAAGGCATGATTGTACGCGTAACTGAAGTTGATCCAATCTGCGCAATGCAAGCATGCATGGACGGTTACGAAGTTGTATCTCCATACAAAAATGGCGTGCAAACTGGCAAGAAAGAAGACATCAATGTTGACCTTCTTCAAAACACTGACCTTATCGTAACTACAACAGGTAACTACCACGTATGTGACGCTGCAATGCTTGATTCATTAAAAGCTGGCGCAGTTGTTTGTAACATCGGTCACTTTGATACTGAAATTGATACAGCTTACCTACGTGGCTACAAGTGGGTTGAAGTTAAACCTCAAGTACACCAGGTGTATCGTTCAGAAAATGAAAATGATTACCTGATCCTTCTTTCTGAAGGCCGTTTGGTGAACCTTGGTAATGCGACTGGTCACCCATCACGTATTATGGATGGTTCATTTGCCAACCAGGTATTGGGTCAAATGCATTTATTCGCTGAGAAATTTGCTGATCTTCCAGAATCTGAAAAAGCTGCACAAATTCGTGTAGAACTTCTTCCTAAGAAATTAGATGAAGAAGTTGCTGCTGCGATGGTTGCTGGTTTCGGTGGTGTCTTGACTCAATTGACTCAAGAACAAGCGGATTACTTAGGCGTTCAAGTTGAAGGTCCATTCAAGTCTGATGCTTATAAATACTAATTTTTGTTTTTACCTCTCCCTAGCCCTCTCCTAAAAGGAGAGGGAAACTTCTATTGTGAAAATAGTTAGAGGGTAAGTTTTAAAGACTTTAACTATCGTAATGGAAGTCCCTTCTCCCTTTGGGAGAAGGTTAGGATGAGGGCAATCCAAAATTACAAGTATTTATAAAAAGGATTTGAACATGTCTAAACAGATTCCAATTTCATTTGAATTCTTCCCGACCAAAACTGATGTAGGTGCGGAAAAACTCAAAGTTGTGCATCAAGAGCTACAACTCTTAAATCCAGAGTTCTTCTCTGTGACCTATGGTGCTGGTGGTTCCACTCGTGAACGCACCCTGTCTACTATCAATGACTTTAATGGCAAAGGCGCACCTGTTGCCCCTCACTTGTCTTGTATTGGCGATGACAAAGCACGTATTGCTGAACTTCTAGACCTGTACAAATCTCAAGGCATTAACCGTATTGTTGCCCTGCGTGGTGACTTGCCTTCAGGCCAAGTGGGTTTGGGTGAATTACCTTATGCAGCTGATCTGGTTCGCTTTATCCGCGAACATTCAGGCGATCATTTTAAAATTGAAGTCGCAGCTTATCCGGAAATGCATCCACAGGCAGAAAGCTTTGACAAAGACATTCAGCACTTTGTTGAAAAAGTTCAGGCCGGTGCCAATGCCGCTTTAACCCAGTTCTTCTTCAATCCAGATGCTTATTTCTACTTTGTAGATCGCATCCAGAAAGCAGGAATCGATATTCCAGTTGCGCCAGGCATCATGCCAATTACCAATGCCAGCAACCTGATTCGCTTTGCTGATGGTACCGGCGCTGAGATTCCACGCTGGATTCGCAAGCAACTGGCAACCTATGGTGACGATACTGCTAGCATTAAAGCCTTTGGCCATGAAGTTGTGGTTAAATTCTGTGAGCGTCTGCTTGCAGGTGGTGCGCCAAGCTTGCATTTCTACACCATGAACACTACTGACCCGACCCGTCAGCTGGTCACCGATCTTGGTTTAGCTTAAGCCTTTTATTTCACCGATTTTTTGAGTAGAACGATCAATGCCACGTTTTTATATAGATGCTGATTTAACTGTTGATGTCAGCCTTGAGCTTACGGAAACTGTATTTCATCATTGGGTAAAAGTTTTACGCGCGCAAGTCGGTGAAAGCGCGACCCTGTTCAATGGACAGGGTGGCGAATATGACGTGACTTTAACCGAAGTTGCTAAAAAATCAGCCACCGTCTCGGTCAATACATTTAGTCCTGCCAATCGCACACCCAAGTTTCAGGCTTTACTCGGTCAAGTAATGAGTAAAGGCGACCGCATGGATTATGCGATTCAGAAAGCAGTCGAACTGGGCGTATCCGAGATTCAGCTGCTGACTTCGGATCGTTGTGAAATGCGTTTAAAGTATGATCGCGACCAGAAAAAACTAGATCACTGGCAAGGCATTGCTATTGCGGCTTGTGAACAATGTGGTCTGAATATTGTGCCTAAAATTTTAGCGCCCATATCACTTGAAAAATGGCTGGATACTGAACTACCCAACACCAAACTGGTTTTGGCACCCAATAAAGATGAAACAGATGTACTGGCAGAGGCGACCTTGGATCTTGTCCTATTGATCGGCCCTGAGGGTGGCCTGAGTGAGGCGGAAATTAGTACCGCAAATCAAAAAGGTTTTCTTAACTGGTGTATCGGCGAGCGCGTCCTGCGTACCGAAACTGCTCCTGTTGTTGCCCTGTCAATTTTAAATTATGTGCTTTAGTTCATCGGATGAGTAAAAATTTGCCTTTAATTTTGTTGATTTTTATTTTTAAGACATCTAATCTCGACTAAAGAATAACAAATACTTATTAATTAATTTCACACATTTCCTGGGGTTTTTATAACAACAATGCACAAGGACAAAACCGTTTAGGATGAATACAGGCATTGAATCACATGGTTGATAATCAGGACGACTATATTCAGCAACATTTACATGATGCTCAGATTGCGAACACGCTTCGCCATAGTCGCTATTTTTTGCTCAGTATAATGGTAATTTGCCTTTATATTTTTTGTATTTATCACATTCAATATAGCCCGTCTAATACGTATTTTAATACCTGGTTTATTCTGACAGAACTCCTGGTCAGCATGTGCTGGCTGGTGAGTACGCTGTATTTTAAACCTGAACACTATAATCAAAAAAGTGCACACCGCTGGTTACAGATCCAGAGTCTGGCTGTTGGGATCAGTATCGCGGCAGGTATTTTTACGATTTACTATTATTTGCCACAGGCCAATCCTGCATTTGAAGATATTGAAGCACTGACCTTGTCTGCCTTGTTGCTGATTGTAAGCCAAGCATTTGGCCTGACCTACCTGACCCAGAAACTGAGCTATTTTTGTCTGGTCTTTTTGCCGTCATTATTCCCTTTTTTACTGTCGCAGCTTGACCATGTCGGTCATTCCAATCCCTTTTTTGGTCTGGCCTTAAATTTCGCCATGATTGTGATTTTGCTGTGCGCGACGAGTAGTTATCGAATTCACAGCCGTACCTCACGCCTGTATGCGGAAAATGATATTCTGGTGAAAAATGCCGAACAGCAAGTGCATTGGACTGATGAACTGTGCCAGCAACTCAAAACTGAAGTTAATAAATCCAAAGATGTTGAACTGCAATTACAGCTCAGCAATCAATTGCTGGAGCAAAAAGTACGGGAACGTACCTATGATATTGAACAGATCAATCATGACCTGAAGAATCAGCAGCAAAACCTAGAACTTGCACATGAAATTGCCGGTATTCGGCCATGGGACTGGAATATTCAAGAGCGCAGCATCACCTTAACCAATCATAAAGACGAAAAGATTCTGCGCGATTCCAAAGATCACCATCTGCAATTACAGTATCTGATTCACCCTGAAGATCTGGACTATTTTAAGCGCAATATGAAACAGCATCTGCGTGGCCAGATTGAACGCTATGATGCCACTTACCGGATCAAGCTCAGTGAAGGTGGCTGGAGTTGGGTGCATGATATTGGCCGGGTGATCAGTCGTGATCCTAAAAATAAAAAACCCTTGCGCATGGTCGGTATCCGTCGTGATATTCAGCAGGAACGTCTTTCTCAAGAACGTTTAAAACTGGTGGCCAGTGTACTAGAACAGGCTGCGGAAGGCATTTTTATTCTGAATCCTGAATTAGATTATATCGATGTCAATCCTCACTACGAATACCTGAGCGGTTTTGAGCGTGACGAAATTATCGGTAAATCCTTATTTGATATTGCGGTGCAAAATAAATCCCAGCAACGTACTTTTCAGGCCAATATTGTCAAACAGATTCAAAAGATTGGCTCTTATGATGGAGAGGTTTATGCCAAATTTCTGTCTGGCAAAGAATCCACCTTATGGCTGCATATTAATGCCGTGACTGATGATGAAGGCCGGATTACCCATTATATTGGCATCGTATCAGATCTGACTGAACGTAAATTACAGGAACAGCGCCTGTCCTATCTGGAAAATTACGACACACTGACTGACTTGCCGAACCGCTTTTATTATAACTATCAGCTACATCAGTATCTGGTTTCGCAAAAAGACTCGATTAAAGAGATGGCTGTGATTCGGCTTAATATCGACCGTTTCCGCCCATTGAATGAATATCTATCCAATAACGGCGGTGATGAACTTCTACGCCAGGTGGCGCAGCGGCTGCGGATGACCAATGCAGAAGCGCTATTTGTTGCACATCTAAACGGTGATGATTTTGCGATTCTCTATGAAATTTCACATATTCGCCCTTCAGTTCAGCACCATTGTGAACGCATTGCTCAGGCCTTTAGCAGACCGTTTAATATTTACGGTCAGGATCATGTGATTACCCTGTCCATGGGCGTGGCATTCTATCCGGATCATGGCCGTCAGCTGGATTATTTAAATAACTGCGCCGAACAGGCATTGAACGAAGCCAAAAATCTCGGTGGCAACACCATTCATTTTTATTCTAGTGAAAATCATTCATTACAGAATAAAGGGGTTTTCCTGGAACGGGATTTGCGTAAAGCGATCCAGAATAATGAGCTGGTGGTGTATTATCAGCCAAAAATCAATTTTAGCGATCAAAGCATTTATGGCTTTGAAGCGCTGATTCGCTGGAACCATCCAGAAAAAGGCATTATTGCACCCGGGCTGTTTATCCCCTTAGCGGAACAGACCAGCCTGATTTCAGACATTGGCCGTCTGGTGATCCAGCAGGCCGCTAAACAGATTCGCCAATGGAATGATCTGGGCTTTAATCATATTTGTGTATCAGTCAATATCGTGGCGCAGCAATTGCGTCGTGGTCAATTACTTGATGATCTGGACCAAGCCATTGCAGACAACCATATTTCTGGCGCCAGCCTGGAGCTGGAAATTACCGAATCTTCTTTAATTGAAAATTCGGAAGCGGTCAAAAACCTGCTGAATGAAATTAAACAGCGACATATTCATATTGCCCTAGATGATTTCGGTACAGGTTATTCTTCTCTCTCCTATCTTGCTGATTTTCCTATTGATACCTTGAAAATTGATCGCAGTTTTGTTTGCAAGATTGGGGAAAACAAACAGGCAGCGATTGTCAGCGCCATGGTGGCCATGGGTAAAGCCATGGGCATGACCGTGGTCGCGGAAGGGATCGAGACTGAAGAACAGCTAGAATATCTACGTGATTTAGACTGTGATATTGCCCAGGGTTACTTATTTTCCAAACCGCTTCCTGAGCAGGATGCAACCGCTTATTTAGTGCGAGACAAGACGCATCAGACTTATATACCCCAAGTCTAAGTCCATACCCCACCACAATAAGTTTGTTGGAAAAACGGCCGTCTTTGTCTGTCCGAACTGGCTAACAAATGGTATATTCAGGAACATAAATAAATTCTTTGCCCGCTGACCGGGTAATCTTTACAACGATCGAGAGACTGATGGACGAACAATCTTTAAAGCAACAGGCCCTTTACTATCACGAGTTTCCTACCCCGGGGAAAATCAGCGTTACACCAAGCAAACAATTGGTCAACCAACGTGACTTGGCCCTTGCTTACTCGCCTGGCGTAGCTGCACCATGTCTTGAGATTGAACGCGATCCTTCAACTGCTGCATTGTATACGGCTCGTGGCAACCTGGTTGCTGTAGTGACCAACGGTACTGCCGTGCTTGGCTTGGGTAATATTGGTCCTTTGGCTTCTAAACCAGTGATGGAAGGTAAAGGCGTATTATTCAAAAAATTCGCTGGCGTTGATGTATTCGATATCGAAATTGCTGAAAATGATCCAGACAAAATTGTGGATATTGTAGCTGCATTAGAACCGACTTTTGGCGGGATTAACCTTGAAGATATCAAGGCGCCAGAGTGTTTCTATATCGAGCAAAAATTGCGTGAACGCATGAATATTCCAGTATTCCATGATGATCAGCACGGTACTTCGATTATTGTCGGTTCTGCGCTCCTCAACGCGTTACAAATCAACGGTAAAAAAATTGAAGACATCAAGATCGTGGCTTCAGGCGCGGGTGCTGCTGCACTGTCTTGTTTAAATCTGCTTTGCGCTCTGGGTGCTAAAAAAGAGAACATCATCGTTGCCGATTCACGCGGTCTGCTGACTACACATCGCGAAGGCCTGGATGAATCTAAGAAAGCCTATGTACAAGACATTGAAGCTACTCAGCTTGGTGACGTGATTTCAGGTGCAGACATGTTCCTTGGTCTTTCTGCTGCGGGCATTTTGACCAAAGAAATGGTCAAGGTCATGGCTGAAGATCCGATCATCTTTGCCTTGGCGAACCCGGATCCAGAAATTCTGCCTGAACATGCGCATGAAGTTCGTGATGACGTGATCATGGCGACTGGTCGTTCTGACTATCCGAACCAGGTGAATAACGCACTGTGCTTCCCGTACATCTTCCGTGGTGCGCTGGACGTTGGCGCAACCACCATTAACGAAGAAATGAAAATTGCCTGTGTCCACGCGATCGCGCGTATGGCACACGTTGAAGCTGATGCGGCGACTTATGGTGAAAAATCGGCATCATTTGGCCGTGAATACCTGATTCCGGGACCACTGGATCAACGTTTGATTCTAGAAATCGCACCTGCTGTTGCACAAGCAGCCATGGATTCTGGCGTGGCAACACGTCCAATCACGGATTTCTCGCATTATCGTCAACGTTTGTCTGAGTTTGTCTACAACTCTGCATTCATGATGAAACCGATTTTCGAACAAGCCAAATCTGATCCTAAACGTATTGCTTATGCGGAAGGTGAAGACCTGCGTGTACTTCGCGCAGTTCAAATTGCGGTAGATGATGGTTTGGCAATTCCAATTCTGGTGGGTCGCCCAGCGGTAATTGAAGCCAACATCAAAAAATTGGGTCTACGTCTTGAAGATGGCGTGAATATCACGATTGTTGATCAGGAAAAGAACCCCAACTATGAAATGTTTGCGGATGATTACTACAATATCATGCAGCGTAAGGGTGTAACACCTGAATATGCACAGCGTGAAGCACGTCGCCGCTCTACCCTGATCGCAGCGATGCTTGTGAAACATGGTATGGCAGACGGTATGCTGTGTGGTACGTATTCAAGCTACGACATTCACCTGGACTTCGTCAGCAATATCATTGGCAAGAAAGATGGTCATAACACCTTCTTTACCCTAAATGCCTTGATGCTTGAAGACCGTAACTTGTTCATTGCCGATACCTATGTCAACACCAATCCAACAGCTGAACAGCTGGCTGAAATGACCATTCTAGCCGCTGAAGAAGTTCGCCGTTTTGGTATGACGCCACGTATTGCCCTGCTTTCTCACTCAAGCTTCGGTTCAGACCAGCATGATGCCAGCGCGCAAAAAATGCGTAAGGTGTATGACATCCTGTCTGAAATCGCGCCTGAGCTGGAAGTTGAAGGTGAAATGCACGGTGATGCTGCACTGGATGAGAACATTCGTCAGTTTGCATTCCCGAATTCACGTTTCAAAGGCTCTGCAAACTTGCTGATCATGCCGAATCTGGATGCTGCCAATATCTCGTTTAACCTGTTAAAGGCAACTTCAGGCAACAACGTAACGATTGGTCCAATTCTGTTGGGTGCTGCGAAACCTGTCCACATTTTGACGCCGACTGCGACCACGCGCCGTGTCATCAACATGACTGCACTGACTGTTGCAGAAATCCAGCAAGCGGAACAAGATGCACTTTAAGCCAATGACAAGATAACGACGCATCAGCCTCGTTTCTTAACTTGAGAAAACCTCTATTCTGTAGCATGATGCTTGTAAGAATAGAGGTTTTTTCATGCAAGTTTATTTAGTAGGCGGCGCAGTTCGAGATCATTTGCTCGGACACCCCTATCACGAAAAAGATTATGTGGTTGTTGGTGCAACTCCCGCGCAAATGCTTGACTTAGGCTATCAGCCCGTAGGCAAAGATTTCCCTGTTTTTCTACATCCCCAAACAAAAGAAGAATATGCACTGGCGCGTACCGAACGTAAATCTGGCACCGGTTATCATGGTTTTGAGTTTCATACCGATGCCAGCGTTACGCTAGAGCAGGATCTGATTCGTCGCGATCTGACCATTAATGCCATGGCCATGGATGATGCCGGCCAGGTTTATGATCCTTATGGTGGTCAACAGGATCTGGAAAAGCGGACTCTACGTCATGTTTCCGATGCTTTTGTCGAAGATCCATTACGCGTGCTACGCATTGCCCGTTTTGCTGCCCGTTATACCAGTGCAGGCTTTGTGATTGCCGATGAAACTTTGGCGTTAATGCAACGCTTGACTGAATCGGGTGAATTAAATGCCTTGACACCGGAACGCGTCTGGAAAGAAACTTCCCGTGCATTATCCGAACGTCATGCTGATGTGTATTTTGAAGTATTACGCGAGTGTGGTGCTTTAAAGGTACTCTTCCCTGAGATTGACGCCTTATATGGCATTCCGCAACGACCTGAATATCATCCGGAAATTGACTGCGGCATTCACACGATGATGTCCTTGCAGCAGGCATGTCGTCAAAATTATAGCCTGGATGTACGTTTTGCCGTTTTAGTGCATGACTTAGGAAAAGCTTTAACGCCGGTTGAAGAATTACCGCGACATATCATGCATGAAGAGCGTGGCATCAAGCCAGTGAATGAACTGTGTGACCGTTTAAAAGTGCCGACGTATACCAAGCAGCTGGCTTTGGCGGTGTGCAAAGAGCATCTGAAATGCCATCAGGCCTTCAATCTTAAGCCGGGAACCTTATGGCGATTATTGCAACGTCTGGATGTGTTACGTCGCCCTGAACGTGTCGAAGCTTTCGTCCAGGCGTGTGAATGTGATTCACGTGGCCGTCTAGGTCTGGAAGATCGTGCTTATCCACAAGCACAATATGTCCTCGATGCCATGCAAACCGTACGCGCCATCAAGGCACAAGACCTGCCTGCCGATATTCAGGGTCCGGATATTGGTGAAATGCTGATTGAACGACGGATTCAGGCACTCGGTGAACTCAAAGCACAACAAACCGTAGCGATTGAATAATAAAAAAGCACCCTCGGGTGCTTTTTTAATAGCTTAATTTCTCTTTATCACAAAAGGAATTAAGAAATATTGGATCAGTACCATCAGGAAATATCTGCCGGAAAAGTAATCACTTGCTCCAGTTTCATTTGATTGGTTGCAATCATCAACAAACGGTCAATTCCAAGGGCAATTCCAGAACATTCCGGCATATTCGGTAAAGCTGCCAATAGATATTTATCGATCGGCATGACATGCAAGCCCAGCTTGGCCCGTTCTGCATTATCCGCCTCAAAGCGCGAACGCAATACGTCGGCATCAATCAGCTCATCATAGGCATTGGCCAATTCTAAACCTTCGATATACAATTCAAAACGTGCGGCGACCAGTTCACCATCTTCATCGGTTCGGGTTTTGGCCAGTGATGCCATTTCAGGGGGGAAATCAGTCAGGAATACTGCAGTATCAAAACCCAGACTAGGTTCAACCATATGTGAAAATAACAGGTCGATATAACCGAGACGATCCTCGCCTAAATCCAGATTGAGTCCAACGCGGCGGCAGCAATCTTTCAGTTCCTGTAAAGTGGCTTGAAGTGGATTGAGATCCAGACGATCCATGAAAGCATGTTTATAGCTTAGAATGGTCGGACGGATTTCGCCAAAACGTGCTTTCAAAGTCACATTCAGCAAATCCGATACTTCAAACATCAGATCTTTTAAGCTAAATCCCGGGCGATACCATTCCAGCATGGTGAATTCGCTATTGTGCTTGCGTCCATGCTCATCATTGCGGAAGACCTTACAGATTTGGTAAATGGGTCCACTACCACTGGCCAATAAGCGCTTCATAGCAAATTCGGGTGAGGTCTGCAAATAATGCGTATTCAGTTTACCCAGCACATGGCGCTGTGCCTGTACCGAGGCTAAATGCACATCGGTCACACCGGCTTGAGACAAAATCGGTGTTTCCACCTCTAATACATCCCGCTCAGCGAAAAATTGACGGATTTGACGATATAAGGTCGCCCGTGCACGCATGGCTTGAAGGTCACAAGTGGGTTGATACGTCATCGTCATGCCTTCGGCCCACCATGTGCTGCCCACTCACGACGCAGCGGATAGGTTTTACGTAAATGATCAAATGCCTGCTGATCGATTTTGCCTTCTTTGAGACAGGCACGTAGATTGGCATCATCACGAGCAATGTCATAAATTTGGGATAAATGCTGTTGCAATGCCATTTTTAAATCCTGCCCCTGAAAAAACTGCTCACAGATAGGCAGCTGGGATTCAAACTGTTTATTGGCTGCAAAACCGAAAGTTTGACAAAAAGCTTCGTAAATCATCTGGGTACCACGTGCCTTGCCTTCCAGGCTATAGCCGGCAATATGCGGAGTCACCAAAGTCACCAGATCCAGAAGTTCTGCTGAAATCAGCGGTTCGTGTTCAAAAACATCCAAAATTACGGGGCGTTGTGTCGCTTTAATATCTTGAATTAAGGCAGTTTCTTCAATCACTGGTCCACGCGCTGAGTTAATCAGGATCGCGTCAGGCTGCATTTTTGCCAACGCAGTAGCATTAAATAAATGATAGGTTGGATATATGCCTGTTTTGGTTAAAGGGACATGAATTGAAACGGCGTCCGCCTGCTGCAGCAGTTCATGAAATTCGACTTGATCAACCTGCTCTCTTTGCACAAAAGGATCGCAACCGATCACGCGCCAGCCCAAGAGCTTCGCCATGTAGGCCAGTCGGGTTCCGACATTACCCAAACCGACAATACCCAGGGTAAATGTCGTATTGGCATCGAGTAATTCAGGACGTACCTGCAATAATGCGGTAATGACATATTCAGCCACTGCTTGCGCATTACAGCCGGCTGCATTACTCCACTGAATCCCATGTTGTTCTAATGCAGCAATATCCAAATGATCTGTACCAATGGTGGCACTGCCCACAAATTTGATCGAACTATTCTGTAGCAGTACTTCATTGACCTGAGTCACTGAACGTACCAGCAAGCTATCGGCATCTTTGACATCATCTGCGCTTAAGGTTCGCCCTGCACAATGTTGAATGTCACCAAATTCGGAAAAGAAATAATCGGTAAATGCCAGATTTTCATCTGCGACAATTTTCATAATGAGATCCATATGATGCTTGGGCGTATAATAGCGCGTTGACGCCTCTGACTCTATATTTGGCCGATACGTCCATTTTTCAAGATTTTATGAATTAAGTTCAGGACTGAAGAATTTAATATTCAAGATCTGCAGCCTAAAAAGAAAAACCCCAATCTTTCGACTGGGGTTTTAAAAATTTGGCGGAAGCGGTGAGATTCGAACTCACGGAGGACTCACACCCTCGTCGGTTTTCAAGACCGGTGCATTAAACCGCTCTGCCACGCTTCCTTGGCCGCCATCATATAAATAAATTAGATTTTTGGCAATAAAATTTAGCGAAACTTCTATAAAAAGCGGCTTATTCAGCTAAAAATCATCCGAAATCAAAGCCAACCTGGGCATTTTCATTCAAAGATTTGAATCTTGAAATGATCTTGAGTTGTATTTAACTCAGTAGAGAATAATGAGAGAAATAATCACATTCAGCATCAAGCGGATCAACAACTGAAAAAATATTCAGACATAAAAAAACCCAGTCAAATTGACTGGGTTTTTAAAATTTGGCGGAAGCGGTGAGATTCGAACTCACGGAGGACTCACACCCTCGTCGGTTTTCAAGACCGGTGCATTAAACCGCTCTGCCACGCTTCCATGGCCGACATGATATAAACAAAAATCATGCTTGGCAAATATTTTTATGCTTTCACTGCATCAACTGCACAAAATAAAATCAATTACATTAATCTGCTGAATTTTCTGGCTTTTCATAACGAATTGAGTTGATGAACCAAAGTTTCTTGCCGGAGGGGGTCAATACCTCGGCCTCATCATCGACCTGCTTGCCTAATAACGCGCGTGCCATCGGTGAACTGATCGAAATATGCTGCGGATGATGATCATAAATTTCATCTACACCGACAATACGTAAAGTTTTTTGTTCACCTTCTTCATTTTCAATGTCCACCCAGGCACCAAAATAGACCTTGCCCTCTTGCTCCGGGGAAAAATCGATGATTTTCAGTTCTTCGAGGCGCTTGCCGAGATACCTGACCCGTCGATCAATTTTACGCAAAATTTGCTTGTTATATTGGTAGTCTGCATTTTCAGAACGGTCGCCGAGACTAGCGGCCCAGTTTACTTTTTTGGTAATTTCAGGGCGCTCTTCATGCCAGAGATTCTTAAGTTCTGCCACCAATTTATCGTGTCCAGCACGGGTGATTAAGTTGGATTTCATACGTCTTGCTGATCATATTTTCAGTGTTTTAACTTACAAACAGCTTATTTTATTTACCATTTTAACACAATGACAAAATTCCAAAAAAATTAACCCTATATTTCAATATCTTAAAATTATTTTTAAAAATAATTTGTGTACAAAATTTGACAATCGTTTTTCAGATCATTAATATGCCAGCAACTCCCGGAAATGCTTACTTTTTAATCTATGTAGTTTTTCTACATAATTATCTTTAAATCTCTTGTCATTTTGAATGACGTCATGACTGCCCAACCCTTATTGAATTTATCAAACTGTTAAAATTTCTGGCTTTATTGGCTGTGATTTTTAGGGCATAAATTACTTGTAGCGGAGACAACATGCACAGTAGTTCATCCACTGGGTCGAGGCTTTGCCTAAGATCTGTAATTTCTTCTCTCCCTTTGAAAGTACTTGTACTGAGCACTGCATTTATTCCCCTACACAGTATCAATGCAAGTAAGACCACACTTCAGTTTGATCATGTGGTCAATAGCAATAAGTTGACCGTGGTTGCGGTTGAAAATCCGACTACCGTATTCCAGGATGGACAACATCTACATGGCTTCGGTTATGATCTGGTTCGTAACTATGCCAACAATCTGAATGTAAAGCTCGATTTTAAAATCGTCCCTGATAATAATACGGCACTACAATGGGTTGCTCAGGGTAAAGCCAATCTGGCTATGACAACTACCGATATACGCACCATTGAAAACAAGCGTTTGACGTCATTCTCAGCCACTTGTGGCGATGAATCGATTCTGTCGAGTAATGGCTTGAATACCAATTTAAACCTAGTATTTAAATCTGCTACAGATCCTTTGAGCCAGACGGCCAGTGCTTTTGTCTGCAAAGGTAAACAAAGTGGTGCCATCAAGCAGCTTGCTTCATTTTATAATCAGAATGTGGTGAAAGAGGAATCCTGGACCACCATTCAACGTGATTTGAACAATCGCCTGCCGATCTATGAAGCGAGTTTTAAACAGACAGCGCAGCAGTATGATCTGGATTGGCATTTACTGGCGGCCATTGGTTATCAGGAATCTTATCTGAAACCGAATTCAGTTTCTCCGACGGGTGTGCGTGGTTTGATGATGCTGACCAACAGTACAGCAAAAGCCATGGGCGTGAGTAACCGTACCGATCCTGCTCAAAGTATTCAGGGTGGTGCCAAGTATTATGATCAAATGCTTAGTCGCTATGAGCATATTCCTTTTCCAGATCGGAACTGGTTTGCACTGGTAGCGTATAAT
Organism: Acinetobacter lwoffii; assembly: GCF_024129355.1. Lineage (GTDB taxonomy): Bacteria > Pseudomonadota > Gammaproteobacteria > Pseudomonadales > Moraxellaceae > Acinetobacter > Acinetobacter lwoffii_I. The sequence goes on along the minus strand of NZ_JAMXXP010000018.1, from coordinate 17,989 downwards.
ATGGGTCCAGGTGCAGTGAATCAGTTGCAAAAGCGCATTCAGTCGCAAGGCAAGAACCCGAATAACTGGGTGAACTTATATGCCTATCTGGATCAGAATAAGGCCAATAATGGTCGTTACCGTCAAGCGGTGCAATATGTAACCCGTATTCGTGCTTATCTGGAGCATATCAAGACTACACCGCAATTGGTGAATATCTAAGCTGAAATCTTAGCGTTAATCAAAATGCCATAAAAAAAGCTTACCTCAGGGTAAGCTTTTTTGGTCTTTATTCGGGCGAATGTCTTAGCAGAATTAAGCCGTGGTATTTTCAAGTACTTTCTTGAACAAATCTTTTTGTTCCTGACTTGGTTTTGCAGTTTGAAGTGCCATCAATTGTGACATATCACCCTGTACTTTGATTTTACCTGTCATGAAGGCCTGCATCGCAGCAGCCATATCAAACTCTAGAAAAACTTTACGTAGAGTTTCGCCATCCATATTCAGCGTAGTTTTGGCATTTGAAGACAAACCTTTTTTGATTGCCCCACCATCTAAAGATAGTTCAGTATTACCTGTAGTGTCCGCTACAACCAAATTAATCGCAAGGTTCGCCAAAGCTGGTGGCAAATTCAAATCGCCAGCTTGCGCAGTTAGAGTTTCTACAGTTGAAAACCAATCATCAGTTAAAAAAGCAGGCATGATCTTTCCTCAAATTATTTGTTCATTTGTGTCGACTATCCAGACGACATCATGTTGAAGCTATTATGCTTGTGCTTTGTTATATCATGATCATTAGCGCAAAGGCTAACGAATTTTGTACGCGCCGTTCAATTTTTGTAGTTCTATTTTTATTTATGTTTATAAGCAGACATCAACCCGCAGGCTGATGTCTACACGTTCTAAAATTAGTCTGCAGCAAAGCCCAGATTGACCATATTGATCCGACGGTTCTCGCCTTCCACAGCTTCTTCAGTTGAATCACCGCCTTTGAAGTCGAATTCACGCTGGCTGTCCAGCACTTCAAAATCAAATAATTCACGATCGACCAGCTGCGATGGCGAAACATTTTGCAATGCGCCAAAAATGCTGTGCAGACGTTTTGGATGTGCTTTATCCCAATCACGTAACATGTCATTGATAATTGCGCGCTGCAGGTTGTCCTGAGAGCCACATAAATTACATGGAATAATTGGAAATTGACGCATTTCTGCATATTTGATGATGTCTTTTTCTTCCACATAGGCCAGTGGGCGAATCAGAATGTTCTTTTTGTCTGAAGACAACAGTTTTGGTGGCATAGCTTTCAAGCTGCCGCCATGGAACAGGTTCAGGAAGAAAGTCGCCAAGATATCATCACGATGATGGCCTAAAGCAACTTTGGTCGCGCCAATTTCCTGCGCAAAACCGTATAAAGAACCACGACGCAAACGCGAACAGACTGCACAATAGGTTTTGCCTTCTGGCGTCAGTTTTTTGGTAATGCTGTAGGTGTCTTTTTCCAGAATGTAATACGGAATATTATTTTCTTCTAAATAACGCGGTAGAACATCTTCAGGGAAGCCTGGCTGTTTCTGATCCAGATTTACAGCCACTACATCGAAATTGATCGGTGCGATGCGCTTGAACTGTAGCAGGATATCCAACAGGGTATAACTGTCTTTACCACCAGAAATACACACCATGACCTTATCGCCTTCTTCAATCATCTTGAAGTCACGAATGGCATGTCCGACCTGGCGGCGAAGCTTCTTCAACAAACGGTAGTAGGCTGAGCTTGTTGGCAGTTCAGGTTTGAAATTAAATCCTTGTTCGGACTCAACTGGCGAGTACATAGACGAGATTAACCCATAAAAAAAATACCGCGCAATTTTAGCCGATTCAGACCGCTATCGCATCAAAAGAATTTATTTTCATGAAAATGTCTTATTAGTTTCATTTTCATGTTTTATTTAGATTGATATATTGAACGATTGCGTTCATTTTTTAGTCAAGATGCTTATCTTTTGGACTTTTCCACAGTTGTCCACAAAAGCTGTGGATAACTTTGTGGATTGAAACAGACTTGACAACTTGTCCGGCTCAAAAGATAAGGCTTTTCTTTAAATTGATCATTTTTTGATCAATTTAATTATTTATAAAAATCAATTAGTTAACCCTGTCAAGCCTAAGGTTTTAAATTAAATCATATTTTTTTTTCTACTGCTAAAATGTAAAAAATGACTTGCATTTACAAACTCGTTTATAAATGCAGCGCACAAGTCTTTTCATTCCGTAATTTTTTGTTAAACTCTTTATTGAATTTTTCTCGCTTGTGTTTACTTAATATAAACAATGAAAATAAATGTGTATGTTTTGGGGCGTTATGGGATCAGTGGTTTGCTATTGGCAAGCTGTTGTCATTTTGCTTATGCCGGTCAAACGATCTATCAATTACGTGACAGTAATGGCAGTACTTTATTGACCAATAAAAAAAGTCGCTATAACCATCTACAGGTAGAAAAGAAAACCTATTATCCAGACAGCAATATTCACAGTTATAGCAACTGGGGTTCAAGTGAAGCTTCGGTATTGCCAAGTTATAGTAAAAATAAAAATGCCTATGACTCGATCATCCGTCAGGCAGCACAAACCTATGGTGTATCTGAAGGCTTGATTAAAGCTGTGATGCATACCGAATCCGGTTTTAATGTACAGGCACGCTCTCCAGTCGGTGCACAGGGCTTAATGCAACTCATGCCGGCGACTGCCCGTCGTTTTAATGTCAGCAACGCTTATGACCCGCAGCAGAATATTATGGCAGGTGCCAAATATCTGGCCTGGTTATTGAAACGTTTTAATGGCAACACCACCTTGGCACTGGCAGGCTATAATGCCGGTGAAGGTAATGTTGCCAAATATAAGGGTGTGCCACCGTTTCGTGAAACTCAGGACTATGTCCGTCGTGTCAGCAGCCGTTATCAGAACTTATATGCTCAGGGAATTGGCAATACTAGTTCTACCTATACAGCATCTTCTGGTACTGGCCGTGTGATTGCCAGTTCTGACAATTATTCGATTGAAACCACCACAGCTTCCAATATTCAGGCTGCCAAGTATCAGCGTCAGATCATTGCTCAAGCGGATGGCAGTTTCACCGATGCACCGGCAGGCTCATATGCCACCGCGAATGCGTCAGCATCTGCAAAAATATATTTAAGTGAATAACTCCTAAACAGCTTTGTTTTTAAAGACCTATGTTTCAATTTGCACAAAAAATATCCTGTGTTTTTTGTAGCCAAATGCTATTTTTTCCTTGAATTCTTCTCGATTTCACCGCATATTGATTTCAATGATTTACATTTAATAATCAGATTATTTTTCTGTAATAAGAGGATTTCTCAATGATGCGGATTGGTTTGTTCTTGCTAACCAACCTCGCGGTACTGGTTGTAGCTGGCATTATCTTGTCACTCTTCGGTGTCGGTAGTTACCATGGCGCAGGTGGCTTGAATCTAGGCAACCTGTTGGTCATCTGTTTTGTGTTCGGTATGGTCGGCTCAATGATTTCCCTGTTCATGTCTAAATGGATGGCGAAAAAGACCACGGGTACTGAACTGATTGACCCGAATGCACCTCGTAACCAAGCTGAAGCCTGGTTGCTCCAAGAAGTTGCACAACTTTCTCAGCGTGCAGGCATTAAAATGCCGGAAGTGGGTATTTTCCCCTCTTACCAGTCGAATGCCTTTGCCACCGGCTGGAACAAAAATGATGCTCTCGTTGCGGTATCAACTGGCTTGCTTGAGCGTATGAACAAAGACGAACTTCGTGCAGTATTAGCGCATGAGATTGGTCATGTCGCCAATGGTGACATGGTCACTCTGGCACTAATCCAAGGTGTTGTGAACGCCTTCGTGATGTTCTTCGCACGTGTCGCAGGTGATTTTATTGACCGCAATGTCTTTGGTCGTGAAGAAGGTGAAGCCCCGGGTATTGCCTATTTCGTGATTACTATTGTGCTGGATATCGTGTTCGGTATCTTGGCATCGTCGATTGTGATGTGGTTCTCTCGTCACCGTGAATACCGTGCTGATGAAGCAGGTGCACGTCTGGCAGGTAAACAAGCCATGATTTCAGCATTACTGCGCTTACAGGCAGAATCTGAAATGCCAGATGCCATGCCGAAAGAAATGAAAGCATTTGCGATTTCTGCGGGTAAAGAAGAAGGCTTTAGCCTTGCTGCATTGTTCCAGACGCATCCAAGCATCGAACAACGTGTCGCTGCATTGCAACAACTTGATTGTGCTTAAGTAAAACTTTATTTTTGATTCAAAAAAAGCCTGCAATTGCAGGCTTTTTTTATTGGATTCAATTATTCTTTAGCTGACCTATCATTGGCTGAACCATTGATACAGCGCCATAGCACCCCACCCGATCGCGAAGACAAATACAATCAGGAATAAAGTACCTAAAATATCGGGGATATGAATCCAGATCCAGGCCACCACGGGATTGCGCCAGAATGCTGATTGCTGTTGTTTGCGTTCCAGACTTTCATGCAAAAATGGATGCACCACATGTCGATCGCTATTAATCTGATATTCCTCGCGAATATGCAGGTGCACGACATCGAGCGCTTTGCGACTGGGCCGAATAAAAATATCAAAGACCGTGCCTGCCACCGGAATAAATCCTACTACCGCATCGATCGCCGCCATTTTCATCACTGGATTGAGTTTGGCACTCGGCACCCCAATCTGTTTGGCCTTATGAATGGCATAACAGGTCAGTACAAAACCGGCAATATCTCCAGCAACCGGAATCGTACTCAAAGCCGCGTCTGCCCCCACCCCTTGCTTGGTAAATGGAATACGCACCACGGAATCCATCATATTGGCAAACTTGGCCAGATCACGTTCCAGACGTATCACCTCTTGTTGGCTTAATTTTGGTTTTTGTCCAGACTCAGGCATAAGTTATTCCAGAAATAATGCTGATTTTCTTGAGCATAAAGTATTTTTTCTAGGCTGATGTATCAATCTGTGAATTAAAACAATAATTTGGAAGCAACGAATAAATACAGAATCACACCGGTAGCATCGCAGATAGAAGTCACTAACGGCGCCGAAGCACTGGCAGGATCAAGTTTGAGTTTATTTAAAATAAAAGGCAGACTCATGCCGATCAGGCAGCCCGTCAACACAATCCCGAGCATACTGATGGCCAGCACCACAGCTACCATAATATCTCCCCGAATATAACCCAGAATGGATACCGCAATCGCCATAGTGCCGCCTAAGCACAGCGCCACCAGAGATTCGCGACTGAGCAAATTAAACCAATCCTTAAATTCGACATCGCCTGTGGCCAAAGCACGCACCATCAAGGTGGCTGATTGCGAACCGGCATTCCCGCCACTGCCCACCAAAAGTGGCAAGAAAAATACCAGCACGATATGTGCGGCAATGATCTCTTCAAAGTGTGCAATCCCGACTCCAGAGAGCAGACTGCCAAAAACCAGAATGACCAACCAAAAGACCCGCTTCTGATACAGGGTCAAAATCGGGGCAGTTTTAAGGCTCAACTCAGTCAACGGGGTTACTGCACCCGACTTTAAAATATCTTCAGTGGTTTCGGCTTCGACAATGTCCATAGCATCGTCATAGGTGACAATTCCTAAGAGTTTTTGCTGGGCATCAACCACTGGCAAGGCAATAAAATCATAATAGGCCAAGGCTCTAGCCACAATTTCCTGATCATCTGTTACCTGGGCAGAAATGACGTCACGTTGCATCACTTCGGCAATGCTCAGCTCAGCTAAGGCCTGAATGATCTGCCTTAGGGAAATCACACCGATCAGCCGTTTTTCTGCATCGACAATATATATCAGATACAGGGTTTCCTGCCCGGCGGCCACCACACGTAAAGCCTTTATCGCTTCATCCATGGTTAAATCGGGTGAGAGCGTCACAAAACGTGAGCTCATCATGGCACCTGCTGTACCTTCCGGATAGATGGCCAGATCTTTGAGTGTCTGCTGGGATTCTTCAGATAATGCGCCCATCAATTGCAGCTGTAGCGGCGGCGAAAACTGCTTATAAATATCGACAAAATCATCAGAAGGCATTGCATCCAGAATAGGAACAAGTTCTGAAATAGATAAGTGCTGTGCCACGTTTAACTGCTGCCCTAGGGGCATAAAAGCATAGACCAAGCTCGATTCATTCAGTTCCTTTAAAATTCGGGCCTGTTGCCGAGCATCTAAACGACTTAAAATGCGTGCCTGATCGGCGACATTCAGCTGACTGAGTAAACCTACAGCGATGTCGTGATTTTCAGAATGAAATTGTTGTTGGATATGCTGGATTTTTTCTGAAATTGTCGGCATAAGCAGCTCATTATAAAAGTCTGGCAGTCAAGAGAGGTTTGTCCTGATCCCTATGTATCCTAATTTTTTCATGTGAATAATTTTAATGATCATGCTGCAATATGACGATATTTTTTGTATAAATCAATTCCTCGATATTTAGCCATAAAAAAGCCTGACTGAGTCAGGCTTGTTCACTTTCTAAAGATGGATACTCTATCACCACTGATTGAGAAACCGTTTTTTTAATCATCAGACTACGAATCAATACATACATAAAGGGAATAAACAGCAGTACCAGGACAGTGGCAAATAGCACCCCACCAAAAACACTACTGCCAATCTCCTGCCGGCTGATTGCACTGACGCCGGTGGCAAACATCAAAGGCAGTACGCCCGCTGCAAATGCAATGGAGGTCATGAGAATAGGACGCAAGCGTAAGCCCGCGGCCAGTATCGCGGCCTGAACCGGAGTATGACCTGCCCGCTCTGCTTGTGCAGCAAATTCTACAATCAAAATTGCATTTTTACAGGACAGACCGATAGTCGTCAGCAAGGCGATATGAAAGTAAATATCGTTCGCAAAACCAAACCAGACACAGAACAGAATACTTCCTCCCACGCCCAGAGGAATCGCGGTCAACACCACAGCAGGAATCGTCCAGCTTTCATAGAGTGCCGTTAAACATAAGAAAATAAAGGCAATCGAAATTAGATACAAGAAAATAGCTTGCCCACTGCTACGTTTTTCTTCTAAGGCGGCTCCACTCCAGGCCAAATTTACTCCGTCTTGTTCATCGACTAAAGCTTCGACATCTTGCATGGTTTGACTCGAAAATTGATCTTTGGGAATACCTGCATATACAGGCACGGCGTTATAGCCCATATAACGGTTGATACTATTCGGTCCACCTTGCCAATTCAGCGTAGTGAATTGATTAAACGATAACATTTCGCCTGTGCTATTACGAACATGCCAATGTGCCAAATCTTCAGGTTTAGAACGGAACTCCGCTTCGCCTTGCATGATGACCCGTTTGATTTGTCCACGATCAATAAAGTCGTTGATATAAGTACCACTCCAAGCCGCAGCCAACGTACTATTAAAACTTTGCTGAGGTACGGCATATTTGAGTAAACGTTCTACATCCAGTTTAATATTCAGCTCGGCACTTTCTTTGGGTACATCAAGTTGTAAATATTCAATCGATGATTTTGCTTTGGCACGAGTTTCAATCTCAGAGAAGGATTGCTGTAAAAACTCGCTACCCCGTGAATCTAGATCTTGTAACCAGAAGTCGACCACACGTCCATTACTTGACATAGAAGGTGCCATAAAGAAAATCTGGGCATTGGCATGATTGGCAAAGTGCTTTTGTGCACGATCTACAATAGCAAAGACGGTATCTTCAGGATTTTTACGCGCTGCCCAGTCCTTTAATACGACAAATAGCTGACCACGATAAGGCCCAACCCCAACATTGTTTCCGCTATACCAAATCCCAATGCTTTGAATGCGCTCAGATTCATGTTGCATTAAATAGTCCTGGACTTCACGCCCTACTTTTTCTATCTCAGAACGTGGTGCATTGCCCGGCATCACAATTTGACCCATGACAAAGCCCATATCTTCCGTTGGCATTAGCCCTTCGGGCAAGGTTTTATAAAGCCAGCCAAAGCCTAAAACACATATACTAAATACAGCCAACATCGTCATTTTAAACTGCATGCTACGTGCAGAAAGCTTTTGGTAACGTATGGTGAGCTTATCCATGCCACGATTAAAACGCTGTGCCCATTTTGGTTGATGTGGTTGACGTTTTAGCAGTTGCGCTGCAAATGTAGGGGTGATGATGAGTGCCACCAATAAAGAAAGTAGCATTGCCACGACCAACGTGATGGAAAACTGACGATAGATGACTCCTGTCATACTGCCAAAAAATGCCATGGGAATAAATACAGCAGTTAAGACCAAAGTAATCCCGATCAATGCACCGCTGATTTCCTTCATTGACTTTAAAGCTGCAGCCTGAGCATCCAAATGTTCTTCATGCATCAAACGTTCAATGTTTTCCACGACCACAATGGCATCATCGACCAACAGGCCAATCGCCAAAATCAGGGCAAACAAGGTAAAACTGTTTAAGCTCATTCCCAATACATACAGCACCGCAAATGTGGCTAAAACTACAATCGGAATCGTGACTGCAGGAATAATAGTAGCGCGCCAGTTTTGCAGGAAGATAAACATCACCAAGACCACCAGTACCATCGCTTCGACCAAAGTTTTCGCGACTTGTTCAATTGAACTGGTAATAAATGGGGTTCTGTCCATAGTCATACGCAATTGATAATGTGCAGGCAAATTGGCTTGGGCATTTTTCAATACCGTTTGCATCTGCTCTGAAACCGCAATGGCATTACTCCGTGGCGCCAATTGAATCGATAATGCAGCGGATAAATGACCGTTGGTATAATTTAAATGATTATAACTTTCTGCCCCTAATTCAACACGTGCGACATCTTTCAAGTACAGGACCGAACCTGAATCTGTTGTTTTCACAATAATTTTTTCAAATTCATCAATGCTACTTAAACGTGAATCCGCACTGACCTTAGCATTCATGTATTGATCTTGTGCTGTCGGTAATCCACCAATAGAACCAGACACAAGTGGTGCATTTTGTGTCTCGACTGCATTGCGAATATCACTCGGCATCAAATTAAATTGGCGTAGTTTATGTGGATTGAGCCAAATGCGCATCGCATAGCCTGCGCCATAAAGCTCCACTTCACCCATCCCGTCAATACGGGAAAAACGCGGTTCGACATGCACCATTAAATAGTCAGCAAGCTCTGTAGGTGTCGCCTTCCCTGATTCATCATATAAACTCAGTAATGCAAATTGATCATAACCTTGTTTATAAACAGCCACTCCATTTTGCTGGGTTTCTTCAGGCAATCGACTTAGCACACCATTGACCGCATTTTGCACTTGCAACAATGCCTGATCGAGATCCACGCCTTGCTCAAACGACAGGGCCAGATTTGCACGCCCCACGCTACTGTTGGACTGAAAGCTTTCCAAACCTTCAATGCCTTTTATCGCTTGTTCTAAAATTTGCGTGACCGATTGCTCAACGGTTTCCGCAGATGCACCACGATACCCCGCAGAAACACCTAACGCAGGTGCATCCATATTCGGCATATGCTCAATCGGAATTTTTTGCAGTGCAAAAATTCCTAATACCATCATGATAATGGCAATCACGGTTGCAAATTTAGGTCGATAAATAAAAAAGCGTGACAACATGAATAAAAATCCCCATCAGATGCATTCTCACGACGCATTCTTGTATGAATAGATGATTTTTATAGCAATTTTCACACCATGCTGAAAACGCAACCAGTCATTGGACGAGTTTTGGCGATAAAAAAATCCCCGTATAAACGGGGATTTTTCAGCTCTAAAGTTTTCCTTTATTTTAAGCACGCGATTTTTTGATGATGAGTCGACGAATTAAAACATACATAAATGGAATAAAAATCAGCACCAGCAATGTTCCAAAAATGACACCACCAAATACACTCACGCCAATTTCCTGACGACTCACCGCACCAGCGCCTGTAGCAAAGACCAGCGGTAAAATCCCTGCGCCAAAGGCCAAAGAAGTCATCAAAATTGGACGTAGACGTAAAGACGCACCTTCTAATGCGGCTTCTACTACCGATTTACCTTGTTGCTGCGCTAATGAAGCAAATTCCACAATCAGAATGGCATTCTTACAGGACAGACCAATGGTAGTCAGCAAGGCAATCTGGAAATAGATATCATTCGGGAAACCAGCCAGATAACTGAAAATAATATTGCCGCCAATCCCGAGTGGAATAGCTGACATCACGGCGGTTGGAATGCTCCAGCTTTCATATAAAGCCGCCAGACAAAGAAAAATAAAACCAATTGAAATCAGATACAGCCAGATCGCCTGATTATTGGACTGTTTTTCCTCGAAAGAAAGACCGCTCCAGACCACATCCACCCCTTCCTGCTCGGCAATTAAAGCTTCCACATCTTGCATGGCCTGGCCGGAACTGCTGTCTTTGGCCCGATCGGCTTCCATTTGCAATGCGGTATACCCCATAAAGCGGTTGACCACTTCAGGACCACCACTCCAGCCCACTTGCGAGAAGTTACTGAAAGGCACCATCTGATTTTGGTCATTTCGTACATGCCACTGTGCCAGATCTTCCGGCTTAGAGCGGAATTCAGCATCACCCTGCATAATCACCCGTTTAATCCGACCACGATCAATAAAGTCATTGATATAACTGCCGCCCCAAGCACTGGATAAAGTACTGTTGATTGCCGATTGAGTCAGGCCGTTGGCCATGGCCTGTTTCTGATCAATATTGACACGTAGTTCTGCTTTGTCAGGATTAGAACGCTTGCCCAGATTTTCAAAGCTTGTATAGTTGCCCGCCCGAGCTTCCAGCGCTTTAAATTGCTGTTCCAGATATTGCCGGCCATTGCCATTGATATCTCGAATCCAGAAATCCAGACCATCGGTTTGTCCAAGACCATTGACTGAAGCTGGCATGGACACGTTAATTTGTGCATTGCGATTACTTTGAAAATGCTTCAAGGCCCGTTCACGAATCGCTTGTGCAGTATTGTCCTGACCGGAACGCTCATCCCAATGTTTCAACGCTACAAAACCGGTCGCAAGGTTCTGACCAGTTCCAGAGAAATTTCGCCCATAACGGATCATCACCAGATTGACATTAGCTTGTTCCTGATCCAGAAAATACTTACGGACTTCTTCACCGATCTGAATGGTATTTTTCATCGGAGCGCCTTCCTGCAATTTGATTTGCAAGCTTAAGATCCCCTGATCCTCACTCGGCAAGAAACTGGTCGGCAAAGCACGATAGAACAGCGCAAACACACCGATCAATCCAGCAAACAATAGTAGACAAATCGCCTGACGCTGAATCGTGAGTTTAGACAAATTCAGATAACGATGTTTTAAATGATCCAGTTTCTGGTTAAACCAGGATGCCCATTTTGCCGGTTTAGGATTCGGTTTTAGAATAAGCGCGCACAATGCTGGGGTTAGAATCAATGCCACCATTAAGGACAGCGACATGGCCGCAACCAAAGTGATAGAAAATTGGCGATAGATCACGCCAGTCGAACCACCAAAGAAAGCCATCGGAATAAAGACTGCGGTCAAAACCAAAGTAATCCCGATCAGTGCTCCACTAATTTCCTGCATGGATTCCAGGGCCGCGTCCTTGGCAGACAGTTGCTTTTCATGCATCAACCGTTCGACGTTTTCCACCACAACAATCGCATCATCCACCAACAGGCCGATCGCCAGAACCAGCGCAAATAAGGTTAAGGTGTTGATACTCATACCCAGTGCATACAGCACCGCCATCGTACCCAAAATCACCACTGGAACAGTCACGGTAGGAATCAAAGTGGCACGCCAGTTCTGCAAGAAAATGAACATCACAATGATGACCAAGATCACGGCTTCGATCAGGGTTTTGATCACTTCTTTAATTGATTCTTGTACAAAAGGCGTATTGTCACGTGGGTAAGCAATTTTATAGCCTTCAGGCAATTGCTGGGAAATACGGGCAATTTCAGCCTTAATCAGATTAGAGGTGGCAATGGCATTGGCCCCTGAGGCCAGTGAAATACCCAGACCTGCTGATGGATAACCATTATTGGTACTATAAGACTGATAATTTTCAGCACCCAGTTCTACCCGCGCAATATCTTTCAAATAAATAAAGCTGCCGGCACGATCCGATTTGACAATAATATTCTGGAATTCTTCTACAGTTTTTAGCCGTGAACCCGAAGTAACTTTGGCATTCAGGTATTGCTCGTCTATGGCTGGAAGATCACCAATCGCACCAGCAGCGACCTGAGTATTCTGGGCTTCAATCGCAGCACGCACATCACTTGGCATCAGGTTATATTGTTTTAATTTTGCCGGATTCAGCCAGATCCGCATCGCATATTGTGAACCAAAAACATCCACCTCACCAATGCCTTCAATCCGGGAAATGTCCTGTTCCAGATGGGTCATCAGATAGTCGGAAAGTTCAATATTGTTGCTGCGCCCCGACTCATCATACAGGCTGATCACCATATGGGTATCACCGAGCGATTTAAAGACATTAACGCCTTGGCGTTGTACATCTTCCGGTAATCGGTTTAGTACCCCATTAATCGCATTTTGTACCTGAACCTGTGCAGTATCTGGGTTGGTGCCATTTTCAAAGCTAATACTGACCCGGCTGCGCCCTGAAGAATCACTACTCGAACTGAAATACAGCAGATGATCAATGCCTTTGATTTGCTGTTCCAGCACTTGAGTCACACTTTCTTCCACAGTTTCTGCAGAAGCACCGCTATAAGTTGCTGCCACCGTTATCCTTGGCGGGGCAATGTCCGGATAACGTTCCACTGACAGGTTCATCACTGCGAACAAGCCGATTGCCATGACAACAATCGCCAGTACCCCAGCGAAGATCGGGCGGTGGATAAAAAATTTAGACAGCATAAGTCCGGGTCACTTTTAATTAAATAGGGGTAAATTGATGCAGAACATAAGCATGCTATATCCAAATATTCAGTGACATAGCACTAGAATGCAAGAATTAAACACATAAAAACTGCGATAAAAACCAATCATGGAGAAATTATGGATAATCCCTCTTGAGCATATTCTTGAGATTGCTCTTCCCTATTTATTAATAGCATTTTTCCAAACAAAAAACCCTGCATCTGCAGGGTTTTTTGGTGAATCAATTGAGCGGATTAAGCGCTGAACTGGTTCATTGTGTTTTTAGAATCATCACCAGCTTTCAATGCATTGTCACCAGCGAAGATTTCTTTGTGGTCATCACCGATGTCAGAACCAGCCATTGCTTGGTGTTTAACACATGCGATACCGCCGCGGATTTCTTTACGTTGTACGCCAGCAACATAAGCCAACATACCTTCAGTACCGAAGTAACCTTGAGCAAGCTCATGAGTAGAAAGTGCAGCTGTGTGGTAAGTCGGAAGTGTGATCAAGTGATGGAACACACCCGCTTCACGAGCAGCGTCAGCTTGGAATGTACGAACTTTTTCGTCAGCTTCAGCAGCCAGTTCAGTTGCATCGTACTCAGCGCTCATTAACTTAGCACGGTCGTAAGCAGAAACGTCTTTACCTTCAGCAACCCAACGGTCATACGCTTGTTGACGGAAGTTTAAAGTCCAGTTGAACGAAGGCGAGTTGTTATAAACAAGTTTCGCATTTGGAACTGTTTCACGTACACGGTTAACCATGTGAGCGATTTCAGCAACGTTAGGCGTCGCAGTTTCGATCCAAAGCAAGTCAGCACCGTTTTGTAGGCTAGTTACACAGTCAAGTACAACGCGGTCGATTTGCGTGCCTTCACGGAACTGGTATAGACCAGAAGCAAGACGTTTAGGACGGTGAAGTTTACCATCACGCTTGATCAGAATTTCGTCTTCTTGAGCTTCTGAAATGTCGATTTCAGTTGTGTCTAAGTAGCTAATGTATTGAGAAGCGATGTCGCCTGGCTCTTTAACCACTGGGATTTTTTGAGTCAAGTCAGCGCCTTCAGAGTCAGTACGTGCAACGATGATACCGTCATCAAGACCCATTTCTAGGAATGCATAGCGAAGAGCGTGGATTTTCGCGATGAAGTCTTCGTGTGGAACTGTTACTTTACCAGCTTGGTGACCACATTGTTTCGCATCAGAAACCTGGTTTTCGATTTGTAGTGCACAAGCACCCGCTTCGATCATTTTCTTGGCAAGTAAGTAAGTCGCTTCTTCGTTACCGAAACCAGCGTCGATGTCCGCAATAATTGGCACAACGTGAGTTTGGAAGTTGTCGATTTGTGAAGTGATTTCAGCTGCTTTAGCAGTGTCGCCCGCTTCTTGTGCTTTTTTAAGTGCACGGAACAAGTCGTTTAATTCTTTCGCGTCAGCTTGACGTAAGAATGTGTAGATTTCTTCGATCAATGCAGGAACAGACGTTTTTTCGTGCATAGATTGGTCAGGAAGTGGACCGAATTCTGAACGAAGCGCTGCAACCATCCAACCAGAAAGGTAGATGTAGCGACGTTCAGTTGTACCGAAGTATTTTTTGTTCGCAATCATTTTTTGTTGCGCGATGAAACCGTGCCAGCAACCTAGTGATTGAGTGTATTTGCTAGAGTCTGCATCATAAGCAGCCATATCACGACGCATAATTGCCGCTGTATATTTCGCAATGTCTAAACCAGTTTTGAAACGGTTTTGAAGTTGCATACGCGCAGCATCTTCAGGACTGATGTCTGCCCAAGTGTTACCGAATTTCGCTTTTAATTCGCGGATTGCATCAATCGCTGTTTGGTATGTAGTCATGATATATTCCTGTAATAATATTAGGATTTTTCTGCAACGAACCGCTCAAATCACACCCTCAATGACTTGTTCAGATTTTCGACGATCCGTTGGGATAGCTAAAGATTAGTGGGCTTATGAAAATTAATCCAATAGTCTGCAAGAATCTTCAGTATTTATTTAAAAAATGAGTAGATCAAAGTCTTATTACAATCTTGATAGATTAAATTAAGATTATGTTTTATATATATTTATTTAAAAATAAAAATGGATAAAATTTCCACATGTTGCTTAAAAATAATTCATTAGACTTAAGTCTGGATATGGGGTTTATGCCCTTTTATCTTTAAAAAATACTGATCTTTGATGATTTATTCAACTTGATGAATTCTCGATTTAGTGTACTTTTCACTCAAATACTGAACGTAAGAACAGCCTTTCTCATGTTCTTTTAAAGCGAAAAGATGGTTTTCATTTCCCTCTATAAAAAGGCTAAATGATATTCTATTTAACGTGCATCTTTTTCTTATGTACACTTTGAATAATGGAGCTTAAGCCTGTGTTAATTTTGTAAACTTTATCAGTGAGCACATGGCTTTTTTTCATCGACGCTTTACACAAGGCCCGGCAATTATGGCATAATCTTCATAATTTCTTGTATTTATTCTCGGTATTTCTTTTATGAATCTGGAGCGGGTCGATCTCAATCTATTAATTTATCTTGATGTACTTCTTCGCGAAAAAAATGTCACACGTGCAGCAGAACAACTGGGCGTTACCCAGCCTGCCATGAGTAACATCTTACGCCGATTACGCAATTTATTTAATGATCCCCTCCTGATTCGTTCTTCTGAAGGCATGACACCCACTGAACGTGCCTTAGAATTGCAGCCCCGCATTCGAGATGCGCTCGCTGATCTGTCGATGATCCTGGAACCACGTACCGAGTTCCGTCCATATACCTCAAATCGTGTCTTCCGGATCATGACCTCGGATTATGCAGAAGCCACGCTGGTTCCACGTCTGGTTAAAGCCCTACGTTCAGAAGCACCGAACGTGGTATTAGACTTCCTGACGCCAAGTGACGTGTCATATCGTGACATGGAACAAGGCAAGGTCGATCTGGCAATCAACCGTTTTAATGAAATCCCGCAAAGTTTTCATCAGGTTTTGGTCTGGCGTGACAGCTTTTCTTGCCTTTTAAATAACAAGCATCCTGCCGCAAGCAACTTAAACCTTAAAAGTTACCTGGATGCACAGCATATCTGGGTTTCCAAAACCGGTATGGGTGTTGGCTTCGGGGTAAATCCTGAAAAACAGGCCGGTTTAGGCTGGATCGATCAGGCTTTAGAACGTATTGGCCAGAAACGTAAAATCTCAGTCTTTACCCGTCACTACCAGATGCCGGGGTTATTGGCTGCCAATGTCGATCTGGTCGCAACACTGCCTTCACGCATTGCACGTTTGCAAGCCAAGAATCACAATTTAATTCTCAAAGATCCGCCGTTTTATATTCCTGAATTTGAATTGAAAATGGCATGGTGTCCTTTATTGCATCATCATCCGGCGCATCGCTGGTTACGTCAGCTGATTTTATATGTCGCCCGCCAGATGATTGAAGAAGAAAACCGTGAATTCCTGAGCAATAATTCTCAATTTTCACATTATTAAACTCAAAATCTTCTAAATTCTTATTTTTTAAGATTATACTTCGAAGACTTGAGATGTCATTGTTACACCTCAAGTCTTTTTTTGTGTTAAAAATATCCCAAGATACTATTCATCCACAGGTGGATTTGTGAGCCTCTTACAAAATATCGTGATTATCTTAATACTCATCACGGGGGCCGGTTTTTTATCTTTAACTGAAATCGCCCTCGCTGGTGCCCGTAAAGTCAAACTCAAAATTCTGGCTGAGTCGGGTGATCATCGCGCTCAAAAAGTTTTAGATCTACAAGAAAATTCTGCAGACTTCTTTGCAGCCTCCCAAATTGGTTTAAATGCAGTTGCCATTCTTGGTGGTATTTTAGGTGAAGGTGCCTTCCGTCCTTATATTTATAATTTTGTTTCCCGCTTTTACCAAGGACCTTGGGCTGACAATATCAGCTTTGCGCTTTCGTTTACGGTCGTCACTTCATTATTTATTTTATTTGCAGACCTGATGCCGAAACGTCTGGCCATGATTGCGCCAGAAAAGATCGCAGTCTCAGTCATCGAGCCAATTCAGATTTTCATTAAAGTCTGCAAACCTTTGGCTTGGTTTATCAATGCGATTGCCAACATGCTGTTCCGTCTGTTTAAAGTAAATACTATTCGTGATGACAATATTACTTTTGATGATATTTCTGCAGTGATGGATGCCGGTGCACAGGCAGGCGTGCTCCAGAAACAGGAACACCATTTCATTGAAAACGTATTCGAGCTGGAAGAACGTAACGTGCCTTCGAGTATGACCACACGTGAAAATGTGGTGTTCTTCACCTTGAATGAACCGGAAGAAAGTATTCGGCAAAAGCTGGCAGAATATCCCTACTCCAAGTTTCTGGTATGTAGCAATGACATTGACAGTGTGATTGGCTATGTCGATGCCAAAGACATTCTGGTGCGTATTCTGAACAACCAGTCGCTGCTGCAGCTCAATGAAAATACCATCCGTAATGTGTTGACCATTCCTGACACTTTGACCTTATCGGAAGTTCTGGACCGTTTCCGCTCTACCAAGGAAAAGTTTGCCGTCGTCATTAATGAATATGCGCTGGTCGTTGGGGTGATTACCCTTTCCGATATTATGATTACCGTGATGGGTGACTGGGTGACGCCTATTGAAGCCGATCAGCAAATTATTAAACGAGATAATAATTCCTGGTTGATTGAAGGCAGTACACCGATTGAAGACATCAAGCATGCGCTTGAAATTGATGAGATGCCTGATGATGAAAACTATGAAACCATCGCTGGCTTCATGATGTATAAATTACGCAAGATTCCACGTCCTGCAGATGCAGTGATATTTGGTGCTTATAAGTTTGAAGTGGTGGACGTCGATCACTTTAAAATTGACCAGTTACTGGTGACCCGCCTAATCGAAACCAATTCAGTTATTCAAGAAGAATCAGATTAATCTGGTTCTTCTTTTTAGCCCTCTATTCAAAAAATTAGGGTGTGTTGACACTTTTAGCTTAAAAAAATAGCGAAGTAGTAAAATCAAATCGCCAAACCCAATTTTACTATTCGCTATGCCTCGT
>NZ_JAMXXP010000017.1 GCF_024129355.1 Acinetobacter lwoffii | reverse complement strand
AAAGCTTTATTTTCACCCGATAAAATACCCATAAAACAAGAGGAAGCTCAAATGAGCTTCCTCTTGTGAAAAATTGTGGGACAGCAATGGGCCGAAGCCCATTTTTTTGTATTAAGTTAAATCTTAGAAGCGGAAGCTTACACCCAGTTTCGCTACTGGTAACCATTCGTATTTATTGTCGTTACGAATATCACGTTCTTCTTGAGCAAGAGCATCTTCTAAACTGTTACCTTCGCTTCCTGGGCCTACTGCTATTAAAGCTTCTGGATTAGCAGTTAAATTTGCAGTTGGATTTCCATTATAGTAGGCACCAATTTCACCAAATACTCCCCAACGATTAGTAATCGCGGGAGAAAAACCGATACCTACATAAGGAGCAATGTTGTTCTTGTAGGATAAATCACCACTAATACGAACATCGGCACCAGTTGGATTGCTAAAGCGTTCTCCACCTACTGTAAATGAAGCATTAGTACCTGGACGACGTTCTAGACCATAATCATTATCAATATAACCTACACCAGCCGCCATATAGAACCAGTTTGCCCAAGGACGGATTTCAGCATTTAGGTAAGTCAGGTTATTGTCCATATCTAGGTCATAATCAGAACCATTGATTGATAAATCATCAGACCAGGAAATATCACCGCCGTTATAACCTAAAGTTACACCTACATATGGGTTAGCACTCCAGGAAATTGCACCACCATAACCGGTAGTACCGACTTCAGCACGAACAGAAGCTGGTTTAAAGAAAGAGAATTCAGCAACGCCTTCATCTGTTACGATTGTTTCATCAGCAGCCATGACAGATCCAGCTGTGGCAGCTAGAACGGATACTGCTAAAAGTTGATATAAAGCTTTCATTATTTCTCTCCTCAAAAGAACTTATTTTGATCATTAGTTATTCGTGATAGGCTCAATATAAAGGACTTAAAAAATATTTTTTATTCGCATTTTGCTGATCTTTTGTTATTTTTTGATACAAATTAATTTTTCTTGTTCAGAACCAAGCGTTTTCTAACACTTCTCCTACATTTCAACATAATGAAAAAGTACACTTATCACTTTAATAATTTCACGCTTTCTACACTTTTGGTTATTTTTCATCTATTTTTAGTGCTTTCAACTATTTTTCCTGCAATATAGTGTAAAATCTAGAAAATTTTTTTCTGGAAGGAAGATCATGTCGCAGCTTTCAACAATCATTGAACAAGCGTTTGAAGACCGTGCGAATTTTACAGCTGCAGATTGCTCTGCTGAAATCCGTCAAGCAGTTGAGGAAGTAATTGCTGGTCTAGACAATGGTACTTTACGTGTTGCTGAAAAAATCGATGGTGAATGGGTTGTTCATCAATGGATTAAAAAAGCGGTATTGTTATCATTTAAATTAAACGACAACAAACCAATGGAAGCCTGTGATCTTCGTTTCTATGACAAAGTAGAGACTAAATTCTCAGGCTGGACTGAAGAACAATTCAAGGCTGCTGGCGTACGCGTCGTACCACCTGCTGTCGCACGTAAAGGTTCTTTCCAAGCCAAAGGCGTGATCTTGATGCCTTCTTATGTCAATATCGGTGCTTATGTAGATGAAGGCACGATGGTTGATACTTGGGCAACTGTAGGTTCATGTGCGCAAATCGGTAAAAATGTTCACTTGTCAGGTGGTGTAGGCATTGGTGGTGTGCTTGAGCCACTGCAAGCGAATCCAACCATTATTGAAGATAACTGCTTTATCGGTGCACGTTCTGAAATCGTGGAAGGCGTAATCGTTGAAGAAGGTTCTGTGATTTCAATGGGCGTATTCATTGGTCAATCAACCAAGATTTATGACCGTGCCACCGGCGAAATCCACTACGGTCGCGTACCAGCAGGTTCAGTCGTTGTTGCTGGTAGCCTCCCTTCTAAATGCGGTACTTATAGCTTGTATGCTGCCATTATCGTGAAAAAAGTTGATGCACAAACTCGTTCTAAAACAAGCCTGAACGATCTATTACGCGAAGACTAAAATGTCTTAACTTAGAGGATACATTCGTGTTCCTCGGAGCTTCAACCGCTCCTCGTCTCTACGATTAGTAATAATCGTAGGGATTTTTATTTTTATACCCGGTTATTTATTTCTCATTGGTTAGTTTTGTTATGAATACGCTTCGATCTTCCGCAATTCCTGTCTCTGATCCGTCTGCGGGTTTACGCATTACGGAGATTTTCTATTCATTGCAAGGTGAAGCCAATGCCGCAGGACTACCAACGGTATTTATCCGTTTAACCGGTTGTCCATTACGTTGTAGCTATTGTGATACCACCTATTCCTTTGAAGGCGGTGAGCGTCAGTCTCTGGACGATATTATCCAGACCACGCTAGATTTTAAAACCCCTTACGTCTGTGTGACCGGCGGTGAACCACTGGCGCAGCCCAATGCCCTGCCCCTGATGCAGCGACTTGCAGATTTAGGATGTGAAGTTTCACTTGAAACCAGTGGCGCTTTAGATGTGTCCAAAGTGGATCCGCGTGTTTCCAAAGTCCTCGATTTAAAAACACCAACTTCAGGTGAAGTTGCACGGAATTTGCTTTCTAATCTCGATCATTTAACTGCACATGATCAAATCAAGTTTGTGATATGCAATCGTGAAGATTATGAATGGTCAAAGCAGCAGTTAGAACTGTACCAACTTCAAGACAAAGTGAGTACAGTTTGGTTTTCGCCTGCATTTGCGGTCGAAAAAGGTGCAGTTCAGTTACCACCACTGGCACGTGATTTGGCTCAGTGGATTTTAGAAGACCATCTCCCTGTTCGTTTCCAGTTACAGCTACACAAGTTGTTATGGAATGATGAAACTGGTCGTTAATTTTTTGTAAAGTATTTTTTTGGAGAATCAGCTTATGCGCCCTCGTGCCATTGTCCTGTTATCTGGCGGATTAGACTCAACAACATGTCTGGCTTGGGCACAGGCACGCTATGAATGTATCGCACTCAGTTTTCGATATGGTCAGCGTTCAACGACCGAGCTGGATGCAGCAAAAGCTTTAACGCAACGTGCGGGTGTGGAACATAGAGTGATCAATATTGATCTGGGTAATCTGGGTGGCTCAGCCCTTACCGATCATAGTATTGAGGTGCCCGACCATGAACAGGCTGGCATTCCGATTACCTATGTTCCGGCACGTAATACCATCTTCCTGTCTTACGCTCTGGCCGCGGCAGAAGTATTCGAAGCTGAAGCGATTGTCATCGGAATTAATGCGGTTGATTACTCCGGTTATCCGGATTGCCGTCCGGAATTTATTGACGCATTTGCCACCATGGCGCGCCTTGCAACCAAGGTTGGCGTAGAGGGTCAGGCGCTCAAATTTGAAACACCTTTGTTACATTTATCCAAAGCAAATATCATTCGCTTAGGTATTGAACATGGCGTAGACTACAGTCAAACGGTGTCATGCTATCAAGCAGATGACCAAGGACGTGCCTGTGGCAAATGCGACAGTTGTCGTTTACGTAAACAGGGTTTTGCGGACGCAGGTGTTGAAGACCCGACACGTTATATACCGTAATAACAAGGTAGAGTTTATGAAGAATTTAAAATCAAGCATCGTGCTTTCAGCAATTGTTTCAGCTGCTGCTATGTCCGCAACTACGGCTCAAGCGGCTGATGACAAATTACAACAAGCTTATAAAAGCACCAATGTAAAATCTGCATTGATCAATGTTTGTAAAAATGAAACTGGCAAAAGTAAAAAATTGACGGCTGCTGAAGTCAGCAAATATTGTGGTTGTGCTATTGAAGCAGATGGAAAATTAACCAATGCACAAAAATGGGAAATTCAAAGCACCATTAACCAGAAGAAAAGCCCAGGCACTCTAGCTTTTGTACAGAAGCAGAATAAAGATCTTCAAGCATGCTTTGGTCCACAGTTAACAGGCAAACTGAAAACTTTGACTGAAGAAGCAATGAAATCAGCCCAAGCGGCACCAAAGAAATAAGATCTGATGATTCTTTGATAAAATAAGCCACTATAATGTGGCTTATTTTTTTGAAAAAATTTAAAGAAAACAGGAGTTTTTATGTCTGAAATTAGTTTGCTTAACCAGAATTTCCCTGCGACGACAGGCGAAATCAATTTAACCCAGTTAAATACAGAATGGCTGGTGATTTATTTTTATCCTAAAGATTCTACGCCGGGTTGTACGACTCAGGCAGTTGGCTTTTCCTGTTTAAAAGATCAGTTCGATGCTTTAAATACTACAATTCTTGGTGTGTCCCGTGATTCGGTAAAAGCGCATCAGAACTTTACTGAAAAGCAGAATCTGAGTATCAATCTGATCAGTGATAAAGAAGAAGTGTTGTGTCATCATTTTGATGTAATCAAAGAAAAGAATATGTATGGCAAACAAGTCATGGGCATTGAGCGTTCAACTTTTATTTTCCATAACGGTGAACTGGTTAAAGAGTACCGCAAAGTCAAAGCAGCAGGTCATGCAGAACAAGTTTTGGAAGATTTAAAAGCTTTGCAAGCTGCTTAATTGTATGCTTGTGTATGAATAGAAGCTCGAAACATTCGGGCTTTTTTTTACGATAACATTTGTATAATCAAGTATTTTATATTTCCCCTAGTTCATTTCACACTGTCCTGATAGATGAAGATTCACTTTATCTCCTACCCCGGCAATTCCTTTTTTCATACCAAAATCCCTACGGTTAATCACGGCAGATGCCTGAACATCAAGCAGGTTGGCATTTGACATACTAGGTTTAAAAGTGGTTTCGAAAATCACTGGCTTGGTCACACCACGCAGGGTTAAATGACCTAAAACATTGTATTTGCCATTGCCTAGATCTTTAAACTGGATACTTTTAAAAATTACAGTCTTATATTTTTCTACATAAAACAGGTCTTCGCCCAAAATCATATGTTTAAATAGCGGCTTACTAAAGCTTAAACTTTCTACATCCATGACCAGATGGGTTGAGGCATTTTGCGGTGCTTTAGCATCAAACTGCATCGTGGATTGAACCTGATTGAACTTGGCTTTAACCACAGTAAGACCCATCGACTTAATCTCAAAACCGACATCACTTTTGGGAGTTAAGGTCCATGATCTTGCAAAAGACTGACTAGTCAAAGCCAAACAGATCGCTAGGCTAAGGAGCCCAGTTTTTATTATTGTTTTCAATTTTAAATCCACCTTGTTTAATTTCTTATTGATCGGATTTAAGTACACGGCTTAATCTGAAACTAAATTTTCTTGTTTTTTGAACGAACAGGTTTTCGTTCTTTTTATACCAGTTTATTGAAGTTTTTGTAAAATCATTCATGACTAACGGACAAAATACTTGCGCTGGTTTTTCTCTTATAAGTGGCCCTGCTAGGTTAACAGGAGACTTGCGCCATCTTATAAAATTCTGATTTTATAAATTTTTTGTACAAACAGATCATTTATTTTAAGTTCAATTTATATTGAAATATCTATGTGCTTGCAGTACTGAAAAGAGTTGTTTTCTGCGCTGACCATTCTCGATACCTATCTAAAATGACACGTTTAGACAACTCTTAACCAATCTATCCACTTTCGTAACCTGAATCAAATACTGAGTATTAATGACACCGCGACGCCCCACATGGTACATGCAATAATAGCATCCAGTATTTTCCATGCTTTTGGATGTTGAAACCAAGGCGTCAGTATTTTTGCTCCATATCCCAAACTAAAGAAAAAAAACCAGGAAGCACAGACAGCACCTAAAGCAAACCACCATTTTCCTAAAGCGTATTGGGTTGAAATTGATCCAATCAATATGACTGTGTCTAAGTAAACATGCGGATTCAGCCAGGTAAAAGCCAGGCAGATCATCAGCACTTGTAGAAAATGCTCTGTTAGCTGACCACTTGGTGCCAAAACCTCTGTTGATTTAAATGCGCTGATCGCATGGTGTAAACCATAATAAAATAGGAATCCTGCGCCAATATATTTAGAAAATATAACAATATCCGGATAATGTTCAATGACGCGCGCAAAGCCCAGTACGCCAAGCAGAATTAAAATGGAATCAGACAAGGCACAAATCACACAGACCCAGAACACATGCTGCTGTTTTAAACCTTGTTTTAATACAAAAGCATTCTGTGCACCGATACTGACAATCAGGCTCATTCCCACTGCAAAACCACTCATCATATAACTGAACATCACATTCCCCTTTTTTTTGAATAAATGAATTATTCAACAAAATGGATGCGATTAATTAAAACTAAGTTAATATCAATTTAACTAAATTATTTTTAGATAACAGATATGCTGAATGCGAAACAATGTGATGCTTTTTACGCAGTTGCAAAAACGGGAAGTTTCGATCTGGCTGCCGAGCAGCTAAATATTACTGCCTCGGCAGTGACCCTTCGTGTTCAAAGTCTGGAAAAAAAATTGGGACAATTGCTTCTGGTGAGAGATCGGCCTTGCCGTGTGACTCAATCCGGACAAACCTTATTGCATTATTTACAGCATCAACGTTTGCTAGAACAGAATCTGATGCAGGATTTGGGTGGACAATTGCAACAGGAAGGTTTCTATTGTCTGAATATTGCCACCAATGCTGATTCGCTCGCGACCTGGCTATTACCAACCTTACAAGCCCAGCTGATCCAGCATAAAATTGTGTTGCATTTTCAAGTAGATGATCAATCTCAGACTCATCATCTGTTAGAAGCAGGTCTCGTCAATGCCTGTTTGAGTACTGAAGCCAAGGCAATGAAAGGTTGCCGGGCTGAGTTGATTGGACAGATGCAATACCGTCTCGTTGCTACGCCTGAATTTTCCCGAAACTGGTTTCATCAAGGCATACATCGGGATGCGCTACGCCTTGCCCCTGCCATTATTTTTAATGAAAAAGACCAACTCCATACCCAATTTATTCAGCACGAATTTGGCCTGAACCTTGCTCAATATCCTCACTTTTTTATTCCATCGACCCATGCATTTTTTGATGCGATTGTCATGGGTCTAGGCTATGGCTGGCTGCCGGACTATCAAACCAGGGATTTGCTAGAGTCAGGTCAACTGCTTGAGCTTTCAAGGGAATTACGCATTGAAGTCCCCCTATATTGGCATCACTGGAAAGAACAGTCTCCTGCCTTGGAGATTTTAAGTGAATGTCTAAGACAGCATGCTCAAACTATCATGAATCAACCCATAACGACCTAATACTTTTAAAGCAGATTGGTTTTATCATTCTGGGAAAATTTTTCACTGAGTTGCTGATAGGTCGTGGTTTTTTGGAAATTCTCTAGAAAATCAATTGTGCCTTGTGGAAATTTATCTCGTTGAATTTCGCCACGATAATAAGCTTCACGCATCGGCGTGGCGGATAAGGCATCTTCCAGGCTGTCAAGTTCGACCATTTCCCATTCTGGAAAAAACTTTAAATAATAAGAAGAATCATCTTTAAAGTGCCCAATCAGCCCAACTTTGGCATCCGGTTCAATAACCTGATTCACCAGCGATTTCACCAGTTTTTGCCATTTTTCATCATTATAAACATCTATGACTTCTACAAATTTGATCCGAGCTCGATCTTCAGGACTGAAATTTGACAGGATCATGGCTTCACGCTCCGAAGCCAAGAATGGATTCTTGATATTGCGTTCATTTTGCGCAGAACCAAGCGCTAAAATCACATGTTGACTGTGCTGCAGGGCAATATTAATAGTTTGCATGTGTGCCAGATGAAAAGGCTGAAAACGGCCAATGAAAACCAGATAATCAAATGTATAGTTCATAAGGGATCAGTTTTTTATGACTCATGAGTTGTGCTGCCCCAATAAATATGCGACATAATCATTCCCATAAAATCAAATTAAGTTTTAAAGCAAGGATAGTACGATGACACTGAGCTGTATTCAACAACCTCATGAGCATTTGAATGCGAATTTAGAACATGGTGTACTCACTTTAGCCATCAATCGCCCGGAAGCGAAAAATGCGTTATATAGTGAGCTTTATCTCTGGATTGCGAAAGCTTTAGATGAAGCAGATCAGGCACCTGAAGTTCGTGTAGTTGTATTGCGTGGTCAGGACACAGACTTTAGTGCGGGCAATGATATGCAGGATTTTATGAAATCTGCTGCGAAGAAAGGTCAGGCACCCGCTGCTGAAGGCCCGCCGTTTGTTTTACTCAAATCTGCTGCAAAATTTTCCAAGCCTTTGATTGCTGCGGTGCGTGGTGTTGCGATCGGCATTGGCGTGACGATCTTATTGCATTGTGATCTGGTCTATAGTGACAATACTGCCTTGTTCCAGATTCCATTTGTCAGTCTGGGTCTATCGCCTGAAGGCGCTTCAAGCAAGCTGTTGATTCAGCAAGCGGGTTATCATAAAGCAGCCGAATTATTGCTGACTGCGCAAAAATTCAATAGCGAAAAAGCACTCGACGCAGGTCTGGTAAATAGCATTGAAGAAGATGTTTACACCAAAGCAGCAGCACAAGCTACCCAATTCTCTGCCCTGCCATTGGCATCACTGGTGCAATCCAAAGCCTTGATGAAACACAATGTGAATGAAATTGTGGAATGGATTGACCATGAAGCAGAGATTTTCATGCAGCGTGTCGGCTCACCAGAAATGCTGGAAGCGGTTCAAGCCTTTATGCAAAAACGTAAACCTGATTTCACACAATTCAACTAATTTTCAAACTTATGAGTTCAATGAGGTGGTTTAAACTGCCTCAATCTTTTATTTTTCCAAGAATCTGAAGTATGCCAAATCAAAACTCCGAAACCTCTTCCCAAACAACAGATAGCTCAAATCCAGAAAAGAAACGTTATTACGAACCTGCACCCCAAGATATAGATGTCGATAATTTTCGTAAAGTAATTGAAAGCCGACGTTCAGTACGTAAATTTACCAAAAAGCCAATTCCTGTTGAAGTTCTAGATGCCTGTCTGGATCTGGCATTGTTGGCCCCGAATTCGTCGAACTTGCAGCCTTGGACTTTTTATGTGGTACAAAATTCAAGCAAGAAAAAACATCTGGTCAAAGCCTGTATGAGTCAACTGGCAGCCAAAACAGCTTCTGAGCTAATTGTCTGTATCGCACGTACCGACCGTATCGATGAAATGGCGAAACGTAATGTAAATGAATTTCCATTTCCAGAAGCACCGCCCGCGATTAAGAAATACTATAAATATATTCCCTACAACTATAAGACTGGTTATCTGAATGCTTTTGGTAACTTTAAGAAAGTGGCTTTCAAAGTTGCCCGTACATTGAACAAACAAATGCCAGTGTCTGCTTTCAGTCCGGCTGATGCAAAACTGTGGGCGACCAAAACGACGGCGCTCGCTTGTGAAAATCTGGTCTTAGCTTTACGTGCTTATGGTTTTGACAGCTGTATGATGGAAGGTTTTGATGAGCCGATGGTTCGTGAAATTCTGAAATTAAATGATGAACAGTATCCAGTCATGGTAATTGGTGCGGGTGAACGCGCTGAAGATGGAGTATTCTTCCCGCAGTACCGTTTTGATCGTGAACTATTTATTCAGAAGATTTAAGTACGTTTATTGAATGAATATCACGGCCTCGACTGTTTTCTTAAATTAACTGATATACGCGTAGGCATTTTCGTTACTTTGACAGGCCAAAGTAACCAAAGCCATTGCCAGACAGAAGGTTCGTCCTTGAACCTCTGTCTGGCAGGTGACATCCATGTCACCTCAATGTAAATTCACTACTATTTTGAAAAGAAATAATATTTGATACGCGGATGGCGAAAAGGAAGAAATCTATTTAGAGCAAATACAAGTCGATGCTAAATCATTTTTTAAGAATAGTTCGCTCTTAATTTCCGATAATCAATCCAGTTACAATGAAATCCGACCGGTACCCGAACTGGTAAATGAATCGTTGCAATGGGTCCTTCTGTAATATGCTGGGCATCCAGAATTACAACTTTCGAGGGGCTACAATCTAAAGCATGGATATAAGACATTAGCCAGCCATCATTTTCAGCCTGAGCATTTTCCCGTGCGACAAAGACTGCCTCACCAGTAACCCAGTTTTCTCCAAAGGAGTAACTTTCTGTGGTTCTGGTTCTTAAATTAAAACACATCACCGTATTGCTGCTGACATGGGAAGGATCGTCAAATTCACCAAAAGAAATACTATAGATATAACGATACTGTCGCCCAATAAATGCTTCATTAATCCGTGGAAATTCCTGCTTGATATTTGATAATACGGTTCGTGTCACTTTTCCCGTTCCTTGTTCAAAAATAAAGCGCTCTAGTCGTATATCCTGATCTTCGATCGGTCCCTGAATCGAGCGGATCAATGCTTTGGAGTGCACTGGAATAGGGAATACGACTATGCAGAATTTCTGCACTGTATTGAATGGATTTACTAAGCGTATTTTTGAGCATTCTGCTCAGCGGTTTTGGCCACTGCATTGTTATTTTCCTTATTGTATTTTTTATCTGGAGTGCTAGGGCAAATTTTATAATAACAAAAGCAGTTTGACTGTTTTTCAAATGTAGACTGACGGCGCGCTAAGATGAACACGCCTCAGTGAATATAATATGAGTAATACTTTGAGTTTAGACTTCGATATCCAACAGCTGGATAAACTCAAAAGCTGGCTCTTCATAAGGATGGCTTTCTTTTAAGGCTTTAGCGACCTCGACTGCCTTTTCATCTGGCACCAGAATTTCTACCCGCCATTCCTCTACCTGTTCCAGTTTACCGACTTCACCAATATGAGGATCTGCACCTTCTTGCGGCTTAAACTGTCCTGTTCCTAAAACCTGCCAGGCGCAGTTCGTATACTCACCAATACCACCCGCTCCTGCTGCAAAGACTGCATTTTTGGTGTCTTCCAGATTTTCGTCCGGTACGTAATAAATCAGCTTTAACATATATTCTTTCCTGAAATTCAGATATTTATTGTATTTTTAAGGGCTTGGGTAATTATCTTCAATGCAGGATTTTGGGAATTCTTGTTAAATGTTGCATACAAGCCTAGTTTTGGCAGTGCCTGATCCGTCTGGATGATTTTCACATGATCATTCAAAAATCTCAGTAAATACTCAGGAGCAAAACTAAAACCCATCCCCATATTGGTCAGATTGATGTGTTGCAAGACATTGGTCACCCACAACAGCTGTTCATGCTCAAGCTGATCAATGCAGAGTAGTCTATCCAGCTTTTTATAAAATACTGGTGAAGCATTCTGCTCACACATAATTATATTATGGTTTTTTAGTTCCTGTAATTTCAGGATTCGATCTGTAGAATGTAAGTGCTGAGCGGCTATCAGATAAATTTGCTCGGTTAATAAATGAATATTCTCAAAATCTGGATGGTCCAGATGAAAGCGGGTAATACATAAATCCAGTTCAGCATTTTTTAGCCGCTGAATCTGTTCCATACAGGTCAAGCTATGCAGATGGATTTTCAAGTCCGGCATGGTTTTTTTAAGCTGTGCCAGAATCTGCGGCATCACTTTGATTTCTGCAACATTCAGAAAGCCAATATGAATCTGGTTATTTTTCTGCTGTGCGACCTGACGTGCTGCTGCCACTGCCAACTTGGCATTTTCCAGTGCTTTTTCGGCATAGATCTGAAAAGCCCGCCCTTCATCGGTGAGTTTGACTTTTCTCGATGAACGATCAAACAGGACAATGCCTACTTCCTGTTCCAGATCCTTAATTTGCTGGCTTAATGACGGCTGCGCAGTAAACAGCTTTTCGGCGGCCTTGGTAAAACTTTGTTGCTGCGCCACGGTGATAAAATAGCGTAAATGTCAAAGTTCCATAGCCTGCCCGGTTTCTGATCAGGTCAGCATCTTAAAATTATGACCCACGTATTGCAAATAAGAATAGGTCGATAGTTTATATGAATATCGCTATATCAATAGATTCTGTTTTACTAGACTGCCTGACCATATAGATAGCTTGTTCTTCACCTATACACATGGAGTCTTGTATGACACAACACTATGACACTGATGTTCTGATCATTGGTACCGGTCCTGCAGGTTCAACATTAGGCTTGGCTTTGGCGAATTATGGTATCAAGGTACAACTGTTTACCCAGTTTAGCTGGCTGGCCAATAGTCCACGTGCCCATATTACCAATCAGCGTGCCATGGAAGTATTACGTGATTTAGGTATTGAAGAACAGGTTAAAGAGATTGCAACACCATGGGAACAGATGGGTGAAAGCCTGATTACCACCAGTCTGGTCGGCGAAGAAATCGCCCGTTTAAGTGCATGGGGTACCGGTGATGAACGTCATGGTGACTATATCCAAGGCAGTCCATGTCCATTAGTCGATCTGATTCAGCCAAAAATGGAAGCTTTACTGGTGAAAAATGCCGGTGAACGTGGTGCAATTTATAACTTCAATACTGAATACCTGTCACATGTGCAGGACGAAGATGGCGTGACTGCTACTTTCCTGAACCGCATTACCAATACTGAATTTAGCTTAAGAGCAAAATATCTGGTGGGTATGGATGGTGCTAAATCTCGTGTATTGGAACAGCTCGGCTTGCCACTGGAAGGCGTGATGGCACGTGCCGGTACCGTCTATGTGACCTTTAAAGCTGATCTTTCTCAATACGTTCAGCACCGTCCTGCGATTCTGCAATGGATCGTGAATCCTGAAGCCAGCTTTGGCGATCTCGGTATGGGATTGTTACGTGCCATTACGCCATGGAATGAATGGATCATGGGTTGGGGCTTTGACATTTCCAAAGGCGAACCACAAGTTACTGAAGAACAGGTTCGAGCACGTCTCAATACATTTGTTGGTGCTGAAGTAGAAGATGTCGAAATTCAAAAACTGTCTTACTGGTATGTGAACCAGACCTGGGCAACTGAGTATTCCAAAGGTCGCGTGTTCTGTGGTGGTGATGCGGTGCACCGTCATCCACCATCGAGTGGCCTAGGTTCAAATACCTGCATGCAGGATGCCTTTAACCTGGGCTGGAAACTGGCATATGCCGTTAAAGGCTGGGCTGCGCCTTCCCTGCTGGATTCATATACGGCTGAGCGTGCACCGGTCGGCAAGCAGATTGTGGCGCGTGCGAATCAATCACGTTTAGATTATAAATACCTAAAAGAAGTCTTTGGTTTTGACAATGGTGTGACGACTCAGAAGCAAATGCTGGAACGTATTTTTTCAGAAGATGAGCAAGGTGCTGAAATCCGCAAAAAACTGTTTGAAGCTTTGGAAATTAAAAACTTCGAATTTAATGCACAAGGTGTAGAACTGAATCAGCGTTACAACTCAAATGCATTAATTGGGGAGTCTGAGCCGGAAGTTTTTGAAAAAGATGAGCAGCTTTATTTACAGGCAACGACTCGCCCAGGCGCTAAAGTTCCGCATACCTGGCTGATCAATGCCAAAGGTCAAAAGCAGTCGACTTTAGATATTACCGGTAAAGGTCGTTTTACCCTGCTCACAGGTTTATCCGGTAAAGGCTGGAAACAGGCGGCAGAAGCATTGGATTTGCCATATCTGGATGTGACTCAGATTGGTTCACGTGACTATCGTGATGTGTATGGAACCTGGAATGCCAAGTCTGAAATTCATGAATCTGGTGCAGTACTGGTTCGTCCGGATGGTTATGTGGCTTGGCGTTATCAGGACAGTACCAATAAAGCTTTTGATTATGAAAATACGTTAAAGGCGGTATTGAAGCAGGTTCAATTGGTTATTTAAATTATAAAGCCACCTTAATGGTGGCTTTCTTAAAGCTGATGATCAAGAACCCTGCAGCAAGTAACTGCCCACAACGAACAATATTTGTAGTCCTACAACAATACAAAACAACATCCAGCCTTTCTGACGCATTGCCGCCTTATCCATTATTCTAAGTGTTTTAGCCATGTCATCACCTCATCTTTGAGAATTGATACTGAACCGATCTATTCCATCTTTCTTTTATAGTGCAATAAAGTTGTGCATAAAACATACCATAGCACTTTATATACAATATAAAAGCAAAATCTAAACCAACTCAGCAGGAAGAAAAAAAATTAAAAAATCAGAATGCTTAAAAAGCAAAAATCCACCAAATTGGTGGTTGAATAATCCTATGTTAGTGAATTTATTTTAATTTTTCCATACAGTAAAATTAAGATACTATTTAAAAACAATATTTATAATAAAAAATTCATTCACCTTGTTTTAATTTCCAAGATGAGAATAAAAACACGGACATTGTACCAGCCAAATTCACTGCTAATTCTGCATGTCTTGGAGAAGGTTTAAAGTTTATTTTACCTTGCCCATGAGCATCACCCACTTTATTTCTCAATGATCCTAAACCTTCAATGATGGAACTACATCCTCCGAGAATTTGTTTGAAAGTCTGCTCCGTATGTTGAGATGGAGCAAGGTTTAATTCTTTACTCACCAATCTATACAGTTGATTTATATCTGGAGCATTGCCATAACCGACTTCGTATTCATCAAGAATATATTTGCAGGTCGATTCTAAAAGTGTTCGAGCTAATGTAATCGCACCTTCGGGATCTGTACTTCTTCGCTCTAATGCTTTCTGCCATATTTGATGTATATAATCCGAGCTTAATTCAGCAATCTTCAACTGTACTACCTGATCCAATGGAGGAACATCTAGACTTTCTAGTACATTAAAGAATTCTTTAAATTCTGAATAAATATAATTTTCACGTTCAGCGTAAGATTCAAAATCCCACTTAATCCTAGCTTCAAATTCATCTAATGTGCGTGTGTCTTTAATAAAAAATGGAATATATTCATAAAAGTTTTTAAATGTCAGTAACTCTTGTCTAAGCTGCATAAATGCCTCTGAAGAACCTTTTTCATAAGTATCAGTAGCTCTAGCTATTAGCAATTCTTGTAAAAGTAAAACTTTTTCAATTAAATCGGACATTTGAGGACTCTTTATTCATTTTTTAATCTTTTTCAATTCTATATCTAATCACCTATAAATCTATAATTTGCTTATTAAAAAAGCCCCTTTCGGGGCTTTTTTAATTCTTGATTATATCAATTAGCCAATAAATTTACGTGCATTACGGAACATACGTAACCAAGCACCGTCTTGATCCCAGTCTTCTGGTTTCCAGGAATGCTGGAGCGCGCGGAAGTTACGTTCAGGGTGCGGCATCATAATCGTTGCACGGCCATCCTGAGAGGTTACACCGGTAATACCTTCCGGTGAACCATTCGGGTTCAACGGATATTGTTCAGTTGCATTGCCATGGCTGTCGACATAACGTAGAACCACCTGATTCGATGCATTCAGTGCAGCAAAGTTTTCCGCCGTTGCAACTGCACGACCTTCACCATGCGCCACAGCGATCGGCAGAATCGAACCTTGCATGTCTTGTAACAATACTGAATTCGATTTTTCCACACGAACGTTCACTGCACGCGCTTCAAATACTTCAGACGTATTGCGATGGAAACGTGGCCAAGCATCCGCACCCGGAATTAATGGAGCCAATTGCGACAACATTTGACAGCCGTTACAGATACCCAGCGAGAAGGTTTCTTGACGATTAAAGAATTTCTCAAACTGGTCACGCAATTTAGCATTGAACAATACTGATTTCGCCCAGCCGCCACCAGCACCCATCACGTCACCATACGAGAAGCCACCACACGTTACCAAGCCTTCAAAATCATCCAGGCTGATACGACCTGCCAGCAAGTCACTCATATGTACGTCAACGGTATTGAAGCCGACTTTATCGAAAGCTGCGGCCATTTCGATATGACCATTGACCCCCTGCTCACGCAGAATCGCCATATTTGGACGACGCAAGTTAATAAACGGAGCTTCAATCGCTTCATTCAAGTCGAATGTTGGTTGGGCGATAATACCTTTGTGTGCTTTATCGGTAATTAAGGCAAATTCCTGATCTGCAGTTTGTACGTTGTCACGTAGGCGCTGGATTTGATGAGAAACTTCAGTCCATGCCACTTGCAGATCAGCACGTTCAAGTACCAAACCATTTACAGATAACTGATCAGAATTATTTACAGTACCCACCACTGCAATTGCATCTTTAAGCGTAGATGCTGCAACTTCAGCTTGTAGTGCTTCCCAATCTGCTTTCGAGATTTGCAGCACTGCACCAATTTCTTCAGCGAATAAGCTTGCAGTTGATTGATCTTCTAAAGCCACACCTAGACGTGATGCGAACATCATTTCTGCAACAGTCGCCAATAAACCACCATCACCGATGTCATGATACGCCTTGATCAGACCACGGTTGTTCCAGTCTTGAACCAATGCAAAGAATGCTTTAAAGTCATCAAAGCTATCAATATCCGGCGTCACAGAACCGATTGCTTTATACACCTGCGCCAGGATCGAACCACCTAGACGGAACTGACCTTTAGACAGATCAATACGAACCAATATAGATTCAATATCTTTCAGTTCAGGAGTCAATGTTTGACGCACATCAGTCACTGGCGCAAATGCAGTGATCACGCCCGACATTGGAGAAGTCACAGACTTGTCTTCACCTTCATCATTCCAGGTGGTACGCATAGACAATGAGTCTTTACCGACTGGAATCGCGATACCCAGTGCAGGACACATTTCCATACCGATGGCTTTCACGCCTTCGAACAATGCCTGATCTTCGCCCGGTTGACCCGCAGCAGCCATCCAGTTTGCAGACAATTTGATGTCGCTGATTTTTTCAATCTTCGCAGACATGATGTTCGAGATCGATTCAGCCACCGATAAACGTGCAGAAGCAGCAGGATTCAACAAGGCTACTGGAGGACGTTCACCCATTGCCATCGCTTCACCGGTGTAACCGACAAGGCTTGTTGTAGTCACAGCAGCATCCGCGACAGGAACCTGCCAGCGACCTACCATCTGATCACGTGCGACCATACCGGTAATTGAACGGTCACCAATACTGATCAGGAATGATTTAGAAGCAACAGTCGGGTTTTTAAGAACGCGATAAATCGCATCTTTTAAATCGGTGACTTTAGCCGCATCAAAGTCATCGCCTTTGCGTTCAATCGTTTCATAGGTACGGCTCATACGTGGCGTACCACCAAGCATCACCTGCATTGGCATATCCACCGGTTTGTTGCCGAACAATGGATCTTCAACGGTTAAATGACGTGCTTCAGTCGCCTCACCCAGTACTGCGAACGGACAACGTTCACGTGCACAGATTGACTCAAATAATTCTAAAGAAGATGGACGAATCGCCAATACATAACGCTCTTGCGCTTCATTTGACCAGATCTCCATTGGAGACATGCCAGGTTCTAAAGATGGAATCTTACGAAGATCTAGCACTGCACCTAACTCATGATCATTCACCAGTTCAGGCATAGCATTTGATACACCACCCGCGCCTACATCATGCACCGACACAATTGGGTTATGGTCTTCCATGCGCCAGCAAGTATCGATCACTTCTTGACAACGGCGTTCCATTTCCGGGTTTTCACGTTGTACCGAAGCAAAATCTAGGTTTTCGCCCAATTTACCGCTATCTACAGAAGATGCAGCACCCCCGCCAAGACCGATCAGCATGGCTGGACCACCGAGCACGATCAATAAGTCACCCGGTAAGATCGGATCTTTTTCAACGTGATCTGGACGGATATTTCCGTAACCACCAGCGATCATGATTGGCTTATGGAAACCTTTAACATCGCCATTGACGTTTTGTTCAAAAGTACGGAAGTAACCATTTAAAGCTGGACGACCAAATTCGTTGTTAAACGCAGCACCACCAAGCGGGCCTTCAATCATGATTTGTAACGGCGATGCCATACGCGATGGTTTGCCGTAGTTTTCTTCCCAAGGCTGTTCAAAGCCCGGAATATTCAGGTTAGATACCGTGAAGCCGGTTAAACCTGCTTTAGGCTTACCACCACGACCGGTCGCACCTTCGTCACGGATTTCACCGCCTGAACCTGTCGCTGCACCGGCAAATGGTGCAATTGCTGTTGGGTGGTTGTGGGTTTCCACTTTCATCAGGATGTGAGCAGCTTGGCTCTTGTATTTATAAACCTGATGGCCGTTGTCTTCTTGGGTTGGATAAAAACGCTGGGTATCCGAACCAACAATCACTGAAGCGTTGTCTTTATAAGCCGACAATACATCTGTCGGTGATTCTTTATAGGTGTTCTTGATCATCTGGAACAACGACAATGGCTGAACTTCACCATCAATCGTCCATTCCGAACCAAAAATTTTATGACGGCAATGCTCAGAGTTGGCTTGCGCAAACATCATCAGTTCGATGTCATTCGGATTACGACCTAGCTTGATGAAAGCCTCAGTCAGGTAATCAATTTCGTCCATTGATAATGCAAAACCAAATTCATTATTGGCTTTTACCAGTGCTTCTTTACCTTCACCCAGAATATCAATCGAGTTCAGTGGTTTTGGCGCAGTTTCTACAAATAATACCGCAGCATCTTCAATCGCATTGAATACGCTTTCGGTCATACGGTCGTGAAGTACTTGCAATGCTTCTTTAGAGAGCTCTTTTACGCCCTTCAAAGTAAACAAAACGCCGCGTTCAAGTCGATGAACCGGCGTATTACAGTTTTTGAAAATGTCCGTCGCTTTAGAGGACCAAGGAGAGATGGTTCCGACGCGCGGTGTGACTAAAATCTGGATTTCATCACTTGCAGCCTGGTGCAATTCAAAAGATTGACCATCGTTGAGAAGCTGTAAAGCTGATTGCTGTTGTTGCTCGCTGAGCGCTTGGTCAAAGAGGTAGACCCATTGACTTTCAATTGATTGAACAGAACTAATTGACGTCAAACGCGATAATAGTTGAGTTTTCTTAAAAGAAGAATGTGCGGGTGCACCGGCAACGATAAACATGCTGATTTTGGCTCCACGGGATGGTCTGAACAACCATGCCACAATGTGACTTGAGAGAGCGCATATTCTACTGTGAAATAAGGAAATCGGCTAGATGCCAAATCAGAAAACTACGTCTGAAATATCCTGGGCTTTTAAAATATTTCGTTTATTTTCAGTCAGGAAAATTGAATGTAGTCGCACAGGTTAACACATTTTTTTCAAGAAAAATCAAAACCGGTTCAGAATAATTTTCTGCATAAAAATTGTATTATTTTTCAACAGCAATCAGTGCAAAATCAAATTCAGGTTTTATTGTCATGACCTGTCAAAGTTCCGATTTAGGCCAAAATGAAATACTTGATTACAAGATTTCATGAAGTCGTATTTTTTGCAGACTGTTTTTAATTATTTTGATTGACTCTTAACTTTGACTTTTAAGATTAGAAAACTGGTTAAAGGTCTTCTGCCTTTATGAAATACAAAGAGCAATTCTCCGCTCGTCTCCGCCATTACAGCATCCGACAAAAATTACTCCGCCATATAAATGAGTAATTAATAATGAGTGGTATTTTAATTTGACATCATCTGCGGGGAAAAAACCGGACACCTACTCTCATCTTCTAAAAGAATAAAAATAAAATCCCTTATTTGATCCCTTTATTCTTTCATATTTGATATTTATTTTCTCAGATCATAATTAAGCGAAATTTACTCATCTAAAAGACCAAAAATGATATAGACAAAATTATCCTATCATAGCCAATATTTTGAAATTTCATCACTTATTCATTAGTTCTATTATGCGTAAAAAGCAGAATATAAATAGCAAAACACCATTCGTATTTATGAGAATAACCCACAAGGAATTATGAGGCCTATATAAAAAAATAATGAAGAAATGATTAATAATAAAATTTTGTTACCTTTTTATTTAATCCATATTCTCAAGTTTTATTTAACTCGAAAAATTTAAAATAAATATTTGTAATTGCTGAAAAAATATCTAAAATTTTATTTTTTATTCAACTAATAGAGGAACAGATTTACACGTCTATATCAGCTTAGAATCTTACCAAATAGACACTTCATCAGTAAATTTGATGATTTTATGTTAAGCTCTAGCCGAATTGCTGAGGAAATGTCCAAATTCTGGGCCTGGCAATGGTTTTTCCTTTCTGCTGTAGAGATGAATATAAATTCTATATTCGGACACTAATTTTTTGATGTTCTATAGCTTCACTGCTCTGTCTATTTTAGAGCCTTAATCTGTCACCAATGATTTAATTTTCAAAAACAAAAGGTGACCCGCTTAAGGAGTATGTATGTTTCAATTCACTAGTACAGCAACTGTACTATTGATGGTGCTTTTCTATGGCATCACCTTTTTACTATCGTTACGTATTAAACAGAAAAATGAAAATGTCGATGGCTACATGGTCTCAAATGGCTCCATCGGATTTGGAATGTCTGCGGCCAGTATGACCGCCACCTGGATCTGGGCCGCATCGTTTTATGCAGCAGCTTCATCCGGATATACATACGGCGTTTCCGGTGCCCTCCACTATGGTTTGTGGGGTGCGCTGATGATTTTATTTATCTATCCCTTTGGTAAGCGCTTTCGTGAACTGGCGCCTAATGCACACACTTTGGCAGAAATCATGCATGCCCGGCATGGCAATCAAAGCCAGATGATTCTGGCGGGTTCCAATATTGTGGGTAGCGTGATCAGTCTGATGGTGAACTTTACCGCTGCCGGGGCACTGGTTGAAATTTTATCTCCTTTAAGCTTTATCCATGGTGTGCTGATTACCGGTATCGGTGTACTGTCCTATACCCTCTGGTCGGGCTTCCGCTCCTCAGTCTTTACCGATTTTGGTCAGCTGGTGGCGATGATTGTCGCGGCTGTGATCATTATTCCAACCTTATTCTTTACCTTAGGTGGGCCATCCCTGTTTCAAAGCGGGATTCATAACCTACAACCGGAACAGCTGGATTTTTTCTCTAAAACGGCCTTTCTGGAACAAGGCGCACCGTTTTTTGTTGCCGTATTGGCCTACTCGATTGGTAATCAGACCATTGCCCAGCGCCTGTTTGCAGTCCGTGAAGATCTGATTAAGCCAAGCTTTATTACTGCAACGATTGGTTATGCTGCAATTGTTATTGGTCTAGGCATGCTTGGATTATTGGCGTTATTTGCAGGTATTCAGCCCATTGATGGCAACCTGAATAACCTGATTCCGCAAATGGCAGCGACTTATCTTTCTCCATTTATGGTCGCGCTTTTATTCATCATGGTGATTGGAGCCCTGTCTTCTACCGCTGACTCGGATCTGTCTGCCCTGTCTGCGATTGTCATGACGGACATTTATGGCAAACAGATTGCGAAAAACAGCCCTGATCCAAAGAAAATGCTATTCATTGGCCGTATGACCATGATCGTTGCCACCATGCTTGGAATTGTGATTGCCACCTTAAAGTTTGACATTTTGTCGATGCTGATTTTTGTGGGTGCGCTTTGGGGCTCTATTGTATTCCCGGTAATTGTTAGTCTGTATTGGGACAAGGTGAATGCCCGGGCCTTTAACTGGTCAGTGGGCCTCGCATTTTTCAGCTTTCTGATAGTACGTTTTGAATGGCTTCCGATTCAGGGATTGATCGCACTTGGCTTTGAACTCGTTGCGACCCTGGGGATTGGTGTGGTGCTGGGTCTGATGACCTTTGGTTTCTTTGGCAAGAAAGTGGGTCTGGTCGTTGGCATATTGGCCAGTATTGGCTTCATGCCATGGACCATCGGCTTCTTGCGCGAATATGGCACTTTATTAAGCTCACTAACAGCGTATGGCAGTAGTGCACTGGTATGTACTGTATTGACGCTGGTCTACAGTAAAGAACGATTTGATTTTAAACAAATCAATAAGATGGTGATTGAATTTCACCAGCTATCTGAGAAAAGTAAATAAGGAGATTTCAGATGACAAGTCAATTATTGACCCTATATGTACTTTTTTGGCCATTGGTGGCAAGCCTGGTCTTGTTCACGATTTGCCTGAATGTCTATAAAGACATACAACAAGCCAAAAAAAATGGCGAAGAGCTAATCTGATTCTTCGCCTTAAACAAAAAGCAGGCCATTGAGTCTGCTTTTTTATTGTTCATTTGATGATTTCGATTTTTAATTCTTAGTTTTTTCCAGCGGAATGAAATAACCATATGCAGCATGACAATTCATGTCGCACTGCCCTAGTGCAGGAGCTAGTTTTTTGGCATGATGCAAATAGTGGATCACTGAATAATGATAAATGACTCAAATGCGTTGGTTAGAACTGCTTTCGACAGTTCGGATTGGTAGTAAAAAGCAGAGCACTGAACTGGCACGAAGCCCGTTTCATAAAGATTATGACCGTATTATTTTTTCGCAAAGCTTCCGGCAGTTAAACCGCAAAACCCAAGTCCATCCATTGACCCAGCATGATGGCATTCATACCCGTTTAACCCACTCACTGGAAGTCTCCTGTATTGGCCGTTCACTCGGTATGTTGGCTGCAGAGAAAATTAAAGATAATTTACCTGCCTGGATTTCTCCGGCTGATGTCGGTGCCATCATTCAGGCCGCCTGTCTGGCACATGATATTGGTAACCCGCCTTTTGGTCATGCCGGTGAATACGCCATTCGGGAATGGTTTGACGATGCATCACATACCGACTTTTTAAAAGATTTGAGTCCTGAACAGGAAGCCGATGTACGCCAGTTTGAAGGCAATGCCCAAGGCCTGCGCCTGCTGACCAAGATCGATTACCATCCCTATGATGGCGGCATGCGCCTGACTTATGCCACACTTGGTGCCTATCTTAAATACCCATGGCTCTCTGAGGCCATTGACCCGACTGGTAACACCCCGGCCAGTCGACGTCCAAAATTTGGTTGTTACCAGTCTGAAAAAGAGATTTTGCAGGAAATTGCTGAACAGTTGGGTTTGATTCAGCTCGGTGAATATCATTATTGTCGTCATCCGCTGACCTATCTTTTAGAAGCTGCGGATGATATCTGCTATGCCCTGATTGATCTGGAAGATGGTATCAGCCTGAATATGCTCAGCTACGCGGAAGTTGAACCAGTCTTTCTGAACTTGCTGGGTGAATATGGCACGCCTGAAGAAATCAATATGCCTTATACCACCTGGCAACAAAAAATTGCCGCGCTGCGTGGGCGGGTCATGAAACGTCTGGTAGATGAAGTCACCACGGCCTTTGCCCGACATCAGCAGGAAATTTTGATGGGCCAATTGCAAGGCTCATTGCTGGGTTATTGTAG
Organism: Acinetobacter lwoffii; assembly: GCF_024129355.1. GTDB lineage: Bacteria > Pseudomonadota > Gammaproteobacteria > Pseudomonadales > Moraxellaceae > Acinetobacter > Acinetobacter lwoffii_I. The sequence continues at coordinate 38,124 of NZ_JAMXXP010000017.1, read as the reverse complement.
TGCCGACATTGAAATTGGCATTAACCGGGCCAAAGAACTGGCGCGAGACAAGATCTTCGAACATCCGCAAAAAGCCGGTCTGGAAATTATTGCGCATCAAAGTCTGCAAACGATTCTGGATGCCTTTATTCCACTGACCACACCGCACAAAACCTTAAGCTTTAAAGAACAGCGTTTAATGGCCATTTTAAAACGTTCGGGTGCGCAGTTTAGTGCTGATCATTATGACAACATTATGCAGGTGCTGGATATTGTCTCCAAGTTTTCTGATCATCAGGCCTATAATCTGGCGCAGGAACTGCATGGCAATAAAGCCGGGTTACTCTAATGCGAACGAACGCCTGATGATAATCTCAGCAAAATCACTGGATTTGAATGATAGAGTTTTGCCTTTATCGAAAATGCTGACTACTATGCCTGTATTAAATTTGAGTATGTATAAAAAATGATTGGATGCCTGATTGGGGAAGTGCTGGCGCTGGAAGCACCGACTGTTTTATTAAATGTGAACGGCGTAGGTTATGAGATTGATACCCCTTTAACCACTTTCTGCCAGTTGCAAAAAGGTCAGAAAATTACTCTGTGGACCCATCTGGCTGTTCGTGAAGATGCCCAGTTACTTTATGGCTTTATCAATGCGCAGGAAAAAACCATTTTCCGTACCTTATTAAAGGTGAACGGCGTTGGTCCGAAAATGGCGCTTGGTATTCTTTCCACTTTAAGTGTGGAAATGCTGATCCACACCGTTGAACATGAAGATATCAACACTCTGGTCAAAGTTCCGGGGGTGGGTAAAAAGACTGCTGAACGCCTGATGATTGAATTACGTGACCGCTTTAAAGCCATGGCTTCAGGTGCTGCCCCAAGTAATTCAACTGCACCACAAATTCAGTTTATGGGCAATTCAGCCGTGGCTGAAGCGGAAGCTGCATTACAGTCCTTGGGCTATAAACCTGCTGAAGCACAAAAACTGGTGAATGCTGCCAAAGGTGAATTTACTGAAGCCAGTGATATCATTCGCGCGGCATTAAAGTCGATGAACAAATAGAGATGATATCCAAGTTACAGGATAAAATCTGATACGCGTAAAAGTCATTCGCAACTGTTTGAGGCAGGAGACATTTATAGTTAAATGTTTCTGCGATATATTCGATAAGAATCAATATTCGACGAGTTTTGCGAATGACGGTGGTTTTGCTTACTTTTGCCGAAACAAAAGTAAGGCGAACCGCAGGTTAATACTCAGATATAAATCTGATTGGAAAGACTCCGCAAAAATTCAATTCCTCGCCTAGGCGAAAATCTTAGGATTCAGATCCATATTTGAGACCGTGTCAAAATTACCAGCTCAAAGGATCACTAAAATATTGGTATATAAACGTTATGCAAGACCGTCTCATCAGTGGTTCTGAAAAACCCGAAGATCACTTCGATCGTGCCATTCGCCCGACTTCCCTAGATGACTATATCGGTCAACCCGTGGTTCGTGAGCAGATGGAAATTTTCATTGGTGCAGCCCGCGGCCGTGAAGAAGCCCTCGATCACACCTTGATTTTTGGCCCCCCAGGTCTGGGTAAAACCACGTTGGCCAATATTATTGCCCGAGAAATGGGTGGCAATCTTAAGTCAACTTCTGGTCCGGTTCTGGAACGTGCCGGCGACTTAGCCGCGATGCTAACCAATCTGGAAGAAGGTGATGTCCTGTTTATTGACGAGATTCACCGTCTTTCACCCGTGATTGAAGAAATCCTGTATCCGGCAATGGAAGATTATCAGCTCGACATCATGATTGGTGAAGGCCCGGCTGCGCGCTCGATTAAACTGGATTTACCGCCATTTACGCTTGTTGCAGCAACCACACGTGCAGGTCTACTCACCTCTCCGCTGCGTGACCGTTTCGGAATCGTGCAACGTTTAGAGTTTTATTCGGTTGAAGATTTAACCCATATTGTCAAACGTTCAGCCAATTTGATGGATGTACCTATGACGGGAGATGGCGCAAAAGAAATTGCCCGTCGCTCACGAGGTACACCACGTATTGCTAACCGTTTATTGCGTCGTGTGCGTGACTATGCTCAGGTCAAAGGTACCGGTGAGATCAATCAGGATATGGCCCAACGTGCTTTGGACATGCTCAAAGTCGATAAAGATGGTTTAGATACACTCGACCGCCGTTATTTATCAATGTTGCTTGAGCGTTTTGATGGTGGTCCTGCTGGCGTAGAAGCCTTGGCAGCAGCCATGGCAGAAGATTCTGGTACGTTGGAGGATGTCATTGAGCCTTACCTGATTCAGCAAGGTTATGTAATGCGAACTGCACGTGGTCGTATTGCCACCAATATGGCGTATTTGCAGTTTGGGATGGCACCGCCTGAACCGAAAGATAAGTGATTTAAAAAAGCAGCTTAGGCTGCTTTTTACTTAATTAAAGGATTCATCGGAATGTATAATTTCGGTCATAAAAATAAGCAAATCATTTATTTTCTTTGCTAGATCTTCTGTTTTTTCTTTGGTTTCCGCTTTACTTTCAAGAGTGGATAAAATAGAAAGCACTAGACGATTAATAAGCTCTATTTTTTCACTAAATTGATAGTGATTTTTGCTCTTATTATTTAAAATCAAAAACAAATGTAACGAAATCGCGCCAAGCTTATTAAAATCTTCATCCAATTGCTCATTGAAAGTGTCAAAGAATTTATCATAACTATTTTCTACTAAATATGCCCACGATTCATCTTCAATATTAGACAACTTTATAAGTAGAAATTTTAAAGTCAGTTTCACTGTACTAATATATTCAAAGGAAAGCTTCCTAAATTCAGCTCTGTCTGCCTCTTTTCTTTGAAATGATAATTCAAATTTTTTTTGGCTCTCTTGGCTTTTTATCAACTCTTGATTAGTAGTCAAAGTAATTTTCTCGGAACTTTTAATTTGTTCAATTAAAGAATCAAAGGATTGCTTAGTTAAATCAAAACTTTTCCGTCCATACCAATAAGCTAGCCAAGTCGCTAAACTTCCTAAAAATTAAAGCGATAATTACGGATAAAGCGAAAGATGATATTGCTGTTGTATCTGTCGAATGAGTGAGATTAAGTTCCATTTTCTTATTTGGATTTTCGACCATACTTGTAGTTTGTACTAAAGGTTGTTGTGGCACTGTCCACGGAAGCTGAATCATCACTTCATTATTATTCTGCTCTGCCACACCCCCCCCTTTTAACTTAAATGAATTTTTATTATCAACATTCTAAACATTTTCAAAGTATCACAAAAGAAAAAGCCAACTGACCATGCCTGAATCAGTTGGCAAAAGCACAAAACAAAAAACTAAATAAAAAATTACTTCTCTTCTTTTTTAAATTCCTTAAAGTCCGCTTTACGAATCATGGCGTGAATCCCTTTAGTTTTATCCACCACTTGCGATACTTCAAAGTCAGTGGCAGCACTTAAGTAGGCATAGGCAATTTCTTCAGAAATGCCATATTCATTGACCAGAAAACGGATCGCTTCACGGGTGGATTTACGCATGGCTTCATCTAAGTCTTCATCCAGACCCGGCGTAATCCAGAATTCAGCATTTTCAGCCAGCGGCTGTTTAATCTCTGCACCTGGAATTTTATCCTTGCCAGATTTAAGTAAAGTGAATTTTAAAGTCGCACGTGCCGAACCTTCCAAGGCAGTTAAAGCCACCTCACCATCACCTTGTACAAAGTGACTATCACCTGTATAGAACAAAGCACCTGGCACCTGTACAGGATAATAGGCCGTAGCCCCTGCTCCTAATTCATTGATGTCGATATTCCCGCCATAAAATGATGGTGGCACAGAGTGCACAGGCTCACTGGTATTTGGTGCAACGCCCATCGTGCCCATAAACGGATTCAGCGGGAAACGAATCGCTTTACCAGATTCAGTTTTTAAAACGCCTTCCCATACACCATCCGCATTTTTCTCAATGGGGGTAAAAATGGACACGTTGCCATAAGCATCAGGATTGGCTGGAGATGCATGCTCATGTTTCTGACGTTTCGGGAATTCGGGTAAGGTGCCTTTGCCATGACGGTTTGAAATCACGCCATAAGGTACACGCGGTTCAACTTTTAAAATCTCCACCTTTAGAATATCGCCCGGCATTGCCCCTTCTACATAGACAGGCCCGGTAATAATGTGTGGTCCATCTTTATGGAAATCATGTTTCAATTTGGAATTCGTGATCAGCTTGGCTTCATCCAATACATGCTCAGGCTTGACGCCTTTTGATGTGAAATATTTCTCTGCATTGCGGCCTTGATCTTCCAGCAGCCCTTCATGCGAAACTGTATCGAAAGTAACTGTGCTACCTGAAGGGACAGTCAAGACAGGTTTTGCATCTTTATTTGGCAGATAACCCCAAGTAATCGTATTTAAGGTACTCGGCACATAATAATGACCTTTATATTCACCACTTTTGAGTAATGTCGGTTTATTTTCCAGCTGTTTCAGTATCTTAAAGTCTTCAGCCCATAGGCTTGTCGAAATAAAACTTAAGCTTGAAGCTACTGCCAGAGATAAAGCCAAAGGTTTTAACATGTGTTCAATTTCCGTCATAAAAAATATTACGAAAGAGTGAATGCAATCTAAGTGCCAAAATAAGTTTAAGAGGTTTAAAAAATCTTCACTTCATTCAGATTATTGATATAGAGGTAATCGTTTTTATCCCTTTTTAGCCTGAAATTTTTATAATTTTCATACCTTATAAATATAAAAAATCAATTTAGATACATATTCTTACAATGTAAAAGAACAAATAAAGCTCTTTGAGAACAGATATTAACACCCAGAATACCTTTAAAGTATCAAAAAATACTTAGAGAGTTTTGGTCGAACTTAGATCAATATGCCATCCTAAAGAATCACTTTAACCATTTCAAATTCTTAAGGTTCTCCCGAAGTATGAATATGTATAAGCAGATATCCCTTTGTCTTCCTCTTCTTTTCTGTAGCCAGCTCAGCCTGGCCGACTGGATTGATGATTCTGTACAAGCTGCTGAAGCACACACCATCAAATTACGCCAGCATATTCACCAGCATCCTGAACTGGGCAACATGGAATTCAAAACCTCGGAGCTGGTCCAAAAAGAATTAAAATCCTACGGCATTGAAGTACGTAAAGGCTATGCCAAAACTGGTGTAATCGGTGTATTAAAAGGTGCAAAGCCCGGCCCCGTGATGGCCTTACGCGCAGATATGGATGCCTTGCCAATTAAGGAAACTGCACCCGTGCCTTTCGCCAGCAAACAAAAAGCCATTTATCAAGGCAAAGAATCTTATGTGATGCATGCCTGTGGTCATGATGCACATACTGCGATGTTATTAGGTGCAGCCAAAGTTCTGGCCGCCAATAAAGATAAAATTGCGGGGACAGTGGTATTTGTATTCCAGCCGGCTGAAGAAGGCGGTGCAGATATTGATAACTTCACTCATGGCGATCAGATTGGCTCACGTAAAATGATTGCCGACGGTGCCTTAAAAAATCCAAAACCTGAAGTGATTTTCGGGATGCATGTCATGGCAGGCATGCCAAGCGGCAATATCTTCTACAAAGATGGTGCGATTTTGAATAGTGCCGATCATTTACGTATTCAGGTGAATGGCAGTCAGGTACATGGCTCCATGCCTTGGGCAGGTAAAGACCCGATTTATGCCTCTGCCCAGATGGTGACCAATTTACAAAGCCTGATCAGCCGTAAAGCCGACCTGACCAAAGGGATGGGTGTGGTCAGTATTGGCAGTATTCAGGGCGGCACTACCGGTAACGTCATTCCAGATCAGGTCAATATGGTCGGGACTATTCGTTCCAATAGTGAAGATGTACGTCAGGGCATTTTAAAAGACTTGCCGAAAATGCTGGAACACAATGCCGCAGCCAATGACGTTAAGGTGAAAGTCGAAATTGCACCTTATGCACCAGTGACCACCAATGATAAAACCTTGACTGAATTGATGCGCCCAACCTTGGCGAGCGTGCATGGTGAAGATAAATTGCATGTTTTAGACAACAATGCCAGCGCCAGTGAAGATTTTGCTTATTATGGCCAGCTCATGCCATCGCTCTTCGTTTTTGTTGGTGCCACACCAGCAGATCAGGATCCGGCAAAAGCCGCACCGAATCACAACCCGAATTTCATTGTCGATGATGCGACCTTGAAAACCGGTGTCGAAAGCCATGTCCGTTTTATTCTGGACTATCCAAAAGTAGCTGAGCAGGTTCAGGCCAACTGGAAACAGAAAAATAAAGGCTAATCTTCTATTACTAAAAATGCGCGGCTCCAAGGACTCGCGCATTTTAGTATCTGCTGCTGTTTTATAAATGAGCTGTTAAGCGCTTAGTACTTCATCTTAGTGACTTCTCTCCAGATTTGACACCTTGTGCCATTGGTCTCAAGACTCACAATGCTAAACTTTGAACCGCTAAATTGCTTGACTGTTGGCAGGAATCCGGCAAACTCTAATCCCTTTCCTGCATCTAAAAACAAGCAAAAATTTCGAAAATCTGCATGGAACAAAACTATGGCGAATCACTTTGAATTCAATATCCGCGTTTATATTGAAGATACTGATGCGGGTGGCATTGTCTATCACGCCAATCATATTCGCTATATGGAACGTACCCGTACCGAATGGTTACGTGCCGCTGGAGTGAGCCATTACTGGCATCAGACAGACTACAATTTTGTGGTGCATAAAATTAATGTCAAATACATGCGTCCGATCCTGATGGATGATTTAATTACTGTTACGGCACGTGTCATTTCATGTAAAGCTTCATCATTTGTATTGCAACAAAATATTTATCGTGGTGAAATCATGCTTGCATCAGGTGAGGTTGAGTTGGCATGTATCAGTGCAGAGATGCGACCACGTCGACTCCCGGATGAAATCCGCGAACTAATTCAAAAAGAATTGGAACAAGACTAAAAAAATTTATTGGCACACGTAACAACTATGGCGACTCAGTTAGAATCATCTCTTCAAGTTTCAGATCTTATTTTACAAGCAAGCCCTGTCGTACAACTGGTGATGCTTTCTCTCCTGTTAGCCTCAATATATAGCTGGTATCTGATTGCCAGGCTCTATATGAGTTATAAAAAAGCCCAGGCCGATGATGAACATTTCCAGAAAATCTTCTGGTCTGGTGCTGAGCTGAATACCCTGTATAACAATGCACAACTCAACTCCAAACGCACTGGTCTTGAAGATATTTTCTATCAGGGTCTGGGCGAGTTTCTAAAACTGAAAAAACGCCATGCGCCGACTGCCCAGTCGATTGAAGGGACAGAACGTATTCTGCGTGTCGGTTTAAGCCGTGACCAAGGTCATCTGGAACAAGGTCTGGGTGCGTTGGCAAGTATTGGTTCGGTTGCACCTTATGTCGGTCTGTTCGGTACAGTCTGGGGCATTATGAATGCCTTTATTGGTCTGGCAGATGTCGATCAGGTGACTTTGGCGACAGTCGCACCCGGTATTGCAGAAGCACTAATTGCAACGGCGATCGGTCTGTTCGCAGCTATTCCAGCAGTATTGGCCTTTAACCATTTCACAGCCAAAGGTGAAACGGTCTACTCTGACCGTGCACTATTTGCCGAAGAAATGGTGGCGCTATTGCAACGTCAGTCTGTGGGCGTAACTCAGGACAAAGACTAATGGCGATTCAAGGTTCAGGACGCTTTCAGCGTATTAAAAAGCCACTGAAAAGTGATATGAATGTCGTACCATATATCGATGTCATGCTGGTACTGCTGGTGATCTTTATGGTCACTGCCCCGATGATTACCAGCGGCATCAAGGTTGACTTGCCTCAGGCCAATGGATTGCCGATCGAATCCAAGGATGCCCCGACCATTGTCACACTCAAAGAAGATGGTTCATATTATCTAGAATATAAAAATCAGGCGACTGGTCCAGTCACACTGGAAGAATTGACGCGTACTCTGGTTGATGCCCAAACCCAGGCGCAAAATGACAACAAGGTGCTCAATGTCGTGATCAATGGCCACAATACCCGTCCTTATGGCGATGTCATGGCCTTGATGTCCAGCCTGCAGGATGCTGGCCTTTCTCAAGTCGGTTTACTGACCAAACCCCTAGAATAAAGTATGAAAAATTATCAGAAACCGCCCTTTCAAAAAAAAGCAATTGCGATTGGATTTACGCTCGGCATCCATGCAGTGGCTTTGGTGGGCTTACTTTATCTGGGCATGAGTAATCCTCCTGAACCGCCAAAACAGATCAAAACCGTTCTGATCAAGCCAGAAGACCTTAAACCGGTGACTCGCGAAGAAACCGAATTTGAGGAAACTGCACATGAAAACGTCGCAGAAGAAATTACCCAAACTGCTGAACCCAGTATAGAACCGGCTCCTGTCATTCCAACTGCTGCCCCTGCTGTACCTGTGACTCCACCTCCGCCAAAAGTCGATACACAAAAAGCGCAGCAGGAGCTAAAAGCGGCAGAGGCAGCACAAGCCAAGGCTGCGCAGCAAGCAGCGGAAGCAGCAAAACGTGCCCAAGCCGCTGAACAGGCCAAACAGGCAGCAGCCAAAGCCAAAGCGGATGCAGCGCAAAAATCCAAGGCGGAAGCCGAAGCTGCACGCCAAGCTGAACTGAATGCACAACGCAAAGCCGATGCTGCTCAAAAAGCCAAACTGGAAGCACAGAAAAAAGCTGACTTAGCTGCCAAGCAAAAAGCGGATGCTGCAACAAAAGCCAAAGCAGAGGCTGATGCCAAACGTAAGGCTGAAGCTGCTGCTAAAGCAAAGGCAGATGCGGCAGCAAAAGCCAATAATGATGCAGCGGCGAAACGTAAAGCAGATGCGGATGCGAAAGCTAAAGCCGATGCAGCGGCTAAAGCCAAAGCAGACGCGGCAGCTAAGGCTAAAAATGATGCAGCGGCAAAACGCAAAGCGGACACTGATGCGAAAGCCAAAGCGGATGCGGCTGCTAAAGCAAAAGCCGACGCTGATGCCAAACGCAAGGCAGATGCCGACGCTAAGGCAAAAGCGGATGCAGACGCCAAGCGCAAAGCAGATGCCGAAGCAAAAGCCAGAGCTGATGCAGAGGCCAAAGCTTCAGCCGCTAAACAGGCTGCTGAAGAAGCTGCACAGAAAAAAGCGGAATCAAAACGGATTGCATCCACTGCGAAGCGCGATTTTGAAAACAAAATCAAACGCGCCTGGGATATACCAGTCGGATCATCAGGCCAGCGTGCGACTGCACGTGTAACCCTGAATGATAATGGCGGTGTGGTCTCGGTCATTGTGAATTCAAGTGATTCAGACATGAAAGCCAGTGTAGAAGCTGCAGTCCGTGCTGCTGCACCTTATCCAATGCCTTCCGATCCAGATGCACGCCGTGAAGCACGAAGCTTTACCTCAACCTTTACTGCACAATAAAAACGGAGCCATCACATAATAATGTTGTGATGGCTTTTATTTTTTAAGCTAAACTTCACTTTAAATTGATTAAATAATATTCACTTTTCACAGTGTCATAACAGTTTGGTCATAAATTCATGGTTTTATTCTATTAAATCCATGCGATGATGTAGCCCAAGCACCTATACAATAAATCCGTTGATTTGAGTAAATAACGAATGATGGAAAAGACTCGCAAACATCTACTCTGCCTCGCAATCATTAGCGCTTTAAGCCCTGTATTGGCAACCCAGTCCTATGCCCAATTGCATCTGGAAATTACCAAAGCACCTGAAGCAGCACCTAAAATTGCCGTTGTACCTTTCAGCCAAGATCAGAGCATTTATCCTATTGTGGAAAATGACCTGAATCGTTCTGGCCGCTTTACCAGTGCTTCAAAAAACCTGCCTGCAACAGCGACATTGAATAATCCGAATGCAGAAGCTTGGGCATCGGCTGGTGTTCCCTATGTAGTCACCGGTTCATCCAAGACCACAGCCGATGGTTCTTTTGAAATCCAATATCAGCTTTATGATGTCGAAAAAAAACAATATCTATTAAATGAATTGCTGACTGTTCCAGCCTCACGCACCCGTCAGGCAGCGCATATGATCAGTGATGCCATCTATCAGGCATTGACCGGTATTCCGGGTGACTTTAGCGGACGTATTGCCTATGTGCTGCGTAATCCTGCTACGCCGGAACAACGCTATACCTTGCAGATTGCCGACACCGATGGCGAACAGCCAAAGACTATTTTGACCTCACGTGATCCGATCCTTTCTCCGGCATGGACACCAGACGCCAAAAAAATCGCTTATGTGTCGTTCGAAACCAAACGTCCGGCTATTTATGTACAGGATCTGGCCACAGGTCAACGTGAAAAACTGGCCAGCTTCCGCGGTTTGAATGGCGCGCCGAGCTTCTCTCCAGATGGCAAGAGCATGCTGTTTACTGCCTCTATGCACGGCAATCCAGAAATCTACCAGATGAATCTGGAAACGCGTCAACTACAACGTATGACCAATGACAGTGCCATTGATACTGAAGCACGTTATTCGCCAGATGGAAAATCTTTTATTTTCACTTCTGACCGTGGCGGTTCTCCACAAATTTACCGCCATGATCTTGAATCAAGTAGCAATAAACGCTTGACCTTCCGTGGAGCATTCAACGCACGCGGTACGCTAAGCGCAGATGGTAAAAAACTTGCATTAGTTCATCGTCCAAGCGGCAGTAACTATCGAGTTGCGGTTCAAGATATGAACTCTGGTGTGAATAATATTCTGACGCCAACGACGCTGGACGAATCGCCGAGCTTCTCACCAAATGGCCAGATGGTGGTCTATGCCACCCGTGAAGGTGCACGCGGACTTTTATCGATCATGTCGCTGGATGGCCGCTTCCGTATGAATTTACCAAGTGAAACGGGCGAAGTCCGTGAACCGGCTTGGGCACCAAAATAATATTTTTATATTGATAAACCCTTTACCCCATAATCAAACTTCATGGAGATGAAGATGAACAAAGTAAAATTATTTGCCTTACCACTTTTAGCAGCAGCTGTTGTCATGACAGGTTGTGCGAGCCGTAAGCCTGCTGCTGAAGTTCAAACGGGCGGTTTAGATACGACCGGTACAACAACTGTGAATACTCAAGGCCTGAGTGAAGATGCAGCACTGAATGCACAAAACATGGCAGGCGCTTCTGCAAAAGGCGTTACTGCAGAAAATAAAGCATTCTTGGCAAAACGCGTGGTGCATTTTGACTATGACAGTACTGAACTCAGCAATGAAGATCTAAATACGTTGCAAGCCCATGCGCAGTTCCTAATGGCCAATGCCAATTCACGTGTAGCACTCACTGGCCATACCGATGAACGCGGTACCCGTGAATACAACATGGCACTTGGCGAGCGTCGTGCCAAAGCAGTAGAAAGCTTCCTGGTAACGACTGGTGTTAATCCTGGTCAATTGGAAGCAGTCAGCTATGGTAAGGAAATGCCAATCAATGCGGGCCATGACGAAAATGCCTGGAAAGAAAACCGCCGTGTAGAAATTAATTATGAAGCGGTACCACCATTGTTGAAATAATTTTCATTCATGATGGTTTCATCAAATAAAAAGCACTCAATCATGAGTGCTTTTTATTTGCTTCAATGAAAGAATCGGTCTACTTGGGAAGCTGATCTTGTTCAGCCGGATGCATCGATTCGATCAGGTCATGTTTATTGAATTGTTTGTACTCTGGTTTTGCTTCATAATCCCGCCAGGCTTCTTTCATCTTGTCTTCAGAGATATCATCTAAAGTAATGCCTTCGCTTGGCGTTGGAGTCGCATCAAACTTCAATGTTGTCATATCTGTGCTCCTATTCTCAATTTTCCTTTGTCTTCAACATAGCACTTTCCGCAGGAGTTGCAAGGGCAAAATCGATACAAATAATCCAGTTTAATTTTTCTTTTAGTACGTTCTCATCTAAAATATAGCCGCATATCGTTTTGATCATTTTTTCCCGATTTAAGTTTTGGAGTTTCCCCTATGTCATACCGCACTTTATCCCAGTTTTTACAACAACAAAGCGGGAATCTCACACCTGAACTTGCACAAGTTATTGAAACGATTGCAAACACTTGCAAAGACATTGATCAATTACTGCAAAAAGGTGCTTTAGCGGGTGTATTGGGAAGTGCACAGCATGAAAACGTTCAAGGCGAAGAGCAAAAGAAGCTGGATGTCATTTCTAATGACTATTTGATTGATGCCTTGCAGGAACATCCAAATGTGGGTGGTTTGGCCTCAGAAGAACTGGATGAATTCACCCCTGCACAAGAAAATGGTCAATTTCTGGTATTGTTCGATCCATTAGACGGTTCAAGCAATATCGACATCAATATGTGTGTTGGTACCATTTTTTCGATTCTTCCTGCAAAAAATGCCGTGACTCAGGCAGAAGACTTTATGCAAGCCGGTGTTCATCAGGTAGCTGCAGGTTATGTGCTTTATGGTCCATCGACCATGTTGGCATTGACCGTCGGCGCAGGCGTAGTGTTCTTTACCTATGACCCTGAGACTCAAGAATTCCTACTGACTTCTGAAGCAATTCAGGTAGCTGCAGATACTAAAGAATATGCGATCAATGCGTCGAATCAACGTCATTGGGAAGCACCAGTACAGCGTTATATCGATGAATTGTTAGCAGGCAAAACCGGTCCTCGTGAAAAAGACTTCAATATGCGTTGGGTTGCTTGTATGGTGGGCGACATTCACCGTATTCTTTGCCGTAGCGGTATCTTCATGTATCCATATGACCTTAAAGATCCGGCTAAAGCTGGCCGTCTGCGTTTAATGTATGAAGCTAACCCAATGAGCATGCTCATGGAACAGGCTGACGGTGCATCAACTACAGGTCGTGTGCGTATTCTTGAGATCGAACCGACAGATCTACATCAACGTGTGCCAGTGATCATTGGTTCTAAAAACGAAGTTGATCTTGTGACCAGCTACCACAACTAATTTTTATAGCGGTAGTCGATATTGAATCGGCTGCCGTGGATTATATCTCCCATGCCAACTTTTTTTCTTGATTCAAAAGACAATCCAAAGATTAAACACTTACGTGGTTTAATCGAACAAAATACTTATCGTAAAAAACAAGGTCAAACGGTTTTAGAAGGCACGCATCTGTCTCTCGCCTGGTTACATGAAAACCGTAAAATTGATTCTATTTTCACCACTGAACATGCACTTTCACATCCTGATTTCGAGAAAATTCTCGCAAAATACACAGGTATGGTCTTTGTTCTAAGCGAGTCTTTATACAAAGATTTAAGTACCTTAGGAACATCTTTAGCCTGTTTAGCTGTGGTGACTTTACCAACAGCAAATTATGCATTGGATTTTAAAGCAGACACTTTGATTCTGGAAAATGTACAGGATCCGGGTAATGTAGGCACCCTGCTTCGCTCTGCTGCTGCTGCCGGTATTGAACAAATTGTGTGTACCAAAGGTTCTGCATCGCTCTGGTCTCCACGCGTATTACGTGCCGGTATGGGTGCACATTTCACACTGCAAACCTTTGAAAATATTTCGCTTGAACAAATTCTTGAGCAATTTCAAATCCCTGTTTATGTAACCAGCTCACACCGTGCTGAAAGCCTATATTCAAAAGACTTACGTAAACCTTGCGTGTGGATTCTGGGCAATGAAGGCCAAGGCGTGTCTGATTATGCGATGCAACATGCTGAAGCCGTGAGCATTCCGCAACCTGGGGGTCAGGAATCACTGAATGTCGCCATTGCGGGTTCGATCTGTTTTTTTGAAATGGTACGTCAACGTATCTAATTAGGGATTTAGGTTACAGTGTTTTAATACGACCCTGCCCGTGTATAAAATAGATTAAACTACAAAAATAATAAACTTAATTGTCAACCAAACCAGGATTCCCAACGTTATATGATTATGAACTTGGGAATAATGGTGGGTGTCCAATGACAGGATTTTCCATCTCTATGGACTTAGCACCAAAACAGTTGCAAACACACGATGTAAGTATTCTGAAGAGTACGGCTGAAGCACGTCTGAAGAATTTCATGCAGGATGTGACTGGGCGTGCCTTGGTGATGATGGAAAGTGCGACTCAAGGTCATCATGGTATTGCCATGGATCTGGTTCAGGAAGCTTTCATTTCCTTACACAAATCCTATGCAGAAAAAAGTACTGAAGAATGGTATCCCCTATTTTATACCATTCTCAACAACAAGTTACAGGACTGGCGTCGTAAAGAGTCACGGCGTGGTCAAATGTTTTCATTTTTCAAGAAAGTCAGTCTCGATGACGACGAAATTGAATTTGATGATGTCGTCGATGAATCAACACCAACGCCGCTGGACTTTCTCGATCAGGCAGTCACTGCTGAAGAAATCCAGGAAGCGATTGCAAAATTGCCTGTGCGTCAGCAGCAGGCATTTATGCTAAGAGCTTGGGAAGGATTTGATACGCATACCACCGCACAGATTATGAACTGCACAGAAGGCAGTGTAAAAACCCATTACCACCGTGCTATCCAAGGCTTACGCGCCTCTTTAGCACATTTAAATCCATATCTGGGAGGGTCATCCGAATGAATCAAGATGATTTCTTAAAACAAGTAACTTCCAAACTTGATGGACTGGCACAACAACATAAAGACAAACCTGTTGTCATGCACCATGTTCTTGAAGAAATTCAGGATTCAAAACATTCACGCTTTGCATTTCTAAAAATGTCAGGTTTTGCTTTGGCAGCTGCGATTGCAGGCATTGTGGTATTACCGAATCTTTCGGACCATAACGAGCCGCAAACTCAAATGGTGTCAGTCCCAAAACTGTCTCCGCAAATGCTTGAAGATTTAGAAATGTTAATGGTTTTAGGTGAGGACAAAGTTCCACATGGCAGCTAAAAAATTGGCGATTGCTTTTTGTGCATTCAGTTTTCTGCAAACCAGCTTTGCAGGATTTGAACGTTTTTGGCTATTTTCCAAGGATGCGAATACCCAAGTAACTGATACTTGGGATAGTCTTTCTGATTCTGAACAATTGGCACTGATTAAACGTTATCAATCTTTAAAAGAAATCCCCGAACAACAACGTGTTAGCTTACAGCAGCGTATGGACTGGTTTACTCAACTCCCTAATGCGGAAAAACAAAGAATGCGTGAGACTTGGCAAATGATGAGCAGTCAGGAACGCAAAGAACTGGGCGCACGTATGCAAAAAGCGTCTCCTGAGCAACGCCTTGCCATTCGCGAAGAATACATTCTCAAATATCAGCAAGTGACTCAGCAGCCTAACTCGCATTAAACACTTAATATAAAAAAGCCTCCATATGGAGGCTTTTTTGATGTTTCAATCATATTTTATTTTCTTAAGCGTCGATAACCTGCAAGCCCTAATAATCCTAGTAGCCCCCACATTCCAATTGCCCCACCACCACTTGAGGACGTATTCGTATTTTTAACTGTATTACGTAACAAGATTGTCGCTTTTTCTGACATTTTTTCATCAGCATCAAAAATCGCATAATCCATGCTGTAATTTGCCTGGCTTAAATTATTTTTTACAGTAAATGTCAGCTGTCCACCATAACAGGTCTGATTTTGATAGGTATCAGGACATGCTCCTTGTCGCTCTGCCTTCAGTGAAACTCCCGCAGGCAGCTTAACAATATGAATCGGGATCTCTTTTCCATCTTTATCTTGATAAAAAGCCGACTTTCCTGATGGTAGAGGCCCATCCCCATCATCACTATCATTTTCAAGCGGATTTACCGTCACTGTAAGATTATTCTCTGGATTAAGCCGATATTCATCATCTTTTGTAATCGGTGCAATGTTGTTAAAAGCTGCTCTTAAGAGGCCAGCACTGCTCGCACCTGTAGCCCGGTCTTTAAGGGTATAACTACAGAACTCCATATCAACCGAACTGGTCTGCTTACCATCAGTGCGATACATCATGATCCGGTTTAAATCAGGTTTCCACTCACATTTAAGATTTGGATCATTTGGATTTCCTTCCACAGTGGTCGAATTGCCTGTACCAACTAACTTACCAACACCTAAAGTTTTTACACTGACCTCATAATTTTGTGAATTTAAGGCTTTAATTTGAATCTTATCATTGGTTAGAGTTTCTTGAGGCATAGCCAAGATAAAAGGATTAATATAGATTGCACGATATTTCTGATATTGCTTGGTATATTTGAGCAAATCCTGATAACTTTTCAATTCTTCCTTTAAACCAGGAAGCTCATTTTCTGGAGTATTTTTATCAGCAATGATTTCTTCGAGATCATCTATATTCTCCTGATAAAAGTCATTGAGTTCTACCAAACTCTTATTTTGCAAGTCCGTAATATCGGCTGCAGTCAAACGTCGGATTTCAACTGAGCCGATCTCGCAAGTATTTTTTGCACTTGGATCAAATGTTAATGTGGATCCAATCACACGATCAATACCACGCTGGTCTTGTTCAATACAGCCACTCACTCCGATATCTACCAAATCCGTTGCGGTCTGATTATCACGCGGGTAATATAGCCCTAAATAGCGATTATCAATAGCAGGCTCAATATAATTTGTTAATAAACTGCTGATTATATTGTTAGAGACATCAAGATTATTTGAAGTAGTATCTTCGTCTAATTCTGGCAATACGCAACGTGATGGCCCAGTCGTTTGAATTGCATTTCGAATTGTAGAAAATTCAACACGTTGTGCCTTGGTCGGATTCCCCTGATTTAAGGCATATTCACAAGACAGGCCTTGGTTAAAGGCTAAAACATTGAAATTAAAATATCTAAAACCGGTATTGTCATAAAATAAAGTAGATTGGGCTGTATTTTCAACAATAGTATTACTTAATGCAGTTAAACTGGAGAATTTACTGAGGGGACGATTAACTTCATTCGTCATACGCACAATATGTCCTGTGGTACTTGCAGTATTCTTCGCAATAGTAGAGTTAACAATTTCTACTGTGGCATAGCCACAAAAATCAATAATACTGTTAGTAATATCTGAACCATTTTTAACAATACTACTGGAATTAATTTTCACATTGGTTTGAGTTGTACCCAAATTTCCCTGACAGTCCATTGCCAAAACACTACCATATGAACTCGCCTGATTTTTTTGAATCAAAGAATCCTGAATGACAATATTCCTTTCCGTATTCATTGCTACACTATAAATCGCCCCACCTTCTGCAGCTGCTCGGGAATTTACTATTTCACTGGTATTAATACTTAAAGGCCCGGCTACATAAAAAGTACCGCCATTCCCTTTATCCAAGGTATTTATTGCTGCATAGCCATCCTTTAAGATCAGATGATGAATTTCCAGACTGGATTGACTGGCCATACTATTAAATAATCTGGTTTTCCCCTGACCCGAAATAGTACTTTTTAAAGCCTCCCGGGTTGGATATAAAAGCGTAATCGGACTACGACTAGCATAGTTAAGCGGAGTTTTCCCATAAATTTTCAGCGCTGACTCTACGATCAGCTCTCTATCTAATTTGTACTCGCCTGCTTCAAGCTGAATCACATCTGCAGCTGAACCATCTAACCGAAGTGTACGTCCTACATTACATCCGCCATAAGATTTATCCAGTTTTGCAGTTTTAATGGCTTCTCGCAAAGAACAGGCATTATTATTCTCGCCATCTTCATCAGCAAAAGTAGTTACATATATCGTTTTATCTTCGGCTGCCATCAAACTCATGGCAGATAAAATCATGGCCGCAAGCAGTCCTTTTTTATAATTTTTCATGATTTTTCCTTAATCTTTTAATCCACGGCGTAAACCTATTAATCCGAGTAAAATCAGTAGCCCACCACCACCCCATGAGCCGCCTGAAGTTTTGACTGCTTTGTCTTCCATTTCATTTTTTGGCTCCTGAACAATTTGAGTAGTAATAGTCAAATAAGGTTTACTTTTATTAAACCGTGTCGATGAGGTCACCACTTGTAGTTCGAAAATATCTGCTCCATGCCAGGTAGAATCCGGGGTATAAACGACATTGCCATGAATATCGATGATTGTTTTACCCTTGGAAGCTGTTTTGGTTTGTACCACTTTCAAACAGCCATCTTGCCAAGGCTCCCCCGTCGGATTCTGACCAACAATGGCATTACACTGTTCTTTTGGAATTAAATCACTATCTCCCAGATAAGATTCAATTGAAAACTTGGCAATTTCACCCTTTAACAGATCTTGTCCCACCAGACTGCCTGAGATTGGTATCGTGATTTCAACAGCACCACGATCACAAAACAGATTATCCATCAAACGGTTGATCCCGCGCTGATCTGCCGCTTCACATGCTACCGTTGGATTTGCTAAACTCAATCCTGTGCCTCTATTCACAATCGGTGATTCACTCACAAGGATATAGTTCAACAAAATTCGTGGGCGCATATAACCGAGAAATTGTCCTTTAGGAACGCTATATGGACAAAGTATGGCATTATTATTTTCTTGTAGGGTCTGACAAATACCTTCACTTTTATCTGAGGATTCAGCAAAAAGTCGTGTACCATTCCAGAACTGGTTCGGCGCGACGGCATCCCCTACACCACACGAGGCTGTCAGCAGATTATTTTGCGACACAGACTTATCACCAGTGATAATTTGGCAATCCTGTGTACCATTTCTTAAAATAATACTATTCGCTACATAAGCTCTTCCATACGGTGCATGGATATTTAAAGCAGTATTTTCATTGTCAACTATGGTGAGATTATTCAATCCCATCCCGTCCAGGACATTAATAAATACACCCTTATTTTTTAGTATCGTACTACTTAATACCTCCCCACTAATACCTTGATCTTTACTGGAGTCAGCAAACTGTCCCGCGCTATAAATATTGGTCGCGGAATTATCCAGTGTCTGATTATTTTTAAGTACACTTTGATAAATGAGGAAAGCAGGTAGCTCGCTATACAGGATCCCGCCTCGTTGGGCTTTATTATTTTCGATCAGACTATTTTTAATTTGTGCACGGCTTGTTAAGTTCTGACCAAACTTGCCAGCATTATAAATTGCCCCACCCAAGTTGGCAGCAGCATTAAATAGACGGTTATATTCTAGAATTAGCTGACCTTTATTATAAATTAGGCCACCTTGTTCAGCACAACTGGTTTTACCACAGCCTTCAAGATCCAGTTCTTTCAAATTTAACTGAACCAATGTATCTGTACTGTTGATCCGGAAAAGGTTATCAGTACCTTTCATTTGAATATGAGCATTATGCAAGCCTAATGCTTTTTCATCCGTACTGAATTCGCCATCACTTTCTGCGACCGCACGGATGGTAAGAGATTTTTTAATCGCGATATGCTGGTTCAACACATAGGTATTTTTTTCTTTTAAAATAATGGTACTGGATGAGTTCTCCCCACCACACCCCATAAAACCTGATTTAGCTAAGCCACGGTTAACATACTCAACAGCTTCTCGAAGTGAACATTCCTTGTCATCTTTTTCAATATCTTCTGTAGTGGTTACAATAATATCTGCACTATACGACTGCCCCGCTATACATAGCAAAGCTATGCCTATGCTCTTCTTGAGCATAACCTTCTCCTTAATTTTTATTTCTTTCTTTTTCTTCTAAAGTTGCAGAATCCTTGCAACAGCGAATTATTTTGCCTTACTGTGTCATAGACTGAGTAATTACTCAAGAATTTTTATATTTTACCGATATTCGTCAATCAAGGCATATATCTGCCGCAGATTAGCATTGCTGACTTTCAATTTTTCCCCTTTAAGCAATTGAATAATCTGCTCTAATCTTTGAAGCAGCACTGAAGTTTGATGTGGCCCATGGCTGAGTAAATAGTCAAAGATTTGAGGGTCTAAATGGATCCCACGACGATCGAGTACCGAGGAAACCAGCGCATAGCGATCAGCATACAAACTGCCACTCGGAACACGGGTACTGACCGCCTGCGTGAGACGGGATTGTAAATCTGGCAATTCGAGTTTGAGTTCGATAGGTGCAAAACGTGACGAAAACACCAACTGCCCACCACCTTCATTATTATAATTAATCAAGTGAAATACTGCGCGTTGCCAATGGGGTACGCCACTAATCGCTTCGATATCATCAAGTGCTACCAGATCAAAACGATCTAGAGAAGTAATCGCCTCAGTCGGTGCATCTAAAAGCTCAAGCAAAGATACCTGAATTGCAGATTTACCTACTTCCAGATAAGAGTCACAGATGGCAGACAACAAATGACTTTTACCTGTACCGGCTCCCCCATAGACATAAAATTGGTTGATCAGGCCTGCATGTAATTGACGGACAGCATCAATGACATGCCCCCAACCCGGCCCTGAAAAATCACTGATTCGGGCATCGAGCTGAGGTTCTATATCTAACTGCAATTGACGCATACGATTTTGTGGCCTTATGAGTCTTTACGATGTGGATCGTGAATTTTACTTGAGTTCTCCTCTGCTTGCAGCGGTTTTTTCTGTGGCTTTTTCATTTCAATATCAACATCTAAGTCTGCTGTTTCAATATTGATAGAACCGGTAGAGGCATCTTGTATGATAACAGCCCGATCACCATAAAATGGCGTATGTTCATAATACTCACGGATATGCCGCAGCAGTACCACAATCACGGCTGCCACCGGTAAGGCAATCAGCATGCCCAAGAAACCGGCCAGTTGTGCACCTGCCAGAACTGCAAACACTACAGCTACAGGAGAAAGACCGATTTTATCACCTAGCAAGAACGGTTGCAGAATATAGCCTTCGACGGCCTGCCCGACCATAAAGACAATCCCGACCAATACCAGTTGCCACCAGTCGATTCCAAATTGGAAAAAGGTTGCAATGACTGCGGCAATAATTCCAACCGCAAAACCAAGATACGGAATGATACTGCACAATCCGGCAATCATCCCAATGATCAAGCCAATCTCTAGGCCAATCAGTTGCAGTCCCACTGCATAGACTACGCCCAGCAGAACCATGACCAGGAACTGACCTTTGACAAAGGCACCTAACACACTATGACATTCACTCACAATAGTTAAGGTTGTTTTTTCATAAGGACGGGGAATCAGGCGGCGTAAGCTGTCCAGCATACGATCCCAATCCAGCAAGAAATAAAAGGCAATAATCGGAATCAGGACAATCGTGCCACCAATCTGGATAAAGTTCAGACCAGATTGTGCCAGTTTCAGCAGCATTGCCTGAATACTGTCAGCACTATAATTGGTCTGGACATAGTCCATTACTACTGAGGAAATCTGGTCAGTATCGATCTCCATCGGAACCAGATTAAAGCTATCGGAAAGCCAAGGTAGGAACGTGTAATTGATCCAGTGAATCCCGGCCGGAATGCTATCACGCGCATACATCAGCTGCTGCCAGACTAGTGGCACCAGATACCACATCACCAATGTAACCACGATCCCAATCCCGATAAATACGATACTGATCGAGAGCCATCGAGCCAGCCCAATGCGGTGCAAAACATCGACCAGTGGGCTAAATAAATAAGCAATTAGAAAAGCTGCAACAAAAGGAACCACAACTGGTTTAAGCAGATATAAAACCCAAAGTATCAATGCTATACCAGCAAGTATAAGAATGCGCCGTAAAGTACGATCGACCATAGAATCTTGCCTTTTCTCTATTAATCATTCTAAAAATTAAAATATTTTAATAAAGATAGCATTTTAGGCCACAAATACCATAAGAGTTTTACATATTCAGGTTATAATCGCACCCGCGAATGCGGAGACTTCATTATGAGCAACTCAACTTCTACCCCAAACACTGGTTTAAGCTACAAAGATGCAGGTGTCGACATTGAGGCGGGCGACGCGTTAGTCGATCGTATTAAATCTGTCGCTAAGCGTACCTCACGTCCCGAAGTTATGGGCGGTCTAGGTGGCTTTGGTGCACTTTGTAAAATTCCTAAAGGTTATGAAGAACCTGTTCTCGTATCTGGCACAGATGGTGTTGGTACAAAATTACGTCTGGCACTGAATTTGAACCGTCATGACACAATTGGTCAAGACCTGGTTGCAATGTGCGTGAATGACCTTCTTGTCTGTGGTGCTGAACCACTGTTCTTCCTTGATTATTATGCAACTGGTCACTTAAATGTTGATGTTGCTGCAAATGTAGTCACTGGTATTGGCGCTGGTTGTGAACTTGCTGGCTGTGCATTAGTTGGCGGTGAAACTGCTGAAATGCCAGGCATGTATGAAGGCGAAGATTACGATCTTGCAGGTTTCTGTGTCGGTGTTGTTGAGCAAAGTAAAATTATTGATGGCTCTAAAGTCAAAGCGGGTGACGTTTTAATTGGTGTAGCTTCTTCAGGTGCGCACTCAAACGGCTACTCACTGCTTCGTAAAATCCTGGACGTGAAAAACGTTGACCTGAATCAAATCGTCGATGGCCGCCCACTTGCAGATGTTGCAATGGAACCAACACGCATTTATGTAAAACCAATTCTTGAACTGTTAAAACACGTTGATGTCCATGCGATGGCACACATCACCGGTGGTGGTTTACCAGGTAACTTACCTCGCGTACTTCCAAACGGTGCTCAAGCGTTGGTAAATGAATCTTCTTGGGAATGGCCTGAGCTATTCAAACTTCTACAACGTGAAGGCGGCGTAGAACAATTTGAAATGTATCGTACTTTCAACTGTGGCGTCGGCATGGTGCTGGTTGTTGATGCAGCTGATGCAGACAAAACTGTTGAATTACTCAACCAGCTTGGCGAAAAAGCATGGGCGATGGGTCAGATTCAAGACAATGCTGAATCAGTTGCAGATGCAGACGAAAAAATTCGTGTGATCTTTGCGTAATTTCGCATGATTAAAATTGCTGTACTTGTTTCAGGTAGTGGATCAAATCTGCAAGCCTTGATTGATGCCAATCTTTCAGGGCAAATTGTGGGCGTGATTTCCAACAAACCTGAAGCCTTTGCTTTAACGCGTGCACAACAGGCAGGCATTCAGACTGCAGTTATTGAACACAAGCAATATCCAAACCGTGAAGCTTTTGATGATGTCATGCATCAACAGCTTTTGGACTGGGATGTGGATCTGGTGGTACTTGCCGGCTTTATGCGAATTTTAAGTGAAAAATTTGTGAAAGCCTGGGAAGGAAAAATGTTAAATATTCACCCTTCCCTGTTGCCTTATTATAAAGGCATGCATACGCATCAGCGTGTACTCAATACCGGTGATGTTCTGCACGGTTGTACGGTGCATTATGTTACGGCTGAACTGGATGCAGGCCAAGCGCTTGCCCAAGGTGTTCTCAAGGTTTCTCATCATGATACGGTAGAAAGTTTGGCAACACGTGTGCATAGCCTCGAGCATGTGATCTATCCACAAGTCGTAGAATGGATTTGTAGCGGAACGATTCAACATACTAAAGATGGTGTGTTATATCGAAATGAGAAAATGCAAGCGCCTGTTCAATTCTGCAAGTTCTAAAAAAATTTAGATATAAAAAAACGCATCCTCGGATGCGTTTTTTATTTCCAATATATTCAATAATTCAAGCAGACTGTTGCTGAATCAGCTGTTTGACCAAGCCAGCTACTTGATCAGGTTGTTCCAATGGGAACATATGTCCACCATCCACCACGGTAAAAGGAATACCAAACTTCTTTTGCACTTGCTGCGGGAACTTGCGGGCCAGAAATGGACCTTTCTCGGCAACGACCAGATGCACAGGAATTTTTGGTTTCGCCTGAGGCAACCACCAGAGTGACGGATTGGTTCTAAAGACTGCGACCTCATCCCTTTTAGGGATAGTAAGTTCTACTCCACCCCGGATGGGATCATCCTGTAAGGCATAATCAATATACGCCTGGAAGCAATCTGCATCAAAATCCTGATAAAAACCTTTAGGGCGCAGCAATTCAGCGGCTTGTTCCCGTGAATCCCAATGATCTCGACGGCGTTTCGACAAACCTGCCGGAGACATTTTATCCAATGCTTTTAAACGAAAAGTCTTGGCGATATGCAAGGCAAAGGCTTCTTTGCCCATAATCATTGGCGGGTCCAGCATGATCATTTGTGAAAACAGTTCCGGGCGCTGTAAAGCGGCCTGAAACGTTAATACAGAGCCCAACGAATGTCCCAAACCAATCACGGGCCGGCCTTGAGATTGGCGTACAATACTGTCGATCACTTGCCGGGTCAGGCTTTTCCAATGGTTATCAACCGGATAACGCTTATCCCGCCCTAAAAGCGGCACATAGATAATATCGTAATCATCTTGCAATTCATCAAACAGCTTTTGATAGACTTTAGATGGCACGCCATTGGCGTGCGCGAAATGAATCAGTGGTTTCATTGCAGTGTCGTGCTATTTTCTGACTGAAGCTTCTGTGCAACTGAAGAAGCAATTCCATCCCCAATCGATGAACCCATACGACCCAAGACTGATTCAAATGGACTATATTCAATGGTGTAATTCAACGCTTTTTCAGTTTTCAGTTCGCGTTTCAAGGTATTTAAGCTACCGATACGATCCGCAATACCTAATTTCACCGCCTGATCACCGGTCCAGAACAAGCCAGAGAAAATAGCAGGATCATTGGATTTCAACTTAGCCCCACGCCCCTGTTTCACTGCATTAATAAAGTGACCATGGACATTATCCAGCACGCCCTGTACATGAGCTTTTTGCGCAGGATCAACTGGCTGAGTCATCGACAGTAAAGCTTTATTTTCACCTGAAGTCATGGTGCGATCTTCAACGCCTAACTTTTGCAGCAGATTATTCACACCATAATTCGGCATGATCACCCCAATTGAACCGACCAGACTCGATGGATTGACAATAATTTCATCCGCAGCAGAGGCAATATAATAGGCCCCTGAAGCACCGGTATCACCAATTACCGCATACAGTTTTTTCCCAGGATGCTGTTTTTTCAGATACTGAATTTCCTGCCAGATTTCATCAGACTGTACCGGTGAACCGCCAGGTGAGTTAATATTCAGCACCACCGCTTTACTTTGTTTATTTTCAAAGGCTTTTTTCAATGATTTGATGGTATTGCTACTGTTGACACTCTGTTTGTCGGCTGCAATCGTACCCACAATGTCCACGACTGCGATATGCGAACCCGCAGCAGCGCTAGCATCTGAAGAAACTGAACTACAGCTTTTGCCTAATGCCAAAATGACAACAAGCAGATAAGCAAAAGTCAGAAATTTAAAGAAAATTCCCCAACGGCGTGCACGGCGCTGTTCTTCTACCGAAGCTAAAACTGCTTTTTCAAGCAATTTCCATTCCGGACCAGTCGGTTGAACTGGCTGTTGCGTATTTTGTATTTGATTTTCAGGTTTTGGTGGCCAATCGGACATAAATAATCCAATAAATTGATTTATATTGAATCCATTATATACACTGAATCGGGTAATTCTGTCTAAACAAAACGTTTTCGCCTATAATAAATTTTGTTCTCTTTTTTTGTACTTAGACGAAATCAATGACGAAACAGGGCTCACGGAATTCAGCTTACGGATTACTCAAATACATTAGCCGCCAACCGCTTCCGGTTTCTCGCTGGATGGCCCGTATTCTGGCCTTTATTGTGAACAGTTTTAAAGTCACTAAAACTTCGGAAGTCATTCGTCTCAACCTTGAAATCAGTCTTTCAGAACTGTCTAATCAGGAACGTGAACAGATTAACCGTGCTGCGGTTCGCAATGAATTAATGTCATATTTCGAGTTCTTTACTATTTGGGGCTCAAGCAATCAGAAAAATCTTAAACGCGTTCATCGCGTTATTGGCGAAGATCTACTTCATGATGCCATTGCACAAAATAAAGGCCTCGTGTTAATCGTGCCGCATTTTGGTACCTGGGAAATTATGAATGCCTATATTGCCCAGTTCACCTCAATGACCATTATGTACAAACCTGTGAAAAATCAGGCTGCAGATCAATTTGTACGGGCCGCCCGTAGTCGTGAACAGGCGCATCTGGTGCCGACCGATGAATCTGGCGTCCGTCAGATTTTTAAAGCCTTAAAACAAGGTGGCACTACGGTCATCCTTCCGGATCATACCCCGAATATCGGTGGTGAATATATTCCCTATTTCGGCGTGCCTTTGGCCACCAGTAATTTAAGTGCCAAGCTGATTCAAAAGACCAAAGCGCGTGCCCTGTTTTTATATGCTCTACGTAATACTGAAGATGGATTCGATATTTTTATCGAAGCAGTTGATGAAAAAATTTATAATGGCAATGCCAATCAAGGCACACAAGTCATTATCAATAGTATTGAAAATTTAATTCGTCGCCATCCGGAACATTATCATTGGAGTTATAAACGCTTTAATGCGCATCAAGACTTGGGAAATCTCTACAAACTTGAGCATGAACAAGCTTTGGGCAAAGTAAATGCATTAAGAACTCAAGAACTACATAAAGTTTCGCCCATATTGGAATCAGTCACTTAAGGGCTGACGATACAACCACTGCCATTCATGTCGTTCGGCAGAAAGCACCAGTTTTGAGCCTTGTTGCTGGAAGTGCACACTCCCCTGTTCTGCTGTGGTCAATAAGGGAATATTAAGTGCTTTCAACCGTTGCTGGGTCAGTTGGCTCGGGTGGCCATAACGGTTAAATTTCCCAGCCGAGGCAATCGCCAGTTTAGGCTGCAAAACCTGTAAAAATTGATAGGCTGAACTGTGCTGACTGCCATGATGCCCGAGTATCAGCACATCGACCTGAAGTTCGGGATAGTCTTGGAGCAGCTGATATTCAGTTTCCCAACCCGCATCCCCCATCAGTAAAAAGTTTTGATACGGTCCGGCATTTTTGATTTGCAGATATATCACACAAGAGCGGTCATTTTTATTGAAGTTTGGCGTATTTAACTGCTGCTGCCGAGGTGCCAGAATTTTAAAGTTAATCGTCTCAGACCATTGCCATTGCTGTCCTGCATAACAAAACTGAAAACTTGAAGAAGCAGCTGTTTCAGGCATCTGATTGGATGACACTTGTCGGATGTTTAGTTGATCTTTAATGCTGTGATATGCACCGCTATGGTCCTGATCCAGATGGGTCAAAATCAGTTGATCCAGTTCTCCAACACCTTGCACAGACAAAAATGGCATAATCACTTGCCGACCAATACTGAATTTTTCTTCATTATAATAACCGCCCATATCGATCATCATGCTCTTTTGCCCTTCCCGAATGAAGATGGCCTGTCCCTGCCCGACATCCAGAACAGACAGCTGAAATGCATGCTGATTAAGTTGAGGAATGCACAGTGGTAAACAGGCAAGTGCTGTCCAGCTTTTGGGCACTAAGCCACGCGGCAAAAAGACAATTAATAAGCCCAAAATACATAGAGCAATCATCCAGACATTCATGGCCACAGGAATCAGTTGCGGTGCAAACAGCCGATCAAGCAGATTCAAAAATGCCAGCAGTATATGAATAAAAATATCATTGAGCTGAAACAGCAGACTCGAAAGTGGTTCAGAAATGAAAAATAATAAAGCCGCCAGAATATCTACGGGAACTATCAGCAGGCCAATCCACGGGATAGCCACCAGGTTGCTTAGCGGGGTAATCCAAGCCACCTGCTTAAAAAACAACATCATTAAGGGAAACAGGGCCAGAAAGATTTTCCACTGCGACTCCATCAAAACTTTTATTGCAAAATACAGTCGTTGTAATGCTGTTTGTACTGTTTGATGCGGTTGCTGCTGAATGGTTTGATAGATCCGCAGCAAGACAAAACAGGCCCCATAAGACAGCCAGAATGCGGCCGACAAAATGCTAAAAGGATCAAAGAGCAACAATAAGGCAGCACTTAAAATCAGCAGTTTTAATGGCTGCATACTTTGCCTGAGCAGCAGCGTAAAAGTCACAATCACACAAATCAGTAAAGTGCGTAACGCCGGAATTTCAAAACCGACAAAGGCACAATACAGCAATACACATAACAAAAAAGGCAGACTCAAAAAATACTGCCTTGGCCATTTCAGATAAATCTGCGGTACGTACCTTGAAATCAGATATTGCAACGCTCCACAAACGATAAAGGCAAAGATCAGGACATGCGGTCCGGAAATCGCCAGTAAATGACTCATGCCAAAACGCTGGAATTGCTGTTCCGTCGCTTGATCCAAGAGACTTTCATCACCACTTAATAGAGCCAGTAACAAGCCTTTCTGCTGTACTGGTTGTGTGGCCACAAACTCTCTTAAGGTCAGTCGCTGCTGTTCTACCCAAAGCAAAAATCGCTGATTCAAATTTTTCTGCTGACGTAGATATTTAGCATGACCTAGTGCATAGAGTTGTTGCGGTTGCAACTCTTGGATATGTTTAATCCTAAACCCGGCCATAACATTTTGCTGCAAGGCCCATTTTTCTGCATCAAAAGCACCCGGTGTCGCATAACTATGGTTAGGTCGAATCTGGCCTTGTAATAAATAATAGTGTCCCAGTTCAAGAGTCTGCTGTTTGGTTACATCATTTCCTAAACTGGATATGACAGGATCTGAAACTGGCAGAAAACCCATCCACTTAACTGTAATGCCATCAGGGTTAAGCACATGCAGGGCTTGCTGGATATTCTGATCGCCCAGTTTATTCAGCTCTTTGATATAGACCACGATTTCTTTTTCAGAGACCTCGTGCTCTCGTTTGGATAAACGTTCAGCCAGTTGCAGATTGGCATAAGCATGACCTAAAAATAGTCCCAAAAGCAGGCTTGATCCAGTGATCAACAAGCTTCGCAGTGGTGTATTCAAGATGAGCTTTAATTTATGGCAACACAGATACCACAACAGCGCAACGATCAAAACTGCCGTTCCGCTCAGTTGAACAGACAGGAAACTTTTCCCCATACACGCAAGGCCTAAAATCCAGCCAATACATAGCCACTGCAACATTGAATCTTATTCTGTCTTGTTATTATTTTGCCCAATAATAAAGCCCACCGGAGTGAGCTTCAATCAAATGCGAATATTCTCGTTATTTATGGTTCAATCCAGAGACCATCCTGCATATGTAAAATCCGATCTGCTGCATGGGCTAGCTGTTCATCATGCGTCACAATCAGCATCGCCATATTGAACTCACGTTGCAATTCGGTCAGCAGTTCAAAAATCTTTGCTGCAGTCTTGCGATCCAGATTTCCGGTCGGTTCATCGGCCATCATCAGTTTAGGTTTACCCACCACTGCACGCGCCAAAGCTACACGCTGACGTTCACCTCCGGATAATTCACCCGGCTTGTGAGTCAGACGATGCGAAAGACCAACACGTTCCAGTAAATATTCAGCCTGCTGTTTGGCTTCCTTAAACTTCATGTTGTCGCGTAACATCAGCGGCATGGCCACATTTTCCAGTGCCGTAAATTCTGGCAACAGGTGATGAAACTGATAAACAAAGCCCAAATGCTCATTCCGCACATAACCGCGTTCTGCTTCAGACAAGGTATCAAAACGGCGGCCATTCACCATGACCTGACCTGACGTCGGGCGATCCAATCCACCCAGAACATGTAATAAGGTACTTTTCCCGGATCCACTGGAACCAACAATCGAGACAAACTCGCCTGCTTTTACCTGTAGCGACAAGCCACGAATCACCTCAACCGTGGCTTTACCATCGGTAAAGGACTTGTGAATATTCTGGGCATCTAAAATCAGATTACTCATAACGCAAAGCCTCTGCCGGTTGAATTTTTGCTGCACGTAAAGCGGGGTAAATCGTTGCGACAAAACTTAAGGCCAGTGATAAACCAACAATCACCAAGACATCCTGCCAGCGCAGATACGAAGGTAAGTAGTTAATAAAATAGGCATCAAACATATTCAGACCTAAAGTATTGTTGAGCCAGCCAATAAAGCTACTGATACTGGTTGCCGCAATAATCCCGAGGATGGCCCCTGCACAAGTTCCAATCACCCCAATCACGGTACCTTGCACCATAAAGATTTTGGTAATGGTGGCAGGTGAAGCCCCCAAAGTCCTTAAAATGGCAATGTCCGATTTTTTATCCGTCACCACCATCACCAGTGAAGACACAATATTAAATGCCGCGACTAGAACGATCAGGAATAAAAGCAGGCTGACCATGGCTTTTTCCATCTGAATCGCGCTGAACAGATTACCATGGGTATAAGTCCAGTCCGAAGCATAGAAATTCCCCGGCAAATCACGCACAATTTCCTGAGACACTTGTGGTGCCAGGAAAATATCATCCAGCTTCATACGCACACCCTGCGCACCATCCGGTAGACGCAGCAAGGTCGAGGCATCATTTAAAGCGATATAACCCATCATCGAGTCAACTTCAGCACCAATACTGAAGATTCCCACCACTTTAAAACGCTTGAAACGCGGGACGACACCAGCTGGTGATGGGGTGGCTTCTGGCAGAACCAGAGTAATATTGTCATTTAAACCCACACCCATGGCATCGGTCATTTGCTTGCCCAAAACAATACCAAATTCACCTTTTTTCAGGCTGTCGATACTGCCCTCAACCATATGGTTTTGTATAATTGAAACTTTTTTCTCATACTCGGGTTCAATCCCGCTGACCATAATGCCGGCGACCTGACCCTGTGCGGTCAGCATGCCTTGTAATTGAGTAAAAGGTGCGACTCCCTGAACATGCTCATGCCCTTCAATTTGCTTTGCAAGTTCTGGCCAATTTGTTAAAATTTGTGTTGAGGAAACAGTCGCTTGAGGTATCATTCCTAAGACACGATTCTTTAACTCTCGGTCAAAACCATTCATCACAGACAACACTGTAATGAGGACTGCCACACCGAGTGTGAGGCCGATCATTGAGACCAACGCGATAAAAGAAATGAAGTGGTTACTACGCCGTGCGCGAGTATATTTCAACCCTATATACAGCGAGATTGGTTTGAACATAACCATCTAGTCCGAGGTAATAAATTATGGAAAATGTACAGCATCCAAACGGATTTACGGAAAGACGCGTCATGTCTCGAATCGATGCTGCCTTACGAATTAATTATCAGATTATTTCCGATGATGTTGCCTTGAATGATCCTTACGATCCTAACTTCGTCTTGCCCCGCTATTTTCTACTACTTGCAGAACTAGATCAATTTGATCATGCGGTTAACTACGAATTAGAACAATTATCTGAAAAAGATCAACAAATTGCTCGAATCTTATCCTTATTTAATCAAAAGTTAAACCTTATTACCGGTTCTTTGTATGACGCAATTGTACAAAGCATGTTACCTGTACCAGAGCAAGTGAACTTTTCAGAAACCGGTTTTAGTTTCTTTAATGAGCGCCCTATCGCTGAAGGCACCTATCTGCACGTGACTTTGAGTCATCCGGAAAATTTCTTCCATATTGCAGCAACCGCTCAGGTGGCCTACAGTCGCGAAGAAGAAAATGGCAAATATCGGACTGGTGCATATTTTATTACCATGCATCCCCAAGACCGGGTCAAACTGGGTGAATGCGTCAAGGCTCACTTTGTTTAAATTACTGCTTTAGTCAGTGCTGCTGGGTGATGAAAGGCGAGCGTTATAGCTCGCTTTAATTTCTCTGGAAAAATATAACAACAAACCAGCCAGTAAGATAACGACGCCAAAGACTGCTCCACCCGATAATTTTTCATCATTCAGAATCACCCCGACAAATAAGGCCAGCATCGGCGTCAATACGGTGGTCAATGACAAAGTGGTCGCCTTGATTTTCTGCACCAGTTTAAAATAACAGAACATCGCAATCAGGGAAGCCATGATTACAGCATAACTGAGTCCAATCAGCGATTTAGCCTGCGGAATCTGGGTCGGTGCAAATTGCCAGATAAATGGCAACATGGTACAGGCCATGACCGCTGAAACAGCAATAGAACCGGCCGCTTGTGCCATAGGTTCGAGAGGTGCATTAACTTTTTTCACCCAGAACATCGAAACACAGTAAATAAAAACACTGAGCAACATCAGGCCTATGCCAATCGGCTGAATATGCTGATCTTTGCCACCGACACAGATAATGCCCAGACCCAGCAAGGCAATCGCCATACCACCCCACTGCGAAGGATAGAGCTTAAGCTGAAATACAAAACGGCCAATTAAACCGGTAATAATCGGCGCCAGTCCGAACATCAGGGCAATAACGCCTGAACTCAGATAATCCGTGGCCAGATAAGTGAAAATCTGTGAGCCGATAAAACTGCATGCGCCAGCCAGGTAACTGTGCATGGATAATTTATCTAAGGGAAAACGGGTTTTAAATAGCCACAACAAGGCAAATGCAAAAGGCAAAGCCAAAAAGAAACGCAATGCCAAAGCCCAGAGCGGATGCAAATCCGTCACACTCCAGACAATAGCTAGCGGTGTCGTCGCCCAGATAAAAACCAATAAAAGATAGGTGGCAATCATATTGGTTTGTGTGGGCATGCGAGTCACTCTGAATAAGGCTTAAAGCGCGGAAGTTTTACGTTTTTGTTTTTGGATGGTCTGATCGAGTGCGCTGGAAAATTCGCGTTTATCCCGTTCTGAAATCGGTGGCGGACCGCCCGTTTGCACGCCCGCTCCGCGTAAGCTGTCCATAAAATCGCGCAGATGTAAGCGCGCTTTGACATTGGCCGTAGTATAAATTTCACCACGGGGATGAATCGCAATTCCGCCTTTTTCAATCACTTCCGCAGCCAAGGGAATATCTTGGGTCATGACAATATCATGCTCTTTCATGCGCAGAATAATCTCTTTATCCGCAGCATCCGCCCCACTCATCACCTGAATTGAATTAATTCTGATCGAAGGAGTTATTCCGACTGGTTGGTTGGCAACAAAAGTGACTTCTAGCTGATAGCGATCCGAAGCACGAATAATCACATCTCGCAGAATACGGGGCAATGCATCGGCATCGACCCAAAGTTTGAATGGCAACACAGGGCTTCCCATTAAGGTATAAATCATGGTTATTCTAGCAAATTGCAGTGATCAGGTTGATGATTAAATCGCTCCATTTTCATTGCATCTGTCATCAATATTTTAAAAAGTATGTGCCCGGTAAAACTGGCATGATTCACGCGAGAAAAAAATTGACTTCATTTGACTGGCATTTTAATTTTAAAATTCATTCGATTGACTTGAAAAATCGCAATGACCCTCGATTAACTATAAATACATCATCCAAGATCAATTGTGCATATGAAAAATCAGAATAGCCCAGAGATCATCACCATTGATGATCAAAATTTCGGTAGTCATGTCGAACATTGGACCTTGCTCACCGACAACCCTGGCACAGATGTTCCACAGTGGTTAGGCAAAGCTCTCGATGAACCGATCATGCCGATGGGCCTTTGTACACAAGAATGTGATATGGATGCAGAGACCTGGCTGATTCAGGGACCAAGCAAAGCTGCGGTACAGTTGAGTCAAGTGATTGCCGTTGAAAACAACAAACCTCAAGCGGTAAAAACTGCATTTCCGTGCTTTGACAGTCCTTATCAGGTGAAAGCCACGATTGACCGGATTATTAGCTGTAAATCCAATACTCAGGCTGTATTGCGCCTGAATCTGGGTGCTAACAATATTATTTACGCTTTCGATAGCCTGTATAGCGTCAATCACCCGCATTATGAAAAAGACCAGTCCTATGTGGTGAATCTGAATGGCTGGGCCTATGAACTTGAAGCGGTCGCAGATCATGAGCATCTGGTGGTTGATGATCCGGCTTCGATCAAGCATCACCGTGCCTTGAATGATATTCTGGCTGCCAATAAAGGTGTAGCGCCGGATAATCTGCAGGAACAGATTGATGCCTGGCAGCCGCAGTCCGAAGAAGATAAAGAACCTGTAACTGTAGATTTTTCTAAAATGGTGGCCTATTTATACGGCGAAACCATGGGTCAGGAAGATGAAGCCTGGTTCCAGGGCAATATTGTCGGTAAAACGACTATGCAGTTTATGGGTCAGGACTATACCCTGTATGATGTCACCCTCATTCATGATGAAGGCCAGCCTGCGACCTTGATCCGGATTGCAACGCGGAATGACCAGTACAGAGACTTCCAGATTGGCCAGTATATTCGTGGCAACTTGTGGATTCAGGCCAATATTTATAGAAAAGCGGCCTAAGTTCAAACAGAAAAAGAAGATATTCATTTTGATGGGTATCTTCTTTTAATCCATCTATATTCTTATTTGTCATTTTATTTTTTGATTATTTTTTATACATATTTTCTGGCTTAATAATCTATTTAAATTCATTAAAAACCGAGTTATCCACATGCTTAAATTCAAATGAATTCATTTTAAATATTTAAAATAACCTTAAAAATCTTCTAAAAATAAGCGCTTGATTTCTCATATAAATAATCTGTTGTCGTGCAAATCTGATATTTAAATAAAATGAAAATTTATGCTCTTTAATTAAAAATGTACTTTATTTAATCAATTTTTTATGATAAAAATACTCACAACAAATTAGTATTAACGATAAATAGATCGGACAATAAATATCTATGAAAATCGTGCAAGAAGAAACATTACAACAGGTCGAGCATCATCTTAGCTCCCGCTATAATATTGATATGATGTCCTGCCTTTTTTTCATGTTGGGGATGCTGATCTGCGGATTCATCCTGCATACTTTTATTTTCTAAAATTATTGCATTCATAAAAAAACCCAGCCTGTGCTGGGTTTTTTCGTTTCAGGAATTAACCATTGCGTTTGGCAAAGTCATCCATAAAGTTCACCAATGCCTGCACGCCCTCTAAAGGCACGGCATTATAAATACTTGCGCGCATACCGCCAACCGAACGGTGACCAGCAAGATTCAATAAATGCTGCGCTTCAGCTTCTTTCAGGAACTGTTTCTCAAGATATGCATTAGCCAAAGTAAATGGTACGTTCATGATCGAACGGTTTGCTTTTGCAATCGGATTCGCATAAAAATCGCTTTGATCGATATAACCATAAAGCAAGTTAGCTTTCTCAAGGTTCACTTTGTGCATGGCATCTACACCGCCATTTTCTAGCAACCACTCAAACACCAGACCAGACAAGTACCATGCATAAGTTGATGGTGTGTTAACCATTGAGCCATTTTTCGCTTGATCTGAATATTTCAAGATGCTTGGAATTTCAGGTTTAGCTTGATCAAGTAAATCTTCACGAATGATCACCAGCGTTAAACCAGCAGGCCCGATATTCTTTTGCGCACCCGCATAGATCAAACCAAATTTAGAGACATCTACTGGCGCAGATAAAATACTAGATGAATAATCGCAAACTAATGGCTTGTTTGTTTCAGGAATTGAAGCAAATTGCAGACCGCCAATGGTTTCATTATCGGCATAATGCACATAAGCTGCATCATCAGAAAGATTCCATTCGCTTTGTGCACTGATCGCATATTTGCCATCAATTTGGATACCTGCTTTTACAACATTGATATCGCCATAACGCTGCGCTTCTTTCAAGGCTTTTTCAGACCAGATACCGGTATCGATATAGTCTGCTTTGTTGTTTTTGCCAAGCAGGTTCAATGGAATTGCCGAGAACTGTAATGATGCCCCACCCTGCAAGAACAATACTTTGTAGTTCTCAGGAATATTCATGAGTTTACGTAAGTCTGCTTCCGCTTTTTCAGCCATGGCAACATAGTCGGCACTACGGTGGCTCATTTCCATGATCGAAAGACCTTTGCCGTGCCAGTCAAGCATTTCAGCTTGAGCTTTTTCAAGTACGGCAGTCGGTAATGCAGCAGGACCAGCACAGAAGTTGTACGCGCGCATGATTTTTCCTTTCAGAGTGAAACACAATAAAATGATGGCATTTAACCATATCTGGCAGGGTCTTGCACAAAATTATTTCAATCTATGAGTCAAGATAGAGTCAAAAAATCAATGTAGATTCACAAGATAAATTGACCAGTATTTTAGCCTGCTGTTTTTATCATCTTTGAACTAACAATTGAAAATATTCAAGATTAAGCCATTTTTTGATTCTAGATATTCCATTAAAAACAGCCGATAAGTATTTGAAATACAGATGTAAAAGAAACAATACTATAACTTTACACTAGTTCTATCTGCAAACCTTTGATTTATACTAGCCGGATAACATTATCGGCTTTAAATCAGTTTAGCGACTTTATGAACTTAAAGAAAAATAAAAGACAGCTTGTCTGGGGTTTAAATCTGCTTGCATCAATGATGTATGGCAGCTTTGCTCATGCGCAGAGCATCAGCTTTCAGGACGCTGAACGTCAGTTGTTGCAAAATTCTTATAGCAGCCAAGCCTATCAAAGTCTGGAACAGGCCTCAAAACTTGAAGCTGAAGCGGTGAAAGGTATAGGTCTGCCACGAATCGATCTGAATGTTCGTGCGTATGCCTTTCATAATGAACTCGATCTACCTTTGGGCGCATTAAAAAATAATTTAGAGCAATCCTTAACGGATGGTGTCAATAATAGAATTGATGAACTGAACTTAGGTGATCTGGCTGACCCGCTAAAAAATAGTTTAAGACAACCTATTCAAAATGGGGTGGGCTTAATTCCTGATAGTTCGCATGTCGTGCTGGATGACCAGGTGATTCGTCCGACGATTTCAGTCATGATGCCGCTTTATACCGGTGGACTGACAAGCAGCGCCAAAGAAATCGCCAATATTCAGGTCGGTCGTAGTCAGCTCAGCAACAAACAGCAGCAAGACACGCAGCGTTTTGAACTGATTCAAAGTTATTTTAATGTACAGCTTCAAAAGCAACTACATGCAGCAGCACTATTTAACCTGAATGCCATGCAACAGCATTATCGCAATGCCTTAAAGATGGAACAGCAAGGTTTTATCAGTAAAGGCCAGCGCATGCAATTTGAAGTGGCACGTAATAATGCCGAACGCAGCCAGCAAAACACGCAAGCCAATTTGAATGCTGCCCTTTTCCATCTGAATAATCTGCTTCAAGAAAGTAGCATCACTGAGCTTTCAACGCCTTTATTTGTCAATAAAACCGAGCCACAGGCCTTAAATCATCTGCTGAAAACCTTTAGTCAGAACTCTGCGCTGATTCAAAAAATGCAGCTGGATACTCAATTAGCTCAAGCCAATGTCAAAGCCCAGCAAGCAGCGAAAAAACCGAATGTTTTTGCTTTTGGCGAATATAATCTGGATCAAAATGAAAACTGGATTGTCGGGATTGCCGCACGCTATAACCTGTTTTCCGGGATCGATAAAAACAAAAATATTCAGGCTGCCGAACTCAAACGCTCTGCCACAGAACTTCTCACTGCACGCACCCAGCAGGAAATTGAAAATCTGATTTATAAATCTTATAGCGAAGCACTCAGTGCACAGCAAAGTGATGCGCTTCTGGCACAAAACTTGAAAGCCGCACAGGAAAATTTACGCATCCAAGAATTGTCCTTTAAAGAAGATATGGGCACCGCCACACAGGTCATCGATGCACAAAACATGCTGAGCGGACTACAAGCTGAAACTGCCTTGAATGCTTACAAATATGTGATGTCACTGGCCACACTATTACAAAGCCATGGCTCGATTGCAGAATTTCCGACCTACATTCAACATACCAATACCCACTATATTCGCTAATGGAGCCGAACATGAACGAAGATCAAAAACTCAATGATCCTGTGAATGAAGCGGCTTCATCCAGCGATACAGAAAAATCGCCTGCACAACAGGTAGAAACAAAAACTGAAATAGAAAACAACGCGACGACTTCGACCGAGCAACAACAAGCTCCTGAAATCGCTAAAAAGAAAAAATATTTATTGCTTGCCCTGATTCCAGTTCTACTGGCAGTCATCGCTTTTGGATTATGGAAAAGCTACCAACCTGCTCCGCTGGAATTGCAGGGTCGTGTAGAAGCTGAAACGGTTCAGGTGGCGACCAAAGTGCCAAGCCGTATTGAAGAAATTTATGTAGAAGAAGGTCAGCAGGTCAAAAAAGGTGATGTACTGGTGCGCTTAAACAGCCCGGAAATTCAGGCCAAAAAACAGCAAGCCGTAGCGGCTTTACAATCTGCATTGGCTTTACAATCGACTGCTGAACGTGGCTCGCAGGAAGAAAATATCGCCAGTCTGTATGCCAACTGGCAATCGCTGAAAGCACAGCAAAATTTAG
>NZ_JAMXXP010000016.1 GCF_024129355.1 Acinetobacter lwoffii | reverse complement strand
AGAAAGCCGAAGAACTGGAAGTGTCGATCTTCCCAGGCTTTGCAGCCTCGGAAATTCTGTATCATGCCGATGGCACAGTCAAAGGCATCCAGACCGGTGACATGGGCATTGGTAAAGATGGCGAACCGACGCATAACTTTACCCCGGGTTATGAACTGCATGCCAAATACACGTTATTTGCTGAAGGTTGCCGCGGTCACTTAGGTAAGCGTTTAATCCAGAAGTTCAACTTGGACAAGGACGCTGATCCGCAACACTACGGTATCGGCATTAAAGAGTTGTGGGAAATCGATCCTGCCAAGCACAAACCGGGTCTGGTCATGCATGGTGCCGGTTGGCCACTTTCTGAAACCGGTTCTTCAGGTGGCTGGTGGTTGTACCATGCCGATAACAACCAGGTGACCTTGGGCATGATCGTGGATCTGTCTTACACCAACCCGCATATGTATCCATTCATGGAAATGCAGCGCTGGAAAACCCATCCGCTGATCAAGCAGTATCTGGAAGGCGGTAAGCGTATTTCTTATGGTGCCCGTGCTGTGACCAAAGGTGGTTTTAACTCACTACCAAAATTCACCTTCCCGGGTGGCTCTTTAATTGGTGATGATGCAGGCTTCCTGAACTTTGCCAAGATCAAAGGCTCACATACGGCGATGAAATCCGGCATGCTCTGCGGTGAAGCGGTGTTTGAAGCGATTGCTGCCGGTGTAGAAAAAGGCGGTGATCTGGCGGTGGCACGTGTTGTAGAGGGTGAAGATTTCTTTGTGAAAGAACTCACCGCATATACCGACAAGTTTAACAACAGCTGGCTAAAAGAAGAACTCTATAACTCGCGTAACTTTGGTCCGGCAATGCACAAGTTCGGTCAATGGATCGGGGGTGCCTTTAACTTTATCGACCAGAACGTGTTTAAAGTGCCGTTCACCCTGCACGATCTGGTTCAAGACCATGCGGCGCTTAAAACCCAGGCAGCTGAAAGTTTCAAGCCGACCTATCCAAAACCGGATGGCAAGCTGACTTTTGACCGTTTGTCTTCGGTGTTTGTATCGAACACGGTCCATGAAGAAAACCAGCCAGCACATTTGAAACTGACCGATGCTTCAATTCCGGTGGAAGTAAATCTACCGAAATGGGATGAGCCTGCACAGCGTTACTGCCCGGCGGGTGTCTATGAAATCATGGAAAATAATGACGGTTCAAAACGCTTCCAGATCAATGCAGCCAACTGTGTGCACTGCAAGACCTGTGACATCAAGGATCCGTCCCAGAACATCACATGGGTAACACCGGAAGGTGGTGGTGGTCCAAATTACCCGAATATGTAAGGTAATCATCAGATAAAAAATAAACCCGCTTTTAAGTGGGTTTATTTATGGATAAATATTAATAATTTCAGTTCCTGTCCATTCATCTATTTAATTAAGCAGATTTTTGAAATTTTATTTTCTAAATAAGACAAATGTTTGAGCTCATCAGCCCTTGGTATTTTTAGCCACCTTTCTTCACTAAATAATGAAATTCTTTATTGCCATTTTCATCCAGACGTTCTTCCTGCAAGAGCAACTCATGCCCCAAATGCATACAGAATTTTGGAATATCCCACGACGTTGAATTATCCGTGGCAAACACCTCAACTACATCACCTGCCTTTGATTTACGGATCGCCTGATGCAACATCATCACTGGCTCAGGACAACGCAAACCTCGGGTATTCAATTGCAGACTTGGAATAATTTCAGTTGGGGACATCGATAGACTCAGGATGGAAAGACCGTCATATTTTAGCATAAAGCTGCGATTACATTGCTGCTTTGCATACGTGGCCAGTTTTAAAATCAGCGCTGACTCACGCGATCAAGACTGTGCATCATATTTACAATAGACAAGCGTATTTTCTGCGGTATGATAAAACCACGTTTTTTTAGATATTAAGAGTCTTCAGGAAAAATCATGCACGAGGAATCAGGCCCGTCGTGGGGTATGCGCGGCTTACGCAAATGGCTGGGAACTGCACCCGAAACTCGCGACGAACTGCTAAAATTAGTACAAGA
The DNA here is from genome assembly GCF_024129355.1 of Acinetobacter lwoffii. Classification (GTDB taxonomy): domain Bacteria; phylum Pseudomonadota; class Gammaproteobacteria; order Pseudomonadales; family Moraxellaceae; genus Acinetobacter; species Acinetobacter lwoffii_I. The sequence continues at coordinate 65,333 of NZ_JAMXXP010000016.1, read as the reverse complement.
TTCACGTCGATTTTTAGAACCCGATACTGTTGCCATGCTTGAGGGCGTTCTTGACCTCCCGGCAACCAAAATTCGTGAAGTCATGACGCCTCGCACGTCCATGATCAGCTTGCAGGAAGATGACCAGCTGCTGGATATCCTGCATGTACTGGTCGAGTCTGCGCATTCACGTTTTCCGGTATTTTCATCCGATCAGACCGATAATGTAGTCGGTATTCTATTGGCCAAGGATTTATTGCCTTTTCTGACTGAACCGACGGCCAAGGTCGATATTCGCGCGCTCATGCGTCAACCTTTGTTTGTTCCGGAAAGTGCCCGCTCCGATCAGGTGCTGCGCATGTTAAAGAATACCCAGACGCATATTGCGGTGGTGATTGATGAATACGGTACGACTTCGGGTCTGGTGACACTGGAAGATATTTTGGAAGAAATTGTCGGTGAAATTGAAGATGAACATGACAATGCTGACGAAGAAGCATACTACATTGTTCCGGATAACGACCCGACTACCGCCAATACCTGGGTAGTCCAAGCCCTGACTCCGATTGAGTATTTCAATAATATGCTGGATGCGACTTTCCCTGATGATGAAGTGGAAACCATGGGCGGCTTGTTATTACAGGAAATTGGTCTGGTGAGTGACCTTGAAGGTCAAACCATTGAACTGGAAAACTGGCAATTTACCATTCTTGAGGCGGATTCACGCTCTATTCATCTAATTCGAGCCGTGCGCCAATGAGAGCGTATTTCGATAAGCTGTTGAGTTCGTCTCAACAGCAAAAACCTTTGCCGCTAATCTATCCTGTTTTAATTGCCTTATTTGCAGGTGCTATCTTTAGTTTGGCACTAGCCCCTTATCATTACTGGTGGCTGGCGATTCTGTCTCCAGCACTGCTCTATGCTTGCCTGCGCGGACGTAGCGCAAAACAGGCCTTTGGCATTGGCTGGGCTTATGGGATTGGCTTGTGGTTTGTCGGCGCATTCTGGCTGTATACCTCGATTCATGTCTATGGAGATACCAGCGCATTTCTCAGTGTTGTAATGATCCTGATTATGGCACTGGTGATGGGACTGTTTAGTGCCGTTCAAACGTTTGTCTATCGCCGCTTTTTCCCAGAAACCCCTTTAACCTTTGCCCCGCTCTGGGTGCTGTTTGAATGGTCCAAGACCTGGGTCTTTACCGGATTCCCATGGCTGTTTGCTGGTTATGCCTTTACCGAACGCTACCTGGATGCTTATGCGCCCTTATTCGGGGTGTTTGGGGTATCTTTCGTAGTGATCATTCTGGCCTGTGCGCTGGTTGAAATCCTGAATAGACGCCTATTCTGGGCTATTCCTTCGGCAGTTTTATTACTCGGTGCCTGGGGCGCAGCACAGCTGACCTTTGTAGAGCAAAAAAATCAAAAGCCTTTAACGGTTTCCCTGATTCAGGGCAATATTCCGCAAGACTTGAAATGGCTGACTGAATATCAGGTGAAGACCTTATTGATTTATGCCAATTTGAGTAAAACCGAATGGGGCCGTGATCTGATCGTCTGGCCGGAATCTTCGATTCCCATGTTCCAGACTGATATTGAAGCCTTTCTGGAAGCCATGAAAGTACAGGCTGAAAAATCGGGCACTGCCTGGGTGACCGGCATTCCATATTGGGATTTAGCAGAATCACAGGCTGCAGGCTATCCAAAATATTACAATAGCATTATGGCCAGCGGAAATGAATCTGATGGGCTATACAAGAAGCAACGACTGGTTCCCTTTGGTGAATATATCCCCTTATCAGGCTGGCTGAGCTGGGTCTTGCCAGGTCTGCAAAATGATCCTTCCATGAGTGGTTTTACCCGGGGCGCAGATCATCAAAAACCATTGAATGTGAAAAATCATCCATTGGGTTCTGCAATTTGTTATGAAGTGGCCTACCCGAATTTGACCCGTCGCAATGCCAGCCAAAGTGATTTTCTGGTGACCGTGTCTAATGATGCCTGGTTTACCGGCACGGCAGGACCATTACAGCATCTGCAAATGGTGCAAATGCGTGCTAAAGAAAATGGCCGCTGGTTTATTCGCGCCACCAATACCGGTGTAACCGCCTTTATTGACCACAATGGCCACATCGTGAAAAAAGCCCCGGTGGATCAGGAAGCGGTATTACGTGGTGAACTTCCAGCCATGCAGGGCGAAACGCTGTATATGAAACTCAGTGATTGGCCAGTGATGATCTTCTCAGTTCTGCTTTTGCTTATTGGATGGCGCTTCCGTCCACGTAAAGTGGATGTCAGCTTTAAGTCAAGAAGATAATTTCTTCAAGTCCCTCTTTTACAAAGAGGGATTTAGGGGATTCCTGAATATAGCACCTTATCAATCCCTCCTAAGCTCCCTTTATGAAAGCGAAGAACACTCAAGGCAATAAAAAACCGAGGTCACAGCCTCGGTTTTTTATCTCTTTAAAACTTAAAACTGTATAGCCAGATAACACAACATGCTGGCAAGAGACAGCATTGGTACATGACGATAGATCTGAACCAGTGTCTGATCAAATACTGAAACTTGTTCGGCTTGAATGCGAACTACACTCGCGTTTAATGCTGACCAGAAACACAAGGCCAATAAACTACTCATCAAGCTAATGGCAAAAAAAGCCACCATAATCTGGCTGCTACCTTCGGTGCTTTGCCATAAATGGACGATTCCCTGACTGATCGGCAGCATGCTTAAAACCAGAAGAACAGATTTCAGCATCGACCAATGAAACTGATTGATTTCATCTCCTAAGATTAATGCTTTCATGTGCTTCTCCGTTGGCGAGTCAAGTACCATTCAGATCATTATGAGCTTTTTTAAATAAATAGAAAGTGTATGTTTATTCATATTTTACGAGAATTGTAATAGATAAATATGGGAATAATTCTTATTATAACTCGCATATCGTTTTTATTATTTCATTATTATAAATATCATTAACTTACATTATATTTAATAATTAATAGTTATTATCACTTCACTTCGTATTGAAATAGCCTATTCAGTGAAGTGATATATTCTATCTATCGAAAATTTATAACGATTCTCAATTAAGGCTGATAATAAATATCGGCATCTGTTCCTTCACCACCCGATTGACCATCTGCACCAAATGAATACAGATCGAAGCTGCGGCCATCGGTGCCCGGAATCACATATTGCAGTTCATTATCCCAGCTGTCTTTTGGAAAACCGCCCTTGACATAACCGCCTGGCACCCAGTTTTTTGCAGTCGCTGGCTGATTCACCAGTGCATCCAGACCGCCTTCCTGCATACTTGGATACTTGCCATTGTCCAGCTTGTATTGATCCAGTGAACCTGCAATGCTCTGCAACTTGATCACGGTGGTATCTACTTTGGCTTTTTCACCGCGTCCCATCACATTCGGAACAATCAGCGCAGCAAGCACACCGAGAATAACAATCACCACCATGACTTCGATTAAGGTAAAGCCCGTCTGTTTATTTAATTGATTCCTTTTCATTCAATCTCTCTCATTTATTTGCATCATTCAGAATTTCCACTTGAATCTTGATCACAGCAAAATTCTAACTGGCTTCTGTTTAAATCATATTATTCATATTCACAATTGGCAGCATCACTGCAATCACAATCACCAAAACAATACTGGCCATCAATACCAGCATTAAAGGTTCCAGCAAGGCCAGTAAAGTTGAAATCAGGGTGGTCACTTCGCGATCCTGCATCTGTGAAGCACGTTCCAACATGCGGTCCAGTTCACCAGACGCTTCACCACTTTTGATCATTTGTACCATCATCGGCGGGAAATAACCACTGCGTTCCAGTTGGGTCGCCAGGTTGCCACCTTCAGTGACTTTTTCCGCTGCCAGATTGACAGCATCACGGATCACCCAGTTGTTACTGACTGCAGCACCAATGCGCAGTGCATCGACCAGCGGCACGCCAGACTGGGTCAAAATGGATAAGGTACTGGCAAAACGTGCGGCATTAATCCCGCGTGACAATTTGCCGAATAAAGGTAGTTTTAAGGTCAGACGGTCAAAGGCATAATGCCCGGCGGTGGTTCTTAAAAACCGGACCAACAGGAAAATCCCCAAAGCACCACCAATCAATAAAAATGGCCAAGAAATGCGGATAAAATCACTGGCTTTCATCAAGGCCACGGTAATCCACGGTAAGGCGTCTTTACTCTGATCAAAAGTCTTGACGATATCCGGCACCACATAGGTCATCAGCCCCATCACGATCGCAAAGGACATCAGCATCAGGATAATCGGATAGACCATTGCACCCTGAATTTTTTTCTGCATGGCAAACCGGTTTTCGGTATAGTCAGCCAACTGATCCAGAATCAGGTCCAGATGTCCGGAACGCTCACCGGCCGCAATCGTAGCAATATACAGTTCAGGAAAACGTCCGGATTGCTGCAAACCCTGCGCCAGACTATGCCCTTCTAGTACCTTGGAGCGAACCGACATCAGCAGGTTTTGTACATGCACTTTTTCGCTTTGCTTGCCGACGGCGCGGATGGCTTCTTCCAGCGGAATCGCGGCAGCGACCAGCACAGATAGCTGCCGGGTCATGAGGGCCAGATCGTAGGCGGTGATGCTTTTTTCAAACCATTTTCGACGATGCTGCTGGTCTTTTTTTTCGACAGGATCAACAGAGACCGGAATAAGTGCTTTATCCCGTAATTGTTGCCGGATCTGACGTGCAGAATCCCCCTCCAGCACGCCTTTTTGCTGCTTTCCTGAAGCATCAAGCGCAATAAACTGATATGCAGGCATTGTAATGCTCTAATTTTCCAAAATTTTGCTTAACGCTGTTGCGTCAGACCACCGAAATCATTCATATTCTTTGATATAAATTATCTGCTCACTCTAACATAATCGAACTTTAAGCACGACGAAATTTCTTCAGGATCTCCACCCCAAGATATGCAAAATTCTCACACCGATTCCAGTCTACTTTATCGCGTACGCGTTGCTGTACCTGTACATGTATTTGATTGTTTTGATTACACAATGAGTGCAGAACAATTTGAACAGGCGCAGATTGGCGCACGTGCACTGGTATCGTTTGGTCGGCAGAATCTGGTCGGGGTGATTATCGAAAAACTGCCTGCAGACACTCCTCTCGACCCACGCTTTAAGCTTAAGGCAGTAACCGAACTGCTCGATGAACGCGCCATTATAGATGCCAAAGTTTTATGTTTGTTGACATGGTCAGCGCAGTATTACCAGTTTCCGATCGGTGAAGTCGTCCACAGTGCCCTGCCGACTCTGTTGCGTCAGGGTAAGCCTTATAACCTGCTGGCCCGTACCTGGAAATTACTGGACCCTGATGCCGAGGCCAAAGTACGCCGTTCGGACAAGCAGCAGGAAGCTTACCGGATTTTAAAACTGCATCCGGTCGGGACCACTGAAAATGTGCTGAACATGGCCGGGATTGAAACCGCGACCTTAAAAGCGCTGGAGAAAAAAGAGATTTGCGCCTGTGTGCTGGAGCCACAAGATTTCAATCCGCAGCCGATGCAGCTGGCACAAATGCCGCTTACTGCCAATCCTGAACAAAAACATGCAGTCGAACAGGTATTAAAATATCGCAATCAATATCAAGCTTTTTTACTGGACGGTCTGACCGGCAGCGGTAAAACTGAAGTGTATTTGCAGATCATGGAACAGGTACTGAAACAGGGCAAACAGGTGCTGGTGCTGGTGCCGGAAATCGGCCTGACGCCGCAAACCATCAGCCGTTTTCAGTCCCGTTTTCATTGCCATATTGCGTTGCTGCATTCCGGGCTGAATGATTCCAAACGGCTACAAGCCTGGCAGTCGGCAGAAACCGGCAAAGCCTCAATCGTACTCGGTACACGTTCTGCCATTTATACCCCGATGCCGAATCTGGGCCTGATCATTCTGGATGAAGAACATGACCTGTCCTTTAAACAGCAGGAAGGCTTCCGCTATCATGCCCGCGATGTCGCCCTGTACCGCGGCCATTTACAGCAATGTCCGGTAATCTTAGGGTCAGCCACACCAAGCATTGACAGTTATGCGCTGGTGCAACATGGCAAGATGCAGGCACTGGAGCTGAACCAGCGTGCCGGCACGGCCTTGATGCCCAAAATCCATATTCTGGATTTAAAAGTTGCGCAAAAAAAGCATGGGATTAGCCTGCAATTGATTCAGGACATCAAAAAGCGCCTGGAGAAAAAAGAACAGGTGCTGATTTTTTTAAACCGCCGTGGCTATGCCCCCGTCCTGCTGTGTGGCAGCTGTGGCTGGCAGGCGAAATGTCCGCACTGTGATGCCAACTTCACTGTACACCGCCAGCCTTATCAGCATCTACATTGCCATCACTGCGGTACTATTCACCGTATGCCGGAACACTGCCCACAATGTCAGCATCAGGAACTGATTACACTGGGTATGGGCACCGGCAAAGTCGAAGAGCATCTGAATGAGCTCTTTCCGGATTTTGAGGTGATTCGGGTCGATCGCGATTCCACCAGTCGGGTCGGCAGCTGGCAAAAAATCTATGACAAGATTCAGAAAAGCGAACCTGCCATTTTGCTTGGCACCCAGATGCTGGCCAAAGGCCATCATTTTCCTTATGTGACGCTGGTGGCGATTCTGGATATCGATTCCGGTCTGCTCAGTGTGGATTTCCGTGCTACTGAACGGACTGCACAACTGATTGTGCAGGTGGCAGGCCGCGCAGGCCGTGGTGAACATAAGGGTGATGTTTACCTACAGACCCTCAGACCTGATCATGCCCTGCTGAATACCCTGGTCAATGAAAATTATCGCGTATTTGCCCAGCAAACCTTAAAAGAACGGCAGATGGCCAAAATGCCGCCCTATCGTTATGCCATCCTGATTCGCTGTGAATCCAAGGATCAGTCACAAAATACCGAATTCTTACAGAAACATGCAGCACTCCTCAGGCAATATCCTGATCTGGCGCTGGACATCTGGGGACCGATTCCTGCGCCAATGGAACGCAAGGCGGGGCGCTATCAGTCGCATATGGTGCTATTGTCAGCGGATCGTCCACGTTTGCATTACTATGCGCGCAGCTGGTGGCAAAACATGCTGCAGGATAAACCTTCCAGCATGAAGCTCACGCTGGACATCGACCCTCAGGAACTGAGCTAAAAGATATTGCGCCTGAGGATCGGTCTGGAATACAAGACTCCCAGTCTGGATCAAGAATAAATTTAGGGCAGGAAAATGTCGATACTGTTACAAATAACACTGGTTCTGGTCATTGCACTGTTGATAGTGCCACTGAGTAAAAGGCTCAGGTTGCCAAGTGTGTTGGGCTATCTGTTAACAGGGATCATTTTAAGTCCAAGCCTTTTGCATCTGATTCAGGCACCCGAAGTTTTAAACAGCTTCATACAAGTCAGCCTGATGGCATTGTTGTTCTGGATCGGTCTGCAACTCAAACCACAACGCATTGTGCAGATTAATTCACCCCTGTGGATGATGGCTGCTTTACAAGTATTGATCAGCGCCTTAATTTTTACGCTCATGGCCTGGGTTTTCTTTCAGCAAAGCCTACTCGCCAGCATTGTAATTGGACTCGCCGGCAGTTTGTCTGCCATGACTCTGGTGATTCAACATCTCAATCATCAGGAACAGTTCGCCACCAGTTATGGCCAGCAGGCCTATTCGATCCTGCTGGTTCATTCCCTGTTGGCCATTCTGGTGATTGCAGCTATTCCCCTATTTGCCGGGATTCGCTCGACCGAACATGGCGTGGCCTACTTTGCTGCCCTCATCGCGACGTTAAGCGGTCTGTTCCTGTGTAATCGTTACTTGATGCAGCCGTTGTATCGCTGGATTGCTAAAAGTGGCAGTCACGAACTGCATGCGATTGTAGCGATTGCGGTGACCTTGGCATTGTTGGTGTTAATGAATACCCTCGGACTGAATCTATTTCTCGGTGCTTTATTTGCTGGAATTTTACTGGCAGATTCAGATTTCAGGCCTGCGGTAGAAAGCACGATTCGGCCTTTTCAGGGCTTGTTGATGGGCCTGGCATTCATCAGTCTGGGCATTTCACTGCACTTACCTGATCTACGCAATTTCCCCTGGATGATTCTGGGCGGCACCCTCACTTTAATCTTGGGCAAGTTTGCAATCAGTCTGGCATTGGCGCGTTATCATCAAAATAGCTGGCGCAATAGTACCTTGCTAGCAGCCAGTCTGGCACAAGGTGGCGAATTTGCCTTACTCGCACTGGTGATTGCGGTATCCGACCAGATTATTACGGCCGATCTACTCTCTCCCTTGCTGTGGATGGTGAGTTTTTCCTTGCTGCTGACCCCCGCATTTTATTGGTTATTGCACAGTCAGATCTTACCGCGTCTGGATCGCCACAATCATCTGGCAGCGACTTTTGAAACTGATATTAATCCTCAAGCCCATACACCAATCCTGCTGATTGGCTTTGGTCGCTTCGGACAAATCATCGCCCGGATTCTACTGCAACAGCAACACGCCTTTAGTGTCATGGACAGCACTGTGCCAGCCACTGAGCTTCTGGCGCAGTACGACATCCCTTTCTATCAGGCAGATGCGACAGAACCGGCAGCCTTGATGCAGGCAGGGGTTGCCACGGCGCAACAGGTCATTGTCGCCATTGATGATATTGAAGACTCGATGCTGATCGTGCGGCATCTGCGGCTGAATTATCCTGAAACCTGTTTATGGGTCCGCGCCCGTGATCGACATCATGTACATTTATTGCAGGATTTGGGCGTGAAACATATCTGGCGTGAAACTTATCTTTCCGCCTTGGAACTCAGTCAAGCCTTATTAACCCAGCTCAATCCTGACCCGGAAGAAAGCCTGCAACAGATTCAAAACTTCCGTGAACAGGATGAAAAGTTGCTCAATAGTCAATATCATCTGGATCCGGATGAACATCCAAATTATGAAAATCAGCGCAGCAGTTTGGCTGAACTGGAGCATCTGTTTACCCAGGATCAACGCCATAAAGTGCAAAAACAGGCTACACCGCAGCAACAGGATACAAACGGCGCAGGAATTGATACGTTAAGAGATGAACTGTCCTAACTTGTGTTTTACAATAATGACACCATTAAAGCAGGGTTATGGAGAATTTTATGTCTGATTTACGCCAACGCTTTTTTATTGAAGATAGCCCTGTTCGTGGTGAAGTGGTGCATCTTGAAGAAGCTTTACAAACCATTTTAGCGCAACGTGACTATGCGCCTGCAGTTAAAATCCTGCTAGGTGAAATGCTTAGTGCCACTGCACTGCTGGCCAGCACATTGAAGATTAAAGGGCGTATCAGCCTGCAAATTCAGGCATCGGGCACATTTAAATGGGCTATGGCTGAATGTAACCATTTGGGTGAAGTTCGCGCTCTGGCTGACTATGAAGAAGATCCGCACTTTCTGGTCGGTGAAGACAGTAGTACAGTGTTGAAATCACTCACCTCTCCGGTTCTATTCATCAATATCGAACCAGAATTTGGTGAGCGTTATCAGGGGATTGTACCCCTTGATAAAGAAAATCTGGCGGGCTGTCTGATGCAGTATTATGACCTGTCTGCACAGATTCCGACGCGTATTGTACTGGCAAGTGACCATCAGCGTGCAGGTGGTTTACTGATTCAGTTATTACCACGTAATAGTGAAGAAGAACAACGCCGGGTAGATGAAGATCTATGGCCACGTCTGACCATGCTCACAGAGACTCTAAAAACTGAAGAGTTAGTCGGTTTGCAAGCCACTGATATTCTGTACCGTTTATATAACGAAGAAGAAGTGCGTCTGCCAGATACGGAAGTGTTGAAGTTTGGTTGTACCTGCTCTAAAGAGCGTTGTGCAGTCGCTTTACAGCAAATCGGAATAGAGTCGATCCGTGAAACGCTGGAATTCCAGAATCCGATCGAGATGGACTGTCAGTTCTGTAATAGCCAATATACTTTTACTGCTGAAGAAGCCTTGGGCCTATTTGGTAAACACCTGAGCTAAGCAGTTCGAATCCTTAAGTTTAAAAGCATTCCCAGGAATGCTTTTTTTATGTTTTAAAATCTAGGTGACTGAGCTCAACAAAGCGTATTCCCCTACAGTAGAAAACCTGTCTACCTCCTGAATCAAACTCTCCTGTAAATCCAATCTAAGAATCCCTTTTAAATTATAAGATTATTCACACTAACAAAACCTGAATATTCATCATTTTCAAAAAATTATGAGAAAGACCGCACAGTTCATACTCTTGATTTAATTATGCTTTTAAAATAAATTAGAGCAATAATTCTAAAATGAATACATCATCAATTTAACAGGTATGTTATGAGAAAATTATTGAATACTCTACTAATGGGGATAAGTTTGGCCGCAGTCTCTAGCCTGGCCTTTGCCTATGAAGATCCGTTATTGGGTAAATGGAAAACCATCGATGATCAATCGGGTTATTCTCGTGCGGATGTGGAAATTCGCAAGAAAGCAGATGGCAGTTATGAAGGAGTGATTGTCGAAACACGCAGCCTGCCTGGCGCAGAAAAAATGGGGATCTGTCATAAATGTCCAGGTCAGCTCAAGAACAAGCCTTTTCTAGGCCTGCCGTTTATCTGGGACTTTAAGGCAGATCCGAAAAAACCACGTGAATACCATGATGGCAAAGTACTTGATCCGATCAGTGGCAAAGTTTATAAGGGTAAAGCACGCTTAAGTGCTAATGGCAAACGTCTGACCTTACGTGGTTATGTGGGGGTATCAGTGATTGGCCGCAGTGTCACCTGGGTAAAATATTAATTTCAGAAAGATTTTCAAAGCCCCTGTATTTGGGGCTTTTTTCTTTGTCATGATTTGAAACAATAAGGTACAAATAAAAACTGTTTTGGGACAGCTAAAGTCATAATAATGGATCGAAGACGGTTATTTTTTATCCATTTATGATGATCAATCTTCAGCCTCGTTCAATTTTGCCCTTTGGTCTGCTTTGCAGCCCTGATATGGCACCCTCTATTCAACACAGGAAAGTGATTGAATACGCTTTGTCGATAACACATAAAATTATAAAAACCACTTCAGCTTTAACCTTCTTTGCCTCGCATCCTGCTGATAAAGATCCGGTCAGACCGACTGATTCATCAACTACTGGCACATCCCGACTCTTCACTCATGATCATTTGAGTCATCACTCTGAGTCTGCAGGTCCAAGGGTTGGAAAGCGTTCTATTTTAGCACCTTCCCTTTCTCCGGATTTTGCACACTTGGCTGTTTAAGGAGTAGACCCATGACTACGATTCAGTACCAAGAAAGTTTTTCCCACGGTTATACCCCCTCAGAAATTATGGACGATCGTTCATTTGACTTGATCCACTTTGCAGAAGCCTGTGGACAAAGCCCGGAATGGGTCATGCAGTTAATTGAACATGGAATTTTACCAAATCGTTCTACAACCCCGACCAGCACTTTCCTCGGTGAAGATATCTCGCGTGCACAACGCGCCTATCGCCTGCAACGCGATTTTGATGCCTCATTTAGCGCCGTTGCCATGATGCTGGACCTCATTGATGAAGTGCAGGAGTTACGCCGCGAGGTCAAACATTTGCACTTCAAGTAAATCCTTTTCATGTTCTGTCGATCTGCATTTTCCAGTGCAGATCAGAACATATTTATATTTAATTTTATGATTAGAGTATAAGAATCCCTATGAAAACCAAAGATTGCAATAAGAAAATCAAATACATGTTTCCCGAATACCGCGACTTGATTGTGCAACTTCGCGAGGAAAATCCCTATTTTGCCAAGTTATTCGAGGAACATAACGAGTTGGACAAAGAAATCAGCCAGCTTGAACTTGATCCAGTCAATCATATCAACAATGATATTGAGGCGATCAAGCGTAAAAAACTGAAATTAAAAGATGAAATTTATCGTTTGTTAAAAAGCTCTGAAGCGGACCCCTTGACCTGAGATCAACTGGACACCACATTCAGACCAATACTGACGCATAAAAAAAGCCCTAAGCCAGCCAAAGTAAACACTTTGACCAAGCTCAGGGCTTTTTTATTGTTATTCACACGAGTTTTCCCATGTGAATACTTTTAAGAATTAAACTTGTTCGATGTCTTTCATCGTTAATTTAATACGGCCACGGTTATCAACATCCGCAACCTGTACTTTTACTTCCTGACCTTCTTTCAATACATCTGCCACGTTCGCAATGCGTTCGTTTGAGATTTGAGAGATGTGAAGTAAGCCATCAGTACCTGGCAGGATATTTACGAACGCACCGAATTCAACAATACGAATCACTTTACCTGTATAAATTGTACCTGGCTCGATTTCAGCCGTAAGTGCCTGAATCTTGGCAACTGCAGCTTGCGCAGCCGCTTTAGTTTCACCAAATACGCGAACTGTACCGTTATCTTCGATATCAATCGCCGCTTTAGTTTCTTCAGTAATTGCACGAATGGTCGCGCCGCCTTTACCGATCACATCACGGATTTTATCCGGGTTGATGTTGATCACCTGGAATGTCGGTGCGTGCATCGAAATTTCAGGACGCGCACGTGAAATCACCTGGTTCATCTCATTCAAGATGTGCATACGACCCGCATAAGCCTGGTTCAATGCAGATTCCATGATCTCTTCAGTGATGCCTTCGATCTTTATGTCCATTTGTAGCGCAGTAATACCGTTTGCAGAACCCGCTACTTTAAAGTCCATGTCGCCCAAGTGATCTTCATCACCCAAGATGTCAGAAAGAACTGCGAAACGCTCGCCTTCTTTCACTAGACCCATCGCAATACCTGCAACTGGCGCTTTCAGTGGAACACCAGCATCCATCAATGATAATGAAGCACCACATACAGACGCCATTGAAGACGAACCGTTTGATTCAGTGATGTCAGAAACGATACGGATCACGTACGGGAAGCGATCAGCCGCAGGAAGAACTGCTTGAACACCACGACGTGCCAAACGACCGTGACCAATCTCACGACGCTTAGGACCAGATTCACGACCTGTTTCACCTACAGAGTATGCAGGGAAGTTGTAGTGCAACATGAAGTTGTCAGTTTTTGTACCTGCAAGGGTATCAACCATCAACGCATCACGTGTATTACCCAAAGTCGTTGTGACCAAGGCCTGAGTTTCACCACGTGTGAACAATGCTGAACCGTGTGCACGATCCAATACGCCTACTTGTACGTCGATTGCACGAACAGTTTTGGTATCACGACCATCGATACGTGGCTTACCAGACAGGATGTTGTCACGTACAGTACGGTATTTAAGGTCTTCGAATAGCTCATTTACTTCTTCTGCAATCCCCGTTTCGTCATTTTCAGGAACGAACTGTGCCACTGCTTCTGCATAAAGCGCGTCAAGTGCCGCATAACGGTCTTGCTTAACTGCAATCGTGTAAGCTTCAGAGATTTTCGCTTCGAATGCTTCTTTCAATTTACCAAGAAGTTCTTCGTTTTTAACTGGAGCAACCCAAGTTGACTCAACCGCGCCTGCAGCTGCAGCAAATTCTTTGATCGCCTGGATCGCAATTTGCATTTCGTCATGACCGAACAATACAGCGCCCAGCATTTGGTCTTCTGAAAGCTCTTTCGCTTCAGATTCAACCATCAGTACTGCAGATTCCGTACCTGCAACAACAAGATCAAGATCAGACTCTTTAAGTTGTTCAAGGTTTGGGTTCAGGATGTATTCACCGTTGATTAAACCAACGCGCGCGCCACCAATCGGACCACGGAAAGGTGTACCAGCGATAGACAATGCAGCTGAAGTACCTAACATTGCAGCAATGTCAGCATCCATGGTTTTGTCAGAAGAAATCACAGTGGCTGTTACTTGAATTTCGTTGAAGTAACCTTCTGGGAACAACGGACGAATTGGACGATCGATTAAACGAGAGATTAAAGTTTCAGCTTCAGACTGACGGCCTTCACGCTTGCCATAACCACCCGGGATACGACCAGCAGCATATTGCTTTTCTTGATAGTTTACAGTCAATGGGAAGAAGTCTTGACCTGCTTTTGCTTTAGGTTGTGCCACAACAGCAACAAGTACTTGTACGCCGCCCATGGTGATCACAACAGTGTTTGCCTGACGGGCAACACGACCTGTTTCCAGGATAACGTTGTGCTGACCGAATTGGAATTCTTTACGAATAATATTAAACATTGACATGTTTTATTTTTTCCTAGTTCTTGTGAACAATTATTCTAGTGGAGACCCCTAAGGTTTGGCATTCATGACCATATGGACGAGTAAATGACAAAGCTTAGAAGCCGACCTCACCAGATTAAATACTATTTTTAAACACAAAGAAGGAGCGAAACATTCGCCCCTTCCACTGGCTCAGCGCAAAGCTAAGCCGACTTTAGTTTTCAGTAATACAGCACAAAGCATGCAATACACCCGAAAATAAAGTTTAAATCGAATTAACGACGTAAACCTAAAGCACCGATCAATGCTACATAACGACCGTGGTCTTTACCGTTAAGGTAGTCAAGTAGTTTACGACGTTGGTTAACCATACGGATTAGACCGCGACGGCTATGGTGGTCGTGTTTGTGCTCTTTGAAGTGACCTTGTAAGTCATTGATTTGAGCAGTTAAAAGAGCTACTTGAACTTCTGGTGAACCAGTGTCGTTTTCAGCGCGAGCGAATTTAGCCATGATCTCTGCGCGATCTGCGTTAGTTAAAGCCATTCGATTTCTCCGAGATGCTTATATATTTTGATAAAAATCAAAGTGATGAGAATTCAAAACCTTGACTGCCGTGCATCACTACAGCAAGTTGCATATTTTAAGGGAAAACGCATCAAATTGCAAAAATAGATCCAGATTTTTGCATGGTTTTGGTTGCTCATTGATACAGCTCAGATCCGATGACTCTTGTTCCTTAAAGATTCAGGTTTTGCATTATTTTAATGAAATAAATCCAGAATAAATTAAATATAGAAACTCCTTTGAAAAGCCCGCAAACCCTTTAGCTCGCTTGAATCTTCAGCTACTCCCCATAGAAAATGGATAAAAAAAAGCCCGAGTAAACTCGGGCTTTTTGGCGCTGTAGTTCTTTCTCTTATCATTATTATTTATTGTATTATTATGGCGTTTTACGCTTATTATTATTTTCAAACATCCTGTTGAAAAATCATCTTCCTTGTGTGGTAGATTTTGCCATATTCCCACCAGACAACTAGAGGTATTTGCCTCATTTTGCTGTAAGCCATTTCGTACATCACAGGGTGAAAATTTGCATAATGTTACATAGCTCTCGTTTTATTTAACGCTATTTACTTAAGTTTACTGGCTAGGGCTGAAAATTTTTGCTAAGAAATTAGGATAAAAATCCAGCAAGCTTCCTATAAAAAAATCAGGATATAAAAAAGCCTTGTAGTCTCTCCCAAAACTACAAGGCTTAGCGGCTGTAAGTTTCCTCTTTCACTTACTTCACTGTAAGTTCGCTGTCTACCGACATTATTATTATCATTATGCGATTATGCTCAACTTTCCGTGTTGAGTTATTTTGTAGAACCAATCTTCTCAAAAACCGAGCAAAAGCTCTATGCGTCAATTTCCTGAATCCTTGTAAGCTTTTACCTACAAGATTTGATTATTTTTGCCAATTAAATTACTAGATTGTTCAATGATTTTTTGGCTCAAACCACTTTTCCGGGTAGTTTTAACACAAAGTGCTTGTGTAAAAGCATTATAATCTACCAATAAACTGACCACTTTTTTGGCTCGAGTAATTGCAGTATAAATCAACTCTTTGCTCAATAAATTTTTTGCATATTGATCCAGCACCACTGCCGTATGGGAAAATTCTGAACCTTGAGATTTATGAATGGTCAGCGCAAAAGCGGTTTCAATACTTTTAGGTAAACGGGTGGCTAATACCCATTTTTCCAGACTCGGGAAATACACTTCAAACTGACGTTGACCAGATTGCTCACGTAAAAAACAGATACCAATATCACCATTGGACAGGCCCAACTGATAGTCGTTATAGCTCATCATGACGGGTCGTCCGACATACCAGTCGCCCTGTTTCAACTGACCTTGGGCTGCTAAAAAACGTTGTTCAATCTGTAGATTGATCTTGAGCAACCCCAGATTACCAGAACGGATTGCCGTTAAAATACGGTAATCATCAAAAGTTTTGACCACCTGTTGCACATAGTGTTCAAAATCAGCTGAGTTTCGTTCTGTTTTTATGGCCTGTACATAAGCCTGATAACCATACATCAGCTGGTCATAATACTGATTCAAATTATGCGCGGTCTGTTCGGCACCAGCGAGCAGGTATTGTAACTGCAACTGGTCGATCTTCACCTGATCCAAATCGATCGCCTGTAACTCACTGGCTGCCACAATCTGCTGCTCAAATTTCTGCAAGACGTGAGAAGGCTGATGATTCTGCTGGATAAACTCCGCCATTGCGCCAATCCTGGCTCCAGGCGCAAAACGTCGCGTGGTGATTAAATTGACTCGATTATCCTCCAGAGTCACTACTTGCTGTAAATCTGCCAGTACCGTTCCGACATCCACAGAGGCGAGCTGGTCTGCATCACCGAGTAAAATCAGCCGTGCATGAGATGGTACGGCGGCCAGCAACATCTGTGACAGATTCAAATCCAGCATCGAGGCTTCGTCGACCACAATCACATCATACGGCAAAGGTTGTTTGGCATGAAAGCGTGGCTGTCCGCGAGTACCCAGACCTAGTAAGCGATGCAGGGTCACCGGTTGTAACTGTTTTAATGGTTCTAGCTCAAACTGTTGTAGAGCTTCACTATGCAAGGCTTTTTGCAGCGCTTCTTTCATTCGCTGTGCAGCCTTTCCCGTAGGCGCTGCCATGGCAATCCGGATATTTGGCATTGCCTCATGCAGGACCGCAATCATATGTGCCAGCGTATAGGTTTTACCAGTCCCCGGACCGCCGGTAATAATGCTTAAGGCTTGCTGCGCCACCATATGCAGGGCTTTTTGCTGCTGTGGATCTGACAATAGGCTGCGATCACGTTCAGATAAATCAATGGCGGCCACCGGTTGGGCTTTAATCCGAGCAATATGTGCAGCTACCGCCTGCTCTAGCTGCCAGTAGCGGTACAGATATAAATGCTGATCTGCAAAAATAAATGGTGCAATTCCTGCACTCTGCTGACGGCGGTCTAGAACCAGATTATGTAATAAGGCAACCTGCTGAGGCTCAACCTCGATACAGCTATCCCCTGCCTGTATCGCCTCAAGCAGTTGCTGAATCAAGAATTTTGCTGCCGGATCAAATGTAGCCGTACTAAACGGCGGCTGACACAAATAGTCAATCCAGGCCATTAAATTGGAGTCTTGCTGCGACACGTGATTCTGCTCATTTTCCACACAGTTATCCTCAAAGTTATCCACAGGATAATTTTCTGTTTAATCTCTATATATATTATAAAACTGCAAAATCATGCTGATTTTTTCTGCTCAAAATAGCCCAGTATTTGATCCAGTTTTTCTATGAATTCCAGGCTCGGTTGCCAATGATAAGCCCCTTGCTGGACCTGTCCATTCATCCCGCGCAAATACAAATAGGTTGCGCCGCCCAGATGCTGTGTGATCGAATAACCCTGCATATTGGCACTCAGATAACGATGCAGCGCCACCAGATACAAAGCGGCCTGCAACCAGTAACTGGACTGGCTCATATTCTGCTGAATCGCCTCAGCACTATAGTGCTGCTGATCAGGGCCGAGGAAGTTACTTTTATAATCGGCAATATGGTAGCGCTGGCCATCGAAATACACCAGATCGATGGAACCGGTCAGATATCGCGCCGATTTGGCCTCATTAAAATCGCTCATGACTATGTCATGTCCGAGAAAAAGCTGATGGATTTGCCGAATCTGCAAAGGGGCATCGGTCAAGGACAGATAAAAAGGGAATTCTGAAAGATACTGTTTAGCCTCCAGCTGCGCCAAGGCAAAATCTGCCTGAATCGGAGTGGCCAGAATGTCATGTACCCAGTCATGCATCAGGTTCAGCAAAATATCTTCTGTAATCTCGTCCAACAAGCCACCAAAAGCAGTCTGGAAAATACTGTCCACATTCAGCGATTCAGTGCTTGCAGAGCGTGTGAGCTGGGCCACTTCCTGTTCAAAAAACTGGATAAAGGAGTCATTCTCCAGCCCATCGAAATACACCTGAAACTGACCTAAAAATTCTAGCAGACCCGAACGATCGAGCTGTTGTGCCGAGTGAAACAGCTGCTGCCATTGCTGGCGATAAGCTTTGCTTTGGTCATGCAGGCGAATTCCGGTCAATAACTTATAGTTCAGGCTGGACAATACGCGCTGCATACTATGACGCAATTCCTCGGCTTTGAAATCTGCCTGAGCTGTGGCCTGAAACAGGGTTCGCAGATTCACCACAGCGGCCTGATAATGCAGGGAAAAAGCCTGTTCTAGTACACTACGTATATGAAAAGCCTGTTCAAATTTTTCTTTCAGTTCCTGCCAGATTTGCGGTGCGGTATTTTTAAAACGGCGCCGGATTTCCAGATTCCAGTAACTGCTGTCCTGAAAATCAATATGTTCAAAAATGCTGTGCAAGAATGTTCCGGCTACAGTGCCTTTAGGAAAATTCAGCCTAATCCAGTCTAGGGGCACAGCTGCTGGCTGTTCTTCCAGACCGGTAAAATGAATTTCATCGGCAGCACTGTCGGGCTGTTCATAAGCCGTGACCAGATCGTCCTGCAAGATATGTCCATGTAGCTGATGCTGTGACAAAGCCGTAAAACTGGTTTTGGTTCGCGGATAAAACTGCCGCTCTGGCAAAGGTTGCGCCCGCATGTCGACCTGATGATGGTTCGACTGCTCGACCAGGCGCGGTGGCTCCTGAGACAGAGGCGGCTCGACCAGACTTAAAGCATGTTGAAACAGTTGATCTCCCTGACCATGCCAGAAGGCCAGCCCCGAATCGGACTGTGCGTTTTGATCCTGCAGCATGGCATATACTCGGTGACTGGCACGGGTCAGCGCCACATACCAGAGCCGGTGGTTTTCGGCAGCATTACGCGCTGCATTTTGCAGAATCGCCTGCTCATGCAAATTCTTGTGATTGACTGCAATCACCCGGGATTGTTCCAGGATGTTGTCCTGTTCAGGCGCAGACAGGGAAAAATTCAGATTGCCTTTATTCACATCAAAAGCAGCATCTGTTCCCAATAAAAACACCACTTTAAATTCCAGCCCTTTGGAGGCATGAATGGTCATCAGCTGCACCCCATGATCCCCAGACAGCTTGCGTTCTTTTTCGCTGTCCTTGCCTGAAGGTGACTGAAGCTGGCGCAAATACCAGTGATAGAGTTTTTGCGCCCCCTGATAATATTCACTCTGCTGGCTCAGCATCTCGGTCAGATGGCGCAGATTGACCACCACCCGCTCATTGTCCAGACTTTGACTGGCCACCAGATTGGTCCAGACCTGAAACAGGTTCAGTGCATAATTCCAGGCGGTCAAAAAGCCTTTCTCAAACCACATTTCCCGAATTATATCCAGATCCGCAATATAGCGACTGAGGCCTTCACTCTGGCTTTGCAAATCAATCAGTTTTTTCAGATTGAAGCCCAGCAGACGGGTTAGTAAAGCCCGCTTGACCTTGGCCTCATTGAAAGGATCCATAATCGCCGTCAATACGGCTGCGACATCCTGAGCGATTGGACTGGCGAACACGCTCTGTTTGGATTCTTTATAGCAGGGAATGCTCATACGCTGCAGGCGTTGCTTCACCTGTTCCAGCGCATAATGTCCAAATCCCAACACCGCAATATCATCTGCACTCAGGTTTTGCTGATGCTCCTGCTGCTGAAAGTACAATTGTTGCTGGGCGGACTGATTCAGCAACGCACGGATTTTCCAGGCCACCTGATCGGCTTCTACATCGGCTTCACCCAGCTGAATCCAGCGTAGCGGCTGTGGATTGCAGGCACCACTGTCGATTAAATCCGGATGTGGCCGGCTGCCGGCCTGAATCAGGGTGTACTGCACCTGTTCGCCAAAATCCATTTGCCGCTGGAACAGTGCATCAACCACTTCTACGAGCGGTTTGACTGAACGATGGTTCTGCATCAGGGTATATTCATGACCCTGCTTGTGGCGTACGTCAGCGTGTGCCTTGTTATAAGTCAGCATGTCGCCGCCGCGGAAACCGTAAATTGCCTGTTTCGGATCACCGACCATAATCATGCAACCGGACTGCACCCGGTTGGCATCACGCCAGATCTTGGCCAGCAGATCATCCTGATCCTGATTGGTGTCCTGAAATTCATCGACCAGAATCAGCGGATAACGTGCCTGCACAAACTGGGCAAAACGCTGTCCCTGCTGGCCTTGCAATGCTTCCGCCAATGTACGGATTTGCTGGGAAAAAGTGGTTTCACCCTGCTGCTGTAAGGTTTGCGGCAAACGGGTCTGCACACTTTGAATAATATGAAATTCCAGATAGGTCGTAAGCTGTTGCAGCTGCTCATCCAGATACTGTTTGACCTCGCACAGCGCATCAATTGCCACGATCAGACTATGTTGCAAAATCAGCTGTTGCTCTGCATCCGGACAGCTTTTGTTAAAGACCTGAGTGGTCGGCTGGAAATCGGTTTTCTTGCGGCGCAAATGGCACAGATTCAGTATAATCGGCTGCAATTCAGCATCAAAGAAACTCATTGTTCCTTGAGTTTTCAGGGCTGCGCTCCAGGTCATAAAGTTTTCACAAATTTCGGTTAACTTGGTCAAAAAACTCTTGTGAAAATACTTCGGACTTTCCTGACAATAACGCCGCATGACGGCAAGATCATGCTCCTGAATATTTAATAATTGGCTGATGCAGGCTTCCAATTTGTTCAGGTCACATTCAGCCGGTTCGATCTTCCGAAAATGCTGCTTACTGAAATTCAGGGCATCTCGCACCAGCCCGGTATAATGCTCCACCGGTTTCAGCAGATTCTGAACATACAGATGATTGACCATATATTGCGGCTGTTGCTGAATCCAGTCACGCAGCACATCATGAATCAGCTGCTGGATATACAAATCCTGATCTTCGGTCAGTTCTGCACGTTCAATCTTGCCACTTTCAAAGGCAAATTCACGTAACAGTTTCTGGCTAAAGCTGTCCAGGGTGCCGACAAACAGTTCATCCAGCTGATTCAGCACCAGACGTAAACGACGACGGGCATAATCCAGACGTGTACCATAATCTTTCAGCACCTGCTGAAATAAAGGATCGGTTTCGTTCTGGATCTTTGCTGCTATCTCAACTGAATTCAGCTGCTGATGACGCTGGATATAGGCCAGGGTTTCCTCGACCCGTAGCCGTACCCGGTTTTTCAGTTCAGCGGTTGCTTTGCGAGTAAAGGTGGTCGCAATCACCTGATGTGGATAATACTGGTCCAGAAAAATCCGTACCATCAGGCTGGAGAGCGTATAGGTCTTGCCGGTTCCTGCCGAGGCTTCAATCCAGTGCAAGCCACGGAACGTCATGTCCTGGATCGGATTGGTAGAAATGGCTGTTTGCGGCTGCTGTTTTAAGACGGTCATGCGGCTACTTCACCCATTCCAGATGTTGATGAATCGGCGCATACAGGCCATGAGCAAAGTCATGACAACAGCGCTGCAAGGCCAGATCCGGGTCTTGATCCTGTAAAATAAACTGCCAGTCCTGATGCAATAGACTGGATTCATCCGAAGCCAAAGGCTTGGCACTCTCATAGCTATTGTTCCAGGCTTTCAGCAATTCCGGCATTTCTACAATCGTCATTTTGCCCTGTTCATTCTCGGTCCACTGCCACTCTTTTTTCATCAGTAATTCTGCCGGCAAGACCAGCGGCTGCTGTTGACCAATTTCCCAGGCCTTTAACCAGAGCTGCAAATACTCATGTGCCTTGCTCGAACTCAAGCCAGAAAACTTCAGGGTTTTATTACTAAAAATGACAATGCGCTCCAGTTCTGGTGAGCGTGCATCGTCATTTAAGTAAGCCAGCCACAGCAGATACTCCAGCCAGATCTGGGCGCGGCGTTTTTCCGAGGCCGAAGAGGATTGCATGCTTAACCAGTAGCTACTGTTCGGGACTTGTGGCACGTTAATATGAATGATCAGTTCAGAGCCAAACTGTAGCGATTGTTGGGTCACAGCCGTGAGTTCTTTACCGAGTTGCAGCAAACGCTCCTGTAAAAGTTGCTGTTCCTGCTGGCTGCCGAGCCAAGTGGCTTGCTGGGTTTTACCCACCGGCAAACGGTCCAGCATCAGGCTCGACCCAACCTGCTGCTCTTGTTGCAAAAGGAAATCCCGTACCTGATACTGTTCCAGCTTATTCAATAATAAAGGTTCCCGGGAACTCGGCAAATCGGCATAGCGAATCGTGGAAACCCCGACACTTTTCAGGAATAGACGTGCCGGGAAAATCATATCGCGGATCCATTCATCACCTTTGAGTACCCGGATTTCTTTTTGTTCTAGTGCCGGATAATGTGCATTGATCCAGCTGCTGCGCTTGCCTTCGGCGCTGCGGATATATTCTGCTACCGCAAACCACTGATCCTGATAACGTGGTGTCTGCATATCTGCGAATCCGGCCGGATCAAAAGGCTGCAAGGGATGTACATGATAAAGCTGCTGGATATGTTGAGCCACGGACAGACCATGCATCTCCACCATCGGATCGACTTCGGCATCCGGCTGTTCAGACTGGCAGATCAGCGCGATATGCTGAACCAGTTCCTGCAAGGCAGTGGATGGATCGCGAGCCTCACCACCCTCCAGATCAAAGCCATTATAGAACAGCCATAGATTTTCCTGTGCCAGCAGCAAGGCATCCAGAAAAGCGCCCTGCTCGTCATCCAGACGGGAACGGTCACCAAGTTGCGGCTTCAGGCTGCGCATCAGGTCAAACGGAACCTGTTGATTGCGGCTCGGAAATTTACCGCTATCCAGATTCAGCATCACCACCAGTTTATAAGGCAATGGCCGGATCTGCCCAATCTGGCTAAAAGTAATCTGTCCAGTCGGTTCGGCCTGATCCAGCTGCATCTCCAGGGTATTCTGAATTTCTTCCAGCACATAAGGCAGAGGCAGACTGAGTGCCACCAGCTCCTGACTGGCATGTGGATCATCCTGATCATGATAATCGGCCAAGGTCAGCATCCGCATTTGCTTGTCGATAATCTCGGCAACAGTTTTGAGTGATTCTACCCCGGCATCACGAAATTCATTCAGATCAGCACGCAGATATTCCAGCCAGGTTTTTACCGGCGTGCGTTGTCCAGTTTCATGCAAAGTCAGCCAGTCACGGCGCTCTACCAGATCCTGATAAATTCGGATCAGGGTGGATATCAAGGGAAAATCAGTGGTCAGAACCTTAGCATAACTCAAGGTGTCCTGAAACAGGGTATGTTCAGGAATCGCCAGACCCAACGCCAGACGGTCCAGCGCGAATTTAAAGCTAAACCGGTAATCCTCATCGCCTGCACTGAGGCTTTGCTGTAAATGCTGCTGGTCCAGTCCACGCTTGAAGCCAGCATCTGTCAGCAACTGCAACATCCGTTCTACCTGCCTATAGTCCAGACCATAACGTTGCTGGGTCGCATTCAGGCTAAGCCAGTCGGCAAAGTCCTCAATACTGAAACGGCGCCGTACCCACTGAATCCGGCCCAGTACCGCGCGCCAGGCATTGCTGACATCCAGACGTGATACCCCGGCAATCTGGATCGGTAAATACAGGTTATCTTTCTGCAAGCGTTTGCTACCAGTCTCGCGCTCACGCGGTGGCGGGGCAAAGACACTGCGAATTGCCGGTTCGAGTTCTTTCAGACTTGGCGTCAGCACCAGAATATCACTAGGCTGACGCGGCACGTCATTCGTATCTTGAGCCAGCCAGTGAATCAGCTGTTCTTTAAGGACTTCCAGCTGACGTAATGAAGAATGACAGACATGAATCTGTACCGAATCATCGTCAGGGCTTAAAGCATATTGATGCTGTTCAGGCTCGAGCAAATACAGGATATCTGACTGGATTTTGGCCAGCAGTCTGTCCTGATATTCATCGACAAAGACATCGGCCCAGAGACCCTCTTCCCCTGAAGACAGTTTAGAGAGTAGAGAAAAATGATCCCGTGCCTGCTTGCCGAATCGGGTCAGAAGCGGATGCCGCGATTCCCGGTCTTCGGCATTAAAGTTCAGCTGCTTGATCCTGAAGTCTTTAATTTCCGCATCATTTGGTTTACGTTGACGGGTCTTTTCAAAGCGCTGAATAAAGCGCTCTTCCCGCTGCAAATCAAATCTGGCTTTCCAGTCCGGATCGACACTGTCCGCCCAGTATTCCTGCGAGGGGTTAAAGTGAAAAATATAGATATCAATGTATTGCCCCAAACGGCGTAAAAAATCCAGCTGGCTCGGTGGCAGTTCCAGCAGGCTAAACACCACAATCTGTGCTGGCAGTCGTTTCAGAGCTTGGGCTCGAGTCTCTTCATTTTCCAGCCGCTCCCAATACAGGCGTTCAATCTCCAGGATTTTGGCATAGTCATCCTGAAATACATGCTGCCACAACCAGCGTTGCCAGGCTTCCAGTTCACGCGCCTGAATCTTGACAAAATCCGCCACCTGCATCTCATGACCATTTTCATCTTTGGGGCTATAGAGCATCTGCTCGATATCGAGCGCAATATCCTGTCCCCAGGCCTCGAGCCAGTTGGTCGGGCAGCTGCAACTTTGCGGTGGACAATTACGCGCGCAATAACCACGATAATCCATATAATGGCTGAACAAACGCGACACCTGCTCCGCCACCCAGTACAGCATGCTCTGTTTTTTCAGCTGTTTTTCTGTGCCCTGCTCCAGCCGGTCAGCACTATCATAAATCCGCTTCACAATAGAATACAGCGGATGATCGACGTCTAAAGGAATCTGTTCAGGCAGAATGCATTTTCGCAGCGCCTGAAACACGCGCCATTTAATGATAATGCGCGGAATATTGGCCTCACGGACCTGCTCCACCTCTTTAGGCGCATTCAATACCCACTGATAGGAAGTCCATTGAAAGGCACGAATCCGGTGATGAAACTGGGTATTGGCGCTAATGCCTTTTTTCTCGGCAATTTTCTGGGTCAGCCAAGTTTCTACTGCCGGCGAAGGCACAATAAAATGCCGGGTTTGTAACACCTCAAATGGATTCCGGGCAGTCTGGTTGACAATACGCAGCATACTATCCAAAAGCACATCAATACGTTGACTCTGAATAACATGGATGGCCATTGGTTCCCCTGAACTGCTGAATGTGGTTTTTACTACAAAACAATAAAGATTATTTACTATACATCCCGAGCGCGCTATGACACTTTAAAACCACACTTCAGTCGAAAAATTTCTTTGAAAAAAGCATCTTAAAGATGCTTGAATAGAAAAAAACAACATAGAGCTTAGGTAGTGCCCATGAAATTAGATAAAATTCCTGAACGTCTCGATCCGAGTCTAGATTTAGAACAAATCCGCGACGAATGCCTGGAACTCACCAAAAAACGCGCCTACTATTCTGCTGGTGCCGCCGTGATTCCGGTACCTTTTATGGACGTGGTCATTGATGTCGGCATCTTGTCGCAATTGATTCCCGAGATCAATGCCCGCTTCGGCTTGGCCCCTGATCAGATCAGTGTTTATGACCCGAAAACCCGTCAGATTCACTGGCAGGAGCTGCGTAAACGTGGCGTAGAATTTTCCGGCCTGGTGGTCGCACGCACGGCAGTTAAAAAATCTTTGAACAATGTTGCAGCGAAAGTGCTGATAAAGCAAGTCACAAAATTCATTCCACTAGGTGGTCAGCTGGTGGCCGCAAGTCTGGGTTATTTTGTCATGAAAAAAATTGCCGATGCTCATGTGCAAGACTGCTATCGTACTGCTAAAAGTATCCAGCAAAAACAGGTCGCCCAAGGTTAATACTATTTAAGCTGAATATTTTTAAACTTTTTAAAATCCTCTACTTCAGGTAGACTATTCTGCCTGAAGCTGTTTTAAAATAGCCTTTAACACGTCGACCCGTGCGGTATTCTTATCATCGGTCGCAATAATATGCCAGGGCGCTTCCTCGGTCGAGGTATGTTCAAACATATCGGCTGCCGCTTTCAGATAATCGTCCCAGCGTTCCCGGTTACGCCAGTCTTCTTCAGTAATTTTAAAACGCTTATGCGGTGTATCTTCACGCGCCTTAAAACGCGCTGCCTGTTCCTCTTTAGAGATTGCCAGCCAGATTTTCACAATCACCGTTTGATGCTTGACCAGGCTCTGTTCAAAACGGTTAATTTCATCATAAGCACGCTGCCATTCTACCGGACTAGAAAACCCTTCTACCCGTTCTACCAATACCCGACCATACCAGGAACGGTCAAAAATGCAGATATCATCATCAGTTTGCAGCTTGGTCCAGAAGCGCCATAAATAAGGACGGCTCAGCTCATATTTTTCTGGTGCGGCAATGGTATGAATTTCATATTCACGTGGATCCAGTTTTTTGACAATTCGCTTGATTGCGCCGCCCTTGCCGGCAGCATCCATACCTTCAAACAGCATCACCACATTACGCGAATCGGAACGCATGGCTTTGGCGACCTTCGCGGTTAATTTTTTTAGTTCCGGTTTGTAATCTTCTGGCTGGGCTTGAGTCTTGGAAGGATGTTTTAACTGCTCGGGAATCTTGGCCTGTTTCCATCTTCCCTTGGCTCTGGCAGGATGATCCGGACAATGTTTCAAGGCACTCAGGATATACTGGGCAAATTGCTGGTCGCGCTGCTGCTCATCTTCGCCATCAATAATGAACCAGTCCTCGGTAAAGCGCTGACGCAGGCGCTGCAAGGTGTCATATTCTTTGCGATTGCGCCAGTCCAGACCATGCAGTTGATGCCAGTGAGTTTCACTCGGATCCATGGCATCCAGGCGTTTTTGCAAGACTTTCCAGGACAGGTCAAACCAGACCTTGATCACGTCGACATGGTTATTTTTCAGGTCCTGTTCAAAGGCCTGCATCTCTTGCAGATATTCATCAAACTGTGCATCACTCAGCGGGCTTTCAGCTTGCATGGCACTGCCAAGCAGATCACTGTACCAGTTACCAAACAGCACCATGATCTGGCCTTCGGCAGGAATAAAACGTGCATAAGGTTGCCACAAGGTCTGCTTCGGGCCGGCTAGCTGAGGCTTATCGGCTTTCACACGCAAATAGCGCGGATCGACCCATTCACGTAACTGTTTAACCGCTTCACCCTTGCCGGCCAGTTCAATGCCATTCACCAGAATCACCAGACTTTTGGCATTTTTCTGGCCCCGGGTCTTTTTTAAATTATATTGGGCATCAATCAGCTCGACAGACAGCTGATCTTCATCCATTAACTGAAATTGTGGTTGTTCCATACGTATCTTCAACCCTGATCTTTTATTCTATTTGCAGTATAGCGAGGAGTTTCAGCGCAAAAATAGCTCTGGCAACGTTTTTCACACGATTAAATTGGCTATTTAAACAACAGATTGACATACAAATGCCCGATCTCTGTTCAATTTGTCATAGCAGGATTGTCCGGCAGCCTCTAAGATTCTTGCATCCTCCAATCATAATTGAAGCCTCATGTCCAAACTTGCCGTACTCGATGATCTGTTAGCGCATTATTATCAACTGGCTTATCACACCCGGCCTGACATTCTAAGCCGTTTAGAGGATGTGCAAGCCTGGCAGAAAGTCCGCATGCAGCGCACCCATCGCGCCCATTTTGCTGAAAAACAAAACCTGTTGATGTCCGAGTATTTCCTGAACCGTCTCTACGGCGGCGCTGACTTTGATGCGCTGGCAGAACAGATTGCCCGGCTGATGAAATATGCGCATAAAGCAGAAAAAGTTATTCCGGAAAATGCCATTAAAACCGGCACTTCAGGTGTAGAGCTGGCTATTCTGGCGGTACAGCTGGATGAACAGGTCGCGATTCAGTTATTACAGGATTATCATCCGCATGAACCGTTGACTGACGAGATGATGCGCCTGACCTATCTCAAACTGGATCAGGGTGAAGCACGCTTGAAACAGCTGGCTCTACTGGATCAGCTCGGCATGAGTCTGGATAAATACATGCGTTCATTTGTGGTCTATACGGCCTTTAAAATGTGTAAGGGCGCGGCGAATAAATATAACTTTCAGGTAATGTATGAATTTATGCAGGATGGTTTTCTGGCCATGAAGCCACTCAAATCGGCAGAAAAATTTGTACGCACGTTCACTGCTACCGAACGCCAGATTATCGATAAAGTACATTCTGGCGATCCGCTACCATTTCAGTAAATACCCGATGAGTATTTCTGCCAAGCATGAATTTTTCTGTATATTATTCATAACAATTGCATCATGATTGCTGAATAAGCCTTTAGAATCTGTCATGATGCAGACAATGCAAGATTAACCCGATTGATATGTTAGGAGTGACTCCAATGTCGAATGAAAATACAACGCCTACCCCTACCCCCGAGTCGGCACAACAGACAGACAAAGTGAGCCCATTCTTAACTGAACCCCTTCCACAAGGCACCCCGCAAGGTCAGCAACAATCTTTAGAACAACGTCTGACTGACACGCCTGTGACGGGTACTGTGCCTAAATACAATCTGCCACGCGGTGCCAATACAGGCAACGTCGGCTCAACCACGCACTTTGGCTATCAAACTGTCAACAGCGAAGAAAAAGCCCAGAAAGTCGCAGAAGTGTTCCACTCGGTGGCGAACAAATACGACATCATGAATGATCTGATGTCTTTTGGTATTCATCGCCTGTGGAAGCGTTTTGCAATCAATATGTCAGGTGTACGCCGTGGCCAGCATGTGCTGGATATCGCGGGTGGTACTGGCGACTTGGCTAAAGTCTTTAGCCGCGAAGTGGGCCCGACGGGTCATGTGGTACTGTCTGATATTAACGAATCCATGCTGAATGTCGGTCGTGACCGTCTGATTGATGCGGGCTGTACCAATGTCGATTTCGTTCTGGCCAATGCCGAAACCTTAGAACCATTTGCAGACAACAGCTTCGATCTTTTAACGATTTCTTTCGGTCTGCGTAACGTCACCGATAAAGATGCGGCACTGGCTGCGATGTACCGTGTCCTTAAGCCAGGTGGCCGTTTACTGGTTCTGGAATTCTCTAAACCAGTGTTTGAACCATTCTCTAAACTGTATGACCTGTATTCGTTCACGGCATTGCCAATCATGGGAAAAATCATTGCCAATGATGCAGAAAGCTATAAATACCTGGCTGAATCGATCCGTATGCATCCGGACCAGCGCACCCTGAAAGGCATGATGGAAAATGCCGGCTTCCAGAATTGTGACTATCACAACCTGACTGGTGGGATTGTTGCGGTTCACCGCGGTTTCAAACTTTAAGGTTCCTTGCCTATGTGGTCAATTTTGGCACTCGGTGCTGTTGAACGCGTGATTCATCATGTGATTGATCTGGATGCCATTACCCGCATCCAGTTGAATGCCCTGTCCGGCAAAATGCTGCGGGTGGTGATCGCCTCGCCGCAGCTTTCGGTTGATGTGTTTTTTGATGAAGGCAAAGTTCGTCTGGAACCAACGGCAACCGGTCATACCGAAACACCTTCGGTCTTTGAACAACGTCCATTTGACGCAAGTTCCGCAACAATCACCGAAGCGACAGCAACCTTGCAGGTCAGCAATGTGGTGGAATTACTCAAGCTGCTGCTTTCCGATGAAGTCGGCAATATTCCATTGCAAGGCGACTACAAGTTATTGCAGGAAATCCAGCGCATCATGCAACAGGCAGAATTAGATCTGGCGGCGCACTTAAGCCCCTGGGTTGGGCCGACACTGGCGCATGAAATTGGTAAATTGCAACTGCTGCCCAAGCAGCTAAAACGCACCCTGCAAAGTCAATTATTCTTTGCTGAAGATGCCTTAAAAGAAGACAGTGGTCTGTTTGCCCCACGCTGGCAAATGGATGACCTGAATCAGGACACCCGTATCCTGAATCAAAATTTAGATCGGGTTGAAGCGAAAATCCATCAGCTTCAGGCTCAAATCGATGCCTCAAACAATTCTACTCAAGACTAGGTACACAGCTTTATGATTCCGCATGTTTCACGTTTACTCGAACTTTGGCGCATCGCCGCGCACTATCGACTCGACACGTTGTTTCCTGCGGAAGAATTACCAGAAAAATCCCGGCATGTGCTATCCCTCATCCGGATGCATCCGGCCGCCTGGTCCAGTCGTGAACGTAAAAATCCACTCAAGCTGAAACTGGCTTTAGAAGAAATGGGGCCGTTGGCGATCAAGCTCGGTCAACTGCTCTCGACCCGTCGTGACCTGATTCCACCTGAAGTTTTACAGCAACTGGTCTTGCTACAAGACCGGGTCAAGCCGTTTGATAATGACGTAGCCAAGATGCGCATTCAGGAATCCCTGAAAGCTGATGTAAATACCCTATTCGCGCGTTTCGATACCCAGCCACTGGCTGCAGCTTCGATTGCTCAGGTACATACGGCTGCCTTGCATGATGGCCGTGAAGTGGTGGTTAAAGTCACCCGCCCGAATATTCGTCAGCAGATTTTGCAGGATTTTGAAATTCTGGAATGGCTCGGTCAATTTCTGGAAAAACGTCTGGAAGCAGCACGTGCCCTACATTTATCGGAAATCATTCAGGATTACCGCCAGATTATTCTGAATGAGCTGGATCTGACGCTGGAAGCAGACAATACCCGCCGTATGCGCCATCACTTTACCGGCTCGAGCATGATGTATGTGCCGGAAATTTACATGGACAGCAAAGATGTTCTGGTGGCCGAGCGTATTACCGGGGTACCAATTTCAGATATCGCGACCTTTGACCGGTTGGGCATGGATCGTGCCGATCTGGCGCGTAAAGGTCTAACCATCTTCTTTACTCAGGTCTTCCGCGATAACTTCTTCCATGCTGACATGCATCCGGGAAATGTCTTTGTAGAAACCATCAATCCAGCCAATCCGCGTTTTATTGCGCTGGACTGCGCGATTATGGGCGAGCTGTCCAAACACGACCAGATGACCGTAGCACGCATGCTACTGGCGGTCATGAACAGTGACTTTATGCAGCTGATTCAGGTGGTGCATCAGGCTGGCTGGATTCCACCGGGGACTGATCAGGATGCTTTGGCACGTGAAATGCGCCGCAGTGTGGGGCCGATGGTGTCCAAACCGATGCATGAATTGGACTTTGCCGGCATTCTGATTGAAGTGATGGATATCGCGCGTCGTTTCCATCTGGAAATTCCCCCTCAATTGATGCTACTGCTAAAAACTTTGGTGCATGTCGAAGGTTTGGGAACCGACCTATATCCTGAACTGGATATCTGGAGTCTGGCCAAACCGATCCTGACCGACTGGATCAAGGCCCAGATGAATCCGCAAAAGAACCTGAAAGAACTGGGACAAAAAATCCCGGATCTGCTTTTAGGGGCGCAGGATTTACCGACACTGATGATCGACAGCTTAAACGGTTTAAAAAACCAGTCGGCTTGGCATGCCAAACAGCTCAATGAATTACAAAGTATGCGCCTGCAAATGGAACATCAGCAAAAGCGTAGCTGGATGTTCGGCAGTGTCATGGCCATTCTGCTGGCAATTGCGATTATTTCACCATGGTTTGTGTCGGTGATTCTGATTGTGTTGGCAAGTGTGCTTGCCGTCTGGCGAATTGCGAAATAAGCGATTTACATATGCAAAAAGCCTGAATAGTCTCAGGCTTTTTTATGTCTTAAAGATGAGGATGACTTCAAAGTCACCTTAGGACATATCTTGCCATTGGGTCTTTAAACCTATCGCTTAAAATAAGCACACATTTGACTGGTATAGGTTCAACCATGGTACAGATTTTACAAAAACGTGCGCCTGCGCTGACGATTCGTGCTGGCCATCTGGCACGTGAGCTGATTCTGGAACAAGGTTTGCAACCCGAACAGGTCGATATCGTGCCCGGTGCGGCAGGCGGCCCCAAAGGCATCGGGATCCAAGGACTGGATCAGGCGATTTTTGGTGAGTTTTTTCCACGTGCACCTCAGCGTAGAACTTTGGTGGGTTCTTCGATTGGCAGCTGGCGTTTTGCTAGTATGGCTGCACATGGAGTTCAACAGGGAACCGAACGTTTGGGTGAGCTGTATACCAACCTCTATTTTCATAAAAAAATGACCCGTCAGGATGTCAGCGAAGTTTGCCGTGGCATGCTGCTGGATCTGGTACAAGGTAAAGAAAACGATCTAGTCAATCATCCAGATTATCATCTCGCAGTCATTTCAATTAAAGCCCAACACATTTTTCAGAGTGACAAGGCATTGCCGTTGCTGGCTTCTGTGGCTGGAATTCTTGGAACGACCGCAGTCGCGCGCCGGCACAGCCGTTATTTCATGCAACGTGTGATCAGCCAGCCCAATATCGGTGAACAGTTTAAAATCGCTGAAGATGGATTTACCACGCATTATCATGCACTGACCGAACAGAGTGTGTTGTCTTGGCTGATGGCTTCAGCCTCTATTCCCGGGGTAATGGCAGCGGTGAACAATATTCCGGATGCACCGCAGGGTTATTATCGCGATGGTGGCCTGATTGATTATCACATTGACCTGCCCTTTCAGAGCAAAGGTATTGTGCTGTATCCACATTTTACCGATAGCATTACCCCCGGCTGGTTTGACAAGTTATTTAAACGTACCTCAAATCCGGAAAATCAGGCACGAACTTTGCTGCTTTCTCCATCGCAGCAATATCTGCAAAGTTTGCCTTTGGGTCGTTTGCCTGACCGTAAAGACTTTAACTTAAAAGGTTTGGACCAGGCCCAACGCATTCAGCTCTGGAAGCAATGTATTGCGGAAAGTCAGCGTCTGGGCGATGAATTTCTGGAACTGGTCGAGAAGCAGAATTTTGCTGAGGTGATGCAAACCTTGTAATTGGCCGCAGCTGCCCGATTATTTGTATAATTGCTTTAATTTTGTGAACTGTTGAGATTTATGCAGAAGTTTTTAGTTGTCCTGCAATACCTGTGTCTGGCCTTTGCCATTTATCTGATTTATAGCGTCAGCATGTCGCTGTATAGCCAGGATTTTGTCCTGATGGAACTGGTCGCTGATATCGGCACGATTCTGATCTGTATCGACCTGGCGGTATTTTTATTTACCAGTAAAGGCAAGCCCGGCATTAGCATGGAAGAATATGCAAAACGACTGGAACAGCCACCGTCTAAGTTGGTCTATGTGACACGAAAATTGGGGCATCTCGGTATTTTGCTGATTATTACTAGCTGGATTGTGCCGATGATCAATTCATAACAATCCAATAAAAAACCTCCCGATTGGGAGGTTTTTTTAAATTAAAGATATCCAAAAATTATTTAGAACCTTTAATCCCTGCTTGAAGTAATAGCGCACCCAAACCACCAATTTTTTGCTCTTGTGGTTTAGCCGCTTGCGGTTTCTTGCCCTGAGGACGGTCGCCTTGCGGACGTGCTTGCTGTGGACGTTTGCCTTGAGGCTTACGTTCACCGCGTTGCTCATTGTCACGACGTGGTTGACGTGGTGCTTTCGCCGGAGCTTCAGAACCTTCAGGACGCATCGACAGATTGACACGGTTACGTTCAGCATCCACATTCAAAACACGGACTTGTACGATTTGACCCGGTTTCACCACTTTATGCGGATCAGCGACGAATTCATTGGCAAGTTCAGAAATATGTACTAAACCGTCTTGATGCACGCCCACATCGACAAATGCACCGAAGTTAGTCACGTTAGTGACTACACCTTCCAGTTGCATGCCTTCAGACAATTGCGCAACTTCAGTAATGTCATCACGGAATTTAGCAGTGCGGAATTCTGGACGCGGGTCACGGCCCGGTTTTTCCAGTTCAGCCAATACGTCTTGAATCGTCGGCAGACCAAATTTCTCGTCTGCAAATTCTTCTGCATTCACTTGGCGAATGATTTCAGTATTGCCAATGATGTCTTTTACAGTCGTTGCTTTTGCTTCAACAATTTTGCTCACCAAAGCATATGACTCAGGGTGAACTGCAGACGCATCCAGTGGTTCTGTACCATCTTGAATACGCAAGAAGCCCGCAGCCTGCTCAAAAGTACGCTCGCCTAAACGTGGTACTTTTTTCAAAGACTGACGATTGTCAAAACGACCATTTTCCTTACGGAATTCCACAATTTGCTGTGCGATCGATTTATTCAGACCCGCGATATAACCCAGAATTGCTGCTGATGCAGTATTTACATCCACACCCACTGAGTTCACACAGTCTTCAACGACCGCTTCAAGGGTTTTCGCCAGACCGGTCTGGTTCACGTCATGTTGATACTGACCCACACCAATCGATTTCGGATCGATTTTCACCAGTTCTGCTAGTGGATCTTGTAAACGGCGTGCAATCGATACCGCACCACGAATAGATACATCTAGTTCAGGCAGTTCCTGTGAAGCTAGTTCAGATGCTGAATACACCGATGCACCTGCTTCAGATACAGAAACACGCGTCATTTTCAGATCACTGTTCGCAGCCATCATTTCAGCAACTAAAGCTTCAGTTTCACGGCTTGCAGTACCATTACCAATCGCGATCAGGTCAACATTGAACTCGCGGCATAAACGCGCCAGTTCGGCCAGTGAACCTTCTTTATCGTCTTTTGGTGCAAATGGATAAATCGTGCTGTGTGCAAGAACATCACCAGACTCGTTCACTACCGCCAGTTTCACACCGGTACGGATACCCGGGTCCACGCCCAAAGTGGTACGTGCGCCTGCAGGTGCAGAAAGCAGTAAATGACGCAGGTTTTCAGCAAAGACGTTCATCGCTTCTGTTTCAGCAGCCAGACGTTTTTCAGTCAGCAATGAATGTTCGATCGTTGGACGAACTTTACCGAGCCAAAATAGTTTTGCAGTTTGCTTCAAGAAATCCTGACGCGCTTGTGGCTGAACAGTTTCAAGATTGTATTCAGTTTCAATACGCGCCAACGGGGCATCATCTTCGCCATCCACTTTCAGGCCTAAAACGTTTTCTTGACGGCCACGCAGCATCGCCAATAAACGGTGTGAAGGCACTTTATTCAAGTTTTCAGAGAAATCGAAATAATCACGGAATTTTTTACCGACTTCTTTTTTCTCATCACTGGCAACCAAACTTTTCAGCACGGCAGTTTTTGCAAATGTCGCTTTAAGTTCAGTGGTCAGCGCGATATTTTGCGCCCAGTCATCAATCAGGATGTGCTGGATCGCATCAAGCTGGCTTTCAGTATCTGGGTAATCTTCATGGCTAAAACCCGCTAAAGCTTCTGCTGGATCCACGGCTTCAGTAAAGATTTTCTCTGCAATCGGACCTAAACCGGCTTCTTTGGCCTTGAATGATTTACTGGTACGTTTTGGACGGTACGGCGCGTAAATTTCTTCTAATGCATTTTTGGTTTCGGCGGCATTCACACGCGCCAATAAATCATCAGACAATTTATCTTGTTCTTTGAGTGATTCAATCACCTTTTCACGGCGCTCATACAAA
The DNA here is from genome assembly GCF_024129355.1 of Acinetobacter lwoffii. GTDB lineage: Bacteria > Pseudomonadota > Gammaproteobacteria > Pseudomonadales > Moraxellaceae > Acinetobacter > Acinetobacter lwoffii_I. The sequence goes on along the minus strand of NZ_JAMXXP010000016.1, from coordinate 29,721 downwards.
TCACGTAAGTATGATAAACGCGTATCGAGTTGACGTAGTTGCGTATCGTCTAAGCCTTGCGTTACTTCTTTACGGTAACGTGCAATAAAAGGAACACTGGCACCTTCATCAATAAGCTTGATGGCAGCCTCAACTTGATTTGGACGTACGGCAAGTTCTTTTGCCAACTGCTGAACTAAGTCAGTCATCGTGTTTGATCCCACAAGGATAAGTACTAAATGGCATGATTATAAAGACCGGGTCTATAAAATCCACCATTGTTTTTATTAATTTGCCTCATCTTTATATTATGAAGTGCCACAGTTTTCAGCTTTTCCCGATCAAGTTTGTATGAACTTTGCTTTTTATCCAGCTTAAAATCGTATTTTTTGCTCATTTAGATGTATATATTTAGTATCTATGTCTTGATTTTAACTGCAATATTTGGTGCTTTAGAGCATAGTCAATTAATATCAATGAATCGTATACTCAAAGCCTATTTGATTTTTGTTTATGATGACAATAAAGAATAAAGGAGCATCTCATGAGTTTAGTTGTACCTGCTGAAAAAGCCGATGCCGTACATACCGAAACGGACCGGGTCGAACGGATCCTGGTGGTTGATGATGATGTTCGTCTGCGTACCTTATTACAGCGTTTTCTCGAAGATAAAGGCTTTGTGGTCAAAACTGCACATGACGCCACGCAGATGGATCGACTTTTACAGCGGGAACTGTTTTCTCTGATCGTGCTCGACTTTATGCTTCCGGTCGAAGATGGCTTGAGTATCTGTCGTCGTTTACGCCAATCCAATATCGATACGCCTATCATTATGCTCACCGCTCGTGGTAGCGACTCGGATCGTATTGCCGGTTTAGAAGCAGGTGCCGATGATTACTTGCCTAAACCGTTTAACCCGAATGAGCTGCTGGCACGTATTCGTGCGGTATTGCGCCGTCAGGTACGTGAAGTGCCGGGTGCACCAAGCCAACAGATGGAAGTGGTTTCTTTTGGCCCATGGTCGCTAGATCTCTCTACCCGCACTCTGACCCGTGAAGGCCAAGTGGTAACGCTCACTACTGGTGAGTTTGCGGTACTGAAAGCACTGGTTCAACATCCACGCGAACCATTAACCCGCGACAAGCTGATGAATCTGGCGCGTGGCCGTGAATGGGGTGCCATGGAACGTTCAATTGATGTTCAGGTGTCACGTTTACGCCGTCTGGTTGAAGAAAATCCTGCGCGTGCACGTTATATCCAGACCGTATGGGGTGTGGGTTATGTCTTTGTTCCAGATGGTGCTGAATAAAGGAAAAATTATAGGATAAAGATTACCCCAGTCTATTGTCCCTAAAAGCCATTCGCTGCTGTTTGAGCCTCCCTTCTTTAAAGGCTCGTATACAAATGCGCGAGTTCAGCGAATGGCAAAGTTTTTACTTGCGTAACAGTGTTACTCATTTTTTCAAAAAAAGTAACACAACAAGCTCCTTCCATCGAAGGTTCAAGCAGTAAGATTCTATTACAAATATTATTACTGCTCAATTTGGAAAATGCCTACAGGGAGCTGGTGTGAAACTCGACCCCATCGATCCACAAAAATTTACCGATTTTGTCAGCTACTCGGAAAAAAAGCGTACCCGCGGGGAACGCTTTCTCGACAAGATCAAGCCGCGTTCTGCTGCCATGCGTACCACGGTACTGGTGGTTTTTGTGGTCTGTTTCAGCCTGTTTATGTCCTTATGGTTCTTCTGGCGCACCCTGTTTTTACCTGAAATTCAGCAACATGCGCGTTATCTCGCCATGGAACTGGAAATTCTCAACAATCCCGATCTGCGCCTGTATCACAAACAGCAGGAAGTCGACATTGACGACTGGTTAAGAAATCGGGTCGGCATTGAATATGTCACCAATCCGGCAGAATATCCTACTGTGCGGGAAAAGCTGATTGCCGAATTTTTTACCCGACAGATCGAAACCAAACTGGCCAAAGAGTTACGTATCGAACAAGCCACAGTCTATTTCCAGTTTAAGCCGAGTCCACGTATCTGGATCCAGACTCCTGAAATGAATGGTCACTGGGTACAGGAACCTTTAAAGACTTATGCCAATTATAGCAATGAACTGATTTTGGGCTGGTTGCTTGGCACGCCGATTATTGTCGGCATCATTATTTTGACCTTGGTGCGTCAGCTCAACCGTCCTTTACGCCGTTTGCAGAATGCCGCCAACAGTTATAGCCGAATCGGTTCAGCGCCCTATCTGGATACCAATCATGGTCCACTGGAAATCCGTCAGGTCAATCATGCCTTTAACCAAATGATTTATACGCTGGACCAGACCGAGCGGGAACGCCGAATCATGCTGGCCGGCATTTCACATGACTTGCGCACGCCCTTAACCCGAATCCGCCTCAGTGCCGAAATGATGCCAGATGAAGACTTTCTCAAAGAAGGCCTGATTTATGATGTCGAAGATATGGACGCGATTCTGGATCAGTTCATTTCCTATATGCGCGACGGTTCCGATGAAGAACCGCAGGACACCAATGTCAATGTACTGCTACAGGAACTGGTCAAGCAGTTTAAACCGCTAGATATCCGTTTCACCCCACAAGATATACCGACCATTCAGGCACGTAGCATGTCGCTAAAAAGACTGATTGGCAATCTGATCAACAACTCAAAACGCTATGGTTCAGAACCAATTGAGCTTTCTGCGCATGTTGAAGAAGATCAACTGTTGATTTGTGTCGCAGACCATGGCGAAGGCATTCCGGAAGATCAGATTGAAGCCTTGATGCAGCCTTTTGTTCGGGGCAATTCGGCACGAACGGTACAAGGCAGTGGCTTGGGGTTGGCCATTGTGAAACGGATTGTCGACATTCACCAAGGTCAATTGCGTATTCATAATCGTCCTGAAGGTGGGCTGGAAGCTATCATTTCACTACCCGTGAATCAGGTGAACCCAGAGACACTTTCCTCAGCCACCACACTCGATAAAATTCGCCAAACTTTGACTGATCACTTTTAAGAAGTGATCAGTAATTCAACAAATGACTTTTTAGTTTTTCTATACAATTCATTTTATAGTTCACGAATTCAATCATTTAAAAATCATCATTTTTTATTATACCTACATTTAGCTAAAAAATTAGACCTTAGCCTAACACCTATGCACAATACATTTTTTGAGCGGTACAATCCGTATCATAGTTTAAGAATTAATGAGAGTTAAAATGTCTTTAGATCGTATCCGTTTAGCCTCCCTACACAACAAAGTCATCAGCCCTGAACAAGCGGCTGAATTCATCCAAGATGGCATGACTGTGGGTATGAGTGGCTTTACTCGCGCTGGTGAAGCGAAGGCGGTTCCTTTAGCTTTGGTTCAACAGGCAAAAGCAAATCCATTAAAGATCACGTTAATTACTGGTGCATCACTAGGGAACGATCTAGACAAACAACTGACTGAAGCTGGTGTATTGGCACGTCGTTTACCGTTCCAGGTAGACAATACTTTACGTAAAGCGATCAACAACGGCGAAGTGATGTTCATTGACCAGCACTTGTCTGAAACTGTTGAGCAAATGCGTAACCTGCAGTTGAAAAAACCAGACGTTGCGATCATCGAAGCCGTAGCAATTACTGAAGATGGCGGCATCATTCCAACAACATCTGTTGGTAACTCTGCAAGCTTTGCGATTTTTGCTGAAAAAGTGATTGTAGAAATCAATACGAATTTAAGCTCGGCATTTGAAGGCTTGCACGATATCTACATCCCGACCTATCGTCCAACGCGTCAAGCGATTCCATTGACTCAAGTTGATGAGCGTATTGGTACGCATGCGATCAATATCGATCCATCTAAAATTGTTGGTATCGTATTTAACAGCGAATTGCACGACTCTCCATCTACTGTAACCGCACCAGATGATGAGACTCAAAGCATTGCCAACCATTTGATCGCTTTCTTTGAAAAAGAAGTGGCTGAAGACCGTCTACCGAAAAACTTGGGACCTCTTCAAGCAGGAATCGGTTCAATTGCAAACGCCGTATTGACGGGTCTGAAAGATTCAAACTTCGAAGACTTGATCATGTACTCAGAAGTACTACAAGACTGTACGTTTGAATTGATCGATGCCGGTAAAATGAAGTTTGCTTCAGGTTCTTCTATTACGCTTTCTGCTAAGTACGGCGAGAAAGTATTTAACAACCTAGAACAATACAAAGACAAACTGGTATTACGTCCACAGGAAATTTCAAACCATCCTGAACTGGTACGTCGTTTAGGTATTATCGGCATCAACACTGCACTTGAGTTTGATATTTACGGTAACGTGAACTCAACTCACGTATGTGGTACCAAAATGATGAACGGTATTGGTGGTTCAGGTGACTTCGCACGTAATGCCCACTTGGCGATCTTCGTGACCAAGTCAATTGCGAAAGGTGGCGACATCTCTTCTGTAGTGCCGTTTGCTTCACATATCGACCACGCAGAACATGATGTTGATATCCTAGTGACTGAACAAGGTCTTGCGGATCTTCGTGGTTTGGCTCCGCGTGAGCGTGCACGTGCAGTAATTGATAACTGTGCGCACCCAATGTACCGCGATGCGTTGAATGATTACTTTGACCGTGCATGTGCAAAAGGCGGCCATACCCCTCATCTTCTTCGTGAAGCGCTTTCTTGGCACTCAAACTTCGAAGAAAATGGTCACATGCTTGCTGTTGAAGCTGCAGTAAAAACTGCATAATTGACTGCATTCACAAAACGCCCTACGGGGCGTTTTTTTATGGCATTTTTATATTTTTTTTGAATAGTCAGAACCTGATTATATTAAGGAAGCCATCTGGCTATCACCTACTCTTTCTTCTTTTATTTATCCTGCCGATCTGCTGTAGAAATACACTTCTGATGCTCAAGGGCTTTAAATTCTGATTCTTCACCCTCATACTTGAACACAAGAGCAAAATTAGAGACATGACATGCGCGTAGATATCTGGTCAGATGTGGTTTGCCCCTTCTGCTATATTGGTAAAAAACGTTTAGAAGCTGCTGCACAAGAAGCAGGTATTGAGCTAGAAGTACATTGGCACAGTTTCCAGCTCGATCCTGAAGCACCGGTACGTCAGGAAGTCTCCAACTCTGAGCGTCTGGCGCAAAAATATGGCCGCACCGTGGCAGAAGTCGAAGAGATGCAGCGCAATATTGCTGAAATGGCCAAAGCCGAAGGTATTGAATTTAACTGGGAAGGTGCCAATTCAGGCAATACCTTTAATGCGCATCGCCTGATTCACCTGGCGCAAAGCAAAGGTTTGGGCAATGAAGCACAGGAAGCGTTCTTCTATAGCTATATGACCCAAGGTCTGGCGATTGGAGAACGTGAAACACTGGAAGATGTCGCAGCGCGTATTGGCCTGAATCCGGTCGAAGTCGATGACCTGTTGGATTCGGAAGAATATGCTGATTTCGTCAAATTCGATCAGGAAGTCGCACATGAACAACTCAAAGTGACCGGTGTACCTTTCTTTGTTTTTGATCAACGTGTGGCATTGGCAGGCGCGCAGCCTAAAGAAGTTTTCCTGCAAGTATTTGAAAAAGCGCTCGATACATCAACCAACAGTCAGGCAGCACAGTGCTCACCAGAAACGTGTGACACGCCAGACCAAGCTAAATAAAACAACGTTCAATAAAAAAACCCCATTTTAAATGGGGTTTTTTTATTTGTTATTGAATGGCATTCGCTTAATCAACCAGAAAACTAATTTTTAAATTGACACGATATTCCGTGATTTTATTTTCTTTAATGACAACCTTCTGTTCATTGATCCAAGCACCTTGTACATTTTTGACCGTTTCTGTGACTTTTTGAATGCCCGTTTGAATCGCATCTTCAAAGCTTTTATTGCTGCTTGAATTGACTTCTACCACTTTTGCAATTGCCATAATAAAACTCTCAAAATGAAAATGAATGGAATTCCATCTTAGTCCATTCTCAGAAGATTGCAGCAGCCCGTAAACAAGCGATAGCAAAAACTTACATGGATTGAACAAAGCTCGAAATTCAATCTTAAATTGGCAGATCAAAAACACATCGCCGCTTGTTTTGGCACTCGATCAAGTCCAGATTCTCATCGCTAAAATAAAGCATAAAGTCCTGTAAAACCATAAAAATCAAACTAGAGTAAATATACTAATTTATTGTTTTATAGAGTAATTTATCTAAAATTTACTGCCTGAATTTGCCGAATCTATCATTTTCTATTAAGTCTTATTTGCTATTATTTCACCCGAATTAAGTTTAAATATTCTCCTCTGTTCAAATTATTGAACACTCTGATATTAAAGGTCATCCTATGAATGCTCTTAAATTTGCTTTCGCAGCAACCGTTATGGCTTTTTCTGTTCAAGCGTCTGCACAAATGGCGTAAGTGGTTCATCTGCCAGACTTTCCAGCGACTAAAGCACCTGCTGAAACAGTAAATGCAGATGCTGCGACTGTGGTAACTGAAAAAACGGCTTAATGCAAAGCTGTTTTTCATTAAAACGGGCTGATTGATTCAGCCTGTTTTTTTGATCACATTAAACACCTTCAATGTGAAAGACGCACAACTCTAAAAAAAATATCGACTATTTCCTACTCTCATTTTTTCTATTGATTTTTATCACTTTTAATTAAAAAATTTGTTTATAAAATACTCAAAATAGATCACTATTTTATGTGATCTCTGCTTATAATTGCAGCAATATAAATAGATTAATGATAAGAAAATTTTTTATGCATGAACTTCAGGCATTGGTACAGGGCAAAATTCTGCCTCAGTCGGTTTCTATTGATTATTTAATTGAAATGGCAGAAAGCTATACAGACTCGAATTCTGCTGAATACAGACTGGTCGAGCTGGCGGTTAACATTGTACTGGCACAAACCTTGGATAAAGCACTGAAACATCTCTAGAGATCAAAAAATGAATGCTTTAGAAAAAGCACACTTAATTAAAGAACTACATGGACTGGCGCAGCAACTGGAGCATAAAGTCCTGCCTTTCTATGAAATTGCCCGTTCTAAAAAAAGGATACGCGATATTTTTAATCTGTGTGATGAGCCTATTTTCAAGACCCAGATTTCAGCATTTAAGGCCCGCACTCAACCTGAACTTGTTGCTTACCAATTTTCTGCTAATACGTCTTATCATCTAAGCTTTCGTGGCTATTTCACCGAAATCTTAGCACTGGAACAAGCACTGTCTGCCCATCCGGATTCTGGCTGGGCAGTTTTGCATCATCCTGAACGTGGCTGGCAAATCTGGCTGATGCCCGCTCCCCAAGCTCCTGCCCTGCACAGCCAATGGGCTGAATTGCAACACTGCTATATCTGGCTGTTGCAACAACAGCAGCAATTTTCTTGTCTGCAACAGGATCCCCCCTTGATCGTTCCTGCCTTATCCTTAAACGAAGCTGAAACCAGCTGCAATTCTGTGGAAACAACCAAATATCATCGGGGACGGCCGCGCGCAAGAATCCATACATTAGAACTACGCCGCCCAGATGAGTCAACCAATCAGATACTGACTGAACCCAAGGAACTAAATCCTCAACTAAAAGCTGAAATGACAATAACGAAAATTCCGCAAGAACAGATCACAGTCTCCGAATTGATTCAATTCCCTGCACAGATTCAACTAGGTGAACTAAACGCCCATGTATACCCTTTAGGCTTAGAAGAAACCAATATCCAGCGGCTCTGTGCTTTAGAAGTGACTGAGAATATCGAGCATCCTGCCTATTTGGATATCGCACTGTATTATGCAGCAGAAGATAATTGGCAGGCACGTCAGGTTTATTTGGTTGAACAACTGAATCTGCAAGGCCAGTTTGTTAAATATCTGATGCTCTTAGGGGTACCGAGTCAGTTGCAGGCTCACTATTGTATTCAACATTGGCTCAGCCATCATCAACGCCAGGCTGCTGCGATTAAATCACTGGCCTGGTCTGTTATAAGCATCAGGTTCATGCAACTCGAGCTTTTTTCAACGGCTTACTTACAGCAGGCTGAAACAGTCTGGACAAAGCCAGATTACCATCCTTTTATACCCGCCCAGTTTATTCAGAAGCAGAAATTTATTTCGTTCAAAGAAGCTGCTGCTAATTTTTCTACTCCAGTGCTCTTGCTACAGGAACATCAAAAAATTCGAGTGATTCATGGTGAAAAACGCATCTCTCTGGCAGAGGATGAGCTGGCCTATCCACACATCTTGCTGCAACGCGACAAACAGCTAAATTGGCAGAATATTCACAATATTATTTTAACAATGCCGCAACCGATTCAAGTGCTGGAACTTTATCGAGAAATTCAGACTCAAATAGTTGAATAATTGCTGTTATTTTGTAGCTTTAACTTGCTTTTTAAGGCGTTTTTTTAGAAAACTACAGCTGAATATAAGAATACAAGAGTAACAAATATCTCATGCGAACAAACAGGATTACTCAAATTTTACTGCTCTCTCTGGGCCTAGGAATGAGTGGTAGCATGTCTTGGGCAAATTCAGTCACAGCTGCTCCTGCCAGTCCAACAAATACAGAGCCAAGTCGATCAGGCTTGCTGGATCAGATTCCACGTTTGATCGATGCAACACCGACGGTTCTGCCAGAGCAATCAAGTGTCGCCATCGTTCCATCCACGCTAGAGACAGAAAATTATTCATGGGCGGATCAAAAACAGAAAGGCATCCGCGAATGGGCCGATCGTACTGCACATAAAATTGATAACTGGTTTGGTGAAACCGATCCGGATCAGCCAGCTGCAGCCACATTACGGATCATTCTAGATAATCGCTGGGATGAATATGAAGGCTATGAGATTAAGCCCCGAATCCGGGGCAAGATCAAGCTTCCGACCTTGGAACAAAAGCTGAGTGTGGTTTTTGGTGATGACAGTCTGGACAATGAATTAGACAGTAATGTCGCGATTACCAATGAAAATCCTGCCACTTCCGGAGATAAACGTCTGGATACTAAACGTGCACGTGAAGATAACAGCTCTTTTGCCTTACGTTGGTCTGAATGGTCAGATCGCATTCCTTTCGAAACCGATCTGGATCTGGGCTTGCGTTCTGGAGATGATATTTACCTGCGTGTCAAAGCCAGTAAAGATTGGACGCTGGAAAATGACTACTCTTTTCATGCCGAACAGATTTATCGCTACGGCATTCAGAGTGAAAACTATTTACGGACCAATCTGGAGCTAATCCATGCCCGTCCCAATCAGGCCTTTTTCTCCAATCAGCTCAGTCTGACTTATGCAGATGAACAAGACGACGATCTGACCTGGGACAACTACACCTTTAGGCAACATCAGTTTTTTCAGGACAACCGTTTTAGTTACGGCATTTATACCGGTGGTTATCTAAATGACAAGGATCTGCGTCTTAACCGCTGGGGTCCCTATGTGTCGTGGAGACAACCTTTTTTACGTGAATGGTTTTTTGTCCAGACCGACCTGAACTACCTGAATGATCATCGCGAGGATCGTGACCACTATGTCGGGGCTTTGGTACGTTTAGAAGCATTGTTTTAAACTGAATGATGGTGGAAAATATAAAAGCCCATCATTCATGGGCTTTTTTCAATATTACTGAGGCAATCAGCGTGGCAAGTATTAGCTGGTTTTATTCAAGATAATACGATCACTGCGTAGCACACGTTTTTGCTGCAATGAGGGTTGTTCCATCACCGGCATATTGAAGCGAATATGATCGCTACGTTGTACACGTTTCGGTTTTGTTACGTTTACTTTTGCTGTTTTATAAAAGCTAATGCGATCTGTGCGTACCACTTTTTCTGCAGCAGGTGCCGCTAGACTAAACTGGCTCATCGACATCAGGATTACAGCGCCCATACTGATCATCAGCTTAGATTTCATAACATTCTCTCTCTTTGCTTTATAATCGTAATTATAAATTAAAAATTAATTAATAATCTAAAATATAGATTTATGATTCGAAGGTATTTTTTTATTCTCTCTATCGTTTTTCCAGATCATTTCTAGAATTGAAAAATGAAGCAGACATAAAAAATCCCTCCGAAGAGGGATTTTCTCATTCAACACATCAGCAGTTAAGCAAGCAGCAAGCTATTAATCCGCTTGACATATTCAGCAGGATTTTCTGGTAATCCACCTTCTGCAATCACTGCCTGGTCAAAGATCACATTGGCCAGATCATCAAACTGCGCCGAGCCATCCAGTTTTTTCACCAACGGATGTTCCGGGTTGATTTCCAAAATCGGCTTGATATCCGGCACAGGTTGGCCTGCATCTTTCAGCATACGAATCAGCTGCGGAGACAACTCACCTTCTCCAGTCACCAGACAAGCCGGAGAATCGACCAGACGCGTCGTCACCCGCACTTCTTTGGTCTTGTCTTTTAATGAATCCGTCAACTTATCCACCACCGGTTTAAACTGGGCTGCGGCGTCTTCAAGGGCTTTCTTCTCTTCGGCATCCTGAAGGTCACCTAAGTCAACTGCACCTTTCGACACGTTTTGCAAAGGCGTACCATCGAACTCATTCACAAAGTTCATCGCCCATTCATCCACGCGTTCAGTCATCAACAGAACTTCAATGCCTTTTTTCTTGAACAGTTCCAGTTGCGGTGAATTTTTCGCAGCATTCAGGCTATCTGCAGTCACATAATAAATGGCTTTCTGGCCGTCTTTCATGCGTGCTTTATAGTCTGCCAATGACGTGCTAACTTCATCATTGGTCGAAGTCGCATAACGCAGCAGTTTCAAGATACGTTCACGGTTACTGAAATCTTCACCCAAACCTTCTTTCAATACTGAAGCAAATTCCTGATAGAAAGTCTTAAAGTTTGCCTGATCTTTTTCATCTTCAGATTTAGCCAGATTATCCAAAATGGTCAGGATACGGCGGGTATTGCCTTCACGGATGGTTTTTACATCACGGCTTTCTTGCAGTAATTCACGACTCACGTTCAATGGCAGATCGGCACTGTCCACCACACCCTGTACAAAGCGCAGATAGTTTGGAATCAGGTTATCTGCATCATCCATAATGAACACGCGTTTCACATACAGTTTGATACCAGCTTTGGATTCACGGGTGAAAATATCATGTGGCGCTTTGCTTGGAATATATAATAACTGGGTATATTCAGTGCTGCCCTCAACCCGATTATGCGCCCAAGCCAATGGCGCTGCGAAATCATGGCTTAAGTTCTTGTAGAACTCGACATACTGCTCTTCAGTGATTTCAGACTTGTTACGAGTCCATAATGCACTGGCTGAGTTAATGGCTTCCCACTCATCGGTTTTGACATATTGGCCACCTTGAGCAGTTTCACCTTCAGCCGCTTCTTCTTCCTGCCAGACTTCTTTTTGCATCTGGATTGGCAGGCTGATGTGGTCTGAATATTTATTGATAATCTGCTTCACTTTATAGCTTTGCAAATAATCTAGCGCATCGTCACGGAGATGCAAAATAATATCGGTACCACGTCCTTGTTTCGTGATCTGTTCAACTTCGAACTCACCGGTTCCGCCACTGATCCAGCGCACCCCTTCAGAGACATCTGTGCCAGCACGACGCGACTCTACCGTGATCTTGTCAGCCACAATAAAACCGGAATAGAAACCGACACCAAACTGGCCAATTAGCTGGGCATCAGCTTTTTGATCGCCGGTCAGTTTGGACATAAAGTCTTTGGTGCCTGATTTGGCAATAGTCCCTAAATTATCAATAGCTTCCTGTTCGCTTAAGCCGATCCCGTTATCTGAAATGGTAATGGTTTTATTGTCTGCATCCAGACTGACACGAACGCGCAGATCCGGATCATTTTCATAAAATTCGGGATGGTTAATCCCTTCAAAACGTAATTTGTCGCATGCATCTGAGGCATTCGAGATCAATTCGCGTAGGAAAATTTCAGGGTTTGAATAAAGCGAATGGGTCACGAGATGTAGTAACTGAGCCACTTCAGCCTGGAAACTATGTTTTTGTGCGCTAGACTCGCTCATTAATCACTCCTTTTATTTTAAATACAGGTCAATACTGTTGCCTATATGAATGGAGTGAGTTGCTAAATTTTCAATAGCCAGTTGTATATTTTTTCTCAAGATACTTTATAAAGGATCGTTTGATCTAAAATGGCTTGGATTTGTAAAGGCTTAGGTTTAAGTCCTAATAAGGCCCAAGCTTATAAATACGTTGAAATTGCAGGTCTATTTGCTGCTGGCGCATATTATAAACCTGACTCAGACAAGACACAGATTCCTGACAGCGGTCACGAAACTGTAGCCATTTCACCTGATCGCGCTGGATCACCGAGCGGGTTCCCATAGGCACCATACGGCGCAAAATATGATAGCTGGTGCTCATCTTGACATCGGCATCATTGAGCAGGCGATGTTCACAAATCGCTTTCTCTGTCACGGTTTCAGCTTTCTGACAATCAAAACTTGCCGCATAGGCAGACCCTGCCAGCAGACTGAAGAAGATCACAATACCTTGGCTTAAAAACTTCATGCTGATCTTCCTTATTATTCAATTATTAAGTCGTATTCAATTAATATTTACTTTATTCATTTTAATATAGTTGAACATTGCCGATCTGCTCAATTTCAATAAGTTATAAATCGTTGTTATTTTGAAAAAAAAGCCTCATTCAAGATGAGACTTTTTTGTTGAGCAAGGTTAGAATTTAGAACTTGTAGCTATAACCGATCGTGTAAACCCAAGGATCAATATTCAAGTCGAATTTAGTATTATCAGCATCATCTAAAGTCACTTCAGGACTCAAATCTGCATAGCGCACGTCAGCAAATACCCCCCAGTTTTTGGCATCGGCTGGCTGATAATTAAAACCGACCTGACCTGCCAAACCAAATTCCTCTTTCACATCTTTAGCCAGACCTTCTTCATCCCAAGCAATAAAAGCTGTGCCACCTACACCAATATATGGCGTAAAACGTGTTGCATTTTTAAAGTTATATTTAGCAGTAATTGTAGGCGGCAGATGTTTGATCTTAGCCACCTTACCCACACCTTGAAGAGAAATATCGTGATTAAATGGCGTGGCTAATAAAAGTTCTGCAGAGATATTGTCATTAAAGAAGTATTCGACCGAAGGCGTAAAACCATATTCTTGATCCGCTTCTACGACTAAACCTGGTGCAATTTCAGTGTCACTTGATGGTGCTAAAGAACTGGCACCAACTTTCACCTGCCATTGACCTGCCATCGCAGATGCAGAAAGACCCATTAATGCAATTAGAGCTACTTGCTTTAACATTTTAAAATACCCACAGGAAGAATAATTATTAAGAAAATAAATCTTAATTAATAATAAACACGAGGGAAAATAATATGCAATAAGGATTATAAAACTAATTTTTAATTATTATTTAACATACTGATTTAAAAAATAATTTATTTTAAATTGACTAGATTGGTTGGTTTTAAATACCCAGTATATTAATCGGATAAACATGAATTTATTCAGACTAAAATAATCAGGTTTATATTAATTTTTATTTAAACATATATTTTAAATACATCTTATTATTTATTTTAAATCCAGATAAATCTGCTCCAATAGTTATCAGAGCAGATTGAAATTTACTTACAGAACCATGGCTGCAATCCACCCAAAGATGATAAGCGGAATATTAAAATGAATGAAGGTTGGAACCACACTATCCTTCATATGGTCATGCTGACCATCCATATTCAGACCGGATGTTGGGCCTAGAGTTGAATCTGACGCTGGAGAGCCGGCATCGCCTAAAGCCGCCGCAGTCCCGATAATCGCAATGGTCGCAGCCGGGCTGAAACCAAACTGGATACACAGCGGAACATAAATAATCGCCAGAATGGGAATGGTCGAGAAAGACGAACCAATGCCCAATGTGATCAGCAAACCAATCAACAGCATCAGGAAGGCAGCCAATGCCTGACTATTACCAATCCATTTCACTGATGCTTCAACCAAGGTTGGTACCTGATTAGTCGCTTCAATCACCGCGGCAAAGCCTTGTGCTGCAATCATGATAAAGCCAACCAGCGCCATCATGCGCATACCGGTAATGATCACATCATCCGCTTCTTTCCATTTAAAGATCCCGGCACAACTCAAGATTGCGACACCGACCAGACCGGCCAGAATCATCGAATCTGAATAAAGCTGTACCGCCAATGTAGCAATAACTGCAAGACCTGCCATCCAGATGGTAAATTTGGCAATCTGCGGTTTAACGTGTTCAGCCACACCTAATTCAGCGGAAATACTTTGCTGTTCCTGGACATGAATATCTTGATATTGACGTGGTTTGCGATAGCTAATAAAGATCGCCACCAATAAGCCCACAAACATACCGAATACTGGAATTGCCATCGCAGATGGAATCTGGTCATAGCTAATTTCAAATCCATATGGCTTACCAAAAGTATTGATGTTATGACCCAGAATGTCATTCAGGAAGATGGCACCAAAACCGACCGGAATCAGCATATAGGTGCCTACCAGACCAAAGGTCAGCAAACAGGCAATCAAACGACGGTCGAGCTTTAAGTGGTTAAATACAGCCAATAGTGGCGGAATCAGTACCGGAATAAAGGCAATATGCACGGGAATGACGTTCTGCGAGAACACGGCAGCAATAGCAACTGTGAAAAAGATCAGATATTTCACCCTGTTTTGCGCTTTAAAATCGGCCTCACCTTTTAAGGTACTGATCATTTTATAAGCCAGCAAATCCGGTAAACCCGAACGCGCTAGAGCCAAAGCAAATGCACCTAAAATACCGTAAGCCAAGGCAATTTTGGCACCACCACCCAAGCCATTGTTAAACGCGTCCAAGGTTCCCTGCAGGCCCAGACCTGCCAATAAACCACCTGTAACAGCACCAATGACCAGGGCAAAAACCACAGGTACACGTGCCAACGAGAGTCCGAACATGACTCCAATAGCAGCAAGAATTGCGAACATAATGAATCGGAATAGAGAGAAAGCGGCTATTTTATCAGAAAATGCGGATAAAAATTCCGCCACTTTTTTCTGGTCGGGTCATGTTTCGCGGAGGGGCCTGTCAATGAATGTCAGCAGATTTACGCTGAATAAACTCATCAATCAATTGAGCCACTTGCTCCGGTTGACTCAGGATCGCCCAGTGATTGGCAGCCAGTTCTACTTTCGAGAAATCATCCACCCATTTTGACATTTCATCAACCAGATCTGGCCCGACAAACTGGTCATATTTCAGCACAATCGCCTGTACCGGACAGATGGCAAAACGCTGCCGTGGTTGAGCTAAGCGTGGCAAAAAATTGGCCCGATACAGGTTCACACCATATTTGCCATCTTTGACAATATGCGGGTTGAGTGGCAGATCATCGTGTCTTTCCAGTTGCTGCACGATCTTGCCCCAACGCTGCGGATTAAAGAAATTCCAGGCCAACGGCGCCACTAAAGGCAACTGAAACATCGCGATATACCAAGATTTGCTCATTTGCTTTAAAAATTTTGCTTTGTTTTGCTGGAACTGTTCACGCATCCAGAAAGCGGCATGATCCAGACATGGCCCAGATAAGGTGCTATAAGACAGAATTCGCCCTTTAAAGCGTGGATCGGTGACAGATTCCCAGGACTGAATTGAGCCCCAGTCATGCGCAGCCAGATGAAAAGCTCGATTCGGCAATACCTTATTCACCACCTCTTCCAGATCCTGACTTAAACGGGCCAAGCGGTAATCGGAGATTTTTTTGGGAATACTGGACTCCCCTGCGCCCCGGACATCATAAGTCACCACAAAATAATCCTGACTCAAATGAGCAATGACTGGCTCCCAAACTGCTTGATGATCAGGATAGCCATGAACCAGTACCAAGGCTGTTTGTTCGGGTTGTCCATAAGTTTTGACACAGAGACACTGCTGATCCGTGGTATCGACCCATTGCACTTGTGTTTCCATCTTTTGATCCTGTTTTTATTATTGACCACTTAGTTTATAAATCGGCATGATTGATCAATGCCAGCGCATTTTTGTTGCTCTAGTATGCATAATCACAGCCGCAAAAAGAATGTCAGTATGAGCCTATTCCAGAAAATTCAAAAACTGCCTCTGGTTTCAAAATTTATTCTGAACCGCTATGCCCCTTATCGTGGTGCAGGCATTGAAATTGATAAGATTGATTTTAATAATTATCACGTTCGGGTCAAAATGCCGCTGACCCGTAAGAACCAGAATATTGTCGGTGTGCATTTTGGTGGCAGCCTGTATTCAATGGTCGATCCCTTTTATATGTTATTGCTGATGCATCATTTGGGGCCGAAATATCTGGTCTGGGATAAAGGCGCCAGCATTCAGTTTTTGGCACCGGGTCGCGGCACAGTGGTGGCGGACATTCGGATTTCTGCTGAAGAAATTGCCACGATTATCAATCTGGCAGCCGATAATGCGCCAGTGTATCGGCATTATCAGCTGAATATTTATGATGAAGCCGGGGTCAGAATTGCCGAAGTAGAAAAAACAGTATATATCCGGCGTAAACAGAGCAAAGGGAAAATTAACTCTCCTAAATAAGATAAAAGCGCCACATTGGCGCTTTTAAATCTAGATGAATCTGAAGTGACTTTCGACTTAACGACGACGGTTATCCTGTTCAATCGCAGCACCGGCACCACCACCGATTGCGCCACCGATTGCAGCACCCGCATTACCACCGAAGATGCTTTTACCGACTGCGGAACCAACAGCACCACCTACACCACTATAGGTCGCATTACGGTTTGAACCGCCTTGGGATTTACTACCCACTGCAGCACCGGCACCACCACCTACAGCTGCACCAACGCCACCGCCGACTTTATTACCAACACCACCACCGACTGCACCACCAAGGGCCGCAGCACCGATCCGTTGCTCATTGGCAGACATACTTTCACAACCCGCCAACATAAAGGTGGAAAGAGTGGCAACTGCCATAACACCCATTAATTTTTTCATGACCTTGGCCTTCCTGTCTTGCTTTAATTAAGCTTATCTTCATTTTATGAAACTAAAATCTGTAGCGTGTTACTTCTCTCGGTATTCCTGCTGAGTTTTGTAAATATCAATAGATTAGTCTTCTGTTCAAGCTGTCTTATTTATAAATTTTAGACAAAAAAAGACGCCCGAAGGCGTCTCTTTTCTCAGCTTTAACTCGAATTAGAATTCTTCGTTAAATGCCTGGCTAAGCGCTTGGTCTACATCAGAGAAGTCATTGTGCAGTTCAAATTCTGCAGCTTCTGCTTCTTGACGACGACGCTCCAGGTGGTAAGCCAAACCTGTACCCGCTGGGATCAGGCGACCTACAACTACGTTCTCTTTCAAGCCGCGTAAGTCATCTTCTTTACCTGTTACAGCCGCTTCAGTTAACACACGCGTGGTTTCCTGGAACGATGCAGCAGAGATGAACGAGTCAGTAGAAAGCGATGCTTTGGTAATACCCATCAATTGACGTTCAAACTTCGCAGGGAACTTGTTTTGTGCAAGAACTGCTTGGTTTTCTTGAACAACGCGGATGTAATCCACTTGTTCGCCTTTGATGAAGCTGGTATCGCCACCATCAGTGATATCAACTTTACGCAGCATTTGACGTACGATCACTTCAATATGCTTGTCGTTGATTTTTACACCTTGCAGACGGTATACGTCCTGAACTTCGTTCACGATGTAGTTTGTCAGCGCAACTTCACCTTTCAAACGTAAGATATCGTGCGGGTTCTGTGGACCATCAGAAATAGTTTCACCACGGTTCACATGTTCGCCTTCGAACACGTTAATCGTACGCCATTTTGGAATCAGCTCTTCATAAATCTCAGAGCCATCATCCGGCGTAATTACCAGACGGTTCTTACCTTTAGTCTCTTTACCAAAGCTTACAACACCCGACACTTCTGCAAGGATTGCATGCTCTTTCGGCTTACGTGCTTCGAACAAGTCAGCTACACGCGGCAGACCACCGGTAATATCACGGGTACGTGAAGTTTCTTGTGGTACACGACCGATGACATCACCGACACCAATCGTTTCGCCATCGCGCACAGAAAGAATCGTGTTCTGTGGCAGGAAGTAGAACTGTTCGCCACCATCAACGGTATCCAACACAACAGCAGGACGCAAATCTTTACCTGACGCAGGACGTGAAGTCACTGGCAAGATTTCGATAGTTGACATACCTGTTGCATCATCAGTTTTAGAAGTAACCGTCACACCATCAGCAATCTGGCTGAAACGTACTTTACCAGCAACTTCTGTTACTAATGGATGTGTATGCGGATCCCAAGTCGCCACAATACCGCCTGCTTCTACAGCTTCGCCATCTTTCAGCAAGATAGACGCACCGTAAGGAAGTTTATAGCGCTCGCGCTCACGACCTAAATCATCCGCAATACCGATTTCACCTGAACGTGAAGTCGATACCAAGTGACCTTTGGCATGTTGTACTGTTTTCACGTTATGGAAACGTACTGTACCTTGGTTACGAACTTGTACGCTGTTTGCAGCAGAAGTTCGGCTCGCAGCACCACCCACGTGGAAGGTACGCATTGTTAACTGTGTACCTGGTTCACCAATCGATTGAGCTGCCATAACACCAACAGACTCACCCGGGTTCACCTGATGACCACGTGCCAGGTCACGACCGTAACATTTCGCACATACACCAAAGGTAGATGCACAGTTCACGACTGAACGCACTTTAATTTCGTCGACACCTTGGCTTTCAATAAATGTCGCCAATTTTTCGTCAATTAAAGTATTACGTGGAAGCAGAACTTCATCTGTACCTACACGTTTCACATCTTCAGCAACCACACGACCCAATACTCGTGCACCCAGGTTTTCGATGACATCGCCACCTTGAATGAACGGAGTCATTACCAGACCGTCATACGTACCACAATCCGGCTCAGTAATGACCAAGTCCTGCGCAACGTCTACTAGACGACGAGTCAAATAACCAGAGTTCGCAGTCTTCAATGCTGTATCGGCCAAACCTTTACGCGCACCGTGTGTCGAGATGAAGTACTGAAGTACGGTCAAACCTTCACGGAAGTTCGCTTTAATAGGTGTTTCAATGATCGAGCCATCCGGCTTCGCCATCAAACCACGCATACCCGCCAACTGACGAATCTGAGCTGCCGAACCACGGGCACCCGAGTCAGACATCATGTAGATCGAGTTGAATGATTTTTGCTTCTCGTCTTCACCCTGTTTGTTCTTCACAGTGGTGAAAGACAAGTTGTCCATCATCGCTTTAGCAACCTGGTCATTGGTACGCGCCCAAATATCGACCACTTTGTTATAACGTTCGCCGGCAGTTACGAAGCCTTGTTCGAACTGTTGTTCGATTTCACGAACTTCAGCTTCCGCTTTACCAATAATTGCTTGTTTTTGCGGTGGAATAACCATGTCTTCCATACCGACAGATACACCTGAACGCGTCGCTTGACGGAAGCCCAAATACATCAACTGGTCAGCGAAGATAACAGTATCTTTCAGACCCAATTTACGGTAGCAAGAGTTAATTAATTTCGAGATGTTTTTCTTGGTCATCTCAACGTTAATTTGCTGGAAATCCATACCTTCAGGCACAACTTCCCAAAGTAGGCAGCGACCAGGCGTCGTATCTACAATAATGGTTTGCTGTTCACGGTTACCATCTTCGTCGATCACAGTCTGGTGTACACGTGCTTTAACGCGAGCGTGTAGATCAACCTGACCTGTTGCCAGTGCACGGTTTACTTCGTGAGTATCCGCGAACACCATGCCTTCACCTTTGGCATTGATTGCATCACGCGTGATGTAATACAAGCCCAAGACAACGTCCTGAGACGGTACGATGATTGGCTCACCGTTCGCTGGAGACAAAATGTTGTTCGTCGACATCATTAACGCACGAGCTTCAAGCTGAGCTTCAAGTGTTAATGGTACGTGTACCGCCATTTGGTCACCATCGAAGTCGGCGTTAAACGCAGCACATACGAGTGGGTGTAGACGGATCGCTTTACCTTCGATCAGGATCGGTTCAAATGCTTGAAGACCCAAACGGTGAAGAGTTGGCGCACGGTTCAACATCACTGGATGTTGACGAATCACGTGAGCAAGAACATCCCAAACTTCTGGAGTTTCACGCTCAACCATTTTCTTCGCAGCTTTAATGGTGGTTGCTTGACCAGAAGCTTGTAGTTTCGCGAAAATGAATGGCTTGAACAGTTCAAGGGCCATTTTCTTCGGAAGACCACATTGGTGCAAACGTAGGTTTGGACCAACAGTAATTACCGAACGGCCAGAGTAGTCAACACGCTTACCAAGTAAGTTTTGACGGAAACGACCTTGCTTACCTTTGATCATGTCTGCCAAAGATTTAAGCGGACGCTTGTTCGAACCGGTAATTGCACGACCACGACGACCGTTATCCAACAATGCATCTACAGACTCTTGTAACATACGTTTTTCGTTACGTACGATGATGTCTGGCGCTGCAAGGTCAAGAAGACGCTTCAAACGGTTGTTACGGTTGATCACACGACGATAAAGATCGTTCAGGTCAGAAGTCGCGAAACGACCACCTTCAAGTGGTACAAGCGGACGAAGGTCTGGTGGAAGAA
Source organism: Acinetobacter lwoffii (assembly GCF_024129355.1). GTDB lineage: Bacteria > Pseudomonadota > Gammaproteobacteria > Pseudomonadales > Moraxellaceae > Acinetobacter > Acinetobacter lwoffii_I. The sequence goes on along the minus strand of NZ_JAMXXP010000016.1, from coordinate 9,073 downwards.
CTGGAAGTACAGTTAACACCATCCATTCTGGCTTGTTGTTCGAATCGTTGAATGCTTCCATCAACTTCAAACGCTTAGACGCTTTTTTCAGCTTGGTTTCTGAAGTTGTAACAGGAATTTCTTCACGAAGACGCGCAATTTCAGCTTCAAGATCGATGTCTTTCAACAAGTCTTGAACCGCTTCAGCACCCATTTTCGCTGTGAATTCATCACCGTGTTCTTCTAATGCATTGAAGTATTCTTCATCGTTTAGAAGTTGGTATTTCTCAAATGGAGTCATACCCGGATCGGTCACTACATAAGATTCGAAATACAATACGCGTTCGATATCACGTAGCGTCATGTCTAATAATAGACCGATACGGCTAGGCAATGATTTCAAGAACCAGATGTGTGCAACTGGAGATGCCAGCTCGATGTGACCCATACGCTCACGACGAACTTTCGCAGTTGTTACTTCAACGCCACATTTTTCACAAATGACGCCTTTGTATTTCATACGCTTGTATTTACCACACAAGCATTCGTAATCTTTCACTGGACCAAAGATTTTGGCACAGAACAAACCATCACGTTCAGGCTTGAACGTACGATAGTTAATGGTTTCTGGCTTTTTAACTTCACCGTGAGACCATGACTTAATCATTTCTGGTGACGCAAGACCAATACGGATGCGGTCAAACTCTACAGGAGCATGACCGTCTGAATCCGTCTTTTTGCGCATGATATCGAGCAAGTCTTTCAATTTTTTTCTCCGTGTGTTGTGGAGATTTTCACTCAACAACTGGGTCACAAATATTGTTTTTTAACTGAATTTTAATCCCCCTCAGTCCCCCCCTTTGTTAAGGGGGAAGCCCCTCTTTATCAAAGAGGGGTTTGGGGAGATTCAATGGAACTAATTAGTCACCATTTTTCAGTTCAATGTTGATACCTAAAGAACGGATCTCTTTGGTCAATACGTTGAACGATTCAGGCATGCCCGGGTCCATATAATGGTTGCCATCTACAATGTTCTTGTAGATACGGGTACGGCCTTCAACGTCATCCGATTTCACAGTCAGCATTTCTTGTAGCGTATATGCTGCACCGTAAGCTTCTAGTGCCCAGACTTCCATCTCACCGAAACGCTGACCACCGAATTGTGCTTTACCACCAAGCGGCTGTTGCGTTACTAGAGAGTAAGAACCAGTTGAACGCGCATGCATCTTGTCATCAACCAAGTGGTTCAGTTTCAGCATGTACATGTAACCTACAGTTACCGGACGATCGAAACGCTCACCAGTACGACCATCATATAATACGGTCTGACCAGTACTAGACAGGCCTGCAAGTTGTAACAACTCTTTGATCTGACCTTCTTCAGCACCATCGAATACCGGAGTAGCCAAAGGCACGCCAGCACGCAAGTTGCCAGAAAGTTTCAAGATTTCTTCATCAGTCAAGCTATCAAGATCTTCTTGCTCGCCACCAACTTTGTTGTAAATCTTGTCTAGGAAATCACGAAGCTCAAGTACAGTACGTTGCTCTTTCATCATCTTGTCGATTTGATCGCCAAGACCTTTCGCCGCCATACCCAAGTGAGTTTCAAGAATCTGACCCACGTTCATACGCGATGGTACGCCAAGCGGGTTCAATACGATATCAACAGGTACACCGTTGGCATCATGTGGCATGTCTTCTACCGGCAGGATGTTTGATACAACACCTTTGTTACCGTGACGACCCGCCATCTTATCACCCGGTTGGATGCGACGTTTTACAGCAAGATAAACTTTAACTACTTTCAATACGCCAGTCGTCAGTTCATCGCCTGTAGAAAGTTTGCGTTTTTTCTCAGCAAATTTCTCGTCAATTTCGAAGCTCTTCTCTTTCAAGAACACTTGAATTTGAGTTAAACGTTCAGCAATTGCTTCATCAACTGGTTGAATTTCAAGAAGATCAACAAGCTCTAAACCAGACAACACGTCTTCAGACAGTTTGTCGCCACGTTTAGTTGTACCGCCACCATTCGACTCTTGGCCATTCAGTAGACGGATTACACGTTCACGTGCAGCTTCTTCGAAGATTTTGAATTCTTCTTTCAAGTCTTTACGGTATGCATCCAATTGCGCTTTTTCAATTGCTTGAGCACGTTCGTCTTTTTCAAGACCGTCACGTGTAAACACTTGAACGTCAATGACTGTACCTTTAGTACCTGATGGAACGCGTAAAGATGAGTCTTTTACGTCAGCTGCTTTTTCACCGAAGATTGCACGTAGCAATTTTTCTTCTGGAGTAAGCTGTGTTTCACCTTTAGGGGTTACTTTACCTACAAGGATGTCCCCAGCAGTTACTTCAGCACCGATGTAAACAATACCTGACTCGTCCAGTTTAGACAGAGCAGCTTCACCTACGTTCGGAATATCAGCAGTGATTTCTTCCGCACCCAGTTTGGTATCACGTGCAACACATGACAATTCCTGGATATGAATAGACGTTAAACGGTCTTCCTGAAGTACACGCTCAGATAACAAGATCGAGTCTTCGTAGTTGTAACCATTCCAGGTCATAAACGCAACGCGCATGTTTTGACCCAATGCCAGCTCACCGCCATCTGTTGATGGACCATCAGCCAGTACATCACCACGACCTACTTTATCGCCCAGGTTCACAAGAACTTTCTGGTTGATACAAGTGTTCTGGTTCGAACGGGTGTATTTGATCAGGTTGTAGATATCTACACCTGCTTCACCTGCGATCATTTCGTCTTCATTCACACGAATAACCACACGAGACGCATCAACAAACTCGATACGACCACCACGCTGAGCGATCACACATACACCTGAGTCATGTGCTACGTTCGCTTCCATACCGGTACCAACAAGCGGCTTGTCAGCAATCAACGTCGGAACTGCCTGACGTTGCATGTTCGAACCCATTAATGCACGGTTGGCATCATCGTGTTCTAGGAATGGAATCAGTGACGCTGCTACAGATACAACCTGCTGAGCAGATACATCCATATGGGTTACTTTTTCAGGAGGAATACGTACGAAGTCACCTTGATGACGAACAGATACAAACTCTTCTGTTAAGTTACCGTCTTTATCCATTGCAGAATCGGCCTGTGCAATCACAGTGCCTACTTCTTCAATTGCAGAGAGGTATTCAACTTCATCTGTTACACGACCATCAACAACCTTACGGTATGGGGTTTCCAGGAAACCGAAGTTGTTACATTTCGCATAAACAGAAAGCGAGTTGATCAAACCAATGTTTGGACCTTCCGGTGTTTCAATTGGACATACACGACCGTAGTGAGTTTGATGTACGTCACGTACTTCAAAGCCTGCACGCTCACGTGTTAAACCGCCGGGACCAAGCGCAGAAACACGACGTTTGTGGGTAATCTCAGATAACGGGTTGTTTTGGTCCATAAACTGAGATAACTGGCTTGAACCAAAGAATTCTTTGATTGCAGCAGCTACTGGCTTCGCATTGATCAAATCTTGCGGAGACAGGTTGTCAGTTTCAGCTTGGCTTAAACGTTCTTTAACAGCACGTTCTACACGAACCAGACCTACACGGAATTGGTTTTCTGTCATTTCACCAACAGAACGAACACGACGGTTACCCAAGTGATCGATATCGTCGACTTCACCTTTACCGTTACGGATTTCAACTAATGTTTTTAATACATCAGTGATATCTTCGTTCGAGAGAATGCCTTCAACTTCACGTGACTTCTGATCTGTACCGACTTCGTAAGGACGACCCAAACGACGGTTGAACTTCATACGACCCACTGGAGACAAGTCATAACGTTCAGAAGAGAAGAACAAGTTATTGAATAAGTTTTCAGCAGCTTCTTTTGTTGGTGGCTCGCCTGGGCGCATCACTTTGTAGATTTCTACCAATGCTTCTTCACGATTGCTCGTTGTATCTGCACGTAGAGAATCTGCAACGAATGAACCGCGGTCGATATCATTGGTGAACAGAATATTGAACTGCTTCACGCCGCCTTCTGCAATTTTCACCATGATTTCATGGCTTAATACAGTATTGGCTGCAATCACATCACCATCTTTTAGTGGGATGTCTTCAGCAGTGATACGCTCATACAGGTACTCATCAGGCACTGCAAGTTTTTCAAGACCTGAAGCTTCCATTTGACGTACATGACGCGCATTGATACGTTTACCTTGCTCAACAATTGCCTTGCCATCCTTGTCCAGGATATCAAATTGTGCCATTTCGCCACGCAGACGTTCAGGCACCAGGTCAATCTGGTAGCTACCCATGTCAAGATACACAGGTACTTTCTCGTAGAACATGTCGAGAATGTTTTCGTTGCTATAACCCAAGGCACGAAGCACCACAGTCGCAAGCAATTTACGACGACGGTCAATACGTACATAGACGAGGTCTTTGGCATCGAATTCAAAGTCTAACCATGAACCACGGTAAGGAATGATACGCGCTGAATAAAGGACTTTACCACTTGAGTGAGTCTTGCCTTTATCGTGGTCAAAGAATACGCCTGGTGAACGGTGTAATTGTGACACGATCACACGCTCGGTACCATTAATTACAAAGGTACCGTTATCCGTCATTAATGGCATTTCGCCCATATAGACTTCTTGTTCACGTACGTCTTTAATTGACTTCGTTTCACGATCTTTCAGGATCAAACGAATTTTTACACGCATTGGTGCTGCATAAGTTGAGCCACGAAGAATACATTCGCGTACATCAAACTCAGGCTTACCAAGACTATACTCAACAAATTCTAAAGCAGCATTGCCAGAATAACTTTCAATAGGAAAAACTGAACGAAATGCGGCTTGGAGACCGATATCTTCGCGGTTTTTTGGTGATTTGCCATCTTGTAAGAATGTTCTGTACGAGTCGACTTGAATCGCGAGCAAGTACGGAGCATCCATGACGCTAGGCAATTTACCAAAATTCTTACGGATCCGTTTCTTTTCGGTATATGAGTATGCCATCTGGAGTCCTCGGAAAGTGTAAACCAAGCCCGCCTGCAGAACGGGCTCAGAAGGAATTACGCTGGCCGATATGGCCACCACTCTTTACAAATGCTGCAATTTTTAGTGGTATTAAAACGCTTATCAATATTTTTTAATGAAAAATATTGGTAAACGTTTGTTCATTATGTTTATTTTCAATTTGTATGATTTTTATATCATGCAAACAAAAATCGAGCCGATTATTGTAACGCAAAAAGGCTGATGACCCAAGAGCCATCAGCCAATTTTTGGAGCCGATTATAAAAAAACCGGCTCCCTTAAGAAATTACTTAAGAGTAACTGTAGCACCAGCTTCTTCAAGTTTCTTCTTAAGCTCTTCGCCTTCTTCTTTAGAAACGCCTTCTTTAAGAACTGCAGGAGCGCCTTCAACCATGTCTTTAGCTTCTTTCAAGCCAAGGCCAGTCGCTTCACGAACTGCTTTAATTACAGCAACTTTGTTCGCGCCGAAAGAAGTCAATTCAACATTGAATTCAGTTTGTTCTTCAGCAGCAGCAGCAGCTGGACCAGCAGCAACAGCTACAGCAGCAGCAGATACATTGAATTTCTCTTCGAAAGCAGAGATAAGTTCAACAAGTTCAAGAACAGTTTTTTCAGCAACTGCGTTTAGGATTTCTTCGTTTGTTAAAGCCATGAGATTAACTCCAAATGGGTATTGAATGATGTGTGTTTAAGTTTGAGCTTAAGCAGCTTCTGACTCGTTTTTCTCTTGAAGCGCTGTAAGTAAGCGGCCCAATTTCGAAATAGGAGCTTGAAGAACGTTTGCAAGCATAGTAAGCGCTTTCTCTTGGTTCGGAAGATTCGCGATTACGCTAACTTCTGCACCTTGATAAAGTTTGCCATCAAATGCAGCAGCTTTAAGTTCAAATGCTTTATTAGTTTTAGCGAATTCTTCGAACAAACGTGCAGCAGCACCCATGTCGTCTTCAGAATTCGAGAAAGCTAAGATTGTTGGGCCAACAAGGTTGTCGTTCAAGATATTGAATTGAGTATCTTGAAGAGCACGTTTAGCCAAAGTGTTACGAACGATACGTGTAGTAACACCAAGTTTACGCGCTTCAACACGTAGAGTAGTTAACTGCTCTACAGTCAAACCTTGGTAGTCAGCAACAACAGCAGCAAATGCAGTAGAAGCAACTTCAGCTACTTCAGCTACGATCTGTTTTTTGCCTTCGATAAGAAGAGCCATTGTAAAACCTCCTAACGGTGATTTATGTACTTACGCGAAGTACACTCCCAATTCGCAAGACCATCACTGGACTCACACGCGGAGGATGAACAAATCACACCACCGCGTCTACGCAGGCTGGGCTATTAAGAGAGAAGCATAAAACTCCCCTCGCCCGCGGTCTTTGACGCTGATAAATTTTCATTTATCAATTCAAAGTTTGCCTAAGTTTGCAAAATACGACGGAGCGTTTCTTGCGTAAGTTTTAAAGCAGCGCTTTAAAACTTACTCAGGGCTTTAAAATTCTGTAATAAGTCGAGACTTATTTAGAAACGTTTGCTACATCAACGATCAAACCAGGACCCATAGTTGAGCTCAAAGTGATCTTTTGAATGTATACGCCTTTAGACGTAGCAGGTTTCAAACGCTTCAAGTCAGCAACAAGTGCTTCAACGTTTTGACGAACAGCAGCAGCTTCAAAACCTACTTGACCGATCGCAGCGTGGATAATACCAGCTTTGTCTACGCGGTAACGTGCTTGACCAGCTTTTGCATTTTTAACTGCAGTAGCAACGTCAGGAGTTACAGTACCCACTTTAGGGTTTGGCATTAAGCCACGTGGACCAAGGATCGTACCAAGTTTACCTACAACGCGCATTGCATCTGGAGCAGCAATTACTACGTCAAAGTCAAGGTTACCCGCTTGGATGCTTTCAGCAAGATCGTCGAAACCAACAACGTCTGCGCCTTCAGCTTTAGCAGCTTCAGCAGCAGCGCCTTGAGCGAATACAGCTACACGTACAGTTTTACCAGTACCTGCAGGAAGTGTAGTCGCGCCACGAACAACCTGGTCAGATTTACGAGGATCAACACCTAGGTTTACCGCGATATCTAGAGATTCTTTGAATTTAGGAGCTGGAAGGCTCTCTAAAACTGCAACAGCTTCTTCTAGCGTGTAAACTTTGTGCGCTTCTACAGCAGCTACAATCGCTTTTTGACGTTTAGTTAATTTAGCCATGTCTTAAAGCTCCACTTCCAAGCCCATAGAACGCGCAGAACCAGCAATGGTACGTACACGTGCGTCTAAATCAGCACCAGTCAAATCTGGTTCTTTAGTAGTCGCGATTTCTTCGATTTGAGCACGAGTCAACTTACCAACTTTAGTTTTGTTAGGTACAGCTGAACCCTTCTGGATACCAGCAGCTTTCTTAAGAAGAACAGCAGCAGGTGGAGTTTTCATGATGAATGTGAACGACTTGTCGTTGTACACAGTGATCACGACTGGAATTGGCAGACCAGCTTCAACTTTTTGTGTCGCAGCATTGAATTCTTTACAGAATGCCATGATGTTCACACCACGTTGACCTAGTGCAGGACCAATCGGTGGAGATGGATTCGCTTTACCAGCTGGAACTTGCAGCTTGATATAGCCGTCAATCTTCTTAGCCATTTCAAATTACCTCTGGGTGCAAACGCCGGTGAAGGCTCCCCAATGATTTCAAGTAACGATACCGTTACAACAACAATGCCTGACTTATAAATAAGTCAGGCGTTTTCAACCCATACAAATTAGACTGATTTTTCGACTTGACGAAATTCCAATTCAACTTGAGTTGGTCGGTTAAATACATTAATGGTCAGCGTTAAACGCGACTTTTCGTACTGAACTTCTTCCACCACACCTTTAAAGTCGGTGAATGGCCCGTCAACCACGAGTAATTCTTCGCCTGGTTCAAACATCGTCTTAGGACGAGGTGCTTCGCCAGTATTGCGTACACGCGCAAGAATCGCATCTGCTTCTTTTTGCGTAATCGGTGCCGGTTTTTCAGCCGTACCACCAATAAAACCTAAAACTTTTGGACATTCTTTAACAATGTGCCAAGTATCATCGTTCATTTCCATTTCGACTAGGACATAGCCAGGAAAGAACTTACGCTCTGATTTACGCTTCTTGCCATCCTTCATTTCTACCACTTCTTCGGTAGGAACAAGGACTTCACCAAAGCTATCGGCAACAGCGCTACGCTGGATTCGATCATTAAGCGAACGCATCACTTGTTTTTCATAACCTGAATAGGCATGAATAATGTACCAACGTTTCATAGCTCTCTTACCCGATAATAAACTTCATTAACCAGCCTAAAATATAGTCAAAACACCACAATAAGATGGATGCAATTACGACTACAACAAGAACTTGCCAAGATGTGGACATCGTCTCTTGCTTGGTAGGCCAGGTCACTCGACGCAACTCAATTCGTGCATCTTTCAGCAGACGAATAAAGCCTTTGCCTTGATGGGTGGCGTATAATAAACCGAATGCTGCAACGATACAAGCCAAAATCACCCCAACGCGCACCCAAATATCATTCGCAGGTGCCCAGTACGCTGGTAAATATTGGTTTACCATCATTGCACCAACCAATAAAATCAAGGCGATAACCCATAGAACCATGTCTAATGGAGAACCAGAACTTACATCTACTGCAGGATTATTTCTTTGAGGAATTGCCGCTTCGCCTAATGCGTCGCGTGATTTTTCATTCGACATTTTTGTACTCGTCGTAGGTTTCGCGACTTATTATATGACCAATTTTGCCGACATCAAGCGTCTTTTTAGAAACTTGGCAGGTCAGGAGGGACTCGAACCCCCAACATTCGGTTTTGGAGACCGACGCTCTACCAATTGAACTACTGACCTGCAAAACAACAAGTTGGAGCCTAAGCTCCAACCTGCTTGTCTTATTCTATGATTATGCAGTTACTTTAGCAACTACACCAGCACCCACTGTACGACCGCCTTCACGGATCGCAAAACGTAGACCTGGGTCCATTGCGATCGGGTGGATTAGCTCTACTGACATCTCAACGTTGTCAC
>NZ_JAMXXP010000015.1 GCF_024129355.1 Acinetobacter lwoffii | reverse complement strand
TACGTGCCATTGAAAAAATATAGAAATCAAAAGAGCTTAAAGGAGGATTTTAAGTATTTAAAACCAATTTTTCAAATGAGGACACGCCCTAATATTAAAATAGATTAATAGTATTTTTTAATAATTGGATTTAGCCTGTAATGCACCGAAAGATTAATGTCTTACAGATATTTTTCTTTTCTCTCCTCATTGAAGGAGATTGGAACTCGCTAATCGAAGCTTGCCTAGATTGATTTATTTTAATTTTCAAATTTTGAAAATATTAATCAATTTTAATTAAGAAATAAGGAGATATAAATAATATTTTGATCATTCAAAAATAATATAAATAAAAACCACTATATTAAAATATAGGGTTTCTGTTTAAAATTTAATCCATATTTTTAAATTTTAAAATATATTAGACCACATAACGTTTACTTAATCCCCACTCAGCTAAGATTCGACGATAGGTCGTTGAAGAGCGATCTGCTTCAAAATGCGCTTCCATGGAAATATCGAGCGGTAATTCTTCAGGTTTCTGGCTTTCTACCATGTCCTGATCTTCGGCAAAAATTTGTGCATTGAAGTCATATACTGCCTGTAAATCTCCTGTGGTATCGAAGTTGCGTGTCAGTGGCACAAATAAACGGGTTTTATTATGTGAAACCGGACAACAGGCATTGAGAATTTTTAATTGTCCCTGTTTGGGGAAATGTACGGTCAGTACTGCAGAAAACGGTGGATAAACATCAAATACACGTTTCCACAAAAAACCTTCCGGTGCCAAATCTTGCATACCATGTGGATAGTTGCTGACACTGCTGACATATTCGGTATGCAGGCCGTAATCTGTACGTTCTGTCGTGTATTTGGGTACAACCTGATTTTCAGGATCTGCGAAAGAACCCTGATGAACCCAAGCAAAATGTGCAACATCAATAAAGCCTTCCAGTTGACGACCACTTGAGCCGGCAATATCCACAAACGGCGGTAAAATTGCCTGATGATCTGGCATCTCCCAGGTAGCTAAAACAGGGAAATTAGCTTTTGCTTCGTCACGGCCAAAAATACTGGTCCAGATCAAGCCATATTTTTGAACTACTGGAAATTTAGTCAGAGAAAAACGCTCAGAAATGTTGGTCAGATCGGGTTGTGCAGGAATTTTGATACATTTTCCCTGGCCATTATAGTGTAGACCATGATAAGGACAGACCAGATTTTCACCCGAAACCCAGCCTTTGGTTAAGGGTACACCCCGATGTGGACAGATATCTCGGACCAGATGAATATCGCCACTTTCTGTTTTGTACAATGCCAGTTTGACATCAAGCAGGGTCACTTGTTGCGGTTGGGTAGAAACGTCCTGAATCCGTGCAACCGGATACCAGTGACGAGCCAGAATGTCCCAGTCCTGATCATCAAACTGGCTATAGCAGGGTTTGTTGAATAAATTGATGACTGGAATGGCGTTCATATCAAACCTATATTCTTACTGTGGATGGTCTCTTTTTACAGGCCTTGAACAGTGCATAACTGTGCAATTTTGGCTTTGCTTATGATTGAAATTACTGAATTTATTGTCATTCTGTCTATTAGAATGATTCGTACTATTCATTCTTGAAATTAGAACACATCAACCATGTACAAATGTACTTGCCGATTAAAGCTGCCTTCTTTGGCATAAAACTCGCATAAACACGTTTATCTCAAATATTGATATGAATAAACGGTGGTTCTTCGCTTGACTAAATTAATGAATACGCCTTTTTCCCGATTTTCAGAATATTTTATCGCGGTGGCGAAAACGGGAAGTTTACGCAAGGCCGCAGATCAATTATTCATTTCCGTGTCTGCAGTACATCGGCAAATTGCTCTGGCTGAAGAAGAACTGGGAATTATGTTATTTGAGCGCTTGCCCAATGGTTTAAAACTGACACTGGCGGGCGAATTACTCTATGCCGATGTTATAAAATGGCAAAAAGAATTCCAGCAAACCCGGATTCGCTTTGATGAAATTCAGGGGCTTACGCGTGGGACCATCGAATTTGGTTTAATTTCTGCCTTGAATGATGGTTTTGTCATGCAGTCCGTGCAATATATGTATGAACATTATCCCTGGATTAATTTTAATATCCGGGTTGCAGACAGTGAAATTGTAGCCAAAAAAGTGATTGAGGCAGATCTGGATTTTGGCCTGATCCTGAATCCAAAATCCCATCAACATATTGAAGTCCTCTATTTTCTGGAACTGCCTTTAGGTTTTGTGATGGGTAAGTCTCATCCTTTTGCTCAAGCAGAAAAGATTTATTTTTCAGATACCTTGAATGACAACCATTTTATTCCGGCCGAACCCCTGATTATTCATGATTATGTACAGGCATTGTATAAACATCATCAATTTATACCTGCACGTAAAACGGAATCGAATAATATACGCCTGATGAATACTCTCATTAAGGCGAATTCCGGGATTGGAATTTTTAGTTATCTCGATGTTTTACCGTATGTCGAGCGAGATGAAGTGGTCTTTAAACCTATCTCTGAAAAAGGGCTGCATCCGCTGACCATTGCCTTGTGTGTGGCGCCTAAACGCCAAATTTCACGCGTTTCCCAGTTGATGATTAAACATATGATTGAACAAATGGAAGCCTTAAAAAGCAAGGTGCAGCAACTGTAGTATTTTCATACCTAAATAACAAAAACCGCGATAACTAAAATCGCGGTTTCTCGATATGTGATGCTATTAATTAGACTTAATCCAATGGATTACCCACAATATTGCTAATAATGCCTTTCATAATATGTGGGCCTTGTTCTTTCCGTAGGTCTGCATACCAGTCTTTGGTAATTTGCTCATCTTTCATATGCGTGACATCACAACGCTTACGTGCACGTAGCAGCAATTCATTGGCGCGTTCATTGCGTTTATTCTGATAGCGTTTCAGGGCATCTTCCAGACCTAGCGTATTAATTTGTAAGGCACGTGCCAGATAGACCGCATCTTCCATTGCCTGGCAACCTCCCTGCCCGATATCCGGTGTGGTGCTATGTGCTGCATCCCCTAAAATTACCACACGGCCCTTATAAAACTGGGTAAAAGGCTCAATATCATGGATCTCGACACGATTGGTTTTCTGCTCATCAATACTGTCAATTAAGCGCTGAACCTGGGAGCACCAGCCAGAGAAATATTGCTTTAATAAGATCTTATATTCCGAACGTTGATTCTCCAGACCTGCGGGCAATGGCACATCAAAGAAGAAATAAAAGCGATGCTCTGCCACAGGCATCAGTGAAGCGCGTTTGCCTTCACCGACAAAAGTGGTCCACTGCTGTGCGGGCGCTAAATCTTCAGAGATCTCAACCAGTCCGTTCCAGTTCACATAGCCGGCATAACGGCGTTCAACCTGTTTGCCCAATACATACTGACGCGTCATGGAATGGGTGCCATCTGCGCCAATCAATAATGCTGCAGAGGCAGTGCTGCCATCCTGAAAACCGATTTCGACGTGTTGCCCCTTATCCTCAATAGACACCATTTTTTTACCGAGCTGAATATCCTGCCGGCCAAACGCATCCATTAACATATTTTGTAATTCAGCACGCGATACCGGATATGGACGTTGACCGACTTCTTCAATTAACGGCGCCAAACTAAACTGCGTCATGACCTCGCCATTCAAACCATCGATATAGGCTAAGTCATTCATCTGGCCACCTAACGTTGCTACCTGTTCAGTTAAGCCCAGATAGTTCAAACACTTCACCCCGTTTGACCACAAGGAAATTGCAGCACCGACAGGTAAAATCTGTTCTGCCTGCTCATAGATGGTGACCCGATGTCCGAACTTTTTTAGTGCAATTCCTGTGGTTAACCCGCCCATGCCTGCCCCAATAATTGCAATCTCCATCTATTCCTCCTGGCTATTTCATCTTCATTGCCAGCTAAAATGCTAAAAACGTGCCATCCTGAAAAAAATGCACTAAAAAAATAGCAAGAGTTGGCACACGCTGTGCTTTTAAATTCCTTCAATGTCCTGTTTTTATAAAGGCAGAAGACCTAAATTTGTATTTATAAAAGTGCATATTCATGTGACGTATACCAATGATGGAAATTTAAGATGGCGACCTTATTAGCTCCAATTTTTGATCTGCCTGCTCCAGTACAGCAGTTAACTAACCTTGCAGATGCCCGAATTGGCGCAGAAATTCTTGAATGTTCAGATGAGTTTTTTGCTGAAGCAAAACGCATGTTGCAATTTGAGGCACCGGTCTTTATCGAAGACAAGTTTGATGAGCATGGCAAATGGATGGATGGATGGGAAACCCGTCGCAAGCGCCACACGGGCTATGATTGGGCCATCATTAAACTTGCTGTTGCGGGTCAAATACAGGCACTCGATATTGATACGACTTTTTTTAGCGGCAATTATCCGGCCTCTGCTGCTGTGCAAGCATGTTATGCGCCAGATGGAAATCTTGATCAGGCAGAATGGATCAGCATTCTGGAAAATAATGTCCTGGGACCCAGCCAGCATCATATTGTTCAGATTTCAGCAAAACAGATATTTACCCATGTCCGTTTGAATATTTATCCTGACGGGGGGATTGCACGCTTTAAGGTCTATGGCCAGGTAAAAATCGATCTGCAAGATCATGATCAAGTGCTGGATGTCTTGGCACTCGAACATGGTGGCCGTGTCGTTGCCTATAGCGATGCGCATTTTGGACATCCACGCAATCTGATTAATCCGGGGCGTGGCATTAACATGGGCGATGGCTGGGAAACCAAACGTCGCCGTGCCCCAGGATTTGACTGGTGCATTTTGGCTCTAGGCGCCAGTGCCCAAATCGAGAAAATTGAAATTGATACCGCCCATTTTAAGGGAAATTTCCCTGCAGAGGTTTCTATTCAAGCCATCTATGTTGAGGATGCAACCGATGAGCAACTCATTCCACAAAGCATGTTCTGGCCTTTTTTGTTAGCAGCCCAACCTATGCAAATGGATCATATTCATCATTACATCAATGAAATTTTACAACACGAAAAAATTTCCCATATTCGTGTCAACATGATTCCGGACGGTGGCATCAGCCGGATTCGTCTCTGGGGAAAATTGGCTTGAGTGATCAATGATATGTCTATGCAAAGTATAAAAATACAGCCTTTAAGCACTGAAAGTTTTCTGCCTTTTGGAGAAGTCATTGCCTGTCAGGGTAATCATTATTTTCATATCAATGAGCAGCAGACTGAGCGTTATCATGCCCTGGCTGAAGTAGAAAGTGACACCAAGGTCGGACTGAGTATTTTTAGAAATATGCAAGCTACGGCAATTCCTTTTCAAATCTCAATGCTGGAAAGGCATCCTCTAGGATCACAGGCTTTTATTCCGATGCACGGCCAGCAATTTTTAATCGTTGTAGCGCCTGAACTTGATTATACACAGCCCGATATTAGTCAGATTCAGGTATTTATCAGTGATGGTTCTCAAGGGATAAATTATCGTGCCGGAACCTGGCATCATCCATTATTGACCCTTGAAGCACCCAGCGAGTTTGTTGTAGTGGATCGTATAGGTAGCGGATCAAATTGTGATGTTCATCCTTTTCCTGAAAACATCCAGATCGTATTTTAAACGCATTAAAAAAAGCCCTTTTATCAGGGCTTTTAACTTATTTCTTCATCACTTTGCCTAGAAGTGATATTTCACTAAAGCACTGACATTATTTTCATCGGCATTTGGGATACCGAATTTGTTGTTCCAGATAGAATGTTCAATCCCCAGATATAAATTGGTGTCTGGAGAAATGTGTTTACCGACATTCCATTTCCATTGGGTGGTCCAGTTCATCTCGCTGTCATGAGTATCTTCTTCTGTAGACCAGTCCAAGAAGCCATCCACCAGAAATTCTTCAGTTCCCAGTTTAATTGGCACGCCGTAGGTCAGTGTCAACTGGTAATCATCATCAATATTCTCATTATTCACGCGATAAAGATTAATGCTAGCATAGCGGAAATAGGGAATTTCCAGATCGAAACCTACGCCGTAGAGGAAGTTATCAAAACCTTCTCCACCTTCCCAGGTCGTTGAGACCAGTACATCTTTAACCGGGCCAAAGGCAAGTTTCTGGCCTGATACTTCTCCCAAGCTTAAACGTGGTGAAAATTCAAAATAACTGGATTTAAAGTCATCTGCGCCGCGCATACGGTCAATGAAGAAGAAGACATCTGCATATTTTATTTTTGCCGTATATTCAAAGGTCGCAGTCGCCTGTTTCTCATCGACCACCTCATAGTTTTCTCCATAAAGTCCGGTGACACTGAAGTCTTGCCAGATCGGTTTTGCCTGTGCGGATGCCGCACCCAATACAAGTAATGTTGCAGCAGTAAGTTGAGTGAATTTCATAAATAAGGGTCCCCAGTGGAATGAAAAAATCACATTCTGAATTAAGCAAAAACAAAGCCAACATTTTTAATTTTTGATAAAAAAAACAGCCCATTTTCCTGGACTGTTTTCATTCTGGTTTAAATTTTCTAATGTGGAAGCTTTGCCACAATTTCTGTAGTTGCTGTACTTTTATTTTTAAATAAGTTCAGATGATTGAACAACAGGTTGAGTAAAATGGCCATTAAGCAGGTTGAGCTGATGCCTGAATGAAACAAGGTTTGTACCCATTTTGGAAAATTGGCATAAAAGGAATGATCAATAATTGGAATCATACCGGCAGCAATAGCGGTCGCAACAATGATGAGATTTTTTTGCTCGTTATAATCAATTTTAGCCAAGGTACGAATCCCGCTTGCAGCGACTGTTCCAAAAAGTACCAGACCTGCACCACCTAATACCGGTACAGGAATGGCAGCAATCAAACGTCCCATAATGGGCAGTAAACCCAGCACTACTAAAATCATGCCACCCGCAGCGACCACAAATCGGCTTTTAATTCCGGTAATCGCCACCAAGCCGACATTTTGCGCAAAAGCACTTTGCATGAATGACCCAAAAACAGGCGCCATCGCACTCGATAACATATCGGCACGCAAGCCATTCGAGATACGATCCGCATCCACTTTGGTACCTACAATCTCACCCACTGCAATGATATCTGCTGTGGTTTCGGTCATAATCACGAGAGTAACGATGAGCATGGAAATAATGGCTGTGAGCTCAAAAGTCGGTAGTCCAAAGGCGAAGAAGCTAGGTACCTGAATCCATGTCCCAGTCGCAACTTTAGAGAAATCACCAAAACCGAATAAATAGGCCAGTACTGAACCTAAAACAATTGCTAGAAGAATAGACAAGCGACGGATAGCGGCCTGTCGGCTCAAATTCAGGCAAATTACTAAAGCCAAGGTCATCAATGCCAGACCAATATTCTCGACACTTCCCCATTCTGGTGCCTTGGGATTGCCGCCCATCATCCAGCGGACTGCCACCGGCAATAAAGACAAACCAATGATAGTAATGACGCAACCGGTCACGACTGGTGGAAAGAAACGGATAATTTTGGAAAAATAAGGTGCGAGGAAAAAACCGATCAATGATGCGACAATGACTGCACCGTAGACGGCTTGCAAACCACCGCCTGTAGTCACAATCGCCACCATCGTTGCGACACCAGCAAAAGAAACCCCTTGCACCAAAGGTAGTTTTGCACCGATATATTTCACCCCAACGGTTTGCAAAATTGTGGCTAAACCACCGACAAATAGCGCCGCCGCAATCAATAATCCAATTTGATAAGCTTCTAGGCCGGCTGCTGTTCCCACGATTAAAGGTGGTGCAATAATTCCGCCATACATAGTCAGTACGTGTTGCAAACCGTAAGCTGCACTTTTTCCCGCACCTAAATATTCATGTTCAGGTGATATTGTTTTACTTTGTTCTGTCATTTTTCTCACCCTCAAAGTCTAAATATAAAATCAGCTTCCGCGATATGTGGAGTACGCGAATGGGCTGATCAGTAAAGGAATATGAAAATGCTGGGACGCATCTTTCACATAAAAATGAATAACTGCTTTAGGAAAAAAAGTTTCTAAACCCGAATTTTCAAAATAGGCAGATGTAAAGAACTCAAGACTATAGGCACCCGCTTTAAACTCGGTCATGCCGAAATCACTGACGCGGCCGTCTGCATTGGTTTTTGCTTCCCTAATCAGGCGACCGTCTTCAGCAAAAAGTCGAATGACCACGTCTGTCGCAGGTTTTCCCAGATGTGTATCTAAAATATGCGTGCTAATCATGCATGAAGCTCCTGAGCCAGTCGTGACAAGGCAATTTCTGCCAGTTGATGATGGACAATACGTTTCTCAATCTCTGGGTCATTTAGCAAACGATAGTTCAGGGCTTGAAGGACGTCTTCACTGCTCAATCCAGCGGCTTTGATCAGAAAGATAAACCCATATTTTTTCTCATAGGCAAGATTGCCTTTAAGTAGAGCGAGCTGGGTATCTTTATCTGCTGTAATACCGGATTGTTCACGATGGGAAAAGTCTTTTTCTATTTCACTTAATTCAGCCTGTGCCTGTTTTTCACCTATACGGGGATGATTATCCAGTGCAGTTTTAATCTCATCCCAACTCCAGGTCGCCGCTTGTTGTTGCGCTGCATTCAAAATATCCTCAAGCGATGCATAAGGACGTTTTGCGGCAAGCTCGGTCGACCAGCTGGGTATTTGCACACAGTGCTTTAAAAAGATCATCGCATCTTCTGTTGATGCTTGATTAAATTCAACAAGTTGCACTATTCAATCGCCTGATTATATTGCTTGGTTATTTAAAACTGGTTTTGCAATAACAGTGCCAAAGCTGATGTGTTTGTTATTTTTATAAAGTACATGACTCAAAAAAGAGCATCTAAAATGATCTTTTCCAATATATTTTATGATTATGGCGCATGATGGTTATACCAGTGCTCGGCAATATCCCCACGGCGGCAAATCCAGACCTTGTCATGATTCTGAATATACTCTAGGAACTTTTGTAGTGCTTTAAAACGTCCCGGCCGTCCTAAAATACGGCAGTGCATGCCAATCGACAGCATTTTTGGCGCAGTTTCACCTTCGGTATAGAGCACATCAAAAGCATCTTTGAGATATTGATAAAACTGTTCCCCGCTATTAAAACCGCCAGGTGAACTGAATTTCATGTCATTGCTATCCAGGCTATAAGGAATAATCAAATGCGAACGTGTTTCCCCTGCCTGATTGGTCAAGGTGCTCCAAAATGGCAAGTCATCCCCATAGTAATCAGCGTCATATTTGATTTGAGGAAAATCAGCCAGAAGTTGACGGGTATTCGGACTGTCCCGACCGGTATACCAGCCGATCGGTGCTTCACCAAACAGGCTTTCCAGAACGCTGACCGCCTGATCCATATATTGGCGTTCCATTTCAATCGGCATGTCCTGATAATGTAGCCAGCGCTGACCATGTGAAACGACATCATAATCGGCTGCTTTAATCGCCTCTACCACATAAGGATTACGTACCAATGCCATGCCAACCCCAAAGATAGTCATCGGCAAACCACGTTTCTGGAACTCCTGATGAATCCGCCAGAAGCCTGCACGTGAACCATATTCGTACATCGAATCCATCGACATATGTTTATCTGGAAAGCTGGCAGCACCAATGATTTCAGATAAAAACTTTTCTGATCCTGTATCACCATGTTCAATGTGGTTTTCACCACCTTCTTCATAATTCAGTACAAACTGTACCGCGACACGCGCGCCGTTTGGCCATTGCACTTTTGGTGGTTCACCATGATAGCCAATCAGGTCACGCGAATAAGGTGCACTGCGAATGCTGTCAATAAGTTCTTGTCCGCGTAAGTAGCTAGTCGTCACATCAATTCCTTGTCGATTCTGAGTAAATGATCAATTTTCTATACGCGTGATAAGCAATTTATGCGCCAAAGTAGAGCATTGAAACTGAGAGCACGCTTTTTAAAAAAATATTTTCAGCGAAATTTAAGCTTAGAAATATCCCATCTCAATATTTGCGTGGTTGAATATAAAAAACCTAGAAAGATGCTTATTTGTTTTCAATCGCCGGTCAGTGTTCTGATTTACGCAATCCTATGTCCTGTTAATTGAAATTTCATAGAACACCTTGCTGTTTTATAGTCCAGCTAAAGGTCACGACACAGAATCCATTATGAATACAAATATCGCCACGTTTAGTCCCGACTTACCCGTCCATATGACATTCGAGGAACATGACTGGCACCTCTTGGCTCAGTACTGGTATCCGATTGCACTTGCGCGTGATATTACAGACCAGCCAACAAGTAGCATGCTGCTGGATATGCCTCTGGTGATTTATAAAATGAACGATGAACTGGTGGTGGCGAAAGATGCCTGTCCGCATCGCGGTGTACCTTTAAGCTTGGGGAAAAATGACGGCCAAGGTGTGGTGTGTCGTTACCACGGTTTACGCTTTGGCAGTGCAGGTAAATGCAACCGTATTCCTGCACATCCTCAGCATAAAATATCGGAACGTTTCCATTTGAAAACTTATGCTGCGGTAGAAAAGTATGGTCTGATCTGGTGTTCATTAAGCGCTACAAAAGATGCAGAACCTCATATTCCTAACATGCCTTTTTGGGATGATGCTGAGTATCAGCAACTGGTCTGCCCTCAGATAGACATTCAATGTTTTGCAGGAAGACAGCTCGAAGGTTTTATTGATGTGGCTCATTTTGCCTGGGTGCATCCAGACACTTTTGGCGATCCGGAGGATGTAGAAGTTCCTGATTACAGTACGACAGAAACGGAGGTCGGTTTTAATGCAGATTACATCAGCAGTGTAGGACGTTATCCGATCGGAATCGAGCAGCGTGGCCAGGAAGATTTTAAATGGTTACGTCATTTCGAAGTGAGCCTACCCTTTACTGCAACACTTACGATTCATTTTCCAAATCATGCCAAGCAGGTCATCATGAATGCGGCTTCACCCATGACTGCGCGTTCAACACGACTTTTTGCACCTATTTGCCGCAATTATGATAAAGATTTACCGGTTGAAGATGCCTACGCATTTAATCTGAAAATTTTCGAGGAAGATCGTTTAATTGTAGAAAATCAGAAACCTGAATATTTACCTTTGGACTTATCTTTAGAAGCGCATTTTCCGGCAGATCGGAGTTCAAGCATGTATCGGAAATTATTACGTAAACGGGGATTTAGTCCTTTATTTGCTGCTTAAAAGTTCATTCAAGTGAAAAAGCGATTATAGGTAGTAAGGGTTAGAGATGCTCTGATATTTAAAAAATTACAGGATTATTAAATTTATAAGCTATATGTCGATGTAGGTTTTTAGCCAAACTCATTTTTGAATGAATTGGGTTATATCGTGATTTCTAACAGGATACATCTTATTGTATAGCCTCATGGGTCGTGTATTCTAGTGAAGATAAGGCCTTTTAGAATGGTAAAGAATTTAAGAAGATAAAATTAGTTTTTTATTAAAATAGGTATATAATAAATAAAATCACTTTATTTTACTATTTTAATAAAATTATGGATCAATATTGCACACTGCAGATTTATCAGGAAGATGAATGGCTGGATTGCGCTATTGTTGAGGTTGTCGGTCAACCACAGACTGGATGGCAAGCAGCCACGCGCACATCATATCTATTTGAATATGCTATTTCTTATATGAACCTAAGCGATGGGCATGCGCTAGCCTATCATTTACCGGTAAATGTGCAAAATACATTGCAATCTACCTGGCCGGCCTTCCTGATGGATTTGTTACCTCAAGGTTATGGTCGTAAAGAATTACTCCGTCAGCTTAATTTTTCTGAAAATACTCAGGAACAAGCAGACTGGGCGCTTTTAAAAGCAGGTGCAGGCAATCCGATAGGTAACTTACGGGTGAAAGAGGCTTATGAATGGCTACAGGGGCAATTCCCTGTTCAGCAGAATCATGGCTTTAGTCTGGACCAAGTCGTAGAACGTCAAGAAAAATTTATTGAATCCTTAGCCTCTTATGGACTTTTTATTGCCGGCTCTTCTGGTATTCAGGGCGAGTGGCCAAAATTACTGCTGACCCAAGGTCATGATGACCTGTTCTATCTGGATCACACGCTGACAGATCATCAGGTCAAACAGCATTGGCTAGTGAAATTCAGCCGTGGCAGCGATCAGAATTTAGATAAAATTTTGATGCACGAAGCCTTATATATGAAAGTTGCCCAGTATCTCGGACTTCGTGTTCATCAGGAACTGGAACTGCATGGCAAGACTTTATTTATTCCCCGATTCGACCGTAAAGTTATTGAGGGGAAGGTTGAAAGAATCGCTCAGGAAAGTATTGCTTCTCTGGGAGGAAAAGCCGGTTTTGGGGTAAGAATGACCCATAACCAGATCTGTAACCTGTTGATGCAATGCTGTACTGAACCAAAACAGGAAATCTTTGAATATTTGAAGCGTGATCTTGCCAATGTCGCTTTAGGCAATAAGGACAATCATACCCGTAATACAGCGATTCAACGTTTCAATAATGGAATCATTCGACTAACCCCATTATTTGATTTTGCGCCGATGTGGCTACATCCAGATGGTATTGCCCGAACTACGCGTTGGGAGCGAGATGATCATGGTGGTATGCCAATTTGGCATTCAGTCATTGAACAGATCGCCGAAAGCACGATGATTGATCCAAAAGAAATCAAAGCGGTGTTAATCGAACAATTACCACTTTATCAGGGATTACTCGAGCACATGCAGTATCTGCAATTGGCACCTGAAATTCTGGAAAATAGCCAGTATCGAATTGATAATATTTGCCAACAATTGGAGGAGCTGAATTATGGATAAACGCTTCAAGCCACTGACTCCGATTCAACAGATGCAAAAGAGATTGTCTGTACTTGAAACCGTCAGTAACAATCCTGACTGGCCTTTTCATCAGGTTGCTCGCTTCATTCGTACCGAGTTGCACCTCACACTCAACGATATGGCTAAAATTACCAAGATTGCTCCCCAGACTCTACAGAAAATGGAACAACCTGAAGGCAATCCAACACTCAAGTCTATGCAGAAATTACTGGATGCTTTTGGTTTAAAGTTAGAAATCAGGGTTAAATCCTGATGATAATCTGATGCTTTAATTGATATTTAGGGGAATTTTAGAGAAGAAGAATGACTTAACAACTGAAAATATGCCCTCCTCCAATCTGTTTATTGAGTCCTTGCTCCATCGCAGGAATCCCGGTTTAAATTAAACGCGGGATTCACTGGAGACTGATATTTTCTCATCAGTTTTTAATGAATACGTTTATTTTGTAAACGTCATTATGAAGAAATATCAACACAGAGATATTTCATTTCAAGGTATTCATCCATACCGAATTTAGACCCTTCACGGCCTAATCCCGATTGCTTGACTCCACCAAATGGCGCAACCTCATTAGAGATAGCTCCGGTATTGATTCCCACCATACCGTATTCTAAGGCTTCACCTACACGCCACTGACGTGCTGTACTTTGGGTAAATACATAGGTAGCCAGACCGAATTCTGTATCGTTCGCCATCTGAATTGCTTCTTCTTCAGTCTTGAAACGGAATAACGGCGCCAACGGTCCAAAAGTTTCTTCTTTTGCCACACGCATCTGCTGAGTAACTTCAGTCAGAAGCGTTGGCTCGAAGAATGTACCGCCCAGATTTGAGCGCTGTCCACCGGTTTTCACCTGTGCACCTTTGCTCACTGCGTCGGCAATATGTGACTGCACTTTTTCGATCGCAGCCTCATCAATTAATGGACCTTGGGTAGAAGCTTCATCACGGCCATCACCGACTTTTAGTTTGGCAACGGCAGCCACCAGTTTTTCTACCAGCGCATCATAAATGCCATCTTGTACATAAATCCGGTTCGCGCAAACACAAGTCTGTCCACTATTACGGAATTTACTGGCCATGATGCCCTGTACCGCCTGTTCGAGATTAGCATCATCAAAGACCAGAACTGGCGCATTGCCACCAAGTTCTAAGGAGAGTTTTTTGATGGTCGGCGCACATTGCTGCATCAGGATACGACCGACTTGAGTTGAGCCGGTAAAGCTTAACTTTTTCACGGTTTCGCTTTCACATAAGACCTGACCCACTGCAACCGCATCACCACTGACATGCAGCAATACATCTTGTGGCAAACCTGCGCGCAAGGCCAAAACTTCAAGCGCATAGGCGGTTAAAGGCGTTTGTTCAGCCGGTTTAACCAGCATGGAACAGCCAGCAGCCAGAGCTGGCGCGGCTTTACGGGTAATCATCGCCGCCGGAAAATTCCACGGTGTAATGGCCGCTGTCACCCCAATCGCCTGCTTAATGACCAATAACCGTTGATGGGCAAGCGTTGGAGTCAACACGTCACCATCAATACGGCGTGCCTGCTCAGCAAACCAGCGGATAAAGGAAGCAGCATAACCGATTTCACCCCGTGCCTCAGCCAGTGGCTTGCCCTGTTCAGCAGTCAGGATCTGAGCCAGGGACTCTTTATGTTCCTGCATCAGATTGAACCAGGCCCAAAGCACATCCGCACGTTCAAGTGCTGTCTTGGCTTTCCATGTTTTCTGTGCTTGCTGAGAACGAGCAATCAGCTGTTCTACAGATGTCCGGTCATGGGATTTCACCCAGGCCAAAGTGGCTTGGGTTGCTGCATCTCTGACTTCAATATATTCACCCGTGGCAGGCTGATCGAAGCTGATATCAGGATGCTGTAATAAATCTCTATATTGCGCTTGAAGCATGATCATTACTCTTTCATTAGGCTGCGACAGACAGTGCAAACCCTTGTTTCAAGATAGCCAATCCCGCACGGAACTGTTCTGCCGGAATCGTGAGCGGGTATAGGAAACGGATTACATTACCATAACGACCGCAGGTCAGGATTAACAGACCATTTTGCATGGCATGGTTTTGTACAGCTTTTGCCTGTTCCGCAGTTTCCAGCTCAACCGCTACCATTGAACCCAGTGCACGAATCTCTTTGACCATGCTAGAAGACATTTTCAGTTCATGCAAAACATCAACCAGTTCTGCGCCTAGATCATTCGCTCTCTCACAAAGCCCTTCTTCTTCAATGATATCCAGTACCGCATGTGCAGCTGCAACAGCAACCGGGTTACCTGCATAAGTACCGCCCAATCCACCTGGATTTGGTGCATCCATGACTTCAGCACGACCCACAACGCCTGAGATCGGAAAACCGCCGCCAAGACTTTTGGCCATCGTAATCAGATCTGGCTTGGTCTCATAATAATCCATCGCAAACAGTTTACCTGTACGTGCAAAACCAGACTGTACTTCATCAGCAATCAGTAAAATGCCGTTTTGATCGCATAGGACACGCAAGCGTTTCAGGAATTCTGCAGGCACCACATTAAATCCGCCTTCGCCTTGTACAGGCTCAAGCACAATTGCTGCTACGTCATGCGCAGCAATATCTTCTGCGAAAATGTCTTCAATGCTTTGAATTGCATCATCAACACTAATGCCTTTGGATTCCACCGGGTAACGGGCATGGAAAACACCACCAGGCATCACCCCAAAGTCGCGTTTATAAGGTGCAGTTTTACCGGTCATGGCCATCGTCATGAATGAACGGCCATGAAAACCATTACCAAAAGTCACAATGCCATGACGGCCAGTATGGGCACGGGCAATTTTAACTGCATTTTCGACAGCTTCAGCACCAGTCGAAAAGAATGAGGTTTTTGCAGCACCTTGGATGGGAGCGCGTGCATTGATACGTTCTGCCAGAGCAACGTAACTCTCGTATGGTACAACCTGATAAGCCGTATGGGTAAATTTGGTTAATTGTTCAGTGACCGCAGCAATAATTTTAGGGTGACGATGGCCAGTATTCAGTACGGCGATCCCGCCCGCAAAGTCGATATATTGATTGCCTTCTGCATCCCAAATGGTCGAGTTTTCTGCTTTCTCTGCGTACCATTGACACATGACCCCAACACCACGTGGTGTTGCCTGCTGTTTACGTGCATTCAGTGCTGAGTGTTTACTGTCCATTTTGTATCCTCATTCTTGATTCATACGTTGTAAATTTTGCTATCCGGATCTTGGGATAGAAATTTGCCAAAGACTGGCTGATATGGTTCATTTTGCGCTTTTATACGTATGAGACGAGAGCCACTTTGCAGCAGATCGAAGGAGCCAATTGGTCTAGTTGAAATGAGTAAAAGAGTCAAAATATAAAATTATTTTATTTATAAACAGGTATTTATGTTTTTAATAAAAATTGGCTCCTTTTTAAATAAAGAAGCCAATTTAAAAATCCATTGCAAAAATTTAGGATAGGTCATCATGGATTAAATCCATTCATTTTTATGGATTAATCCATCTTGCAAAAACTTCGCTTAACCCGGATAGATGCCGCGTTCCTGACGCGCCATTAAAATCCGCTCACAGGCCAGAATATAAGCGGCTGTACGCAAAGAACATCCGGCCTGGACTGATTTTTGCCATACATCCTGTACCGCATTTTTCATGCTGGCATCCATACGCTGATTAATCTCTTCCTCGGTCCAGAAATAACTGGCCAAATCCTGAACCCATTCAAAATAGCTGACCGTCACGCCACCCGCATTGCAGATTACATCTGGCACCACGGTAATATGACGCTCACTCAGAATTTCATCCGATTCAGTCAAAGTGGGACCATTGGCACCTTCCAGAATCATTTTGGTCTGAATATTTTGCGCGACCTGAGTATTAATCACACCTTCCAGCGCTGCCGGAATAAAGACTTCGGCAGGAATGGTCCAGAAAGCTGATGCAGAAATTTCATCGCTGGTAGAAAATCCCTGAATTTTATGGTGGGCATTTGAGTATTCAAGCAGCTTTTTAATATCAATCCCCTCTTTCTGATACAGGGTGGCAGAATGGTCCTGAACACAGATCACTTTGCTGCCATTTTCCTGGAAAAGCAGCGCAGCTTCACTACCGACATTACCAAAGCCCTGTACACAGACCCGGGCATTTTTTAAATCTAGACCAATTTGCTGAGCAACTTCACGACCGCTAATAAACACACCACGGCCTGTAGCCTTACTGCGGCCCAAAGATCCCCCTAAATGAACCGGCTTTCCGGTCACTACACCAGTAATCGTAGAACCTGCATTCATGGAAAACGTATCCATCATCCAGGCCATGATTTGCGGATTGGTTCCAACATCTGGTGCAGGAATATCTTTTTGCGGTCCAATAATTAAATTGATTTCTGCCGTATAACGTCGGGTCAAGCGTTCCAGTTCGCGTTTGGAAAGCTGGCTCGGATCGACTCGCACACCGCCTTTGGCTCCACCAAAAGGTAAATTTAGAGCAGCACATTTGATTGTCATCCAGGCTGACAGAGCCATCACCTCATCCAAATTGACATCTGGATGAAAACGCACACCGCCTTTGCCCGGACCGCGGGTTAAATTGTGCTGAACACGATAGCCTTCAAAATGCTGAACCGTACCATCATCCATAATGACCGGGACATCGACAATCAAACTGCGCTTTGGGCGTCGCAGCATATCCAGTCTTTCACTCAGTTCACCCAGATAAGGCGCTACTTTATCCAGTTGCTTAAGATAATTGTTCCAGGCCGTTGTACCCTGATCGGTGTAGGTCAATCCTTTCATCATCATGTTCATTCTATGATCCTTTTGTTATATGCAGTCGCATGTCCTGGCGGCTGCAACACATCTCTATTCGCCTGTTATGGCAATCATTGCTTGATTCAGGTCTCAGTTCAGCAAGCTCCTAACAAAATCAGTGTCTGGATTTTTCGCTTTAGTTTTAATCGGTATCTGTGTATATTGCCTGCCCGCCTGTATGCTCGCATTCAAGCCGCAGGTACATGATCAAAACGCATACAAGACACTTTACAATGACTGCCTGATCAGACTATTTTGCACCTAGCAATACCGCTCTCACGAGAGCCATTTCAAATTTGTAGGAGAGAGCCAATTGCGTAGCTTGCTTGGAGATTATTTACTGCAGCGATTGCAGCAAGATGTCACAGGAACATTACAGATGCGCCTGTTCCGCTGCTTGCGTAACGCGATTATTGATAGCGTACTGGCTCCCAAAACCCGCTTGCCTGCATCACGTGATCTGGCCAAAGAAATTCAGGTATCGCGTAATACGGTTTTAAATGCCTATGAACAATTACAGGCACAGGGCTATGTGGATGCCCGTACCGGTCAAGGCACCTGGGTGGTAGAGAAATTACCTGAGTCCTTTTTGGTGAAGGCAGAACAAAGCTCTCCTGCGGTTACGGAAAAAAAAGCACAGCAAAATTATAATCTGTCGCAACGCGGTTCCTACTTGCTCGGCTATTCAGCAGCCTCGCCTTATCAATGGGGAGCCTTTGTACCGGGCGCACCCGATGTAACCGAATTTCCGCATCATATTTTCAGCAAAATCCAGACACGTTTGAGCCGTGAACCTCAAGTCAACAACCTGATTTACAGCAATGCCGGTGGCTCCCTGGAACTACGTCAGGAGCTGGCGGAATATCTGAAAATTGCTCGTTCAGTGCAGTGCGATGCTGATCAGATCATTATTACCGAAGGCACCCATCAGGCAATTGACTTAGTCTCGCGTACTTTAAGCGACATTGGTGACGAAGTCTGGATCGAAGATCCGGCCTATTGGGGCGCGCGTAATATTTTACGAATTAATGGTGTGAATCTGCGTTCCTTACCGGTCGATCAGGAAGGGATTATTCCCGATCTGCATCCCAAGAAACCGCCTAAGCTGATTTTTGTGACGCCTTCGCATCAATATCCCTTAGGTTCACATTTAAGTTTGGAACGGCGCAAACAGTTAATTGCACTCGCACGCCAACACAATAGCTGGATTGTTGAAGATGATTATGACAGTGAGTTCAGGTTCTCGGGCCAGCCCTATCCTTCTTTACAAGGTTTGGAGCCGGATTCTCCGGTGATTTATATGGGGACGTTTAGTAAGACCATTTATCCGGCTCTGCGCATTGGCTATTTAGTGGTACCAAAGCAGCTCTTTTCTTCGTTGCGAATTGTGGCCTCGGAACTTTATCGTGGTGGTCACTTAATCGATCAGCAAACACTGGCTGAATTTATCCGTGAAGGACATTATGAGGCGCATATCCGACGGATGCGTTTATTGTATGGCAAACGCCACGCTTTTTTAATTGACCTGATTCGCCGACATTTAGGTGAAGATTTTCTGCATGAATACAATACCGCCGCCGGTTTGCATCTGATTTTAAAATTGCCGAGCAGCAGTGATGATGTCTTGATTGCATCCAAAGCGCTTGAACTGGGAATCAAGGTCAGAGCCTTATCGCAATACTATACCAAACATTATTCCACCCGGCAGAAAGGATTATTACTGGGCTTTGCCTGTGTGAGTGAACAGGAAATTCTGGTGGCTTTCGGGATATTGTTAAAGTGCTTGCGCGAGCATGGGATCCGCACTTTAACTTAGTAAAAACTCAGGGATCAATACAATTATATTTTTAAAATCAAAAAGCTTTTAATTTATTTTTAAAGGGAACATAAACCTGCTTTTAGCCTGATATTTTAGGTAGGCTTTATTTTTCTGTAAATATTGCCTGCTTATATTTTTTATCTCTTAAGCCAATTGGCTCCTTTGAATTGCTCAAAAATGGCTCTCGTCACTTTACAACAAAAAAGAGAAATTAACCGCATACATGAACAGCATGTAACCGTACTTTAATCAAAGTGTGATCCTGTCTATAGGGCTACAAGGATTCATTTTATTAAGATTAACTTAATATTGGTCAAGCACTGATGAATTCGGTTACAGTTTCAAAGGATAAGATAGCGTAAGCCAAATAAGGAATTTTATTGCCGCTACGCTATTGATATTAAGGGAAATTATATGGCAGAACATCAACATTTCTCCAATTCCGAATCATCAAACGGCTTAAAAAACGGACTTAAATCACGCCATCTCACCATGATTTCAATTGCCGGTGTCATTGGTGGAGCACTCTTTGTCGGCTCCGGTAATGTCATCTATTCTGCAGGACCGGCTGCACTCATTGCCTATACTCTAGGTGGAATATTAGTTTTACTCATCATGCGTATGCTGGGAGAAATGGCGGTACTGAATCCCGACAGTGGTTCATTTTCAACCTATGCGGATCGTGGAATCGGGCGCTGGGCTGGATTTTCTATCGGCTGGTTATACTGGTCTTTCTGGACGTTGCTCATGGGCTGGGAAGCCTTTGTTGCCGGGAAAATCCTAAATAGCTGGTTTCCATTTATCCCGATCTGGGGCTATATGCTTCTGGTCACTGTAGCACTGGTCTGGATTAATCTCCGTGACGTAAAAAACTTTGGTGAATTCGAGTTCTGGTTTGCCCTGATCAAAGTTATTGCCATTGTACTGTTTCTGGTGTTTGGTAGTTTGGCCGTGATGCACCTGTGGCCTTGGGGCGATGCCTCTATGCTCGGTGGTACAACTCATCTAACCGCCCAAGGCTTTATGCCTAATGGGTTTTCATCGGTGATCACGGCCTTATTGGGTGTAATGTTTGCTTATATGGGAGCAGAGATTGTCACCGTAGCAGCAGCTGAAACCAAAGATCCAGCCAAGGAAATTCGTAAGGCCGCTAATTCAATTGTATGGCGTATCATTTTATTCTATGTCGGTTCAATGTTGATTACGGTTTGCCTGATTCCACACAATAATCCTTTATTGAAAGATCCGACCTGGGGTACGTATAGCGTAGCGCTTACTGCACTCGGTATTCCAGAAGCACGCCATATTGTTAATTTTGTCGTGCTCACCTCGGTATGTAGCTGCTTTAACTCCGCACTTTATACCTGTTCACGCATGGTCTATTCCCTCTCGAAACGTGGAGATGCACCAAAGAGTTTCGGTTTAACCAACCGCAATAACAGCCCATGGGTAGGTGTCATCTTTTCAAGCCTGTTTTCTTTCGTGGCGATTTATCTGACTGCCACCGAAAGTATGAATATTTATGATGTCTTGATGTTAGCGACTGGTACCGTATCTTTATATGTCTATCTTGCTATTGCCATTTCTCAGCTTAAGTTACGTAAAAAACTGGAAGCTGAAGGACAAAATATTCCATTCAAGATGTGGTTATTCCCATGGCTCACTTATCTGGTCATTATCTTTATTGTCGGCGCTTTAATTACCATGATTATTGAAGGAACCTATTTTAAAGAAGTGGTTTATACCAGTGTGCTTGCATTATTTATTGTGGGCTTAGGCATCTGTGCACAAAAGTTTAACTGGGGTAAAGCCTCAGCCAAAAAGGAAAAGGCAGCACAGGCCAGAATTAATTTAAGTGATAATCTTTAATTTATTTCTATAGAAATTTTTTAAACACATCAGAATGAATAAATAAATGGAGAGTTAAAAAACTCTCCATTTATTTTATATACAAGCCCAGTAAAAAAGGCCTATGTATGTCTAGATTTTAAATCTCCGTTGATACCTCACCTTTCCTAATCAAATTTCACCTTTCAAGACCACCTCAGCTATCAAAGTGTAGCCAGAAGCTGTTTCATCAGCTTTTTCTGTTCTGGTTGCTCAACCTGATCCGTTTCAACGAATAATTGATAAATCTCGAATACATTCTGTTATGAAATGTTGAGTCCAGCCTCATTTTGCCTAAAAGCTTCTAATATATTTTTTCTTATATGGCCATAATCATTGGAATTGGAAAAGATATGAATCATTATCCTGAAACCCCAGCTTCAACTGAAACACAAGACCATCAACCGGGTGTGCAAACCAAAATGGACCCTGCACCGGAAATTATTAAACCGCATTATAAAGGCAGTGAAAAATTAAAAGGCAAAGTTGCCTTGATTACCGGTGGTGATAGCGGGATTGGCCGTTCTGTATCGGTCTTATTTGCCCGCGAAGGTGCAGATATCGCCATTTGCTATCTGGATGAAGATCAGGATGCACGGGACACCAAAAAAATGGTGGAAGATGAAGGCCGCTGTTGTCTGCTGATTCAATGTGATTTACAAGATCAAGATGAAATCAAGAAAATGGTGGAAAAGACCCTTCAGGAATTTAAAACGATTAATATTCTGGTCAATAATGCCGGGGTTCAATACCCTCAAGAAAGTATTGCCGATATCTCGCCCGAGCAATTACTTAAAACATTTAATGTTAATATTCTGTCGATGTTCCACCTGACTCAGGCGGTGATTCCGCATATGCAAGAAGGTGACAGTATTATCAATACCACCAGTATCACCAGTTATCATGGACATGACCAGTTGATTGACTATGCAAGTACCAAAGGTGCCATCACCACATTTACCCGAAGCCTTTCCACCAATTTATTGAAAAATAAAACCGGCATTCGTGTCAATGGAGTCGCGCCAGGTCCAATCTGGACACCATTAATTCCAAGTAGTTTTGATGAAGAACAGCTCAAAGATTTTGGTAAAAGTACCCCAATGGGCCGCATGGGCCAGCCAAGTGAAGTAGCACCGGCGTATTTATTTCTGGCCAGTGAAGAAGCCAGCTATATTTCAGGTCAGGTGATTCATGTGAATGGCGGCAGTATTATTAACGGCTAATCAAGCAAAGAAGATGATGGTTCTAGATGACCGTTATCTTCATCTCCTTGATTTCACGCCCATATATTTTTAAGAAATATTTTTAAAAATCAATGTATAAAACATTTTCTAGATTCTATTTTTCTTTTATAAAATAAGTCAAACAAATACTTACCTGCATAGAAACCAGCCCTTGTTATAGTAATTTAAGCCAAACCTGATGAGGATATTAAGATGCCTAGAGGTGACAAATTAGCCTATACCGATAAGCAAAAACGGCAGGCCGAACATATTGAAGAAAGCGAAAAAAAACGTGTTCATTCTGAGGAAGAAGCCGAACGTATTGCCTGGTCGACGGTCAATAAACAAGACGGCGGTGGCAAGAAAAAGAAAACGTCCCACTAAATAGAATTCATGTCGATGAAAGTATGGGACAGATACAAAGACCCTCTATAATTAAATTATGGAGGGTCTTTTAGCATCAGCTTTAAGTAATATTTTCGATACGCTGCTGAGTCCATGCTGGCCAGATCTTTTGCAAGGTCTTTTCAAATTTTGCATTTTCGGTTCGCCATTGTGGATTTTTGTCCTTATCAATAATCAGCGCACGAACCCCTTCAATAAAGTCGCCCTGCTCTAACCAGACATCCTGCAAGTCCCGTTCTAGCTGCATACATTTTTCTAGCGACAAATTCTGTCCGGCTTGCTGTAACTTCAGGCTGGTCTGTTTTGCCATCACCGGACGCTGCTGCAAGATCGTCAACATTTTCTTCGCCCAGTCCTGATCTGTGAGATCGATGGCATGTGCCAGACTCTGTTCAATCTCATCCAGGTTTGAATAGCCAAAATGCTGATTAATCAGATCTGCACGTTTTTGCAGCTCACTTTCCACCGGATGCGTAATATAACCACTGATAATTTTCTGGATTTCAATCGGATTTAATACAGGCGCTGCAGTCAATGCTGCTTCTAGTTCAGCAAAACGTTCACTCGGCACATGATAATCGACCAGATCCAGATACAGCGCATCACTGCTACTGATCTGCTCCCCGGTCAATGCCATATAGACACCAACTTCATCCAGTCGGGACAGAAAATGGGTCGCTCCAACATCCGGGAAAAATCCAATCGCAGTTTCTGGCATGGCAAAACGTGATTTTTCACTGGCGACTTTGATATGACAGGCTTGAGCGAGGCCAAAGCCTCCGCCCAGTACATAGCCATCCATCATCACGATCACGGCCTTTGGAAAATTACGCAAGGTGCTCAGCATCTTATATTCAGTGGCAAAAAAATCCTGATATTGGGTATTGCCGGCCTGATAGCTGTCATACAGATAGCGGATATCTCCTCCAGCACAAAACGCCTTGGGACTGTTGGAATTGATCAGGATGGCTTGTACTTCTGGATCATGGCACCATTGATCGAGTTGCGCCTGAATACCCTGAATCATCGGGAGGGTTAAGGCATTTAAATGGCTGGTGCGGTCCAGGCTGATAATGCCCAGACTTCCTGCGACCCGTATCGCTAAATTATTTTCATCACTCATTTTATTTTCCTATTTTTGTTTTATTGATGGGTAAATTTGGCTGGGCGTTTTTCTACAAAGGCCTGCATGCCTTCTTTTTGATCGGAACCGGCAAAAATCGAATGGAAAACCCGGCGTTCAAAGCGCAGGCCTTCAGCTAGGCTCACTTCAAAGGCCCGATTAATTGATTCTTTAATCATCATCACGGCAGTAAGCGACTTTTCAGCAATTTTCTCGGCAGCTTGCAGGGTTTGTTCCAGCAATTCTTCCTTGGCAAAAACCCGAGCGACCAAACCACTTTGTTCCGCTTCCTGCGCCCCCATCTGCCGTGCAGTCAGGCACATTTCCATGGCTTTGGCCTTACCAATCGCCAAGGTTAAACGCTGGGTCCCGCCAATGCCGGGCAACACGCCTAAGGTAACTTCAGGCAAACCAAATTTTGCATTATCAGCGCAGTAAATAAAGTCGCACATCAATGCCAGCTCGCAACCACCACCCAAGGCATAGCCGCTCACTGCGTCAATTAAAGGTTTACGGCGCTGCGCAATCCGGTCGGCCAGACTAAAAAAATCGTCCAGATAAATTTGCGGAAAATTCAGATCTGCCATTTCTTTAATATCGGCACCAGCAGCAAAAGCTTTTTCCGAACCGGTAATCACGATACAACCAATTTCGGGGCCTTTTTCCAGCTGATCAAGAGCCTGATTGACCTCGACAATCAGCTGGTTATTCAGTGCATTTAACGCCTGAGGACGGTTTAAGGTAATCAGTCCAACACCGTTACGTTGTTCGAGTAAAATGGTTTGCCATTGCATGATAAAAATCCTTTTTAATTCCTTATAAACTGCGTGCAATCACCAGGCGCTGAATATCGCTGGTGCCTTCATAAATCTGACAAATCCGCGCATCGCGATAAATCCGCTCAATCGGAAAATCTTTCAGATAACCGTAGCCGCCAAAAATCTGCAGCGCTTTGGAGCAGACACGTTCCGCCATTTCCGAAGCAAATAGCTTGGCCATGGAGGCTTCAGTTAAACAGGTTTCACCGGCTTCTTTCTTGCGTGCTGCAAAATGGACCAGTTGCCGTGCTGCTTCAATTTCAGTCGCCATACTGGCCAACCTGAAAGAAATCGCTTGCTGTTCAAAAATCGGTTTGCCAAAGGCCACGCGGTCATGCGCATAGGCCGTTGCTTCTTCCAAGGCGGCACGCGCCAAACCAACCGCCTGTGCCGCAATACCGATTCGCCCGCCTTCCAGATTGGCCAAGGCAATTTTTAAACCTTCGCCTTCTGCACCGAGTCTTAAACTTTCATGAATGCGGACATCGGTTAAGGCAATCTGACAGGTATCCGAAGCATGCAGGCCGAGTTTTTCTTCGACCCGAATCACTTCATAACCGGGCGTGTCGCGCGGCACTAAAAATGCACTCATACCTTTTTTCCCCGCAGCTGGATCAGTCACGGCAAACACAATAATCATTCCGGCATTGTGGCCTGAGGTAATGAACTGTTTCGCGCCATTCAGAATGTAATGATCGCCGTCCTTGACCGCCCGGGTTTTAATCGCGGCAGCATCCGATCCGGTATGCGGTTCGGTTAAGGCAAAGGCACCAATCATTTCACCTTGAGCCAAAGGCTTTAGAAAATCCTGCTTTTGCTGTTCCGTCCCGAACTTGAAAATCGGCACACACCCTACAGAGTTATGTACGCTCATAATCGCAGATGTTGCACCATCGGCCGCAGCGACTTCTTCTAAGGCCAGAACATAAGCCAGCGTACCTGTGCCCGAGCCGCCCCATTCTTCCGGAATCAGCATGCCTAAAAAACCCAGCTCTCCCATTTGGGCTAAGGCCTGTTTAGGAAAGATGCCTTTTTGATCCCACTCGCCGGCAAAGGGTTTAATCTGTTCCTGGGCGAAGCTTTTTGCCATGTCCTGAATCAGTTGTTGTTCTTCCGTTAATTGCATGGATTCTTCCTTCAATCTCTTTATTTAATCTTCTTATTCAATCTGTTGGCTTTAGCTGTTATGCGGTCTTGGCTTGCTGCTTGTTGATTTCCTGATTGCGCAGTAAAAAGCGTTGAATTTTACCGCTTGGGGTTTTCGGCAATTCAGTCACAAATTCAATCAGGCGTGGATAGGCATGCGCAGATAACCGCTTTTTCACAAATTGACCCAGCTCTTCTTCCAGATGGGCCGAAGCTGCAAAATTATTCGCCAGAATCACAAAGGCTTTAATCACTTCGGTACGCTCAGGATCAGGCACGCCAATGACTGCTGCTTCAATCACGGCATCATGTTCCAGCAAGGCACTTTCCACATCAAACGGGCCGACCCGATAACCTGACGTTGTAATGACATCATCACTACGCCCAACAAAGCTCATACTGCCATCTGCATGAATTTCTGCGGTATCCCCAGTTAAGTAATACTGTCCGACAAATGGAGATTTACGGCTTTCTTCATAGCCAGAGAACCACATCATTGGGGACTGGCTGATATCCACTGCCAGGATGCCCGGGACGTCAGCTGCTAATTCATGCCCCTGTTCATTGACAACGGCGATTCGGTAACCCGGGCTGGCAAAACCTGCCGAACCTGAACGGACCGGATGTTCCAGAGCATGATGATTACACACCACCATCCCGACTTCGGTCTGGCCATAATGGTCATAAATCGGCACATCCAGCACCTCTTTAAACCAGCGGATCACTTCCGGATTTAACGGTTCTCCCGCACTGCTGACAACACGTAACTTACCGCGTAGTTTTGCCATTTGAGCAGGATCGGCCGCCATCATCATGCGGTAAGCGGTTGGTGCACCGGCCAGATTGGTAATGCCATATTCCTTAACAATTTCGCAGACACTTTCGGCATTAAAACCGCCTTCATAAAACAAGGTCGAGTGTCCAAGCATTAAGGGACCAGTAATCGCGTAATACAATCCGTAGGCCCAGCCGGGATCAGCAATATTCCAGAAAGCATCTTCAGGAGTTAGACCAATGGCATTTTGCATATAGCTTGCAAAAGCAATCAGTGCTTTTAACGGCACTTTAAGCGGTTTCGCCGGTCCGGTGGTGCCCGAGGTAAACATCAATAAAAATGGATCATTAACATTCAGGATTTCCAGCTCACAAGCTTCAGCCTGACGGTTTAATACTGTCCAGAAGCTAAGATCGTGCGGATAGCGCTCTGCCTCAGTTTCGGCATGTACCGTCACAATCGGTGGACAGTTGCTAATTTCAGATAATTTATCCCGATTCGCCAGATCGGTCACCACCAGCTTGCTTTGCGCCAGCTGAATGCGATGCTCGATGGCTTTGGGACCAAAGGCAGTAAATAACGGTTGATAGACTGCACCAATCCGCCAGGTCGCTAAAATGGTAATGATCAGCTCCGGGGTACGCGGTAATAGTCCGGAAACACGGTCACCTTTACCAATGCCTTGAGACTTTAAAAAGTTGGCAAACTGGCTGGAATATTTTTTGAGCTCGGCAAAGCTATATTGTTCTTTACGGCCATCTTTACCATGCCAGTACAAGGCAATGGCATCGGAATTGGCATGACGGTCACAGCATTCATAACAGGCATTCACTGCCTGCATGGAACCGGAGAGATACTGGCTTGCAACCGTATTTAAATCAAAGTCTTGAACCGTTGTTTGATAATCTAACATGTTAAACCTCAGCCTGAATTTATCGTTATTACTGACAAGGTGTAATTATTGAAGCGAATCCTTGTTCCATCTGAATCTTTTAAGTTTTAAGCAGGTGGCGTAGTGTATTGATGCATGATGCTGGAGAAGTCCAGATGGGCATCGCCTTCCTGACACAGTTGTTGATAGAGTTTTTGTACCATGCTGCCCAGAACCACCGGCTGATCCACCTGTTGCGCAGCATCCACGGCCAAGCCCAAATCTTTGAGCATCAGTTGTGCGGCAAAACCGTCGGTATAGCCCCGCGATGACGGCGCATTGACACAAATATCGGGCCACGGATTATAAATTTCCGAACTCCAGCAGCGTCCGGTGGAACTGTTAATCACGCCAGCCAAGGCCTGTGGATCAATGCCCAGTTTAGCCCCGAGTGCCATCCCTTCTGCAACCGCAGTCATGGAAATCCCCAGAATCAGGTTATTACAGATTTTTGCAACCTGTCCTGTTCCCACCGCACCACAATGCACCAGATTTTTACCCATACAGCCAAGAACCGGTTTGACGGCCTCAAAGGTGGCATCATCTGCACCGACCATGAAGGTTAAAGTGCCATCTTTTGCACCTAAAGTACCACCGGATACTGGTGCATCACAGACGCGAATCTGCTTGGCTTGCGCTGCTGCAGCAACCTCCTGAATGGTTTGTGGATCAATGGTGCTGCTGTCGATACATAAGCTGCCTGCTTGAAGCACCTCCAGAATACCGTGTTCACCTAAATAGACTTCACGCACATGCTTGGCGGCGGGCAACATGCTGACCACGATCTCCGCCTGCTTCGCGGCAGCTTGTGGACTGTCGCAGACGATACCGCCCACTTCTGCAAAATGCTGTAAAGCCACTGCACTTAAGTCATAACCAAAAACTTGATGACCCGACTTGAGCAGGTTTTGCGCCATGGAGCCGCCCATATTGCCTAAACCAATAAATGCAATCTTCATGCTGATGCTCCTTAACGCAGACTGATCGTGGTATTGACACCGGTGGTTTCCTGGTCATCTTCAAACCAGCGGCTGGTAATGGTTTTGGTCTGGGTATAGAACTGCACCGCCTGTTTGCCATAAGGACCTAGATCACCCAATTTTGAACCGCGTGAACCGGTAAAACTGAAGAAAGGCACAGGTACAGGAATTGGAATGTTAATGCCAACCTGACCGATATCAATCTGGTTCTGGAAGGTACGTGCCGTATTGCCATTTTGGGTAAACAGTCCAACGCCATTACCAAACGGATTGGCATTAATCAGTGCAATCGCCTGTTCCAAAGTATCGACATGCATGATCGCCAGTACCGGGCCAAACACTTCTTCCTTGTAAATGCGCATCTCGGTCGTGACCTGGTTAAAAATCGTTGGACCGACAAAATTACCCTGCTCATAACCCGGAACCTGTACATTACGGCCATCTAGCAACAGTTCTGCGCCCTGTTCAACACCACTGTTAATCAAATCTATGACACGAGCTTTGGCACGGGTTGAAATCACCGGTCCCACATCGGTATTCGGTTCATGTCCGGCATTCACCTTTAAGGTTTTGGTTTTATTGACCAGTTCATCGACCCAGTGCTTGGTCTCACCGACCATTACCGCCACGGAAAGTGCCATACAACGTTGACCTGCTGCGCCAAAAGCTGCACCGACCAAGGCATTTAAGGTCTGTTCTTTATTCGCATCTGGCATCACCACCACATGGTTTTTGGCGCCCATCATCGACTGCACACGCTTGCCGTGTTGGCCTGCAAGGTTATAGACATGCGTGCCGACTGCAGTCGAACCGACAAAAGAAATCGCCTTGATATCGCGATGGGTACACAGTAGATCGACCACTTCTTTGCCGCCATGTACCACATTCAGTACGCCTGCCGGCACACCTGCCTGAATCGCTAACTCAACCAGCATCATGGTCGATAGTGGATCCTGTTCAGAAGGCTTTAAGACAAAGGTATTGCCGCAGACAATCGCCATCGGGAACATCCACAGTGGAATCATCGCCGGGAAGTTAAACGGTGTAATTCCTGCACAGACACCTAGTGGTTGCTGCAAGGTATAGGTATCGACACCACGTGCCACCCCTTCAATATACTCGCCCATTTGTAGGGAACCGATCGAACAGGCATGTTCCACCACTTCCAGACCACGCTGGATATCACCTTCGGCATCAGCCAGGGTTTTGCCTTGTTCCGCCGTTAATACCTGGGCAATACTTTTTAAATTAGTACGAATCAGATCCTGCAATTTCAGCATGATGCGCATACGGGCCTGAATTGGAGTCTGGCGCCAGCTGGCAAAGGCATTTTGCGCAGCCGCAATCGCTGCATTGACTTCTTCAGCAGTGGCAAAAGGCACTTGGCCCAAAACTTCCTGAGTGGCAGGATTAACAATATCTTGCCAATGGCTGGTTTTTGATTCGACAAATTCACCATTAATGAGAAGTTTTGCGGTGGTGAATCCGGTACTTTGCTGTGGATGAGAAATGGCGTTCATGGTCGCTCCGTGCTGGTTTGTTATTGTCGTTGTATCTGCCTTTACTGGCTTTTATTTAACGTATAATTTTTACGCTGTTTCAGCAGACTAACAAAGAACACTTTGACCACCAATAGAAATTGGTGCACGATGGTTGTGCAAATATGCACAGGAATTTAACAGGATGTTAAATAAAAAATGAAAGTGGATTGGGATCATTTACGTTTCTTTTTGGTTTTAGCGCGTGCTAAAACGCTCACCAATGCAGCCCGCTTGATTGGTGTTGAACACAGCACCGTAGCGCGGCGAATTCAGGCCTTGGAAAGTACTTTAGGTACGCAACTCTTTAAGCGCGAAGCCACCGGTTATGAACTGACCTCGGAAGGTCTGGCACTGGTACCGCGTGTTGAACAGATGGAACAGTCCTTTATCCAGATTGACAAGCGCCACGACCCTTTGCAAGGTCGGGTTCGGATTGGTGCGCCAGAAGGCTTTGGCACGGCATTTTTAGCCCGTCTTTTGGCAGAATTTTCCCAACATTATCCTTTGCTGACCATTGACCTGATTCCAGTACCGAAAGCGATCAAACTTTCACATCGTGAAGCCGATATTGTAATTGCGATTGACCGGCCCAAATCTGGCCCCTATATCATTACTCGTTTGTCTAACTACTGCCTAAAACTGTATGGCAGCCAACATTATTTACAGCAAAATCCGAAAATTAAAAAACTGGAAGACCTCAAACAGCACCGTTTTGTTGATTATATTGATGATCTGGTCTATAGCACTGCACTGTATTCGCTGGAGCGTCTTCCCTTGCAAGTCAGTGCCTGTTTTCGCAGTAACAGCATTCTGGCGCAGGAAATTGCCGTTCGTGCAGGAGCCGGACTGGCTATTTTGCCGAAATTTCTGGTTAATGAGAAAAGCGAACTCAAAGAGGTTTTGGGCGATCAGGTCAGTTTTACCCATACTTTCTGGATGCTGACGCTGGTCGATCTGCAATATGAACCAAAAATAAAACTGGTCTGGGATTTCCTGCGTAAACAGGCCGATCTTCAGCAAGACCTGTTAATGGGCAGATGAATATTAAATACAACTGTGCTGTATATAGAGTCACATCTTTAAGTTAAATCAACTGAATTAACAACGTATCGATACAGCAAATGAACGTATCACAACACTCCTGACCTCTGTGACTTGTTAAATTAACAGTCGATTATTCACGATGATTAACGAAATACAGGAAAATAATATGAAAATCTTGATGGTACTGACTTCACATGACCAGCTGGGTGATACTGGCAAAAAAACCGGCTTCTGGCTGGAAGAGTTGGCTGCGCCTTATTACACCTTTGTCGATGCAGGCGCAGAGGTAGTTTTGGCTTCTCCTGCAGGTGGTCAGCCACCGCTAGATCCAAAAAGTAATGAGCCGGATGCGCAAACCGAAACCACCAAACGCTTTGAAGCAGATGCATCGGCCATGCAGGCTCTTGCCAAAACACACAAGTTGGGTGAAGTCTTAAATCAGGATTTTGATGCCGTGTTCTATCCGGGTGGTCATGGACCGCTATGGGATCTGGCCAAAGACCAGAATTCCATTTCTTTAATTGAGCAAACCTTGCAGGCAGATAAACCTGTTGCGCTGGTCTGTCATGCTCCGGGTGTCCTGCGTGATGTGAAAGATTCCGAAGGCCGTTCTATTGTAGAAGGCAAAACAGTCACCGGTTTCAGTAACACTGAAGAAGACGGCGTGGGTTTGACAGACATCGTTCCGTTTTTAGTTGAAGACATGCTGAAAGAAAAAGGTGGGAAATATTCCAAAGCTGAGGACTGGCAGGTATACGTGCAACAAGATGGTCTGCTCATTACTGGACAAAACCCGGCCTCTTCTGCTGCAACGGCTGAAGTCTTATTAAAATTATTAAAATAGACGTGATTCTAAAGTTTGCATTAAACCTTTAGATCATTTTCTTTGAAAAAGAAAAACCCTGAATAAGGCAATATTATTCAGGGTTTAATTTATCTATTTATTCCCAGATTTAGTTCGCTTCAACTGTCGTTGAGGCAATATGCTGTGCCAGTAATTCTCTGAGTTTAAATTTCTGGATTTTCCCCGATGGCGTCATCGGAATATCCTCCCAGATTTCCAAACGTTCCGGAAGATATTGCATGGCCAGATTATGAGTTTTCAGGAAATCTACCAGCTCATTAAAACTTAACGGCTTTGTCTGATCTTTCAGTTTGATGATTGCACAGGCACGCTCGCCCATTCGTTCATCTGCATAAGCCACTAAAGCCACTGTTGCAATATTCGGATGCTTATAAAGTAGTGATTCAATTTCCGCGACCGGAATATTTTCCCCGCCCCGAATAATCACATCCTTCTTACGTCCGCAAATCCGGATGTAACCCTGCTCATCCTGATAGGCAATATCGCCAGTATCAAACCAGCCTTCAGTATCTGTATCGTTCAAATGTGGACGTTTTAAATAACCGCCAAAATTTGAACAGGTGCGGATCATCAAACGACCGGATTCATTCACGGCTTTGGTCTGACCTTTTTTATCCACGATCTTGATTTCCACGCCTGGTAAAGCGATGCCATCAGTATTGAAAGAGCGCTCATCTTCATCTTCAGGTCGGGTTAGCGTCACCGCACCACATTCAGTCATACCCCAGGCTGATATGACTTTAACACCCAGAGTTTCCCGGGCTTTTTGCACCAATGGGCCGGGAATGGGTGCACCGGCACACAGGAAGATTTTCAGTGAATCAACCTTGTCATGCTGTTCTGCCACGGTATTGGATAGGTCATTCAGGAATGGGGTCGAGGCCATGGTGAAATTCACCTGATGCTGATGAATCAGATCTACGGCTTTGGAAACATCCCAAACATCCTGCAACACCACTTTGGTATTCAGCTGAATTGGCATCATCAGGCCATACATAAAACCGGTCTGGTGTGCCATCGGCGAGGCCATTAACACCACATCATTTTCAGTTAAATACAGTCGTTCGGCATAAGGCACAATATTAGAAAATAAGGTATTGGCGGTATGCATGACACCTTTCGGTTCACCGGTCGTGCCTGAGGTAAAAATTAGCTGGGTAACGTCATCCGAGCCAGATTCCAATCCATCCAACACAGCAACTGCTGAAGCATCTTGTTCCAGACCATGATTAAGTAACAGACGATCAAAATTATTTTCACCTGCACCATTGACCACAATCACATGTTGCAGGGTATCCCGCTTGTTTTGCAGCTGATTGGCCAACTGTTCATGATTAAAATTGCGGAACGTTTTAGGTACAACAAAAACTTTGGATTCACCATGCTTGAGCATGAATTCCAGTTCACGTTCACGGAAGATCGGCATAAGCGGATTGAGTACTGCACCGATACGGCTACAAGCCAGATATAACAAGGTAAACTCCCACCAGTTCGGTAACTGGCAAGACACCACATCATTTTTTTCAACACCGAGTTGTCTCAAGCCCAGTGCAATTTTATTGGTCATGTCCCAAAGCTGCTGATAGCTGAAAGTCTGTTCAGTTTGATTCTCGACTTTAACGCTTACTAAAGCTGTTTTGTCCGGATTCTTTTCTACGGCACTACGTAAAAAATCAAGAATCGTTTGATTTAACCAGTATCCCTGTTTGAGCATGGCCTGTTTTCTGGCCGGGATCAGAACCGCATCGAAATCCATTCGCTTACTCCTCATTCTTTATAATTATCATATTCAGGTTTGGGCTTATTTTCCTTAAGCAGGAACAGCCTTACGTCCTGCCTTATGCCGCGCAATAATCGTTTTCATGATCTGGGCTGTTCCATCGCCAATCTGAAAGCCCAGTACATCACGCATCCGCTGTTCCATCACACCACGGTCATAACCGGCATGACCAAAAGTCAGCAGACATTGATGAATTACATCATAGGCCAGTTTTGGCCCCCACCATTTACACATGCCTGCTTCAGAGGTATGTGGCAGATGATTGTCCTTGAGCCATAAGGTTTGCAGGCAAAGTAAGCGTGCAGCCTCAACCTGGGTTTCGTATTCTGCCAGTGGATGTGAAACTCCCTGAAAAGCAGTCAATGGCTGACCAAAAGCTTCACGTTGGGCGGCGTATTCCCAGGCTTCATCCAGACTCACCCGGGCAACGGCCAAAACCTGCAAGCCAATCAGTGCGCGTGAAAAATCAAAGCCCTGCATCACCTGCACAAAACCTTTGTTTTCATCCCCTAGACGATGATTTACGGGTACGCGAACATTGTCAAAAAAGATTGAACCGCGACCGATCGCGCGCTGACCATGACAGTCAAAACGTGTGGTACTGATGCCCGGTAAATTCATCGGAACCAAGAGCGCTGTCACGCCATGCGCACCATCTTCATTGGCGCCAGTGCGGCCAAAAACCACCGAAGCATCTGCCTGATCGGCCGCAGAAATTGAGGTCTTTTCGCCATTAATGACATATTCGTCGCCATCCCGTTCAATCTTTAAACGCAAGTTGGCTGCATCAGAACCGCCTCGCGGCTCGGTCAAGGCAATCGAAAAGATAGCCTCGCCTGCAGTGAGTTTTTTCAGCCAAGGCTCAACTACTTCAGGCTGACCATGTTCGGCCAGAATCTGCCCATTTAGGGAAGCAAGCAGGTTGATATAGGAGAAACTTAAATCCGCCTTGGCAATCGCTTCATGGATAATTCCGGCAGCCAGTCTGCCCATGCTCTGACCGCCGTATTGTTCCGGTAGTTCAGGTGCAATAAA
The DNA here is from genome assembly GCF_024129355.1 of Acinetobacter lwoffii. GTDB lineage: Bacteria > Pseudomonadota > Gammaproteobacteria > Pseudomonadales > Moraxellaceae > Acinetobacter > Acinetobacter lwoffii_I. Next base: position 34,032 of record NZ_JAMXXP010000015.1, on the reverse strand, counting down.
ACCCATTTCACCCATCTTTTTGACCAGATCACGGTCAAAAACTCGGCTTTGGTCACGTTCCAGAAAACCGGGAGCAATATATTTTTGGGCAAATTTATCAGCGGTTTCTGCCAAAAACTCGAGTTCTTCAGTGATATAAGGATTCTTTTTCATGGATCAGTCTCCTTATTTGGCATATTTACGGAATTCAGGCTGACGTTTTTCTTTCAGTGCATTGACTCCCTCACGAGACTCCTCAGTATCGTAATAAAGTTTCAGCGCATACATGCCCATGCCAGCAATACCCGCCTGATGTGCGGTATCCATATTGAAACTACGTTTGGCAATTGCTATGGCAGTCGGACTACGCTGACAGATTTCTTCTGCCCAAGCCTGCACTTCGTCATCCAGTTGATCGGCCGGTACGCATTTATTCGCCAGACCCATTTCTACAGCTTCCTGACCAGAATAACGACGGCACATATACCAGATTTCACGGGCTTTCTTTTCACCTACCACACGCGCTAAAAATGCCGTGCCATAGCCCGGATCAACCGATCCCATTTTCGGACCAACCTGACCAAAAATCGCTTTATCTGAACAGATGGTCAAATCACAAATGGTTGCCAGCACATTGCCACCGCCAATGGCATAGCCTTGTACGCGTGCAATTACCGGTTTAGGTACATCGCGGATGGCGGTATGCAACTCTTCCATTGGCAAACCGATCGTGCCGCGGCCATCATAATTGCCATCATGCGCGGACTGGTCACCACCGGTACAAAAAGCCTTCTCACCCGCGCCTGCCAGCACAATTGCGCCCACGTTACGGTCATAACCTGCTTTATTTAATGCCTTGATCAGCTCGTCACAGGTGGTACCACGGAAAGCATTCATTTTTTCCGGACGGTTAATCGTGATCCAGGCAACACCGTTCTTAACTTCATATAAGATATCTTCAAAATTCATTTTCTTTACATCCTGTACTGTTTTTATCGATCTGGTTTAATTCTTGAAAACTATTATGGGTTGATGTGCTTTTCACTTAACCACTCATGGTTAAACCACCGGAAACACTCAACACCTGCCCGGTAATAAAGCTGGCATCATCACTTAAAAAGAAAGCAATCGCAGAAGCCAAATCATCCGGTTGCCCCAAACGACCCAGTGGAATGGCACGAATAAAGGCTTCACGTAATTTTTCCGGATTTGATGCGCCTTCAGTCACGCCTGCAAGCAAAGCCGTATCGGTAGGTCCCGGGCAAATCACATTAATTTTGATGTTATGACGTGAATGCTCACGTGCTAGCGTTTTAGAGAAAGATAACAAGCCGCCTTTACAGGCCGCGTAGACTGCTTCACCTGAAGAACCGACCCGGGCTGCATCCGAGGCAATATTGACAATACTGCCGGAATTACGTTCTACCATGCCTTTCAGCACAGCAAAGTGTGTATTCAACATACCAACCAGATTGATCTGGATCAGCTTTTCCCATTCCTGCGGATTGGTTTTAACAAAAGGTTTAAAAATATCCCAGCCGGCATTGTTGACCAGTCCATCAATTGGACCGAGTTCAGTTTTGGTTTTTTGAACCGCCTGCTCAACCACGTCCATTTGGGTAATATCACACTGAATTGCCAGTGCCTGACCATATTGATTGATTTCATTTGCCAGCTTTTCAGCCGCTTCCAGATTCATATCGAAAATGGCAACTTTGGCGCCTTCCTCTGCCAGACGTCGGCAAGTGGCTGAACCAATTCCGCCTGCTCCGCCTGTCACAATCACAACCATGTCTTTTAGTCCTTTCATTGCTCATCCCTACGCTATTTTGTTGTCGAATTTAATTGGCTGTTGTTTTAATTCGGTGTGTTTTATCTAAAATAGAAAGAGATTGAATTTATGTCAATGCATTTACATAAAATAATAATTATAAATTATTATTTATATATTTATCATTAACTTAATATTTTTAATTATTCAATGTATTGACCTATATTGTTTTTTGGCTTTAGATTAATTTGAATCCGACTTCACTCTAGGGCCAAATTATGTCTTTTGCATGACAGATAATTTATTCCTTTAAAATTAGGAAAAAAACCTTAGATATTTGACGAGTGAGCGCAATGGAAGTGAGGAGAAAAAGAGAGATTTCCAAACCATAAAACTGATTGACTCAGAATTTAAATAGGAAAATTTCTGCAAAAACACTATGATTTTTAAATCAAATTATAATAGAAACTGGTTTGTGCGAAAAAGCGATAGGTTATACTCTGCGCGGCTCGGCTATTTCAGTTTTGAGGATGTCCAATATTGTGAGTGATACGTTGTCAAAAAAATATGATCAATCCTTATATTCTGCTCATAACCGGCTTTTTTTCCGGCTGTTTCAGGTGGGCAACAGCCTGGACCGCAAGTGCCTCAATGAGCTAAAAATATCTCCAGTACATTGGGCAGTGCTGGGTGCCCTGTCCCGTCCAAAAGTTAAATCAGGAATGTCTTTTTCAGATCTGACCGAATATCTGGGGGTAAGCCGACAAAATCTGGATGCCGTATTAAAAAGACTGGAACGTGATGGACTGGTAGAGCGAGTGATCAATGAGCAGGATCGACGTGCCAAAATTGTTGCACTCACCACTGAAGGTTTTCAGACCTGGGATAGTCTGCAGGATGATTTTTTTGAGTTTTATGGACAGGCCTTAAATAAACTGGCTTTTGATGATGTGATTACCCTGATTCATCTGCTCAATAAAGTAAATGATGGTTTGAAAAGTATTCATCTGCATAAAGAAGCAGATCAGGAATAAACAAATAGAAATTCAGCTTTAATTGAAGAGTATAAAAAAGAGCCTGTATTCAGGCTCTTTTTTTGAAGTTGAAATTATGCTTTTTGTGGATCGTATTGACGGTCTTTGATGAAAATCCCGGACACTGCCCCACATAAGAAATAAGCACCGCCCATAATCAGGAAGCCTAGACCAATTGAACCACCGCTAGCTGCCGCGCCAATAATCGCAGGTGCAAACATGGCCCCAATACGACCTGCATTATAAGCACCACCGACTGCTGTACCACGGATCGATGTCGCAAAGCTTTCAGTCATATATGTGGCATTAATCGCATATGGAATGCCATATAGGAAGCCGAAGAAAATCAGCAGATAGGCAATATTATCCGGGGTGTTGAACAGCACAATTACCGGTAGGAAAATTGCCGTACCAATCGCGCCAAACGAGAAAACGGCGCGTCGACCTAAACGGTCTGCAGCAAAGCCGGCCAGAACTTTACCAAAAATCATGGCGACATAAGTCCCGATCATATAACCCGCCATTGATTTAAAGTTCATGTGTAATTCAGATTCTAGATAAGCAGGCATCCAGTTATTTACACCGTAATAGCCAAACTGCAGAAAACCGGCCGTAAAGATCCACAAAATAAACATTCTGCGATTCGCAGGATCCGCGAAAATCTCTTTGACTGTGCTTTTTTTGGCGGGTTGCTGTGCTGTGATTTCAGCTGGGGCATATAGACGCTGCAAACGTGCACGCTGCCAGGATTCTGGCTCAGGAACCAGTTTCTGGATAAAAATCGCCATAACCGAGGGAATAATGGCAATAAAAAACAGGGTTCGCCAGCCATATTCTGGAATGATCCAGCCTGCCAGTACAGTGGCCACAATATAACCGACGGTCCATCCTGCCTGTAAGGTACCTAAAACCGTGGTGCGATATTCAGTTGAAACATATTCAGCCATGAGCGTATTGGCTGCAATATATAAAGAGCCTATGCCAAAGGCAGAAAGAAAGCGTAAAACAGCAAATTGTTCAAAGTTCTGTGCAAAGCCTAAGGCTGCGGTCAATATGGAAAATACCAGAATCGAAATGACTACGGTACGTACACGGCCCAGACGGTCACAGGCCCAGCCACCTATAAAGCCACCAATCGCCATACCTGCTAAGGTAAAACTGCCTAGTGTACCGGCCTGCAGATTACTGAGACCAAACTCTGCTTTCAGGCTATTTAAACTGAAAGACAGCAGCAACATGTCCGCGCCATCTACCAGTAAAGCCAGAAAGGCGAAAATAAAAGCAATTTGCTGCGTTCGTTTGGTCGTAGGTTTAATCTTTTCTAATTCTCTCGCTAAATCCGTCATATTTAAATCTCTGTTTTCCTATCCTTAGGTTTTCATGATCTTTTATATTTAAAGCTATTCCGCTAATGAATATGCTTTAAGGCTAATCCGTTTTTAATTCACTTGATTGACTCCTTTTTTAATCCTGTCTGGGAGATCGCTTTTTCCTTTTTATCAGTGACCTCTTGTTCTTCGTTCATACTTATATTTGCATCAGGCTAAAGAAAATAAGATGAATATTCATCATTTTAGATGTTTTATTTTGTTATACGAAATTTATTATCATAAAGTTGATTGTTCTTTCATTTTCATATAGCTTTAAAAAGAGGGATAAGAACGATATGTCATTTGAATATGATCGAACAGGGAGCGTAATAATGGGTGCCTTAACAGGATTTCGTGTACTGGATTTAAGCCGGATTTTGGCTGGGCCCTGGTGTAGCCAGATTCTGGCTGATCTGGGTGCAGAAGTGATCAAGATTGAAAAACCGGATCATGGGGATGATACCCGTATCTGGGGACCACCTTGGCTTAAAAACAATCACCAGCAAGATACCCATGAATCGGCTTATTACCTGTCAGCCAACCGTGGCAAGCATTCGGTTGCAATCGATTTATCTACACCTGAAGGTCAAAGTATTATCAAAAAACTTGCTGAACAGAGTGATGTAGTCATTGAAAACTATAAAGCCGGTTCGTTGAAACGATATGGGCTGGATTATGAAAGTATGAGTCAGCTAAATCCGCGACTGGTATATTGTTCTATTACCGGTTTTGGCCAGAACGGTCCGCGTGCTCAAGAGCCGGGCTATGATTTTATCGTTCAGGGAATGGGCGGCATGATGAGTGTCACTGGCGAACGTGATGACTTGCCCGGTGGTGGCCCGCAAAAAGCAGGTCTGGCCTTTGCCGATTTGACCACCGGCTTATATGCCGCAATTGCCATTCAGGCGGCTTTGTTGTCCCGTGAGAAAACCGGTGAAGGTCAGTATATTGATATGGCGCTGTTAGATACCCAGGTCGCTTCCCTCTCTGTTCTGGCCATGAATTATCTCACCTCAGGCAAAGTCCCCGGTCGCTTCGGAAATGCACATGCCAATATTGTGCCCTATCAGGTGTTTAAAGCCCAGAAAGGTGAATTTATTATTGCCTGTGGTAATGATCTGCAATTTAAAGCTTTGTGTCAGGCCGTTGGTCTGGCTAAGGTGGCAGAAGATCCTCGCTTCTTAAAAAATTCTGGACGTGTTACACATCGTGAAGAATTGACCATAGTTCTACAGGCTCATTTCTATACTAGACCGGCAAAAACCTGGGTGGATTTAATCCATGCGGTTAAAGTGCCGGTAGGAATGATCAATGACCTGAAACAGACTTTGCAAGAAGAACAGGTATTGGCACGCGATATGGTGATTCAGATGCCGCATACTTTACGTGAAGATTACACCTCAATCGGTTCACCGATTAAACTCTCCAAGACACCGGTAGAATATAAAAAGGCCCCACCTTGTCTGGGTGAAGATACTGATGCCATTTTGAGTCAATATTTAAGTTCTGCTGAAATGGAAGAACTGAAAAGCAAAAAAGTTATCCAGCAGCGATAAGCCTGCAAGCAGTAAAAAAGGAATCTTGCGATTCCTTTTTTATTTTAAAGATAATGGATTAGATCATTCCTTAACAGGCCTTAGCGCTGGGCTGAACAGTACGAGGCAGTTCACGACGCAGAATTTTGCCTACTGCAGACTTTGGTAGTTCGAACACAAATTCAATGTATTTCGGCAATTTATAACTGGTCAGTTGCTGCTTCAGATAAGTCATGATTTCATCTTGGGTTAGAGTTTCATCCTGTTTCACAATAAATGCCTTGGGTACCTGTCCAGATTTTTCATCATCAATACCAATCACTGCACATTCCAGTATTTTAGGGTGTTTGGACAGCACGCCTTCCAGCTCATTGGGATAAACATTAAATCCGGAGACCAGAATCATGTCTTTTTTGCGGTCCAGAATGGTGATATAGCCCTGTTCATCCATACAACCGATATCACCTGTCAGGAAGAATCCATCTTTGGTAAATACCTGTGCTGTTGCTTCCGGTTGCTGCCAGTATCCTTTCATCACCTGTGGACCACGTATGGCGATTTCTCCAGCCTGATTAAGTTCTACAGGTTTTCCTTCATCATTCAGAATCAGAATTTCAGTCCCTGCCAATGGCAAGCCAATCGTGCCACTAAATCGCCGGCTTAAAGGAGGGTTAAAAGTTGCAGTTGGTGAGGTTTCAGAAAGTCCGTAGCCTTCATAAATCTGGCAGCCTGTAACCTCATGCCATAACTCTGCCGTATTTTTCAGAATAGATGCTCCTCCGCCGGTTGTGGTTTTCAGGCGTGAATGATCCAGCTCACGGAAACGTGAATGATGCGCCAAGGCATTAAACATGGTATTCACACCCGGAAAAACGGTCGGTGGATGTTTCTGGTATTGATCCACCAAAGCATCCAGATCTCTCGGATTTGGAATCAAGACATTGGCAAAACCACGGCTTAAACCATAACTGAACAGGCAGATGGTAAATCCATAAATGTGATACAGTGGCAAAGCACAGAATACATATTCATTTTCAGCGGCATAGCGATCACCAAAATGGCTGATAAACACGGTACTGTTCTGGGCGATATTAAATAAAATATTGCGATGGCTCAGTTCTGCGCCTTTAGAAACACCTGTGGTACCTCCCGTGTATTGCAGAATGACCGTATCTTCCTGATGCTGTACAGGCGGTGCAAAATCAATAATCTCTACCTGATTTATTGCCTGTCTAAAGTCAGAAAACTGTTTATCCGGATATTGTGCTGCCTGACTATAAATAGTACTTGGCTGCTCTTGAATAAAATCCAGCGGATGCGTTGAAATGACATATTTGAGTTGAGGACATTCCTCTAATGCTGTTAATTGCTCCAAAGTCTGTCCAAGGATAATCAAGGCTTCTGCACCTGAATCCTGTAGCTGATGATAGAGCTCGCGCTGGGTGTACATGGGGTTGACATTGACCAGCACATAACCGGCCCGAATAATTGCAAAAGTAGCGATTGGATATTGAATAATATTCGGTAACATCACCGCAATACGGCTGCCAGCAGTCAGCCCAAGACTCTGTAAATAGCTTGCCAGTTTCTGGCTATACACATCGATATCGTGATAGCTGAACTTGCGATCCAGATAAAAAAATGCCGTTTTATCCTGAAATTTCACCAAATTCTCAGCAATTGTCGTGCTCAGGGTTTTTTCAGGATCTGGCCGGGTAAACTCCGGATTGATATTCCACTTTTTATATTCTTCCATCCATGGCTGACTGCTCATGACTATACTCCTGTCCTGAATTTACATTTATTTTGTATTATTTAAACCATAAGATTTTGATTTTAATTAAATATTTTCAAACCACTTTCTACTGTCTCGATTCAACATACTGATAGTGATAACCGCTACGAATAAAATGCTGATTTTTATCCCTAAATGAATGAGCATAATCCGGCCAGACCAAAGTCAGCTTGCGACTGACCGGGTCCAGATACCAGCTTTTACAGCTTTCCGATAACCAGACACTACCTTGGGAAAGTTGCTGTAGCTCCTCCATATAGCTATTTTCAGCGCTCTGATCCGCTTCAAAGACCTGAATCTGTTCCTGCTCAAAAAACTGCAAGGCATCCAGTACCAGATCAAACTGGGTTTCCAGAAAATAAAGTGCTGAATTATGTCCACTGCCTGTATTTGGCCCATTCAGGATGAACAGGTTTGGAAAGTTGTGTACGGTCGTTGACTGATAACCCTGCATACCGCTGGACCATTGCTGTTCCAGACTTAAACCCTGTTTACCCACGACCTTTGCTGCATAAGGTGGTCGTGCTGCTTCAAATCCGGTGGCAAATACGATGATATCTGCAAAAAATTTATTTCCAGCTTGGCTTATAACGCCATCCTTGGTCACTTGTGCTAATGCTGAATCTTCAAGCTTGACATGGGGTTTTAGAAAAGTCGGATAATAATCATTAGAAAGCAATAAGCGCTTACAACCAGGTTCATAATTCGGCGTAAGTTTGCGCTGTAATTCAGGATCTGAAATCTGATGTTTTAAGAATTGCAGGCAGTTTTTCTTGACCCGCTCAATCTGGCTTTTCAGATTACGGCGCTGGGCAAAATTGTATTCATTGCCCCAGAACAAGGAATGTCTGAGGGCCGACATACTGTCCGGATCTTTGCGGAAAAGCTGTTTTTCTGACTCAGAATAAGCTCGGTCTGGTCGGGGCAAAATATAGGGCGCACTACGTTGCAAGACGGTCAGGCTTTTGGCTGTTTTGGAAATTTCCGGCACAAGCTGGATGGCAGAAGCACCAGAACCCACCACAACGACATGTTGATTTTCCAGATTCAGCTCGTGGTTCCAGCGCGCGGAATGCATCACTTGGCCTTCAAATTCTTCCAGCCCCGGAATTTGCGGGAGATGCTCATCTGCCAGATGCCCGGTTGCGGTAATTAAGATCTCAGCCTGATACAGACCTTTAGAGGTGTGAATTTCCCATATTCGTTCTCGTGCATTCCAGCTAGCCTTTTCCAGTTGCGTATGAAAATCAATATGGGGCCGGATATTTTCCTGATCACAGCATTGAATTAAATAACGCTGAATTTCTGCTCCGTGTGGAAAGACCCGAGACCAGTCCGGATTTTTAATAAAAGAGAAAGAATATAAATGGGAAGGTACATCACAGGCGACTCCGGGATAGGTATTGTCACGCCAAGTGCCGCCCACTTCTGCTGCACGTTCAATGATTTTAAAATCGTGGATGCCCTGCTGTTTAAGGCGGATTGCCATTCCCAAACCACCAAAACCGCTGCCTACAATTAGAATCTTGCTGCGCTGTCCTTTAGCTTGCATATTTATCTCCTTTAAGGCATATAAGGCTGGATTTTTTGATTCACCGGATATTGTTCTGGATGCTGGCTAAACTGGTTTACCAGTTGCACCACTTCGGCTGGCGCTTCGACATAGAGCGCATGTCCTGAAGAAATTTCGATATAGCGACTGTTCGAAATTGAAGCAAACAGCAGTTTAGCTTGCGCTACAGGCACCATGCGGTCTTCACGGCAAGCCACAATCAACGTCTCTGCACGAATCTCAGGCAAGATCGATGTAATATCAATGCGATAATTCAGTTCACGCTGTTTGGCTGCATCTTGGGAAGGTTTGACAAAGCGTGCCAGATCCAACACCTGCTGTTCGCTTCGTGCAGACAGATAATCATCGCTATACAGGCAATAATTGACAAAATGAGGCAAGGCCGCAGATTGTTCAGTAAATAATTGCTGCCAAATGACAGTACGTAGTTGTTGCACCGAGCTGGTTTTGGCCCAACCGGCTAACAGGATCAAACGCGCTACGCGCTGTTTTAAACTGGCTGCCACTTGTGCAGCAATCACGGCACCGAGTGAATAGCCGACCACTGTAATGATTTCATCTTTTGCAACTGCATGCTGAATCAATGCTTCAACCTGTTGGCTAAAATCAGTCACCTTTAGATCAGCTTTATTCGGGGTATGCAAATCAATGGATAAAACCCGCTGATGAATACCCAGCATCGGAAAAATATAGCTGAAATGCTTGTCGGTATTTCCACCGGTGCCATGAATCAAAATAATAGTCGGAAATGCAGAACGCTGTCCGACTTCATGAAAATTAAGCTGCAGATCAGCATAAGGACACTGTCGAGTAATCATGTCTAAATCCATATAGACTCCTGATCTTGTTGTTTTATGGTTTATTCAATATCCGAGAATAAATCTCAATATTTGAATTGGGTGAGGATGCAAAAATTATTAAAAAAGACCCACGACACGAGTATCGTGGGTCAAAAGGTTTAATCGAATTTGAACTCTTCAGGTTCAAGTAAAAACAGGCTTTCACCGCCCGCCTGAATATTGGCAAAGTGGGTTGAAGTTCTTGGCAAAATACGCGCAAAGAAGAATTGTGCAGTTTTGATCTTGGCTGCATAGAACGGATCAGTATTGCCTTCTTCAATTTTCTGCTGCGCAGTAATTGCCATTTTCAGCCACAAATAAGCGGACACGACATAACCAGAGAAATATAGGTAGTCAACTGATGCTGCCCCAATTTCATTGGCAGACTGTTGAGCCTGCTCCTGAATGGTTCTGGTTAATTTCAGCCATTGTTCAGTCAACTGGCTGACTTGTGCAACTTGCTGGCTGAACTGGACATGTTGCTGATGCTCTTTTACAAAGCCCTGAATTTCATCGGTTAATGCGGTCAGCAAACCCAATTTTGAGCCCAGCACTTTACGCGCCAGCAAGTCAATGGACTGAATTTCAGTAGTTCCTTCATAGAGGCTGGCAATACGTGCATCACGGGCAATCTGTTCCATGCCATGTTCAGCAATATAACCGTGACCACCGAAAATCTGCATACCATGTTTAGCCGCTTCTATGCCGGTTTCGGTCATTAATGCTTTGGCAATAGGGGTTAATAATGCTAGACGGTCTTCAGCTGCTTTTTTCTCTTCAGGGCTTTCAGTGGCTTCAGCGATATCGGCATAGGTCGCCAGATAATATGCAAGTGCACGTGAACCTTCTGCAAACACCTTTTGAGTCAGCAGCATGTTACGTACTGCCGGATGCACGATAATCGGATCTGCAGGCTGGCCTGGCACTTTTGCACCTTCAAGTGAACGCATCGCCAGACGGTCTTTGGCATAAGCCAATGCCCCCTGATAAGAAGATTCTGCTGCTGCCAAGCCTTGAATGGCTGTACCGATACGTGCCGAGTTCATAAAGGTAAACATGCAGTTCAGGCCGCGATTTTCAGGCCCAATCAGGAAACCTTTGGCATTATCAAAATTCAGCACACAGGTCGCGTTACCGTGAATGCCCATCTTGTGTTCAATGGCACTACACACTACGCCATTACGGGAAGCCACATTACCAGCTTCATCCAGATTGTATTTCGGAACAATAAACAGCGAAATACCTTTGGTTCCCGCAGGCGCATCCGGTAAACGTGCCAGTACGATATGCACGATATTTTCAGCCAGGTCATGTTCACCGGCTGAGATAAAGATTTTCTCACCACTGATGCTGTAGCTGCCGTCTTCATTTGGCACTGCTTTTGTACGGATTAAACCTAGGTCAGAACCGGCATGAGATTCAGTCAAGCACATGGTGCCCGTCCAGCGACCGGCAATTAAAGGAACCAGGAACTTCTGTTTCTGTTCATCGCTACCGTGGTGCTCTAAAGTACGCATGGCACCATGGGACAGGCCTGGGTACATGCCCCAAGACCAGTTGGTTGCAGTGATAATTTCAGAAATGGCAATACGGTATAAAGTTGGGAAGCCTTGACCGCCATATGTTTCATCACCAGTTAATGAGGTAAAGCCGAGTTCTACATATTTGTCATAAGCTGCTTTAAACCCATCTGGTGTGGTGACCACGCCATCCTGCAAACGGCAACCCTGCTGGTCGCCTGTCGCATTAATCGGTAGAAGTTCGTTTTGGCAAAAGTCCGCAGCGACTTCCAGATATTGCTCCATAATATCCATAGAAACCTTGTCTGCGAATTTTGCATAGCCCTGATATTTCTGTTCAACGTTTAACAGGTCTTCCAGCACAAACTTCATGTCTTTTAATGGTGCAATATAATTTCTCATCGTAATTCCCTTGTATGAGTTCTAATTTATATATTTATGACAATTAATTTCATAATACGAAATTATGTTTTAAATCCACTATAATATAATTTAAAGAATAAAATCTAGTCATTCGATGAAATTTCCCATTTAAAAATAAAAAATATACAGAATGAAAAAAAGCCATTCATGGTGGAATGGCTTTTCTATTCAGCGACTGCCCTAAAGCTGATTAACGTGGAAAAAATTGAGCTAAACGTTGCTGAACAATTTGCTCTGCCTCCTGCATGATATTATCGATCAGCGTCTGACAAGTCGGAATGTCATGAATCAATCCCATCACTTGTCCTGCAGTTAGAACTCCCGCATCAATATCTCCATTTTCTAAAGCGAGCTTGCCTTTTAAGCCACTAACATAAGGCCGAATTTGTTCAAATTGCAGATTTGGATCTTCACTCATTTTAACCACTAGATCAGATACCGCATTTTTGGCAACACGGGCAGTATTCCTGAACTGTCGATATAGCAGATGCGTCGCCCTTTCATCATTATCGACATAGAACTGTTTGATGTTTGGATGGATCGGCGCTTCCTGAGTGGCACAAAAGCGAGTACCCATATTGATGCCTTCAGCACCTAAAGCCAAAGCTGCGACCAGACCACGGCCATCAGCAAAACCGCCACTGGCCACAATCGGCACAGTGAGCTGATCAGCAGCGGCAGGAATTAAAATCAGGCCAGGAATATCATCTTCACCCGGATGGCCCGCACATTCAAAACCATCAATCGAGATGATATCCGCACCGATTCTTTGCGCTGAAAGCGCATGACGGACTGAGGTACATTTATGAATGACAATAATGCCACGTTGCTTAAATGCCTCAATATGTTCATGAGGCTTGTTGCCCGCCGTTTCTACGATCTTGATACCGCTTTCAATGATCGCCTGTCGGTATTCTGCATATGGCGGCGGATTCACGGCGGGCAATAAAGTCAGATTGACTGCAAAAGGCTGATCGGTCATTTCTCGGCAGCGTGCAATTTCCTTGACCAAGGCTTCAGGCGTCGGTTGAGTCAATGCCGTTAATGTTCCCAAGCCACCTGCATTAGATACGGCACTGGCCATTTCTGCGGTACCGACCCACATCATGCCACCCTGGATAATTGGATAGCGAATGCCTAAAAGCTCGGTAATACGGGTCTGAATTTTCATAAATGCTCTCCTTAGCATCCGGTAAATTGTGCAGGGCGTTTTTCGACAAAAGCCTGGACACCTTCTTTATAGTCCTGACTGCTCAGAGCCAGATATTGCAGGTTTTGTTCCAGCTCCAGTTGCTGGTCCATGTTATTTTCAGCACTGCGTTGCAAGGCCTGTTTGGTTAAAGCCAGCGCATAAGTCGGCTGTTGAGCTAATTGCTGTGCAATGTCGTCGATATAAGCATCAAATTCTGTATCTGGAAGCATTTTCCAGATCATGCCCATTTCAGCAGCCTCTTTGGCATGTACAGGTTCCCCCAGAAAAGTGAATGCCATGGCACGTGCATAACCGATTAAACGTGGCAACATCCAGGTGCCACCGGCATCAGGAATCAAGCCAATTTTAGAAAAAGCCTGAATAAATCGGGCACTTTCCTTGGCAATGACCAGATCACAGGCCAGCGCGATATTGGCACCTGCACCGGCAGCCACACCATTCACTGCTGCGATCACCGGTTTGGGACTCTGGCGGATCAGGTTAATCAGGGGATTATAGTATTTGGCCAGCGAGCCTTGCGGTGGCAAAGGCACATTACCGAGCTGTCCAGCACGTTCTTTTAAATCCTGTCCCGCTGAAAACGCCCGGCCATTACCACGGATCACAATCACCCGAATATCCGGAGCTGTATTCCAGTTTTTCAGCACCTGCTGCACTTCCTCATGCATCTGCCGGTTAAAACTGTTGAGTGAATCCGGGCGGTTAAAGCTTAAAGTTGCGACGCCTTGCTTAACCTGAGTTTGAATCGTTTCCCACATCATTAATTTCCTTATTTTTTTGCTTGTATCCCTACAATTAATAGCCTTTATTGACATCTACCTGATGGCATAAATCCAGCCCGAGATTTAAGCGTCGGTCATTTTCCAGAATCTGTTCCACCACCACAGACATGGGCGCATGTGAGGCAACATGTGGTGTAACAACGATCTTTTCATGCTGCCAGAATGGATGTTCAGCGGCTAAAGGTTCCTGCTCAAATACGTCGACAATTGCACCACGTAAGTGGCCGGAATCCAGTGCATTGAGTAGATCCTGTTCAATTAAATGCTGGCCTCTCCCGACATGAATTAAAGCCGCTTGTTCAGGCAGTTGCTGAAATAATTCAGCAGAAAGAATGCCAGTATTTTCTTCAGTGAGTGGTAGCAGATTAATCAGAATCTGGCTTTGGGCCAGGAACTCAGAAAGTTGTTCTGTACCTACATAACTTTTGACCTGATCAATATCTTTTGGGGAATTGGACCACCCAGACACCTGATAGCCCATGTCGGCAAAACGTTCTGCCACATAACCACCCATATGGCCAAGGCCCATAATCCCGATCTGGATATGATGGCTATAACTTTGACGATACTGTTTCCATAGCTGCTGCTTTTGCTGCTGGGTCATGCGGTCAAAATAACGCTGGAAATACAGCACGCCCCAGAGCAGATAATCAAACATGCCCTTTTGATGATGTGGATCCAGTACCCGGCAGACTGACTGGTCAGATCTAATCTCGTTTAAATTTAAATGTTCGACCCCTGCAGCAATCGAATGAATCAGACCAAGCTGTGGTAGCTGCTGCACTTTTTCCAGATCTGGAAACCAGGCAGCAACAGTGGTCGCCTGTTCAGCTTCCGGGCTGTCCACTGTACAGAAACTGCCAGCAGGCGCATATTTCTGAAAAGACTTCACCAGAATTGCTTCAATATTCGGCACAGTACTGGATATCACAATCATGATGCATACTCCGTATATTGATGCTCAATCAAAGACAAAGCGGCCTGCCAGGCACGCTGTAAAATCGGTTCAACTAAAGGACTGGCGAACTGCTTGGCAGTTTTAATTCGGACTTCTTCTGCTGGATAATACAGTTCGGCACCGCCACTTAAGGCCTTCACCTGCGTCTGACAGGCACGCTCCAGAAAATAGATTTCATGAAAAGCCCGTGCAATCGTTTCGCCAGCCGTTAAAAGTCCGTGATTGCGTAAAATCATGGCGCGATGGCCGCCCAGGTCCTGAATCAGGCGCTCCTGCTCATCTGTTGACAGTGCCACGCCTTCATATTCGTGATAGGCCACCTGCTGATAAAATTTCAGCGCATGCTGGGAAATGGGAAGAAGTCCGTGTTTCTGTGCAGAAACTGCTATGCCATCTGCGGTATGCGTATGAATGACACAGTTCAGATGAGCATGTGCTTCATGAATTGCGGAGTGGATGACGAAGCCAGCCATATTCACCGGCTTGTCCTGTTCATAGCTTTCTACCACTTGCCCTTCATGATTAATCTTGACCAGCGTTGAGGCACACATTTTTTCAAAAGCGATACCATACTGATTAATCAGAAAACAGTCAGGCTGATCAGGGACTCTTAAACTGATGTGAGTATCAATCAGGTCCGTCATCCGGTAATGCGCAATAATGCGATAAAGCGCTGCGAGTTCACAACGTGCCTGCCATTCAGCATCTGTGACGAGATTTTTTATTGTCATCGTTCCATCCTGGAAAAATATAGCATTTCGATCACTATCTGTTATATCATAATTCTATAAAAACAGAATATTATTTCATAAGACGAAATAAACCATTACAAGGAGTTGATATGCCCACATCACAATTAAATGGACTTGAATATCTCACCGCAATTAAAAATGGGGAAATTTCCAGTTCAGCCATGAGTGAAATTATTCCCATGCGTTTGACCTTAGTACGCGAAAACTATGTGGAATATGAAGTGCGTCCTGATCATCGCCATTACAATTTACAAGGCGGAATTCATGGCGGCTTTTGTGCAACGGTTCTAGATAGTGCGACTGGCGCTGCCGTGCATACGACAGTAGATGCAGGTGTCAGTTTCTCAACAATTGACCTGAATGTGAAAATGCTGAAAGCCATGAAAAGTGGTGAAACCTATACCGCCATTGGTGAAGTTATCCGGATCGGACGCAATGTACTGACCTCAGAAGGCCGAATTATCGATAAAGAAGGTAAAGTTTATGCCTTTGGGTCGGCAACATTATTAGTCACTGGTCGTAAGTAATCATTACACTGACGTAGTCAATCCCTGCTCAGGCAGGGATTTTTATTTTAAAAGAAAAATCTCAATAAAAAATGCCATGCATATCATATATACATAGCATTAAGGCGATTACTTAAGCTGTTATGCAGCTTCAGGGTTTTCAATTACCATCGCCAGGCCTTGACCCAGACCGATACATAGACTGATCACGGCATATTTTTTACCAGTACGCTGTAACTGACGTGCAACAGTTAAAGCCAAACGCGCACCCGAACAGCCCAGTGGATGACCAATGGCAATTGCACCACCATTTGGATTAACACGCGGATCATCCAAAGCGACATCCAGACCTTTCAGGCAAGATAATACCTGACTGGCAAAGGCTTCATTAATCTCGATGATATCCATATCGTCTAGCGTCAAACCCGCACGCTGTACTGCCTTTTTAATCGCTTCAATTGGGCCTGCTCCCATGATGCGTGGCTCAATGCCAGCGGCTGCAGAAGACAGAATACGAGCTAAAGGTTTTAAGCCATACTGTTCCTGCACTTTTTCACTGCCGATAATCAGTGCTGCAGCGCCGTCATTGATTCCTGATGCATTACCTGCTGTTACTACACCACCTTCAAATAGCGGTTTTAACTTGGATAAAGCTTCAAATGTTGAAGATGCACGTGGATGCTCATCCTCAGTAATTTGTTTAGGCGGCAATTTGCGTCCTTGAGAAACTTCAATCGGGGTAATTTCACCTTCAAAGAAACCTGATTCTTTCGCTACCTGATATTTTGCCTGTGATGCAGCGGCAAAGGTATCAGCCTGTTCACGGCTAATACCGAATTCTTCAGCCACGTTATCACCTGTTTCAGGCATACTGTGCGCGCCAAACTGATCCGTAAATTTACGGTTCGGGAAACGGGTACCAATCGTGGTGTCATAAATTTTGGCATCACGTGAATAAGCACTTTCTGCTTTGCCCATCACAAAAGGCGCGCGGGTCATACTTTCTACGCCACCAGCAATGTACAACTCGCCTTCGCCTGCAGTGATGGCACGTGCCGAATCAATCACAGCACCGAGACCTGATGCACATAAGCGGTTTACCGTCTGCCCCGGAACTGTTACCGGCATACCCGCTAACAATGCTGCAAAACGTGCCACATTACGGCTGTCTTCACCGGCCTGGTTGGTACTACCAAAGATTACATCTTCTACGTCTTCTGCCGGGATACCGGTTTTTTCCAGCAGGTTTTTAATGACTGTAGCTGCTAGATCATCTGGACGTACACTTGCCAGACTTCCGGCATGGCGACCGATTGGTGAACGTAAACCATCATAAATATATGCATTTAACATGAATGTTATTCCTTTAACTTTTTAATTAATGTGTTGTATGAACAAGAGGCAGACCAAGCTGAACACGGCGACGCAACCAAGGACTTGGACGGTAACGCTGGTCACGGGTAATCGCAGTCATGCTATCCAGAATTTTCAGGATTTTTTCAGCTCCCAGCACATCCCCCCATTCAATTGGCCCATATGGATAGCCAAGGCCTAATTTTACTGCGATATTGATATCTTCTACCGTTGCAACGCCTTGCTGGGCAATATCACAGCCGAGATTCACAATCATTGCCAAAGCACGTTGAGCCACAAAGCCTACGCTTTCCTGAATTACGCTGGCGGTCACACCATCCAGATTGAAAATCGATTGGGCTGCTTTTACCAGCTCAGGTTGGGTGATAAAAGTTGGCATCAAGGTACGGTGTTTGTTTAGACTATATAGCAGATCGATACACACCACTTGCTGAGGTGCCACCTGATAACGGACAGCGGCTGATGTTGCATCTTCACCATAAGTGGCAATCAGGATTAAAGCCTCTACTGAAGGTATCTCAGTTTGCTCAATCTGAATGTTGAACTGTTGCAGATATTGCTCAAGTGCCTGACGGTCTTCGTCATATTCGGTGCCTAGCCAGACTGATGGATATTGACTTAACTTTTCAACTAATGCTGGAGCAACATCACCTTCTTTGCTACCCGATGTGTAATCATAAAAACCTTTACCGGTTTTACGACCTAACTGCTTGGCAATAAAACGCTGACGGGTAATCACGCTTGGACGGTAACGTGCTTCTTCATAATACTGATGATAAATCGATTCACTCACCGGGTGCGAGACATCCATACCGGTCAGATCACCTAATTCAAACGGCCCCATTTTGAAACCGATTCCGTCACGGTAGATCCTGTCAATATCATAAAATGGTGTGACATTTTCATTCAAAATTGCATAGGCTTCGCTACCAAAGGCACGGCCGGCATGGTTAATGATAAATCCTGGAGTATCTTTAGCTTTGACCGGACGATGACCCATTTTTGTAGAGAGCTGGGTTAATGCTTCAACAATATCTGCACGGGTATTAAAGCCTTCAATCACTTCGACTACTTTCATGAGTGGGACCGGATTAAAGAAGTGATAACCGGCAACACGCTCTGGCTGACTGCAATTGGCAGCAATTGCACTGATCGACAATGAAGAGGTATTGGATGCCAGAATCGCTTCTGGTTTTATCATTCCTTCCAGTTGCTGCATCAGTTTTTGCTTGATTTCCAGATTTTCAATAATCGCTTCAACAATCAAGTCACAATCTTTCAGGTCTTCTAGCTGCTGCGCAGTCGACAGATGAGCAATATCTTCAGCGGCTTTTTCATGGCTGAATTTACCTTTATCTGCTAAGGTATTTAATGTTTTGGCCAGTTTATCCTGTGCCTGTTCGGCTGCCCCTTCTTTGGCATCAAACAGTACCACATCATGACCAGACTGAATCGCGATCTGGGCAATACCTGCACCCATCGTGCCTACACCAATAATGCCGATTTTCTGAATCTGAATACTCATGCTTATCGTCCCTGATAATTCGGTTTACGTTTTTCAATAAAGGCCTGCATGCCTTCTTTTTGATCTTCGGATGAGAACAGCATCTGGAAAGACTTACGTTCCAGGGTAAGTCCGGCATTAAGCGGCACATCTTCAGCCAGTAAAGCCACTTCCTTGATTTGTTCAAGCGCAATTGGCGGCATTTTTGCCAGACCTTCAGCCATCTTGATGGCTGTTGCAAGGGTTTCGCTGTCTTCCGTTACTTGAGACACTAGGCCAATCTGATAAGCTTCCGGCGCTGGTATCAGACAACCCGTCATGATGATACGCATCGCATGGAATTTACCCACGGCACGGAATAATCGCTGGGTACCACCGGCACCCGGCATGACACCCACTTTCACTTCAGGCTGACCAAACTGGGCGCTTTTCCCGGCAATAATAATATCTGCATGCATCGCCAGTTCACAGCCACCACCAAGTGCATAACCGTTTACAGCTGCAATCACCGGTTTTGAACACTGTGCAATCGCCTGCCAGTAACGTTCAGTCCGGCGCTGCATCATTTGAATGGTTTCTGCATTGGCCAGTTCTTTAAGATCGGCACCTGCTGCGAAATCTGTTTCACCACCGGTAAGAATAATGGCACGTACATTTTCATCGTCATTCAGTTGCAAAAAAACCGCCGCAAGTTTCTGGCGAACTTCTGTATTCAGGGCATTTTTCGCTTCTGGTCGATGAATTTTAACCATCGCTACATGTGCTGAAACTTGTTCTACTTGAACGACCTGTTCCATTAAAATCTCCATTTATTTTGTATAGCGAAATTTTATTTTATATAAAACTAAGGTTTCTCAAGCTATAAATCAAGGATTTTTAACTCCAGAATTCAAAAAAGTTATTTTTTACTAAAAATAGAGTAAAAACTCTTGTTTAGATGGTTATTTTGTGATTAATTGATTTCGCAATACGGAATTAAATATTTTAAATGCAATCTGATTATCCATTTAAATGAATAATCACCATAAGGCAGAACTTAAAATTAATTTACGAAATCAAATTTTCCAGCAATGAGATGATTTTGATTTAGCGTAATAAAGTGAAAAATCGAATGTAGCCTGATAATAAATACAGCGGCTGTAGCGTTCAGGAGCAAGTCTGTTAAATCAGGAAAACTATGTTTCCGTGAGGAAGAAAAATGGATTTAGCGGTAGCAGAGGAAATGCTACTTTTAATATATAGAGGATATAAGAATGACAAGCGATACCATCGTAACAGGAGACAATAAAACCGATGTCTCCTCCACGGATACCATCAAACAGGCGCCAAAACGTCTATGGATGACGGCTTTTGTCTTTGCTTTTCTGATTTTGCTCTGTGACGGTGCAGATATCGGGATTCTGGCTTTCAGCCTGACCAGTCTGAAAGCTGAATGGGGACTAACTTCTGTACAGGCGGGTGCTTTAGGAAGTTATTCTCTTTTGGGTATGGGGATAGGAGGTTTTATTGGTGGATGGGCATGCGACAAATTTGGACGTGTCCGCGTCATTGTACTGGCCACCATCGCCTTCTCGATCTTGTCAGCCTACTCAGGTTTTGCTCAGTCTTATACTGAATTTGCAATTTTACGTACTCTTTCTTGCTTGGGTTTAGGCTGTTTATATATTGCCTGTAATACCCTGATGTCAGAATACGTACCGACCAAATACCGTACTACTGTACTGGCAACATTGATGACTGGTTTCACTTTAGGTTCATTGGTGATTACCATGATTTCAGGCTGGATTATTCCTGAGTTCGGCTGGCGTATGCTGTACTGGATCACAATTGCTCCATTAGCTTTGGGTATCCTGATGCACTTTATGGTGCCAGAGCCAGAATCATGGAAACGTGTCCGTGAAATGAAAAGAACTGGTCAGATCGTGGATAACGATGCGAAAAAAGGCAATCCATATATCACCATTCTTAAAGACAAAACCCATGGCAGAATGTTTATCTTATGGTCATTCAGCTCTGGTTTCTTGCTATTCGGTTATTTCGGTGTAAGTAACTGGTTGCCAAGTTATCTTGAAGCTGAATTAGGCATTAAGTTTAAAGAAATGGCACTGTATATGGTGGGTACATTCATCACCATGATTTTTGCCAAAATCATTGCAGGTTATGTTGCTGATAAAATTGGTCGCCGTATTGTGTTTGCTTTCGGCACCATGGGAACAGCGCTATTTATCCCTGTCGTGGTGTATATGCATAATGCCGATAACATTGGCGTACTGATGCTAATCTTCGGCTTCCTGTACGGTATTCCATATGCCATCAATGCAACCTATCTAACCGAAAGTTTCCCGACTGGTGTTCGTGGTACAGCGGTGGGCGGTGCATTCAATATTGGTCGTATCGGTGCAATCTTTGCGCCAATTACGATTGGTTATCTGGCGATGCATGGTTCGATCGGTACAGGTCTGTTGGTAATGGGTGCAGCATATTTCCTATGCGGTTTGATTCCTGCCCTGTTTATTAAAGACCGTTTATACGATCCGCAAAAAGCAGAATAAACCCTACTTCGGAAGGCAGGTCAAATCGCTGCCTTCCTCACTTCAAATATTT
The DNA here is from genome assembly GCF_024129355.1 of Acinetobacter lwoffii. Classification (GTDB taxonomy): domain Bacteria; phylum Pseudomonadota; class Gammaproteobacteria; order Pseudomonadales; family Moraxellaceae; genus Acinetobacter; species Acinetobacter lwoffii_I. The sequence continues at coordinate 12,500 of NZ_JAMXXP010000015.1, read as the reverse complement.
ACAACACGTCAGTATAGAAAGGTCTCCTTTCATTCAGGATTAAAAATTTCTTTAGGGATTAAGAAATGAAAAAAATAGTTTTAGCGACATTATGTGGTATTGCTTCAGCACAGGCATTTTCAGCAGAAGCTTCTGAAGACCGTATGCAATTTCTTGAGTCACAGTTAAAGCAAATCCAGGCAGAACTAGAACAACAAAAAGCCGCGCAACTTGCATTAAAGAACCAGCAGGAACAAGCCAAAGCGCAAGACTCTAAAACGCTGAGTTCAATGGTAGATAATGTCGATGTTTATGGCTTGATCCGCTTTGATGGTGCAGTCGATTTCAAAAGTACTACTGAAGCCCGTGGCCGTACCATTAACCAGATTAATAAAGTACCTTTTACTGAACCGGATTCTGTACGTTCCGATTTTACTGCGGCTGCCAGCCGGATTGGTTTCCTGGCCAAAGATCTAGGAGGCAATCCGAATGTTTCTGCTCGTTTAGAAGCCGACTTCTGGACCAACAATGGTAAAGGCGATGGTGGATTACGTATCCGTCATGCACACTTAAAATACTATAACTGGACGTTTGGTCAGGCCTGGTCATTGATGTCAACACCAGAGATTAGCACTGAAGCTGTCGACTACAGCTTGTTCCTGGGTGGATCAGTCTTACGTACACCTCAGGTGAGCTATGCTTTCAAACTTGATCCGGAAAATACCTGGAATGTCGGTCTGGAGTACATGGTCGGTGGCGATCGTTCTTCTGCCTTACCTGCCTTAAGCACTAAATATGTTCATCAATCAGGCCCTCTTCATTTATTAGCTCAAGGCTTTGTCAATCAAAAGCAAGCGCAAACAGATACAGGTGATATTGAAAAAGTTGGCTGGGGTGTGGGCGTTGGTGGACGTTACCGTTTAGATGATCAAAACTCAATTCAGGGGAACTATTTCCATATGGTCGGTGATCAGCGTATTGCAGCTTTCTTGACTCAAGGTTCAACAACCGATGGTGCTGCCTGGGGTGGCGATTATTCAGTCGATCCAATCAATAATGAACTTTTATTGAATGAGTTCAATAGTATAAATATTGGCTTCACGCATAAATTTACGCCGAAACTACGTAGTAGTATTAATGCCAGCGTGGTTGATTTTGATGATTCTAGCGATTATGCCAAAGCCAATCCGGAAACCAATAAGCGCTTAACCGACTATGTGGCTAACGTGATCTATTCTCCTGTTCCAAAGATTAATTTGGGTGCAGAATATCATCATGGCAAGCGTGAAACCTTTGACAATAAGGAAGCAGATATTTCGCGTATCAACCTCTCTGCCAACTATAGTTTTTAAAGCCTCAGGAGACAAGGATGTCAGCCCAAGGGCAAATTTCACGCCGTTTCATGTTCATGATGGCAATGACCTGCGCACTCTGCGCAGGTTGTAACTATTTTAACCAGCCCTTGATTTATTCTATTGCAGAGGATCTGCAGATCAGTGTGGCTCAGTCTGGCTGGACTGTAGTACTGACCCAGATTGGCTATGCCACCGGATTATTTTTGTTTGTCCCTTTGGGTGACTTGTTCGAAAAACGGTTGTATATCTGCAGTTTGATGTTCTGTACCGGATTGGCGCTTATTGGGCTTTCAGCCAGTACCAATCTGCATATGTTGTATGGCTTTACCCTGCTCGCCTCTTTTTGTTCGATCACCACCCAGATTCTGATTCCTTTTGCCGCCAGCCTGTCGCAGCGTGATAAAAGTGCCGAAGTCGTTGGCCTACTCATGAGTGGTGTTCTGGTGGGTATTCTGTTTGCCCGTACCGTGGCCGGACTGATTTCTACTTTATGGTCCTGGCATGCGGTGTACTTGTTTAGTGGTTGTGCAATTCTTCTGCTGAGTCTGGCCATGTGGTTCCAGTTACCAAGCGCTAAGAGCCAGTTGCAGATGAATATATTGCAAATTTATCGCTCACTATTTACCTTTGCACGCACAGAACCCATGCTGATCAGGCGTAGTATGATCGGCGGCTTGGGCTTTGGCATGCTGAGTATTATCTTTACTACCATGACTTTTATTCTGGCTGAAGCACCTTATCATTTTAATGATTTCCAGATTGGTCTCATGGGTATTGTGGGGGTGGTCGGCATCTGGTCCTCTCAGTGGACCGGTAAAATGATTGGTAGGCATCGGGAAAAATGGATTGCGCACCTAGCCACATGCGGACTGATTCTAGCCTGGATTCCCTTATTCTTTGCCCAGAATTATTTATGGATTTATATCCTGGGCTTGATTCTGGCTTATTTCGGAATTTCCTGTTTGCATGTCTTGAACCAGAATCTGGTCTATCGAATTTCAATGCAGGCTCGCTCGCGGATTAATGCCATCTATATGACCTGTTATTTTTCAGGTGCCGGTCTGGGAGCATTTTTATCGCTGCATTTATGGAAAAGCTATGGCTGGTCTGCCTGCGTCATTTTAGGTTTTATTTTTGCCCTATTGATCTTTATAATTAATTATTATGATCTGAACCAAGAAAGAAATTTAGCCAATATTCAGCCTGAGCCATAAATAATGTCAAAAACCTTTGAGGGTTAAAAATCTTATTTTTTATCCCACTTTCTATGCTGAGCATACATTATAGAACCGATACGCTCATAAAATAGGAAAATTCTTGAAGTCTGTTTGCCATTTCCTTTCTACATGAAGAACGGTTGAAAATATTGATATCTTAACTTTTTAGAGTTAATTCAATTTACTATTTTCCATTGCGAGATAAACAGGCTTCAATTCAGTTAAAGGCGCAGGTTTTGCATAAAAGAAGCCTTGTAGCAGATCACAACCCTGTTGATAGAGCAAACTGGCCTGACTTAAAGTTTCGACCCCTTCCGCGACAACTTCCAAATCCAGCTGATGTGCCAAGTGAATAATCGATTGCACAATTGCAGCATCCTGACCATCGAGGGTCAGCTCTTCAATAAAACTACGGTCTAACTTGATTTGATTAATCGGCAAGCGACGCAGATAACTGAGACTCGAATAACCTGTACCAAAATCATCAATGGCAACCTGTACACCTAAAGCACGCACCGCTTTCAAAATTTCTATGGTTCGATCTGCGCCATTAATGATGACACCTTCCGTAATTTCAATTTTAAGTAATTCCGGCGGTAATTGACTGAGTTCAAGCGCATGTTCAAGCACCTGCAAAAAGCCTGCTCTACGGAATTGCAAAGGAGAAATATTCACCGATACTGTGATCTGGCTATTGTGTGTCTTGTTCCACTCGCCAATATCTAAACAGGCCTTTTCTAGCACCCATTGACCTACACTAATAATCTGCCCGGTTCTTTCTGCAAGCGGAATAAAAATCGCTGGGGAAATATAACCCTGCTGCGGATGGCACCAGCGGATTAAAGCTTCTACGCCTGTCACCAGCCCAGTTTCAGGATGAATCAACGGCTGATAGAACAGGTCAAAATTTTCCTGATTGATCGCTTCCATGAGTTCCAGACGCAGATTCGTATAGTCTATTTCTGCGACAGGCTGCATTCTGGTTTTTTCATACCACTGCCACATATTACGACCTTGTCTTTTGGCTTCCTGCATTGCCAAAACAGACTGATAAATCAATTCAGAAGAATGATGGATCGAACTGTCATCTGCCACAATACCAATACTGGCACTTAAATGTATTTTGTACTGATCGACGATAAACAGCATGGAAAGAAGATCAAGAATTTCTCCAGCAATCACCTCGACCTCAGTGTGCTCATCTGTCCCTGAGAGCAGCAAAATGAATTCATCTTCAGCGAAGCGGCATAGCACATTATTGCCTTGAACAAATTTTTGTAGCCGCTCGCCCACACTTTTGAGAATCTGGTCACCGACCAGATGACCTAAGCTGTCATTTATATTTTTAAAATCATCCAGATCTATATACAGCAAGACTAAAGGTTGTGAGCTCTCGTGCTGTGCTTCAAAAATATTTTCCAGAATCTGTTTGAATGCATACTGGTTCGGTAAACCGGTTAAATGGTCATGGGTATGCTGATGCTGAATATATTCTTCGTGAATACGTTGCTGGGTAATATCTTCCTGAATCCCCAAAAAATGGGTGCAGGTTCCTGTCTGGTCAAAAATAGGACCTATGGTTAAACGATTCCAGAACCAGCTACCATCTTTACAGTAACTTTTTATAGTCACCTGAATTTCTTTTTGTTCTTTGACCGCTTGCTTGAGTAATGCAATCTGATCCGGATCAGTATCTGGACCCTGTAAGAAAAAGCAGCTTTGCCCTAGTACTTCTGCTGCTGTATAACCGGTGAGCTTTAGAAAAGCCGGGTTCACATACACGATTAACCTTTCTTCTGAAACATCGGTAATAAAAAGACTATTCGGACTGGCTTCTACTCCCCGTTTTAATAAGCGCAGATCCTCCTTGTTTTCACGCGATACAGTAATATCTCGGGCAATGCCAATAATGCCGGTGACTTTCTGATTTTGGATAATCGGTAAATTGGTCAGATCCAGCCATAAGATATCGCCTGCAACATTATAAATTGGAAGTTCATAATGTTGAGATTTACCTTGCGCCGCTTCTGAAAATGAAACGTTAGCAAGTTCATGGAATTCGGGCGGTATGAAGGCACAATAGTGCTGACCATGAATTTGCGCTTTAGAAAAACCTGTAATTTCTTCGCAAGCAATATTGGTATTAAGCACATGTCCCTGTAGGTCAAGTTCAAAAATGATATCTGGATGATAGGTATAAAATGAGCTGTATTTTTCATTAAGCTCATGTCTTTTTTGACGTTCCTGATCAAGCTCAATTGCGAGAGCAACTAATTTTGCCGCTTGCTGTAAAAGCTGAATATGATGTTCAGTCGGTATTTTCGGTGTTCGATAATAAGTGGCAAACGTTCCGTACAAAATATCTGAAGCATTAATAATCGGCATAGACCAGCAGCTAGACAATTTTTCTGCATTTACCAAAGCACGGTAAGACTGCCAGTTTGGGTCTTTCATTAAATTCGGACTAATGACCAACTGACGTAAGAAAGCAGCTACGCCACACGATCCTTGATTTGGCCCAATTTTCAAATCTTGAATAGCATTACAGTACTCTTTTGAAAAGTGCTGTTTGCCACTTATAACATTTAAAGTTTGGGTGTCATCCTGATAGAGCATAATGGTGACAAGCGCATCTGGAATGCGCGATTCAAGCCACTGGCTAATGACATCGAGGATAGGCTTAAGTTCAGTATGGCGACCAATCAGATTAAAAATATGAAAAATTTCTTGATCATCACAATTATTATTCATTCAGACTATCACCTTCCTTAGCTTGTTAACATTTTAGACTTATTATTAAAATAATCATTAGCAAAAGTTTGTATTTATATCTTTAAAATACGGAAATATGGTCAATATTACGTGTATTTGATAATAATTCTAAAATTTAAAAATCACAGCCGAAGCTGTGATCTAAAACTATACTTTTACTTAATCAGAATATTGCGGACTTATTTTTAGGCTGCTTGTTGACGACTGTCCACTAATTTACAGCCTGTCTGCTGTTGTAATTCTTCAAAGCTTAAGCCATCCACTATTTCAAGAACCTGAGCTTGTCGGTCTTTTAATTCAATCACACACAAATCAGTATAAATACGGTTGACACAATGTTTACCTGTTAGAGGATAAGTCAGTTCTTCAACAATTTTTGCTTCACCATTTTTGGTCACATGTTCCATGCAAACATAGACACAGCGAGCACCCACTGCCAGATCCATTGCACCGCCTACAGCAGGTACAGCATCAGCATTACCGGTATGCCAGTTCGCCAGATCACCATTAATAGCCACCTGAAAAGCACCCATGATACAGATATCCAGATGCCCGCCCCGCATGATATCGAAAGAGTCCGCAGAATTCATAAAACTGCCACCTTGCAACATGCTTACGAGTTCTTTACCGGCGTTAATCAGGTCATCATCCGCCTGGTCAGGATCATTCAATGCAGCAAAACCTAAAACGCCATTTTCCGAGTGTAAGATTACTCCTTGTTCAGATTTTAAATAACCAGCCACGCGTGTCGGTAAACCAATACCCAAATTCACAAAAGAGCCAGCTGGAATGTCTTGTGCAACTTTAGCCACAATCTGTTCACGGCTACGTTTTTGAATATTCATCATTTAATATCTCCAACCTTGACCACATGCTGTACAAAAATTCCTGGTGTTACGATGATCTCTGGATCAAGCTCTCCCAATTCCACAATCTGATGAACTTGAGCAATGGTGGTTTTTGCTGCTTTGGCCATGATCGGACCAAAATTCCGTGCTGCCTTACGGTAGGTTAAGTTGCCCCACTGATCTGCCTGATTAGCATACACAAAGGCATAATCAGCGTGAATCGGATATTCGAGCACATAATCTTTTCCATTGATATTTCGGGTTTCTTTACCTTCAGCAATTTTGGTACCAAAACCGGTTGGAGTAAAAACAGCTCCTAAGCCTGCACCCGCTGCCTGAATACGACAGGCCAGATTACCTTGCGGTACCAGTTCCAGTTCAACTTTCCCTGCCTTATACAGGTCTTCAAAGACGGTTGAGTTATTGGCCCGCGGGAATGAACAGATCATTTTTTTGACCAGTCCGGACAACAGCAGATTGGTTAACCCACGATCTCCGGAAGCAGCATTGTTGTTAATAATGGTTAAGTCTCTAGGACCCAAGTCAATTAATGCTTCAATTAACTCTACCGGCTGACCTGCCAGACCAAAACCACTGGTCATAATGTGTGCACCATCAGGAATTTTCTTGAGTACTGTCTCGATATCCTGCGTGATTTTATTCATCATATTGCTTCCTAGCATGTTCTATCTATATTGCAATTGCAGATTAATCTGCCTTTTGCGGATCAAATAAGCGGTCTTTAATAAAGAAAGCGGGAATCAGGCCACAAAGAAAATAGGCAATGCCCATAATCAGTAAGCCTGTACCAATTGAACCTCCTTGAGCAAAATAGCCAATGGTAAGAGGTGCAAACACCGCACCCAGTCGGCCCACGTTATAGGCACCGCCCACGGCTGTTCCACGCACTTTGGTGGAGAAGCTTTCTGTCATGTAAGTCGCATTAATACCGTATGGAATACCATAGAGAAAACCGAAAAATAACATCAGCCAGAGGATATTATCCGGCGTATTACCAAAGACAATCACAGGGATAAAAATTGCAGTACCCATAGTGCCGAAAGCAAATACCGCACGACGGCCAATCCGGTCAGCGATAAAACCAGCAATAACTTTGGTACACATCATGATCAGGAAAGTCCCGATCATATACATGGTCATTTCTTTAAACTTGATTCCCAGATCAGTCTCTAAATACGCCGGTAGCCAGTTGCTGACTCCATAATATCCAAACTGTAAAAATGCGGTACTGAAGGACCAGAGGATAAACATGCGACGGCTAAGTGCATCTTCAAAAATCATTTTAAAAGTATTTTTTGGTTTTTCCTGCAGAATACCACTGGCTTTTGCATCCAGGCGTGCTTTACGCGCATCTAACCAAGCTTTCGGCTCAGGCACCAAGAAGTACATCGCGAAGGCCAGTACAATTGGAATAATGGCAATATAATAGAGGTATCGCCAGCCAAATTCAGGCAATAGCCATCCAGCCAGAACAGTTGCGACCACCGAGCCTAAAGTCCAGCCAGTCATAAGCGTTGCCAATACTGTAGAGCGATATTTGGTGGGTACATACTCTGCCATGAGTGTGTTACAGGCAATATATAGAGCACCTAGTCCAATCGCAGATGTAAAGCGCAGCCATTTGAACTGATCATAACTTTCTACGAATCCTAACCAGAAGGTTAATGAAGAAAATAATGCAATGGCAATGACGATCACACGAACCCGGCCAAAACGGTCACAAGCCCAGCCACCAAAAAAACCGCCGATAGCCATGCCTGCAAGCGTCCAGCTCCCTAAGGCACCGGCCTGCATATTACTTAATGAAAACTCTTGTTTCAGACTGGTCAGACTGTAGGCTAATAACGCAATATCAGCACCATCAACCAATAATGCTAAAAATGAGAAAATAAAGGCCAGAATCCAGACTCTTTGCTTGGGTTCGTTTCCACCTTCCACTGGGTGTTGTTGTGAACTGATCGTATCCATAATGCTCTTTCTACTTTTCGGCACTCCTGTGCCTTTTTAAAACGCATATTTCACTTAATTATTTAGGTGAAATATAGAATATTCGCTGATCATTACCACGCTTTAGCAAGGTGGTATAAAATGATTTTCAAAGTTCTTGATAAATTTTCTCTGCAGAAATCACGTAGCAATACATTGAATGATGTGATTAAGCACAATTCTTAAACCCGTAAAACAATCTAGCCAGCAATGCTGGCTAGAAGTTGATGTCAGGTTTAGTTGCAAAAGGCTGCAATTCCGGTTTGTGCACGACCTAAAATCAGGGCATGTACATCATGGGTACCTTCATAGGTATTTACCACTTCCAGATTAACCAGATGACGGGCTACACCGAATTCATCGCTAATGCCATTTCCACCCATCATGTCACGGGCCAAACGGGCAATATCCAGTGCCTTGCCGCAGTTGTTGCGCTTGATCAGTGATGTACCTTCAACTGAAGCAATGCCTTCATCCTTCATGCGGCCAAAACGTAAAGCCACCTGCAAACCGAGTGCAATTTCAGTTTGCATATCTGCCAGTTTCTTCTGGATCAGCTGATTCGCAGCGAGTGGTCGACCAAACTGTTTACGGTCCATGGTGTATTGATGTGCGGTATGCCAGCAGAACTCTGCAGCTCCCATGGCACCCCAGGCAATCCCGTAACGTGCACTATTCAAGCAGGTAAAAGGTCCTTTTAAACCGCGAACTTCCGGAAATGCATTTTCTTCTGGAACAAAGACGTTATCCATTACAATTTCACCGGTGATTGAGGCACGTAGACCCACCTTGCCGTGAATCGTTGGAGCAGAAAGCCCTTCCCAGCCTTTTTCTAAAATAAAGCCACGAATGTCACCGATATTACCTTCGGCAGAAACTTCTTTGGCCCAAACTACAAATACATCGGCAATCGGACTATTGGTAATCCACATTTTTGCGCCAGTTAAACGGTAACCACCCTCGACTTTTTTAGCACGGCTAATCATGCTGCCCGGATCCGAACCATGATCCGGCTCGGTCAAGCCGAAGCAACCAATATATTCACCGGTTGCTAATTTTGGTAAATACTTCTGCTTTTGCTCTTCAGAACCAAATTCATTAATGGGTACCATCACCAGAGAGCTTTGTACGCTGGCCATTGAGCGATAACCTGAATCGACACGTTCAACTTCACGGGCAATCAGACCATAACTGACATAATTTAAACCTGCACCACCGTACTGTTCTGGAATGGTTGGGCCTAGCAGACCAAGTTCACCCATCTCACGGAAAATAGCAGGATCGGTTTTTTCATGGCGGAATTGTTCCAGTACACGCGGCATCAGTTTGTCTTGACAGTACGCTGCCGCTGCATCGCGGATCATGCGCTCTTCTGACGTCAGTTGCTGTTCGATTAAAAACGGGTCTTGCCAATCAAATCTAATTTTTGTCGTCATTTTAATATTTCCTTATTTTAAAATTATGAGATTAGGCGGTTGCCTGTTTAATCATTTCACGTGCAATAATAATTTGTTGAATCTGAGTCGTTCCTTCATATAAACGGAACAAACGCACATCACGGTAGAAACGTTCAATTGAATATTCACTGATATAACCCGCTCCGCCATGAATCTGCAAACAGCGATCAGCAACTCGACCACACATTTCAGTTGCAAACATTTTGGCACAAGAGGCTTCAGTCGTAACATTTTGGCCAGCATCACGTAGACGCGCAGCATCCAGAACCATACATTTGGCTGCATAAATCTCGGCTTTGGAGTCTGCCAACATACCCTGGATCAGCTGGAAATTCGCAATGGGCTGACCAAACTGTTTGCGCTCCACTGCATAGTTAAGTGCGTCTTCCAGCATACGCTCTGCCATACCGACGCTATAACCAGCAATGTGCAGACGGCCCTTATCCAGAACGCGCATTGCTGTTTTAAAGCCGATCCCTTCTACACCGCCAATCAGCTGATCTTTATGCACTTTACAGTTATCAAAAATTACATCACAGGTATAGGAACCATGTTGGCCCATTTTCTTGTCAATTTTACCTAGGCTTAAACCAGGTGTACCTGCTTCAACTAGAAATGCTGAAATACCGCTCGCACCTTTAATCTCTTGATTGGTACGTGCCATCACGGTAAATGTCGTGGCGCGTGGCGCATTGGTGATGAAGCGTTTAGTTCCGTTTAAAATATAATAATCGCCGTCTTTGACTGCACTGGTTTTTAAAGCAGCAGCGTCTGAGCCGGAATCTGGTTCAGTCAAACAGAATGAACCAATAATTTCGCCCGTTGCATAACGCGGTAAATATTTCTGTTTTTGTTCTTCTGTACCGTCGATAATGATGCCGCTTGAACCGATTCCATTGTTAGTACCAATTAAAGAGCGGAAGGCAGCCGATGTATGACCTAACTCCATCGCCACCAGAATTTCTTCTTCCATGGTAATGCCTAAACCGCCATATTCTTCTGGAATCGTCAGGCCAAACAAGCCCAGCTCTTTCATCTGTTCCACAATATGTTCAGGAATGGCGTTGTTCTCTTCTACTTCATGCTCAAGAGGCACCAGTTCATTTTTTACAAAATCGCGAATCGTTGACAGAAGTTGGTCTAGCATTTCCGGATCACGAATCATATGAATCTCCATGGATATAATTTAGGTAAATTCCTTTACCCTTATTTTTGTTTCGTATTACGAAATAAATAATCATATAAAATCATTTTGAGCAAGTAGAATTATTAAAAATTTTATGTTTTAACTAAAAAATGAAATTTTTCTGGTATTCCAGTTGATTTATGTTTAAGATTTAATTTCACGATACGAAATATTTTGATGGATGATTGTTTTATTTATCAGTTTTTTTGAATAGATAATTAAACCTTTTTTCTTGCTGTAATATTTATCGATCACTGACTCTTTCGGAGAAATCGAAACTTTTTAAATGTGTTGGCTACGTATTAAACCTCAAAAACTAGATGATTTTATATTGTCTTCAAAGTTGGGTAACAGGATTCTTTTCGACCACAAATAATTTCGGCACTTTTTCCTATATTTTATCTTTTGTAGAAGTGTTTTATTTTGTATCGTGAAATTATGTTGCTATCATATTCATTAATTTAACTTTAATTGCCCTGACCATGACAAAAAATAAAACTGGTGAAATTCCCAACTTTGATGAAATCCGTTTAGATCCGATTTCACATATTCATAGAGAAAATAATCCTCAATTTATTGCGTCTATTGCGCGTGGATTGGAAATCTTGCGTTGCTTTTCAGCGACCAATCAATTGCTTGGTAATCAGGAAATTGCACAATTAACCAACTTGCCCAAGCCGACTGTAGCGCGTATTACCAGCACCCTGGTTTCTTTAGGTTATTTAAAACAACTGCCAAATACCACGAAATATCTATTGGATGTTGGCGTATTGGCTTTAGGCTATGCAGCTTTGAGTAATATTTCTGCACGGACTCAGGCTTATCCGTTTATGGAAGAAATGTCCCGTTATTCCCAAGCCCCTGTGGCAATGGCTACCCGTGACCGTTTGAGCATGATTTATCTGGAAGTGGTACATACAGAATCGACGCTAACCATGCGCCGCCCTGTCGGTTCGACTTTACCGATTCATAGCAGTGCCATGGGACGGGCCTGTCTGGCAGCGATGGATGTGAAGGAACGCGAATATTTATTTGATGCCATCAAGAAAAGAAACGAAGATCAGTGGCCAACCATCAAGCGTAATCTGGAACGTGCAATCCGTGATTATCAGGATTATGGCTACTGTCTGTCTTTAGGTGACTGGGCTAAGGATGTGAATTCCGTGGCAGTTCCGTTGGTTCACCCCAAACATGGGATATTAACGTTTAACTGTGGTGCCCCAAGTTATCTGTTAAATCAGGAAAAACTGGAAAATGAAATTGGACCGCGTCTGATTCACATGGTGAATAATATTGCAATGAATCTCAATAACATATAAAAAATTAATTATCAGAGCGACATTAAGTCGCTCTTTTATTGAATACCCAATCTACACATCTTCTTCCTTTATCCAGAATTCTCAGCAAACCTTTTTAATGCTGCGAAATAGATAAGATTTAAAAAAGATAAATTCCTATTCCAAATAAAAAGATCAAAAATAAGCTTCATAACCGATTTAGATAATGCTATAAATATCGTATAGCGAAATTGGATTTTATATTATGGAAGATATAACAAGAGAATCGATGGAGTTTGACGTCGTCATCATAGGCGCAGGCCCTGCGGGTCTTTCTGCTGCGATCAAAATCCGTCAACTTGCAATTGAAAACAACTTAAACGATTTGTCCGTTTGTGTCGT
>NZ_JAMXXP010000014.1 GCF_024129355.1 Acinetobacter lwoffii | reverse complement strand
CGATTTGATAAACTGGCACGCAATTATAAATCTATGATTCGTATAGCCTGTATATTTATTTGGTGCAAAGCCAAATGAGGACACACCCTAGTAGAAATTAATCTATTCATACTTTGTGATTGGATTTATTTCGAAGTGGTATTCAAAACAGCCTAAGCAGTCATAAGCTTTTACGAGCCCATAAAAAGCCTTTGAATGATTCAAAGGCTTTTTAGTGTTAAATATTTGAAGCTTTCAGTTTTTCGGTAATCTCAGCCAGAACTTTAATCCGTTTTACTTCGTCCCATAATGCTTTGGCTTCAGGATAATGTTTCGACATCATGCCGAGCCATTGCTTGTAACGACCGACCATCCCGATCTCAGTTTTGGCTGGACCGTTGATAAAACGAATTTGCAGTTGCAGCAGTTCATTCCAGTTCAGCAAAGGTGCATCCGAATTTTGACGGATACATTGAGTCAGGTCGGGTGTGGTCACCGCACCACGGCCAATCATCAGGTCTTCGCAGCCAGATTCTAGTCGACACTGTTTGGCATCGGTATTGTTCCAGATTTCACCATTGGCGATCACATTGATCTTGAGTGCTTCACGAATCGGTTGTAACTGGTCCCAGAATGCTGGCGGAGTGTAGCCATCGGCTTTGGTACGTGCATGAACGGTGACCCAGGCTGCCCCGGCATCTTCAATGGCATGCGCATTTTCCAGCATAAAATTACGGTCCATATAACCCAGACGCATTTTGGCGGAAACCGGAATATGTGCAGGAACGGCATCACGCACGGCTTTAACCAGCTCATGCACCACTTCGGGTTCATCTAGCAGGACTGAACCACCACGATGACGGTTCACGGTTTTGGCCGGACAGCCAAAATTCATGTCAATTGCCGGTGCGCCCATGGCTGCCACTTTGGCGGCATTCGCTGCTAGCATCTCCGGATTATTTCCTAAGAATTGGACATGTACCGGTATACCTGCCGCCGTCTTGCCATCATTCAACAGTTCCGGGCAGTAAGTATGATAAATATGATCGGGCAGAAGGGAATCGGTGACACGGATAAACTCGGTCACACACCAGTCAAAGCTACCTACGGATGTCAGCACATCACGCATAATCGGATCGGTTAAGCCTTCCATGGGAGCAAGCACAAGTTTCAACGGTGCACACCTGTAAATTTAAAACGGTGTTATACGTTTTTTTAGGCAGCCTGTCTAGGCTGGATCGGAATTGAATGATGAGTACCTGAAAATTGAACTTTTTGGGCTGATATAAAAAGGCCTTTAATGTGGATTAAAGGCCTTTAAAAGTGAAGCTTAGGATGATTTAGCGATATCCAGCCATTTTAATCAGCCAGTTTCTCGACTTTCATACTCTCACGATAATACTGACAGCCCTTGTACAACAGGAAGCAACCAATCAATCCGGCAATCGCATTGACGATCGAGATCGAGTTACCAACCATTAAGGTATTCTGGAAATATTTATCCGTGATTAATGCCACAGCGGTGGTTCCGATGCCTAAGGCAATCAGGTTTGAAACCAGCAGGAACTTGGCAGATACCTGTGCGCGTAGCTGGTTTGGTGTCAGCATTTGCGTAGCAGCAGCCGATGCAGGAATCGGGAAAGTGGAGAAGAACATCGCCACAAAAATCAGCGCAAATGAAAGCTGCATATTATCGACCTGAGTGAACAGCACACTCGGAATAATCAGCGCTGCACAGCCAATCGCACCGGTACGAATTGCAGCATCGCTATAGCCACGTTTCGAGAAGAAGTCGATCAGCCAGCCACAGAACAAGGCACCCGAAGTATTCGCGACTAGAATAATCGTACCGAGGATATAACCGGTTTGACTCGCATCCAGACCGAAATTACGCATGTAATAGGCAGGTGCCCAGCCCAGCAGCGAATACAACATCATGGTATAAAAAGAAAAACCAATAAAATGACAGAAGAAGGTCTTTTTATGTGTCTTGATAAAACCGATCGAGTTTTTAAAAGAGGCTTTAATGACCTGACCATCCTGACCGACTTTCATGCCCTTACGTGCAGGTTCACGCACCGTCAGTACCATGAGCAGTGCCAGCAATACGCCCGGTAGACCCACAATCATAAAGGTGAGTTGCCAGGTTTTCACTTCACCAATAAGCGGTAAAGCCACGAAGCTGACATCTTTTAGCAAGCCAATCACATAGCCGCCAATCAGGAAAGCTAAACCCGAACCAATAAAGGCACCAATCGCATATACCCCGAGTGCACGGCCTAATTTATCTTTCGGAAATAAGTCGGCAACGATTGAATAAAAGGCAGGGGAAAGCGCAGCTTCACCGGCACCCACACTCAAACGTGCAATAAACATTTGAATAAAGTTTTTACTGAGACCACAAGCCGCTGTGGCAAGACTCCAAAACGCAATCCCGGTTGCAATGATTTTAATCCGGGACTTTCGATCAGCTAGCGCGGCAATAGGAAGACCCATAATCGCATAAAATAACGAGAACGCGAGTCCTTGCAATAAGCTGAACTGGGTATCACTCAGCATTAAATCGGCTTTAATCGGCTCAATCATTAACGATAAAATTTGACGGTCTACAAATGACAAAATGTAAGCCAGCATACAGATCACCACCACATACCATTGATAGGTACTACTTTCTTTGGGCGGCTGAGTCTGTTCAGAAACAGGCGATCCTGTTTCTACAGAGGTAGGCTCAAAACTTTGATTTTCGGGTTGAAGCGTCCTTTCAACCATTTCTATGTCCAGCGATTTATCATTCATCATGCAACATCCTATGTTGATCGTTTGAGATATTTTGATACTTATAATATTGATATTATTTTTATTATGTATCGTATAATCTAATCTAGAGTTTAATTTTATTTGCGTCAATCAATTTCCATAAAAGGATACAAATAAATTTTTATAATAAAAAAAAGGAATCATAATGATTCCTTTTTTTTGAGTTTGAATTTTTAGCCACGTTCAACCAGGGTCAAAATATCATAAGTTGCGACCAGTTCATTGCGCTGATTTTTGACTTTAATATCCCAGACCACCACACCATGTGGTTTTTGTGCCGGATCGCGCAGCGCTTTCGGGGTTTTCTGCTTACAGGTCAGTTCCACTTGAAGGGTATCACCAATTTTCACAGGTTCCACAAAGCGCAAGTTGTCCATGCCATAGTTGGCAATGACTGGGCCCTGGGCGGCATCAACGAATAAACCGGCTGCGGCAGACACCACGAAATAGCCATGTGCCACACGTTCACCAAACAGCGATTCTGCTGCAGCGATCTTGTCCATATGTGCATAGAAGTGATCACCGCTCAGGCAGCCGAAATTCACCAGATCCGCTTCGGTCACGCTACGTCGTGCAGTCAGCAAACGCTCGCCGATACGCAATTCATCAAATGATTTTTTAAAAGGATGCACGCGGTCTTCAAAGACTTGAGCTCCAGCCGTCCAGCTATGGCCGACCTGAGTCATGGCATTTGGCGAGCCTTGAATCGCAGTACGTTGCATATAATGTTTGACTGCACGCAAGCCGCCGAGTTCTTCACCGCCACCGGCACGTCCCGGTCCACCATGAACCAGTAAAGGTAATGGAGAGCCATGTCCGGTACTTTCTTTGGCACTTTCAGCATCCAGAATATGGACACGACCATGCCATGGCGCAATTTTGCTGAGCAGTTGTTCAATATTTTCATCGGTATTGCGTACGATGGATGCCACCAGGCTACCTTCGCCACGTGCCACCAGGTCAGCCAGCTGAGCGAGGTCGCTATACGGCATTAAAGTCACTACAGGCCCAAAGGCTTCAATCTTATGAATATTTTCTGCCTGAGCTGGTGCTTTGCATAGCAAGACTGTCGGTGGATAGCATGCAGACTTCTCAGTATTTTGTACTTGCAGTTTAAAGTCTTGGCGCAAGTGGCTACCGAATACAATCTCTGCATCCTGGCTCAGCTGTTCAACTTTTGCCGCGACATCATGTTTCTGTTTGACGCTGGCCAAAGCACCCATCGTCACGCCTTCCTGAGCCGGATCGCCCACGACCACTTTTTTTAGTTTTGCAATCAGACGGTCTTGTACTGTATCCAATAGCTCGGCCGGCACAAAAGCACGACGAATGGCGGTACATTTCTGTCCGGCTTTGGTGGTCATTTCACGGAAAACTTCACGGACAAATAAATCAATCGTTTCATCATTGGCTTGCGCCGTCAAAATTGCACTGTTGACCGAGTCTGCTTCCATGGTGAATGGAATCGAGTAGGCATTTAAGTGTGGATGCGAACGCAGTTTTTGCCCTATTGAAGCAGAACCGGTAAAAGTGACCGTATCTTGAGGATTTAAATGATCGAATAAATCATAGATCTGTCCGCAAATGAGCTGTAGCGAGCCTTCTGGCAAGAAACCACTTTCATGAATGGCTTTGACCACAGCATGGGTCAGCTCGGCACCTTCGGTCGCCGGTTTGACAATACAGGGTACGCCTGCCAGCAGTGTCGGTGCGATTTTTTCCAGCATGCCCCAGATTGGAAAGTTAAAGGCATTGATATGCACGGCGACACCGGCTTTAGGCGTCAGAATATGCTTCGCGCCAAAACTGCCTTGCTTAGAAAGAGGAATCCAGGCATCTTCGACCAGCGCTGTTTCATCACTCAGTTCACGACGCACCAAACTCGAATAGGCATATAAGGTGCCAATTCCGCCTTCAATATCAATCCAGGCATCTTTACGGGTACAGCCGGTTGCCTTGGCAAGTTCATAAAAGTCTTCTTTACGTTCCATCAAATACTGAGCCACTTGCTTCAGGGCATTGGCACGTTGATGGAAGGTCCATGTGGCAATAGTCGCGCCTTTTTGTTTGGCATACTTCACCACGGCTTGGGTATCGATGCCCTGACTGCCGACCTGATAAACCGCTTCACCGCTAATGGCATGATAAACCGTACGTAAATCGGCTTGCGCTGTGTATTCCTGGCCGTACACCAGTGAAGATAAGCTTTTGATGGCAATAGGATTATGGGTTGATTCAGTATCTTGATAATCCGTTGTGCTTGAGCTGCTGTCTAACTCTAACATTGTAAAAACTCCATTTATGATACGTTTTGAGATGTATTTTAATTTTGATGTTTCATAATTTGTGTTGAAAAAGTGAAAATGTCAATCATAAATCTGTGTTTAAAAATGAGTAACAATAAAATAAAAAATATTAAATTATATAAAACAAATATTTATTAAAAATTAGAGATAAAAATTAAATGATACTAATAAATAGATATTGATTTTAATTACGTATCGTTTTAATTTGAGTGTATCAACACTTGGGATAAGTGAGGGAACAATGAATAACCAACAACAAATCTTCGATCAAAAGATTGAAAAGGATATTTCCATAGAGCCGAAGGACTGGATGCCGGATGCTTATCGTAAAACCTTGATTCGTCAGATCGGTCAGCACGCCCACTCTGAAGTTGTGGGTATGTTGCCAGAAGGCAACTGGATTACCCGTGCACCGACCTTGAAGCGTAAAGCCGTGCTGATGGCGAAAGTCCAGGATGAAGCCGGTCATGCCCTGTATCTGTACAGTGCTGCTGAAACCCTGGGTGCGGATCGTGACGACATGATGGATAAACTGATTGCCGGTCGCATGAAATATTCATCCATTTTTAACTATCCCACTTTGAGCTGGGCCGATGTTGCCGCGATTGGCTGGCTGGTAGATGGTGCAGCGATTGTCAATCAGGTTGCGCTGTGCCGTACGTCTTATGGTCCTTATGCCCGTGCCATGGTACGCGTCTGTAAGGAAGAAAGTTTCCATCAACGTCAGGGCTTTGAAGCCATGATGGAATTGGCCAATGGAACGCCAGAACAAAAGCAGATGGCACAGGACGCAGTGAACCGTTTCTGGTGGCCGGCACTGATGATGTTTGGTCCAAGTGATGATAATTCACCGAACAGTGCACAAAGTATGCAGTGGAAAATTAAATTATTCAGCAATGATGAGCTACGTCAGAAATTTGTCGATAACACCGTATCGCAAGTGTTGCAGCTGGGTTTAACCGTTCCAGATCCAGACCTCAAATTCAATGAAGCCACCGGACATTACGAATTTGGTGAAATCAATTGGGATGAGTTCTTTGCGATTCTTGCAGGCAAGGGACCGTGTAACCATGAGCGTATTGAAGCACGCCGCAAAGCTTGGGAAGGCGGCAAGTGGGTACGTGATTCAGCAGCAGTCTATGCGCAGAAACAGCAGCAACAGTCAGCAGCACAAAAAGTTGCTTAAAAAATAGTTTGATCAATATAAGGAAATTTGCTCATGAATAACAAAAATAACTGGTCACTTTATGAAGTATTTGTGCGTAGTAAACAGGGTCTGAGTCACCGTCATGTCGGCAGCCTGCGTGCACCAGATGAGGAAGTCGCACTACAAAATGCCCGCGATGTATATACCCGCCGCAATGAAGGGATCAGTATCTGGGTGGTGAAATCTGAATTGATTACCTCTTCCCAGCCAGATGAAAAAGCAGAATTTTTTGAACCCGCTTTGGACAAGGTTTATCGCCATCCAACCTTTTATAACATTCCAGCTGGCATCGAGCACATGTAAAGGGAAAGGTGAAGAGTATGACAAATCAAGTATTGGCAGAATTTCTTTTACATGTGGGTGACAGTCAACTGATCCTGTCCCATCGTTTGGCAGAGTGGTGCGGTCATGCACCTGAACTGGAGCTGGATATTGCCTTAGCCAATATTGGACTGGATTTATTGGGTCAGGCACGTACTGCCCTCAGTCTGGCGGGTGAAGTGGAAGGACAGGGTCGTGATGAAGACAAACTGGCTTATTTCCGTACCGAACGTGAATACCGTAATTTGCTGCTGTGTGAACAGCCGAATGGTGATTTTGCCCAGACTCTGGTGCGCCAGTGGTTGATGGATCACTACCACGCTTTATTGTTTAGCACCTTAAGTCAAAGTCAGCATGCTGAGTTGGCTGCCTTTGCAGTGAAGTCACTCAAAGAGGTGAAATATCATCAGCGTTTTTCCACCACCTGGATGGAACGCTTAAGTTTAGGTACCGCAGAAGCGCATGAAAAAACCCAGCAAGGTTTAAACCAGTTATGGCGTTTTACCGAAGAACTTTTTGTTCTGACGGCAGCTGAAAAACAACTAGTCGATAGCGGTGTCATTCCAGAGATTGAACATTTAAAAGTCCAGTGGCTGGAGACCATTACAGCCGAGCTGGCGCGATTTGAATTAAGCCTGCCAGAGCTGGGTGCTTATCGCAGTGGGGCTAAACAGGGTTTACATACAGAACATCTCGGTTTTGTTTTGGCTGAACTGCAATACATGCAGCGCTCATATCCAAACATGAACTGGTAATTCGGCACAATCACAGGGAGTGAGTCGCATGAATCTGATTCGACACGTAGAAGATCAATGTTGGGACGTTTTACAGCAGGTTTCTGATCCAGAGATTCCGGTATTGTCAGTGATTGATCTGGGTATGATTCGTGGCGTCGAGCTGAATCAGCAGGATGAAATTGTGGTGCGACTCACGCCGACCTATAGCGGCTGTCCGGCCACGGATTTATTAAAAGCAGAAATTACCCAGGCTTTTGAAGCCAATGGTTTGACGCCAGTCAAAGTCATTGTGGACCTTTCTCAAGCCTGGACCACGGACTGGATGAGTGAATCGGGCAAACACAAATTACAGCAATATGGTATTGCCCCGCCGCAAGGCCAGTCACATAGTTGTGGTACGCATGTGGCATTGACCGATGGCATCACCTGTCCACAGTGCTTAAGTCATAACAGCAAATTATTAAGTGAATTCGGTTCGACCGCCTGTAAAGCTTTATATCAATGTCGGGACTGCTTAGAAACTTTTGACTATTTCAAATGTATTTGATTGTAACGATTGCGCGGTGGGCAGGGTAAACCAATAACAAGCCTGAACACCGCCACCTAAAAGAAGGATTTTGCCATGAGCCAATTTATACCATTAACCATTAAATCGATTCAGCCACAAACCGAGCAGGCGATCTGCATTGCCTTTGATCTCGCGCCTGAGCAGTTGGATGCTTTCCAATATCAGCCGGGGCAGCACCTGACCATTCGTCATTTAACCGATGACGGCGAGCTGCGCCGCTGCTACTCGATCTGCAGTGATACTCAGGAAGACATGAGTATTGCGATTAAAAAAATTGATCAAGGTCAGTTTTCAACCTGGGCCAATGCGCATCTCAAAGCGGGCGATGTACTAGAAGTCATGCCACCGCAAGGGGTGTTCTTTCAGAAAGCCGCCAAGGCTGGTGGCCAGAATTATCTAGGATTTGCAGCAGGCAGTGGTATTACGCCGATCTTATCGATTGTAAAGTCAGTGCTGAACCGTCAAGCGGACGCAACATTCACTCTGGTATATGGCAACCGTTCCTGGAAACAGACTATGTTTTCTGAACAGATCATGGACCTGAAAGACCGTTTTAAGGAACGTCTGCAACTGGTGAATATTTTTTCACGTGAACTGAATGACAGCGAGATCTTTAATGGTCGGATCGATGCAGACAAATTGCAGCAGCTGTTTCAGGCCAATCTGATTTCAGCCGAAGCAGATCACTGTTTCGCTTGCGGTCCTGAAGAAATGATGACAGCAGTCGAAACGGTATTACCGACTTGGGGCATTCAGCGCAGTAAGATTCACACTGAACGCTTCAATACCGGTACTGCACCGAAAGCAACCGCCCAGCAGATGGAAAGCCGTAGCGAAGAACGCGTCAATATTGTTCTGGATGGTCGCGAGCTGATTGTTGAAGTCTCCAAACAGGATGACAGTATTTTAGATGCTGCGCTACGTGCCGGAGCCGACCTGCCATATGCCTGTAAGGGCGGTGTTTGTGCCACCTGTAAATGTAAGGTGTTAGAGGGACAGGTTGAAATGGCGGTGAATTACAGTCTGGAAGAAGATGAAATTCAGAAAGGCTATGTGCTCAGTTGTCAGGCACGTCCAACCACGGCCAATGTCCGACTCAGTTTTGATGAATAACAGCTGAATTTACAGCACCGCGAGCATAGCAGGAGTTCAAGGATGACCTACATTAAAACCAGCTCAACCAAGCCAGGTGTGGTACTGATCGAGCTGAATCGCCCGGAAAAGCGCAATGCCTTAAACAATGCCACCTTGCAAAACATTGCAGCCTGTCTACAGGACTTGGAAACAGATGCTGCTGTGAAAGCCGTGGTCATCACCGGAAATATGCAATGCTTTGCTGCCGGTGCTGATTTAAATGAGCTGGCGCAGTTAGATGTGGTCAGCATCCAGCAAGACCAACGCCCACTGCTCTGGAAAAAAATTGATGAATTTTCCAAGCCTTTAATCATGGCCGTAAATGGTTATGCTTTTGGTGCAGGTTTCGAGTTGGCTTTGCATGGTGACATGGTGCTGACCGGAGAAAATGCCCAGTTTGCCTTGCCTGAAATCGGTTTAGATATGTTGCCGGGTGCCGGTGGAACCCAGCGTCTGGCCCGTCTGGTCGGTCAGCAATTAACGATGCGCTGGGCCATGACTGGTGAAATGATTTCGGCACAAACAGCCTTGCAACATGGCATTAGCAGCCAGGTTTGTCCGGCAGGATTGACCGTGCAATACGCACTGGAACTGGCAGAAAAAATTGCCAAGCAGGCACCGCTGGCCATTCGTGCCATCAAGCAATCTTTAAAGTCGATTCATGAAGTGACTTTAAGTCAGGGACTGAAACTTGAACGTCAACATTTTGTCTGGCTGGCGGCGACCCAAGATCGCCAGGAAGGCATCAATGCATTTTTAGAAAAAAGAAAACCAGAATTTAGAGGTGTGTAATGGATTATCAAACAATTATTGTCGAAGAAAAAAATGCAGTGGGCTACCTGACCTTTAACCGTCCAAAACAGCTCAACAGCTTTAATGAAACCATGCATCAGGAAGTTTCCAAGGTCATCAAGGCCTGGGCTAAAGATAGCCAGATTCGTGCCGTGGTGATTTCAGCCGAAGGCCGCGGTTTCTGTGCCGGTCAGGATCTGAATGACCGTGTGGTCGATCCGAATGCCGATGCACCGGACTTAGGCCTGTCGATTGAAAAATATTACAACCCTTTGATCAAGCTGATTACTGAAATGCCAAAACCGGTGATTTGTGCCGTGAATGGAGTAGCAGCAGGGGCAGGTGCCAATATTGCCCTGGCGTGTGACATTGTGGTGGCAGCAAAATCGGCTTCCTTTATTCAGGCCTTTTGCCGTCTTGGTTTGGTGCCAGATTCAGGCGGTACCTGGTTCCTACCGCGTCTGGTCGGCCGTGCTCAGGCGATGGGCCTAGCGATGCTCGGCGATAAAATTCCGGCTGAGCGTGCAGTACAACTGGGCATGATCTGGCAGGTGGTTGAAGATGAGCAACTGCAAGCAGAAGCGAAAAAATTGGCGGAGCATCTGGCTCAGCAACCGACCTATGGTCTGTCCCTGATCAAAAAAGCCATTCATGCCGCAGCAGAAAACAATTTGGATGAGCAGCTCATTCTGGAACGTGACCTGCAACGTCTGGCTGGACGTTCAAGCGATTATAAGGAAGGTGTACAAGCCTTTATGCAGAAGCGTACCCCTGAATATAAAGGATGCTAAATCATGCAACAGATCAATTTGGAACAAGTCAAAGTTGCTGTGGTCGGTGCTGGAACCATGGGGATTGGCATTGCACAACTGGCAGCCATGCACGGGCATCCGACCTATGTGTTTGATCTCGATCGCAGCAAAGTTCAGAGTGCCTTGACTGCTTTAGAGGCGCAGCTGAGCAAGCGCGTACAAAATGGCAAAATGACCCAGCAATTGCTGGAGAGTACCTTCGCCAATCTGATTGTGGCAGAGGACATTCAGCAGCTTGCCGATGCGGGCTTAATTATTGAAGCCATTGTTGAAAAGAAAGAAGTGAAGCAAAACCTGTTTCAACAGCTGGCTGCCATTTGCCCGGAACAGACGATTTTTGCGTCTAATACTTCTTCAATTTCCATTACCGCAATTGCCTCGGCGATTCCACATCCCGAGCGAGTGATTGGTCTGCATTTCTTTAATCCGGCGCCGGTGATGAAACTGGTCGAGATTATCCGCGGACTGAAAACCTCAGCAGCGATTGCCGATGCAGTATTTGATCTGATGAAGGACTGGAACAAGGTTCCGGTGCGAGCCAAATCGACCCCCGGTTTTATCGTCAATCGTGTCGCACGACCTTATTATGCCGAGGCCTTTCGTGCCTTGCAGGAAAATGCCACCACCCCGGAACAGCTCGATTACATCATGCGCGAATGTGGCCGTTTTGCCATGGGGCCGTGTGAACTTACAGATCTGATTGGGCAGGATGTGAATTTCTCGGTCACACAAAGTGTCTATCAGGAATTTTTCTATGAGCCACGCTACCGCCCGTCCTTGATTCAAAAAGAACTGGTCGATGCCGGTTGTTATGGTCGCAAGTCCGGTCAGGGTTTTTATGATTACGCTCAGGCCAAGCCTGCACCTGTATATGAATTGCCAGTGTGTTATGCCAAGTCGCTGAATAAGCTCAAAGTCACAGTAAAAGGTGAATGGCTACATTCCTCAGTACTGATTGAACGTTTAAAACAGGCCTCTCATGTAGAGCTGAGTTTTCAGGCAGCAGAACAGAATGAAATCCTGATTGGTGACCTTTCTCTGCGATTATCGCTTGGCGAATCAGTTGAACTTACCTATCCGCATGAGCCTGTGGTGTTGATGGACTGGCATTCAGATTGGACAAATGCTCAAGCGATTCCAGTCGTTGCATCACCGGCGTGTAGTGCTGAACAGTGCCAGGCAGTGGAGCTATTCCTCATAGGTATGGATATGATACCTATTTGGTCTAAGGATCATCCCGGTCTTTATGTTATACGTAGTATTGCCATGTTGGTGAATGAAGCCTGTGAAGCGGTACTGCATGATATCGCATCAGAACAAGATATTGATTCTGCTATGAAATATGGCGTGAATTATCCTTGTGGTCCATTCGAATGGGCAGATAAAATTGGATATTACACAATTTTACAAATTTTAGAAAATATGTATCGTATTTATGGTGAAGACCGCTATGGAACTAGTATATATTTAGCAAAGAAAGCGGTGCAGGGACATGCACAGAAAACTCAGCAGCAACCATTACGCGTTGCTGGCTAAAAGGAAGAATCATGGAACAGGTTTATATTTTTGATGGAATTCGCACCTCGATCGGACGCTATGCCGGTGGACTGAGCAGCATTCGTGCTGATGATCTGGCAGCGCTACCGATTCAATATCTGAAAGATCAGCATCCTGCCTTGCCATGGGCAGAACTGGATGAAGTGATCTTGGGCTGTGCCAATCAGGCCGGTGAAGATAACCGCAACGTGGCGCGTATGGCTGCTTTACTCGCAGGGTTGCCTGAATCTGTTCCAGCGCTCACCGTGAACCGCTTATGTGCTTCAGGTCTGGATGCCATTGGACTGGGAGCCCGTGCCATCAAATCGGGTGAAGCACAATTTGTTTTGGCGGGTGGCGTAGAATCCATGAGCCGAGCGCCTTTCGTGCAATCCAAACCTACGACTGCCTTTAGCCGTACCCTTGAAATTTATGACACCACCATTGGCTGGCGTTTTATCAACCCAAAATTTAAAGCACAGTTTGGCGTTGACAGCATGCCGGAAACGGCCGAAAACGTCGCTGAAAAGTATCAGATTAGCCGTGCAGACCAGGACCTGTTTGCCTATCACAGCCAACAGAAAACCGCAGTAGCCCAGCAGAAGGGTATTTTTGCCGAAGAAATTCTGCCAGTCGAGGTTAAAGGTCCGAAGAAAAGCACTCTGACCATTTCCCAAGATGAGCATCCGCGCGCAGAGACGACGCTGGATAATCTGGCCGCCTTAAAAACCCCATTTCGTAAAGAAGGCGGCTCAGTCACCGCTGGCAATGCTTCGGGTGTTAATGACGGGGCGGCTTGCGTATTACTCGGCAATCAGCAGTTTGCTGAGCAGTATGGTTTGCGCCCGAAAGCTAAAGTGATTGGAATGGCCAGTGCCGGTGTGGAAGCCAAATATATGGGCATTGGGCCGGTGTCAGCAGTACATAAAGTCTTGAAACAAACTGGCCTGAGTCTGGAGCAGATGGATGTGATCGAGCTGAATGAAGCATTTGCAGCGCAATCGCTGGCTGTGATCCGTGAACTCGGCTTGCAAGACGATGATTCCAGAATCAACCCGAATGGCGGTGCCATCGCCTTGGGTCATCCGCTGGGTATGAGTGGCACCCGTTTGGTGATTACCGCCATGAAAGAATTAAAACGTCGTAATGGTAAATATGCACTCTGCACCATGTGTGTGGGTGTTGGTCAAGGTGTTGCACTGGTTTTAGAAAATATGGATTAAACACATCATTCAATCAATGAATTAAACCGTGGTCAGGAAGACTGCGTCAGGAGTAAGAATATGAATAACAATGCAATGGAAAAAATTGAAAAAGTATCAGTTGATGAGTTACGCAGTGTTCAGCTACAGCGTATGAAAAAGACGTTGCAACATGCTTATCAGAACAGTCCGGTTTATAAAAAGAAATTCGATGATGCTGGCGTGCATCCAGACGATTTTAACTCACTGGAAGACCTGGCGAAATTCCCGTTTACCACCAAACAGGATTTACGCGATAACTATCCGTTTGGTATGTTCGCTGTTCCACAGGAACAGATTGTACGTGTGCACGCATCTTCTGGCACCACCGGTCAGCCGACCGTAGTGGGTTATACCCAAAATGATATTAATGTCTGGTCAGACGTGGTGGCGCGTTCCCTGCGTGCAGCCGGCTTGAGCAGCAAAGATATCATCCAGGTGTCTTACGGTTATGGTCTGTTTACCGGTGGTTTAGGCGCGCATTATGGCGTTGAACGCTTGGGTGCAACCGTGATTCCAATGTCTGGCGGACAAACCGATAAACAGGCGCAACTGATTCATGACTTTAAACCGACAGCACTGATGGTCACGCCATCTTACTGCCTGAACATTATTGAAGCGCTTGAGAAGAAATTTGGCACAGCCAAAAACTGTTCGATTAAAACCGGCGTCTTTGGTGCAGAGCCATGGACCAATGAAATGCGCAAGGAAATTGAAGAGCGTCTGGGCATTGATGCCCTAGATATTTATGGTCTGTCAGAAGTCATGGGACCGGGCGTGGCGATGGAATGTCTGGAATCTAAAGATGGCCCAACCATCTGGGAAGATCATTTCTATCCTGAAATTATCCATCCGGAAACTGGCGAAGTGCTGCCAGATGGCGAACTGGGTGAACTGGTCTTTACCACCATTACTAAAGAAGGCATGCCGGTAATCCGTTACCGTACCCGTGACCTGACCCGTTTATTGCCAGGCACGGCACGCACCATGCGCCGTATGGACAAGATTGTCGGCCGTAGTGATGACATGATGATTATTCGTGGGGTCAATGTCTTCCCATCACAGATTGAAGAGCAGATTTTACAGATCCAGCAACTGATTCCGAACTATCAGATCCAGATTTGCAAACAGGGACATCTGGATACATTGCATATCCGTACCGAAATGCGTAAAGATAGCAGTGACATTATGGCGCACCAGTTGGCAACTCAGCTGAAAAGCCAGATTAAAACCATGGTCGGAATCACCGTAAGTGTCGAAGTGTTGCCTGAAGGGAGTCTGCCACGCTCTGAAGGCAAGGCACAGCGCGTGTTTGATATCCGCAAGTCTGCATGAAGTACTATTGGATGATAGCCAAATGGTCTATCATCCAGTTTCTATAAGGTAAAGTTAAACGCAATGAATCCGAAATTAAAACAAATAATTGATGACTTTATTCAAACTGAAGCACTCAGCGGAACCTCATTAATCATGACCATCTTTGGTGACTGTATTTTTCACCGGGGTGGCATTATCAGTCTGGCCAGTCTAATTCAGCTCATGGATGTCTTCGGATTTAATGAACGATCGGTACGGACTGCCGTATTTCGTCTGGTCCAAAATGGCTGGCTGATGTCTGAGAAAATTGGTCGCACCAGTTATTATCGCGTAACCGAAAGCAGCCGCCAGCGTTTTATTATGGCGGATCAAAAAATTTACAGTTTTCAGCATACCGAATGGGATCAGAAGTGGGATCTGGTGCTGCTCAGTTCAGTGGAACTGGAAAATAAACTGGTTCTGAAAAAAGAACTGGAATGGCTGGGCTTTGCCAATATCGCCACTAATGTCATGGCCTATCCGGGCTGTGATCACCAGAAACTGCAAAACCTGCTGCTGAACCTGAAAATGACCGACCAAGTCGTGGTGTTTAAGGCCGAAACCTTGCAGCTCTGGCAGGAATCCTATCCAACCGTGAAACGCATGGTTGCCACCAACTGGCCGGTGCAGGAACTGCATCAGCGCTATGAAAAATTTATTGCGGATTTCCGGGAATTCTTTCATCTGGTGGAACAGGAAGATGAGCTGGATCCGGTTCAGGCCTTTCAGTTGCGTATTTTGCTGATTCATCAATTCCGCCGGATTTTATTAAAAGATCCGAATCTGCCTTTTGAATTATTGCCATCCAACTGGCTTTCCCTGAATGCCCGTAATCTGAGCAGTAATTTATATCAAACGGTGGTTGCGGCAGGGGATGAGTTCTTTATGGAGATCGCCCGAACTTCGGAAGGTTCGATGCCGCCGGTACATCCACAATTTTATAAACGTTTTGGCGGTTTGCGACTGGAAGCCGTTAGCTAATCTAATTCTGCATTTTTAAAGGAATAAAATAATGCCGTGTTATGCCATTGATGGGGTGATTCCTGTGGTCAGCCCTCACGCTTATGTGCATCCGCAAGCCGTTCTGATCGGGGATGTAGTGATTGAAGAGGGCGTATATATCGGGCCTTTCGCTACTTTAAGAGCCGACTTCGGCGGGATTCACATCCAGAAAAATGCCAATGTTCAAGATTCCTGTACCATCCATGGCTTTCCCGGTAGCGTCACGCTGGTCGAAGAGTATGGCCATATCGGACACGGCGCGATTTTACATGGCTGTATCATTCGTAAAAATGTACTGGTCGGCATGAACAGCGTGATTCTTGATGAAGCCGAGATTGGTGAAAATACCATTGTTGGTGCTAATAGTACGGTTAAAGCCAAGGCCCAAATTCCGGAAAATTCATTGGTACTCGGTAGTCCAGCACGGGTCATCCGTCCCCTGGACACCAAAGAAATTGCTTGGAAAAGCAAAGGGACACAAGAATATATTCAGCTGACAGAGCGCTGTCTTTCCTCAATGCAGGAGGTCAGTCCTTTAACAGAAGTCTCCAAAGACCGGCTCAGTTACAAAGCGTTTAAGGCAGATTATCAGATCAAGCAGAATAGCTTGAATGACTAAGTTAAGAACATGATTCTATTAAATAGATGAATTCTGCATTTTAAAAACAGGAAGTAACTGAAACCAAATTCCAACTGCATTCCCTGACCGTCTATTTAGACTGAAATAAAACTGGTCTGGAAAGCATATATATGGAAAATAGGGAATTTAAAGATCATTTCTCCCAGCAGTCACAGGACTATGCTTTGTTTCGTCCGCATTATCCGGATGCATTGGGAAAGCTATTGGCAGAGCTGTCACCAGGTACTAAATTGGCTGTAGATGTCGGCTGTGGTTCTGGACAGCTTTCAGAAGTTTTGGCGAATTACTTTGATCAGGTGCTTGCTATTGATGCGAGTGCTGAACAGCTTGCCCAAGCCAAACCGCATCCAAAAATTCAGTATGGTCAGGCACTCGCTGAAAAGATTCCGTGTGCTGACCAGAGTGTTGATCTGATTTCGGTGGCTCAAGCAGCGCATTGGCTCGATCTGGAAAAATTTTACGCAGAAGTTCGCCGGATTGCTAAACCCAATGCCATTCTGGCTTTAATTAGCTATGGCGTATTCAGTGTGGATGAGCCCCATCTGAATCATTATTTTAAGCATTTTTATGAAGTCACGCTTGCACCGTACTGGCCACCTGAACGTCGCCATGTAGATGAAGGATATAAAAATTTACCATTTCCATTTCAGGAAATTGCGACTCAGCCACCGGTATTGCAGGTTGAATGGAATTTTTATCAGTTAATTGGTTATATGAGTACTTGGTCAGCCGTGAAAGCAGCAACTCAAGCACTCGGACATAATCCATTAAATGTACTGGCAGATGCCTTATTGCCAGAATGGGAAGATCCAGAATTGCCCAGAGTCATTCGCTGGCCATTATCAGTGCGTGCGGGGCGTATAATCGTTTAAAAAAATATTAGAGCTAGAATCTGTTTATTGAACAATGAATTGAATATTCACGGCTCAGAATTATCGCCCTAGAATCATTTCCAGCACAAATTTAGAACCAATAAAACCCAGTGCCAGCAAGCCAAAACCGAGTAGGGTAAAGCGCACAGCTTTTTGGCCACGCCAGCCAAACTTCCAGTGTCCAATTAATAGTGAACCGTAAACAAGCCAGGAAATGATACTGAACGCCGTTTTATGTGCCAGATGCTGAGCAAAGAAATTGTCGATAGTAAAAAAGCCAAAGCCCAAAGCGAGGGTAAGTAAAACAAAACCGGTCATCAGCATATCAAACAGCAATGATTCCATGTCTTGATAAGAGGGTAGCAAACTGACCCAAACGCGGCGTTTTTGCTTCTTTTTCAGCTCACGATCCTGAAAGCGTAAAATTACGGCCTGAATAGTCGCCATGAGCAATACCGCATAAGCAGACAAAGACAGGATAATATGAATATCCAGACCCAAAGAGTTTTGTGTGATGATTTTTGCAGGCTGAGTAAACGCAAAGCCAAGAATTAATCCGGTCGCAGCCACCGGAATCCCGATCAGGTTCAGGGCAATAATTGGACGATAAGTACTGTAAATAATGCTGAGTAACAGCATCAGACCAGAGGTAAAGGAAAACAGGGCAAAGACATCATAATTGATGCCCAGCGGGGTATGCATATCGCCATATAAAACCAGCGCATGCAAGCCCAGTCCAAGCAGTGCGGTTAGCGAGACAAACCATTGATTAGGAGCACGTTTAGACATTAAATGAATGAACAGATACCAGAAGGAAGCGGTGTAAGCGACTAATGCTAAGATCGTATAAACCAAGGGGAGGCTAACCATGTCAAACCTTTTTAAGGGTGATGAATATTCATTTATATAAATTCGCTGCGAACTACAGTATCCTATAGCATTCTATGCATAAATTTTCTATTTTAAGAAACAATTTTTTGCTCATGGCTATTTTAAGCGGATTTTGCAATGTTTGATACCTTAACAGAACGACTCACGCAGAGTTTAAGAAATGTTACTGGCTCAGGGCAGCTAACCGAAGACAATATTAAAGATACGTTACGTGAAGTGCGTATGGCGCTTCTTGAGGCCGATGTTGCGTTACCTGTAACTCGTGAATTCATCGCGAAAGTTAAGGAAGAAGCATTAGGCCAGGAAGTGATGACTCAGTTATCTCCTGGGCAGGCTTTTGTCAAAATCGTTCATGACGAATTGACCAAAATGATGGGCGAGGCCAATGAAAGCCTCGACCTCACTGCAAAACCACCTGTGGTTGTCCTGCTGGCAGGCCTGCAGGGTGCAGGTAAAACAACAACTGCAGCGAAACTTGCACGCTTCTTACAAGAACGTCAAAAGAAAAAAGTCGCGATGGTCTCTGCCGATGTGTATCGTCCGGCTGCGATCAAACAGCTACAGACTGTCGCGGGTGAAGTCGGTGCGATTTTCCTGGAATCTAGCGCAGACGAAAAACCGATTACGATTGTGAATCGCGCGATTGAACAGGCAAAAATCCAGTTTGCCGATGTGCTGATTGTCGATACGGCAGGTCGTTTGCATATCGATGATGACATGATGGGTGAAATCAAAGAGCTGCATGCAGCGATTAACCCGACTGAAACCCTGTTCGTGGTCGATGCCATGACCGGTCAGGATGCGGCAAACACCGCCAAAGCATTTAATGATGCCTTGCCTTTAACTGGTGTGATCCTGACCAAAACTGATGGTGATGCGCGCGGTGGTGCAGCGCTTTCAGTACGCGCGATTACCGGCAAGCCAATCAAATTCTTGGGTATGGGTGAGAAACTCGATGCCTTGGAGCCATTCCATCCTGAGCGTGTTGCACAGCGTATTCTCGGTATGGGTGATGTACTTTCTTTGGTCGAAGAACTTGAACGCAAGGTCGACAAAGAAAAAGCCGAAAAAATGGCGAAAAAACTGCAAAAAGGCGGCAGCTTCAACTTTGAAGACATGCTGATGCAGTTTGAGCAGATGAACAAGATGGGCGGCATGATGGGCTTCCTGGACAAACTTCCTGGCATGAGCAATGCCGGTCTGCAAGATGCGTTGGCGCAAGCCAATCCTGAAAAGCAGGTCAAGAAAATGGAAGCGATTATCCAGTCGATGACCCTGAAAGAGCGCCGTAATCCAGACTTGATGAACCCAAGCCGTAAAAAACGTATCGCAGCAGGTTGTGGTATGGAAGTGGCAGAAGTCAACAAGCTGATCAAGCAACATGCCCAAATGGCCAAGATGATGAAAAAATTTGCCAATCCATCCGGTATGGCAAAAATGATGAAGTCATTTGGCGGTTTGCAGAAACAGTTTGGTGGCGGCGGTGGTATGGGTCCATTGTTCGGCGGCAACGACAAGAAATAAGTTTTATTTTAAAAAAAGGCGCAATATGCGCCTTTTTTTATTGCGAATAAATAGTCAAACCGGTTTAAACAAAACAACATTTACTTACCCAAAATAAAAATCCGATCAGGCAGACTCAGGAGCATGAGCACAAAATAAAGAGAAATTTCAAATGAACCAAGTAATTGTCGTACATGGTTATACTGCAAGCCCGGAAGAAAACTGGTACCCATGGATTCAGGAAAAAGCCCAACAGGAAAATGTCAGTTTAAAAGTCCTCCGGCTGGATCCATCAACTACACCGACACTGGACACCTGGGATCAGCAAATGCGTGAACAGATTGATGCAATTGACGAGGACAGTATCTTTATCGCACATAGTTTGGGGACTGTGGCCGCATTGCATTACTTATCCAGAGAATTAAAACAGCAGAAGATTCAGCAACTGGTACTGATCGCAGGATTTAATGGCCGGCTGGGTCGTCTGGATGAA
Source organism: Acinetobacter lwoffii (assembly GCF_024129355.1). Classification (GTDB taxonomy): domain Bacteria; phylum Pseudomonadota; class Gammaproteobacteria; order Pseudomonadales; family Moraxellaceae; genus Acinetobacter; species Acinetobacter lwoffii_I. The sequence goes on along the minus strand of NZ_JAMXXP010000014.1, from coordinate 49,683 downwards.
GTGAACCCTTTTATTGATGCCTCTAATATCGATTTCGATTTGCTGAAACAGCAGATTGCAGAGCGTGTGGTGATCTACTCTGAAGGCGATGATCGGGTTGCGCCTGAATTTAGTCTGCAACAGGCAGACAGTCTGGATGCAATTGTGGTGAATGCCAAGCATCATGGGCATTTTATTGATTCTCAAGGTTGTACTGATCTGCCGGAGCTCTGGAAAGTGATCGAGCCGTATCTGATTAAATGTTAAATTTAGGCATGTTATTGTATTCGCTAAATTTTAAAATTTAACATGAGATGGCGTTCAAAAAGAGACTTGAATTCCATCTCCAGACTGGTTAAAACTTATTTTTTGTCGACGCAATTTGCGTTCAATGATAATAAGTAAATCACTATGAAAAATATAATAAAGAAAGTCTATATCGTGCCGGATTATCAGGCGACCTCCAATGATCACTGGTATCCTTGGCTGAGTCGCCAGCTTAAAAATGCCGGTTTTGAGTCCAAGCGGATTATGCTGGCCAACCCTTTTCAGCCTGATTTAGAAGAGTGGCAGCAGAATCTGAAACTGCACATTCCGCAGATGGATGAACATACCTTTTTAGTTGCACATGGCCTGAGTTGCGTCAGTGTTTTAAACTTTTTACAGGAACATTATATTCAGCAGCAACGCAAGATCGGCGGCATTATTCTGGTCTCGGCCTTTGATACGCCCTTGGTGGCCTGGTCAGAACTGAATAAAATACTGCAGGCCGTCCGGCTCGATTTGAAAAACTTACCCTATAGCTATAAACGTGCGGTGATGCTGATCTCCAGTAATGATCCCTATGTGCCTGCACCGATTTCCTTGCGTTTAGCACATAGCCTGAATGCACAAATTTTTGAGATCAAAAAAGCTGGACATTTTAACAAGGCTGATGGTTTTGCCGAATTCCCCCAATTGCTGGATATTATCAAACAGTGTCTGGCAAATGAGCTGCAAAATGCTGCAGGCCTTTAAGCAAGAGATCAGGTTCAATCCGGGGCTGGTACTGAGCGAGATGCTGCGCAAATAGCGGGGCATCTCCACCAGTTAAAACCAGCTGTGCTGGAAAATCATGTAGTACTTTCTCAATCGTGCTCAGCAGACCAAGTAGGATGCCATGATGGACAGCATCGATGGTATTGCGTCCAGGATTGAGTTCAGAAAAAGCGGCATCCGGAATTTTAATGCCTTTGGTATTCTGAATTAGGGAATCACGTTGCAAGTACAGATTCGGCAGAATAAAACCACCCAAATGTTGTTGTCCTTGCGCCAAATCAATGGTCAGTGCCGTACCACAACTAATTACACAGTAATTTTCATGCGCTTGAGTCGCAACAGCAAGTACCTGTAACCAGCGGTCAATCCCCAGCTGAGAAGGTTCATCATAACCACAGATCAGACCTGCATATTCTGCCTGTACTTGAGCAAAAATCACTGGAATATGCAGGCTTTCTAAAATGCTGAGAATGCGCTCATTATTGATTTTATCTTGCACAGAGGATAGACCTACCTGATGCAAGCCCAGCGCTTTGAAATGCTGGATCAGGCCAAGTAACAAATCAGCAGGAGACTGTAAATGTAATTCCGCTGCCTGTTCAATAATCTGATCATGCTCGGTAATCCAGTATTTAAGCCGGGTATTGCCGATATCCAACCATAATTTTTTCATTGCTGTATGCCTGTTCATCTACCATTTTTAAGGCGGAGCTGTCCCTGATAAAAGGTCTGGATTCCCTGATCGGTCAAAATCTTGACCGCACCATCGTCCTGAATCCCGAGAAAAGTACCGGAATATTGCCCTTGCACATCGGTAAATTCAACCGTTTGTTGCATAAATGCAGCCGATCGATTAAAACGCGCCGCCAGATTCTGACTGCCATAATTAAACCATTGCCCGGCTTGCTGAATCGCCAGATATAACTGGGCAATCAGTTCGACTCTTGAGGTATGCGATAATCCCAACTCGTTCAAGGAGCTAACCTGCTGATCTGGAAGTTCAGTGGGCAGAGGATCGATATTTAAACCGACACCGACCACCACCTGTGTGGATGAAATCGGCTCGACCAGAATACCACCCCATTTTCCGTGCAGGCTATACAGGTCATTCGGCCATTTTACTTGTAATTTTAGCCCTTGCAGACTGGGCATTTGCAGGATATTTAACGCAATTTCCAGCGCCAGACGACCATCGATGGGTTTTTGTGTATGCAGCAATGTGCTTAAATAGATGTTCCCTTCAGGTGATATCCACTGACGTTGACGCTGTCCACGGCCTTGGGTCTGCACATGACTGCACACTAGAACCTGCTGTACCCCCTTCGTTGCCAATTCGCGCACATCATCATTGGTCGATCTGGTAATCGGTTTGATGAGTAATACTTCCGGGAGTTGGCCTGCATCGCTTAATCGTTGTTGCAGTTCACGAGTTTCTACATCCATTTGAATCTAAACGTGGTAAATATCGTTATGGAGTTAATCATATATTTATTGATTGGTGCAATTGCCGGATTCACCGCAGGCCTGTTTGGGGTCGGTGGTGGTTTGATTATTGTGCCGATCCTGTACATTGTTTTTACCCAGCTCCAGTACGATCCCAGCGTGATTATGCATATGGCGGTGGGTACTTCCCTGGCAACAATTATTGTGACTTCTATCAGTTCGGTGATGGCACATCATCAACGAGGGGCTGTACTATGGCCCGTATTTCGTAATCTGGCGCCAGGTCTGGTCATTGGCTCTTTCCTGGGTGCGGGGATTGCCGATTATTTATCTGGTCAGGGTTTGCAGTTGTTGATCGGTTTCTTTGCGGTCTGGGTGGCATTTAGAATGTTCAGGGGAGCACATATTCAGATCGATCCGAATCAAAAATTGCCTTCAACCCCGGTACAAATTGCTGCAGGTGGTGGAATCGGTGTGGCATCAGCGATCTTTGGGATTGGTGGGGGAAGTCTGACCGTTCCATTTCTGAATCGCTGTGGGATCGTGATGCAAAAGGCAGTAGCGACCTCTGCGGCTTGTGGATTACCGATTGCAGTCGCAGGTGCGTTGGGGTTTATCTGGTTCGGTAAACAGGCGCAGGTCACCGTGCCAAATACCATTGGCTATATTCATATTTATGCCTTTATTGGTATCAGCATGATGAGTTTTTTCACGGCCAAGCTGGGGGCAAAAGTGGCACATCTGCTTTCACCGGCCGTATTAAAAAAATGTTTTGCTGCACTACTGACTACCGTCGGCCTGTATTTTATTTATCAAGGTTTTATGGCCTGATTTAAACCTTTTAGGTTGGACTGATGTACCGTATTAGGAGAATAGATGACTATTCTCCTTTTTTATGAGCCTAAGTTGGCTATATAGACATAAGATTGTCTGACAATGTCAAAGTATTTATGGATAAAAACCCGTTTAATAGCCACATAGTCCAAATAAAGGGCTAAACCAGTATCCATAAAAATAAAGACAGGAACGGTATGCCATTAGAACAAGCGCAGAGTTTGTCTGAGCAGATTGCCAAGCACATTAGCGAACAGATTATCCGCGGTGAACTGGTCGAAGGCGAACGTATACAGGAGCTCAGGATTGCCTCGGAGCTTGATGTCAGTCGGGGTTCGGTTCGTGAAGCCCTGCTTTTGCTGGAACGCACCCAGCTGATTGAAATTTTCCCGCGCCGGGGAGCGATTGTCTCGGAAATGTCCGCCTTGCAGGTGCGTGCCTTATTTGACATGACCTCGTTATTGCTCGGGCAGATGGTGCATCGTATGGCGGAAACCTGGCGGGTGCATGAAGCTGAGCGCATTCAGCTATTATTAGAGCAATTGGAAGCAGAAACCCGCCAAGGACACACTGAAAAGTTTTATGATCTGATCTTTCAGGGCATGGCCCAGCAGCATGAGATGGTCGGGAATCCTTATCTGATGCGCTACTATCAGGAACTGCTGCCTTCTTTGCGTCGGAGCTATTTTCTGACCCTGAATATTTCCAGACGCGAGTTACAGGAATCTTTTGACTTATTTAAACTGGTCACTGAAGCAATTTTGATACGAAAAAGCCATCAGGCCACTTTATTTATGGAAGATTTTTGTCGACACTTGCGCAACCTTGTGTTGGAATCTCTGACACGGATGAAACAAATTGAACTCGCGTGGGCCAGACGCTCACGACGTTAAATCAGGACATTATGCGTTTAAGCAGTTTAAAACTTTCAGGCTTTAAATCTTTTGCCGACAGTACCACTTTACATTTTAAAGATAATCGTACTGCGGTCGTGGGACCGAATGGTTGTGGTAAATCCAACGTCATTGATGCCATACGCTGGGTCATGGGCGAGTCCAGTGCGCGTCAGTTGCGTGGTGGCAGCATGCAGGATGTCATCTTTACCGGAACTGCCAAGCGTAAACCGGTGGGCATGGCCAGTGTAGAACTGCGCTTTGACAATACCTATGGCAAGCTGGGCGGTGCTTATAATGCCTATAACGAACTGGCGGTACGCCGTCAGGTCAACCGCGATGGCAAGTCCGAATATTTCCTGAATGGCAGCAAATGCCGTCGTCGTGATATTACCGATATTTTCCTGGGTACCGGTCTTGGTCCGCGTTCCTATGCGATTATCGAGCAGGGCATGATCAACCGTCTGGTCGATGCCAAGCCCGATGAAATGCGGGTCTATATTGAAGAAGCGGCCGGAGTGTCGCGCTATCAGGCGCGTCGCCGTGAAACCATGCTGCATCTGGATCACACCACACAAAACCTGTCGCGTCTGGAAGATATCGCCTCCGAACTGAAATCTCAGCTAAAAACCCTGAAACGTCAGTCGGAAAGTGCGATTCAATATAAAGAACTGGAAGGGCAGATCCGTACCATCAAGATCGAAATTCTGTCTTTTCAATGTGAGCAAAGCCAGCGCTTACAGCAAGAATATACCCTTGAGATGAATACGCTCGGGGAAAACTTTAAGCTGGTACGTTCCAAACTGACCACCGTTGAACATGATTTGGGCAGCACCAGTGAACTGTTCCAGCGTCTGATTCAGCAATCCACCCCTTTGCAAAGCGAATGGCAACAGGCTGAGAAAAAACTGGCTGAACTGGAAATGACCCTGCAACAAAAGCAGTCTTTGCTGGAGCAGAATTCCACCAGTCTGGTCAAACTGGAACAGCAAAAAGCCCAGACTAAAGAGCGTTTGCAGTTGATTGAACTGCAACTCGAAACCTTGCAGCAGCAATTTGAAGATCAACAGGCACAATTGCAACAGCAAGATGGCCAGACTCAGACGCATAGTCAGAATCTGAGTGAGCTCAAATCCCAGCAGAGTTCAGTAGCAGCGCAATTCGCACAGATTAAAACTCAGGTCGAACAGCAGCAACAGCGTAAATTACAAATGCTGGCTCAAAGCGAGCAACTGGCAAAGAATATTGAACGGATTGAACAGCAGAAACAGACGCTCCAACAGCAAAATGCACAGATCCAGCAACAGGCGCAGCAAGATGAGCTGGTGCAGTATCAGGCAGACAAAGCCCAGGCTGAACAGCAAATCGTTGGCTATGAAATTCAATTAACAGATTTAAGAACTCAATTCGAGCAGATTCAGGAAGAGCAGGCGAGTCGTCAACAACAGCTGATGCAGCTCAAATCTGAAATTCAGGTCCTGCATTCAGAAAAGAAAAACCTGAGCCAATTACTGACCAAAGCCAACCCAAATGCTAAGAGTGATGCGGTCCAGTTGATGCATGTGCTTAAGCTCAATGATGCAGGCAAAGGACATGCCAGCCTGATCGAAAAGTTTCTGGCCAAGTGGCTGTCTGCCCAGATTCTGGCAGAGGGCGAGCACTTCCTTGAAGATCGTGCACGTCAGTTAAAACAACAGGCTGTTCAGGATAAAATTCAGATTGCCAATACGATGTGTCTGGCCGACTGGATTGAATCTCCGCATTATTCACTGTGGCAGCAAGTTGGAGTCGTAGATACATTAGCACAAGCATTACCGCTTCAAACTGACCTATTACAAGGCCAGACATTACTGAGTTTGGATGGCTATCAGGTTGGGTCAGACTGGGTCATTGCGCTGGACTATGATGAAGCCAGTCAGGCCGGACAAGGTGCATTGAGTCATCGAATCCGTCTGGATGAAATCGAGCAGCAGCTTGCGGAACTTGAACCTAAGTTTATGCAGCTGGAGCAGCAGTTACCTGAATTCGCCGATCAGGTTAAAGCTTTGCAAAACCAGATTCAGAGTATCAGTGAGCAGCACAAGCATACCCAAAAGCAGCTGCAGCAACTCGATATTCACATTGCCAAAGTACAAAGTAGCGCTCATGCTTTCGCCTTGCAAAAGCAGCAATTACAGCATCAGTTACAACAACTGGATGAGCAGCTTGAAGAAGATGCCATGCAGAAAGATGATCTGGAAATTGACCTGCATGCCTTGAATATCAAGCTGGAACAGGCGCTACCAAATTATAAAACCCTGCAATTCCAGCTTGAAGAATTGAGCGCTCAGTTGGATGACTCACAGCAGCTCAGTCAGCAAGCGCAGCAGGAACTGGAAGTGCTGCGCCGGCAAAATGTGCAAAGCCAGCAGCAGATCGAATTGCTGGAAAAAGATCAGGTATTCCTAAAAGAACAGTCTCAACAAATTACTGCACAAATCGAGCAGGCCAAAAAGTTTGTCGATCCGGTACAGCTGGAATTACCTGCTTTACAGAGCCAGTTCAATGAACAGGCGCAGATCACTGAAAAACTGCAAAAGACTTGGGCCGACTGGCAGATTGAATTAAATCAGGTGCAGAGCAAACAGCAGCACTTGACCGAACAGCGTCACAGCTTCCAGCAGCAGGATGAAAAACTTCGCACTACACTGGAAGAAAAACGTCTGGCTTGGCAGGCAGCCAAATCTGATTTGCAGCATTATTCTGAACAACTGAAAGAATTGAATAGTGAAGTAATTTCCGGGCTGGATATTGATGTTAAAGCACATCAGGCGAAACTGGAAAAAGCTCAGGCTCAGTTTGATAAACTCGGTGCAGTCAATCTGGCGGCTTCTGAAGAATATGAAGAACTGTCAAAACGTTATGAGGAACTGAGTCACCAGATGCAGGATCTGGAAAATACGGTTGAACAGCTACAGGCTGCGATGAAAAGTATTGATCAGGAAACCCGTAAACTGTTTATGCACACGTTTGATCAGGTCAATGCTGAGCTACAAAACCTGTTCCCGAAAGTGTTTGAAGGTGGTGAGGCGAGTTTAAGCCTTGAAGATGGCTGGCAGTCGGGGGTAAAACTGATGGCCCGACCACCGGGTAAACGAAACAGCTCATTGGCCTTACTCTCTGGTGGAGAAAAGGCCTTAACTGCATTAGCATTGGTATTCGCGATTTTTCGCTTAAATCCGGCACCATTTTGCGTATTGGATGAAGTCGATGCACCCCTGGATGATGCTAATGTGGGACGCTTTTGTAATTTAGTCAAAGAGCTTTCTGAACACGTGCAATTTATTTATATTACCCATAACAAACTTGCAATGATGATGGCGACTGATCTTTTAGGTGTAACCATGCCTGAACCGGGAACATCAAAATTAGTGACAGTTAATTTGGAACAGGCAAAAGAATACGGCCTAGCTGCGGAGGTATAATATGGAAATCACCACCATTATCGGGATTGTTATCGCAATTGTGATTATGCTGTTTGGTATAAGAATGCTGTTCAAAAAACCTGTGGAGGCTGTACCTTCACTGGATGCCAACCTGCATATCGACCCGGATAGCCAGACCCCGATCATTCCAAGGCATGTACGTTCTCAGTTGGCACAACAGGATGTCGAATCTGATCGTATCGAGCCAAGCTTGGGTATAGATGAACCGGCTCCTGAAAAGCCTTCCGCCTTTCGCAAGGCTGAATCAACTCCGGTTGAGCCAAAAGCAGTCGAAACTCCTGTAGCTGCCCCGTCAACAGAAGCTGAAGTAGTGGAAAAGTCGGTAGTCACGGCAGCAGATGTTCAACAGGTAGAAGCGGAACAGAAGAATAGCCAGATTGAAACCAAGGAAGAAATGCCTGAATTCAGCCTGAACAGCAACATCGAAAAAGCAGAAATTTCTGAATTTAATGATGAAAGTAGTATTCTGGATGCACATCTGCATGAGCAAAAAATAGTGGATGAAGAAAGTGCTTTGTCCAATGCTGAAACCATTATTTCTTTGCATATCTATCCGCAAGGCCGTGTACTTTCAGGTGATAAAACCCTGAAAGTTTTACTAAAATATGGCCTGCGTTATGGCGAATTGGCCTGTTTCCACCGTTATAGTGAAGACGGTTCAAAACTGCTGTTCTCGGTATTGCAAATGACCGATACTGGAATGGAAGGCTTTGATCTGGAAACCCTATCAACTCAGGAAGTGAAAGGTCTGGCATTCTTCCTGGCTTTACCGCATAGCGATGTACAAAATGCGTTTGATACCATGGACAGTATTTCACGTTTGATTGCCCGTGAAGTCGATGGTCTGGTCTATGATCAGAACCAGCAGGAATTTACTCCACAATTACGTGAATTCTGGCGCCATCAGGCTATTGATTATCGTGCTGGACAAGGTACGGAAGTTTAAGCCTGCTTTGTTCAATCTCCAAGTTGAATCTGTAGACTGCAATTTTTATAATAGCCAAAAGCTGAATATTCTACAGGGCGGATTTTCCGCCCTTTTTTATGGTGAAATTATGACCCAAGATGCCACTGTCATTGCGCAAATGCGTCAACTGATTCAACTGCTTGCCAAGCATAACCATGCTTATTATGTGATGGATCAACCGAGCATTGAAGACAGTGAATATGATCAGCTCTTTCATCAGCTCAAAGCCTTAGAACAACAATATCCTGACCTGATCCAGTCCGATAGCCCAACCGATAAAGTGGGTGGACAGGCGCTTTCAAAATTTGTGACTGTAACACACGCCGTGCCGATGCTGTCATTAGGCAATGTCTTTAATCAGGAAGATCTGCTGGCTTTTGCCCGTCGTATTGAAGAACGTTTGCCGAATCAAAAAATTGAATATGATGTTGAACTAAAATTTGATGGTCTGGCGATTTCACTCTGGTATGAGCATGGCGTACTGACGCGTGGGGTGACGCGCGGCGATGGGGAAACCGGTGAAGACATCACCCAGAATGTCAGAACCATTCGTAACCTGCCGAAACTTTTATCTCCGGTGAATGGCATTATTCCCGATTTGTTAGAAGTACGCGGCGAAGTGTTGATGCCAAAATCCGGTTTTGAAAAACTGAATGCAGCCAATGCCGCCAAAGGTGAAAAGACCTTTGCTAATCCGCGTAATGCTGCGGCAGGAAGTTTGCGTCAGCTGGACCCGAATATTGCTGCCTCGCGGCCATTGGCTTTTTATGCTTATGGGATTGCTCAGTGCGTGCCGCATCATGGACAAACCACTATGTCCGCCAGTCTGGAATGGTTACATCAGTTCGGTTTTGCGGTTGGCGAGCGTCACTTTATCTGTGACAGTATTCAGGACGTGCAAAAGGTCTACGAACAGATCATTGATGAGCGTGCCAGTCTCAGTGTCGAAATCGATGGCATGGTAATCAAGGTCAATGACCTGAAACAGCAACAACAGCTTGGTTTCCTGAGCCGTGAACCGCGTTGGGCCACCGCCTATAAATTTCCGGCAGTTGCAGCACTGACTACGGTAGAAAATATTAATTGGCAAGTCGGTCGTACTGGAACATTGACGCCGGTTGCGCGTTTAAATCCAGTTGCTGTCGGTGGAGTAACAGTTTCCAATGTGACGCTGCATAATATTGGCGAAATTCACCGTCTGGATGTGCGTATTGGCGATACAGTTAGTGTTTATCGTAGTGGCGATGTGATTCCTAAAGTTGAAAAAGTCTGGCCGGAATTTCGCCCGGTTGATGCAGTTGAAGTGCATTTGCCTGAGCAATGTCCAGTCTGTGATTCACCCGTGGTGATGCCGGAAGGTGAAGCATTGGCCCGTTGCTCTGGCGAACTCTATTGTGCTGCGCAGCGGATCGAAACCATTCGTCACTTTGTGTCGCGTAAGGCCATGGATATCGAAGGGCTGGGTGATCGCTGGGTAGAGTCACTGCTACATCTAAATCTTTTAAAAGATGTCTCAGATATTTACCATCTGCATGAACATCGTGAGACTTTGCTCGGTATTGAAAAGATGGGCGCCAAATCGGTTCAGAATCTTTTGGATGCCATTGAAAACAGTAAAAAGACCACACTGGCTGCTTTTATCTATGCACTCGGTATTCGTGGGGTGGGTGAAACTACGGCGCGGATGCTGGCCAATACTTTCCAGACGCTGGATGCCTTGCGTCAGGCCGATCTGGAGGCTTTAAAGAAAACTCCGGATGTAGGTGATATCACTGCGGAATGGATTCTGGATTTCTTTCAGGCACCGCATAATCTGGAAGTTCTGGATCGTTTACTGGCTGCCGGTATTCACTGGGATGCACCGATCGCACCGACTCGTCAGCCGTTAAACGGCGAAAGCTGGGTGGTCACCGGGACTTTAAGCAGTATGGGACGAGATGATGCAACCCAGTTATTGCAAGCCTTAGGTGCACGAGTCAGTGGCAGTGTATCCAGCAAAACCAAATGTGTGGTTGCGGGTGAAAAAGCTGGCTCAAAACTGGATAAAGCAGAAAAACTTGGTATTCCAGTGATCAATGAACAACAGTTTATTGGCTTGATGCAAGACTATGGTCAGCTTGAAGCCTAAATCTCTGCACATTTCATGAAAGAATAAGAGTTAAAAAAGCCACCTTCGGGTGGCTTTTTGCATAAAAAGATTAAGGAATATATTTTTTCACAACACCATCATCGAGTAGCTGCTGGAAATGTTCAACCAGACTTTCTTTCACCGGACGATACTCAATGCCGAGCTCATTTTTACTTTTCTGGGCATTAAAGAAAATTGGATAACCCATATTTAGCTCTACAAATTTGCGGCTAAAACCTGCTACAGGTCCGAACATTTTGAAAGCTGCCTTCGGCAATTGATTGCGCGGGAACGGAAACTTATTGCCAAAATATGCCCGTAGAATTTGGCCCATTTCCAGCAGGCTCAAGCTTTCACTACAAATGATATAACGGCCATGCGCTTGCGGATTAAACGCCGCACGGATATGCGCTTCAGCGACATCCTGAACATCGACGACGCCATTCCACATCGGCGGGACACCAAGCAAAGTCATGCCGTTGGCAAACTGTTGCAGGACTTCTACACTACCGGATTGGGTATTTGGCGTTAAGGATTGACCAAAAACCAGTGCCGGATTGATACAGACCAGATCCCAGCGATCCTGTGCTTCAGCCATTTCCCAGGCTTTGCGCTCTGCCATGACTTTGGAATAAGGATAAGGCTGATGTGTGGCCGAACTGGTGGTATTCCAGTGTGATTCATCAAAACTGTTATTTTTAGTTTGTAGAATATCAATGGCATCGCCATAGGTGGATGCGATACTCGATGTCACGATCACGCGTTTCACTGCTTCAGTCTGATTGACACTATTCAGTACATTTTCAGTGCCTAATACCGCAGGTTCGATAATATCTTTGACTGCATCTTTATAGTTGGTGACCACAAAAGGTGAGGCCATATGAAAGACAATTTCACAACCTTGCATCGCCTGATCAAAAGAACCCGGGCTTAATAAATTGGCCTGAAATAACTTGAGAGTTCCCGGTGTGCTGTCGGCAATTTTTTCTAAATGGGCAAAGCTTTTACTTTTATTTAGGTCACGTACCGTGGCATGTACAGTATAGCCTTGCGTGAGTAATTTCTGGATGACCCAGCTGGCAATATAACCCGATGCACCGGTAACCAGAACAGGCGCTGTTGTTTGTGGATGTGTCATATCGGAACCGTTGTTGTTTTAAATTTGTGTGAATGATAAGCGAAATTTAAGCATGAAGTACGCCAATGCAGTGATGTTTATACAAAAAGAATGAATCTGTCTGGTCAAAATTAAGATTTACAAATTTTAACGCATGTGTTTATTTGCCGGTTTTAGGTTATTGGCAAGCGTAATGAAAATGCAAAGTGTTGTTTTATAAATGGGATTTCATTAAGAACGAAGTGTAAATGCAAGTACTTCTCATTTTAATTATATAAAAATCAAATATTTAACCATGGTTAAGCTTTGCAAATTCAATTGCTTTTCGCCATAATAGCAAAATACAGGTAGGGAGTTATTCAAATGCGCGGAAATCCAGAAGTCGTAGATTATTTAAATATGTTGATCGGTGGCGAACTGGCTGCTCGTGACCAATACTTGATTCACTCTCGTATGTATGAAGATTGGGGATTGACCAAAATCTTTGAACGTATCGATCACGAAATGCAGGAAGAGTCCCAGCATGCGGATGCAATTATCCGTCGTGTTCTGTTCCTGGAAGGAACGCCAAACATGCAGCGCGATGACGTTGAGATTGGCGACGATGTGGTGAGCTGCCTGAAAGCCGATCTAAAACTTGAATACCACGTGCGGGAAAAACTGGCGCAGGGCATCAAGTTATGCGAAGAAAAAGGTGACTATATCAGCCGTGATATGTTACGCCAGCAAATGTCGGATACCGAAGAAGACCATACTTACTGGTTAGAAAAACAATTGCGTTTAATCGAACTGATTGGTCTGCAAAATTATATTCAGTCACAGATGTAAAACCGGATGAATAAAAAACCCAGCACATGCTGGGTTTTTTATATCTTGAAAATGCTTAGTTGTTGTTACTCATAATGCCAATTTTTTTGACTTCCAGTCGTTGAGCCGCCGCCATGACCATGGCGATATGCTTATATTCTGTCGCACGATCTGCTTTGATTTTAATCTGATCCTGATCCGCTTTTTGCGCTACTGTCTTGAATAAATTTTCCAGAGCCTGGGTATTTTCTACTGGTTGATCATTCCAGAAAATCTTACCTTGTGCATCCAGACGTAATTCCACCAGCTCCGGCGGTTTTTCATCGGTTACAGGAGGCGTGCCATTTGGCAGGTCAATATTAATCGAGTTATTTGGTAATGGAATCGTGATAATAAACATAATCAGCAAGACCAGCATGACATCAATCAGTGGCGTCATGTTGACATCTAACATCACATCATCATCTTGATTTGAACCAACATTCATACCCATAAACTTAATCCCTCTTTGTGCTTAAGGTGTAGCGGGCGGAGTGGTGACAAAAGCAATTTTGCCGATACCGGCCTGTTGGGTGGTACTAATCACCTGATCAATTGCTTCATAAGGCGTTATCTGATCACCACGGATATGCACTTCAGGCTGAGGTCGCTTTTGAGCTTCTGCCTGTAATCGGCTCAGTAAAACCGTCTTATCCGGGATATAAGACTCATTCCAGAAAATATCGCCGGTTTTATTGACGGCCAGCTGAACATTTTCTGGCTTGGTTTCATACGGGACATTACGTTCTTCTGGCAGATCGACTGGTACGGTATGAATGGCAACCGGTACAGTAATCAGGAAGATAATGAGCAGAACCAGCATAATATCAACCAAAGGTGTGGTATTAATGGTTCCAATTACCTCATCATCGCTGTCGTTTGAATTGACCATCATTCCCATGGCTGATACCTCACTCTTACTTCACGTCACGATTAACAGGATTATTGGTTGTAATTTCACCGCTGAGTAATACTGCGTGTAAATCAGAACCAAAGGTACGTACTTCTTCCATGACCGCTTTATTACGGCGAGTCAACCAGTTGTAGCCGAGTACCGCAGGAACTGCGACTGCCAGACCGATCGCTGTCATGATCAGTGCTTCACCCACTGGACCTGCTACTTTATCAATCGAAGCCTGACCAGAAACACCAATCGCGGTAAGCGCGTGGTAGATTCCCCAAACGGTTCCAAAAAGTCCAACGAAAGGTGCGGTAGAACCGACTGTCGCAAGGAAGGCCAGGCCACCACTCAGATGGTTCTGGATTTTATCGATCGCACGGGAAATTGAGATGGTGACCCAGGTATTGAAATCAATACGCTCAAGTAGTGTACCGCCATGATTTTTAGTTGATTTAATCCCTTTTTCCGCAATAAAACGGTAGACGCTGGCTTCGTCCAGATTCTCGGTTGCATTATCTAGAGAAGATGATTCCCAGAATTGGTGTTCAGCTTCCTTGGCTTGCTTACGGATCTTACTTTGCTGTAAACATTTGCTGATCATGATGTACCAGGTACCGATCGACATAATGACCAGAATGAACAGGGTGACTTTAGATACCATGTCACCTTCTTTCCACATGGCTTCCAGACCATAAGGATTGTGAGCAGGTTCTTCAGCCGCAGCAGGTGCTGGAGGCGTCGGTTCAGCCGCTGTCGCTGGTGTTGCCGCTGTATCCGTTACGGTACTGGTTGGCGTAGCAGACGGTTCGGCAAAAACTGCTTGCAGGGGCAATAAAGTGCTCATGGCAATTACACCGGCAGCAGTCATGTTTTTTAAAGGTTTTAGTGATTTTTTCATCATAGATCTCCTGATTTTTTTCTTTATCTGTTGTATCTGTTAGTCAAGGACAAATTCATAGGGAATGTCATACCAAGATTCTTGCGGCTCGCCATTTTTCATTGCTGGCTTGAAAGTACATAAACTGAAGGCCTTGGATGCTGCACGATCCAGCGCACGACTACCGCTCGACTTTTTCACTTTGGCATCCTGGACCTTGCCGGTGGTATTTACATATACAGAGATCAAGACTTCACCTTGTTCTTCATTCATTAGTGCATCACGTGGATAGTCTGGGCGTTTACAACCTGCTTCACCTTGTGAAACACCACGAGTGACACCAGCGGGTGGAGGGGCTGGTGCTGGAGCGGCTGCGACTACTGGAGCCGGTGCTGCTATCGGACTTGGTGAAGGATTCGCTGCAACGGGAGTAGGCACTGCAACAGTTGTCGGTTGGGTTGGCGTTGGAAGTGTTTTCTGTACAGGAACGACTTTTTCAACCGGTTTCACCTCAGGCACTTGTGCCACTTTTTCCACGATTTTTGGTGGTTCAGGTGGTGTTTCTTTTGGTGGCTCAGGTTCAGGCGGCTTAATATCTTGAATAATCATTAGCTCAACCGGCTGTTCCGTCGGTTTAATAATGTCTTTTGCCATACCAGCCATGAGTACCAGGCCAACCAGGATATGCAAAAAAACAACGACCCCAATACCAGTCAGTTTTTTGGCGGAGTTTTTTTCTAAGTCTTCAAACTTTGTGCCCATCATGACTCCTAGAATTTAAGACAAACAGGAAATAGTGCACTGATGAGAATTTTTTTTGATTACAGGCAGCATTATTTTTTGTTTGGCTAAAATTAAACGGGGAAAACCGCAAACACCGCTTGGCAGCAGTGTTTGCGAAGTAATTAATTAAAAGAATTTATAGGTACCACGTAAGAAGTAAGCGCGGCCTGTTGGATCGCTATAACGTGGGTCATAACCGTATTGGAAGTTATCCATTACGTCAGAGGCAGGTGGTTCTGCATCGAACATATTTTTAATACCGGCAGTTAGCTCCAGATTTTTAAATCCTTTGTAAGTGCCAGAAATGTTGTATACGGTGTAGTCAGCAACATCGCGTTCTTCTGAATAGTCTTCATAACCACGAACGAACTGTTGTTCAAACACCATTCTCCAGTTTTCATAAGACCAGTTCACGTTTGCAGTATGTTTCCAGCGAACCACTGCTGGGTCATCATAAACACCGACATAACCTTCCCACTCGCCGCCTGGTTCACTTTGGTAATCCATTTTGATCACATAAGTACCGTCAATACCAAAACCGAAGCGGCCAGTTGCCGTCATTGGAGAAAGATAGTTCAAACTCAAATCAATACCTTGGGTTTTCAAGCCACCGGAGTTAATCAAGTTAGTTGAGATATGATCGATACGACCTTCTGCATTACGAACAAAGTATTGAGCATACTTTTCTGGATCACCAAAAATTGATGCTTCACCAATCGTTCCCACTAAGTTTTCAATTTCGATATTGTAGTAATCGGCAGTGAAAACTAAGTTTTTGATCGGTTCAAAGACAAAACCAGCCATGTAAGATGTTGACTCTTCTGGACCTAGTTCAGAATTGCCGCCTTGTGTACGGATAAACTGGGTATTACATTCAGTTTGGTATCTGGTTTCAGTTGGTGTACCACCCGGGCAAAGAATCGGGTCATTATATCTTGCACCAGTCCAAGTTCTGACCGAAGGAGCATTGACCTCATATAAGCTTGGTGCACGGAAACCAGTACTGTAAGAAGTACGGAACATGAGTTCTTTAGCTGGTTCCCAACGTAAAGCCACTTTAGGATTAAAGGTGTCACCAAAATCGCTATAGTCATCATAACGAGCAGCTAACTGTAATTCCAGGTTGGTCAATAAAGGTACTTGGAGTTCAGTAAATACTGCACTAATGTCACGATCGCCTGAGCTTTTTGGTTTATTTGGATCAATACCACTGCCTGGAACTTGAGCAACAATTTCAGAATTTACAGTTGCTTCCCAGTCTTGTTTGGAGAAACTGCCACCGAGTGCAAAACCGACATCACCTGCAGGCAGTGTGTAGATTGGACGACTCACGGTAAAGTCAATTGTAGTGGATTCTAAAGATGCCTGATTGGTATCGCCTTTGACATCAAAAGTGTTCCATAAGCCGGCATTGGCTGCTGCTTGTGGGCCAAATGGGTTTAAAGTTCCATTATCAAGTGCAGCCTGAACTCTACTGCGGTTTAAATAACCACTTACGAAACTGTCAGTCGCATCACTTTTTGCATAAGTAACACCACCATTCATATCCCAACCGTATGCTTCACCTTCAATCCCTGCAAAGATACGGTTCGATTCGTTAATTGACTTAGAAACACGGTTACCGCCTTGTGAACGTAGATACAGTTGTAATGTGTTAGTCGCCAAGCCATCAACTGCTGGAGTAATACCTTTGCCAGGGTAATATTGACTGGCATAAGGCAAGGTCACACTACGACTATAAACATCAGGCGCAATTGAAGTGGTTACTTCATCACGTGCATAGATATACTCACCAATCGCATTAAAGTTATCTGACAATTTGAAAGTTGCGCGACCTAACGCAGAAAGATTCTCTTGTTCAGGCACAATACCAATAACAGTTTGGGTATTTAAATAACAGAAACCATCTTCAGCAACAGTATCTTTGGTATTTAAACAATTATCCCCATAAGGGTTACCCAAAATACCTGTGATAGGATCGTAGAAGTTTGCAGGGAAAGCATTTGCTGAACTGCCATCAATTCCTAATTCAGGAAGTACCCCACCACGGCGGCTGACTTTACGGTCTTTTGCCCAAATCGTATCTTGTTTTCGGTAATCGATCACACCGTAGACATTAAAACCTTGTTCATCTAGATCGCCATATCCCCCAAAAAGCGAAACGTCAATTTTTTCGCCGCCTTTTTCTTCAGGAATTTGACCACCTAAAGTAATGCCCACGCCTTCATATTGCTTTTTCGTAATAAAGTTGATTACACCACCCACTGCATCTGCACCATAGACTGCAGATGCGCCGTCACGTAAGACTTCAATGCGCTCTACCAATGCGAGAGGGATGTTGTTTAAGTTGGTTGAATCGGTACCAAATGCACTGCTTGCAACACGGCGACCATTAATTAAAACTAAAGTTTTATCCGAACCAAGACCACGTAAATTTGCTGTTGAACCACTGGTATTACTGGCACCGACATTTTGTGCTGTGACATAACTTGCTTGGTTGGCACTGACTTTCATCAATGCTTCTTCTACAGTGGTTACCCCCTGATTCACCAGATCTTCACCTTTAATAATCGTGATTGGTGAGGCGCTTTGTGCAGCTACTCCTTTAATAGATGAACCTGTCACTGTCACTTTTTGAACCTTGGTAGGTTGAGCGGCAGAGTTTTCTGGTTCATCGGCTGCATGTGCCAAAGACAAGCACATCATACTTAAGCTGAGTGCGCTTAACTTGAGTAGTCTTTTGCTGACGGTTGGAGCCCCCATAGATCCGACCAATTTATTTTTTTTCATCGTAAATTTCACCCTTTTGTTATGTGAAGTAGTGCTGGGTTGATCTAAGCAAGGCGGATGCCAACTTATAAAATTTTATATTTTTATATTTTTAAATTATTGAAAAATATTGATTTAATTGAATGAGGTTTGAATTTATCGAGCGATACTGAAGAAAAATTAAGAAGTCTGTGTATCGAATCTGAAGAAAGAAGGAAGTGAGACCCCTGTCAAAGCAATAAATAAATATTTAATGAATAAGAAAGGAATCTAAAACTGAAAGAGAAATTGAATAAAGTTTAATCATGGTGCATAATTTTTACATAAAATATACAATAATTTAATAAGATAATAATTATATATTTCATTTGCTTATGTGTGTATTTTCTTGGGTTGAAACAGTGGGAGGATGCAATAATATGAAACAGGTCTGGTTTATTTTTGTGCAGACTAGGCTTGAAGCTAGATTTTAAGAATAAACATTAAATTAATGATTCATGGAAAATATTATGTTATTGATAATGTTTTAAATGATTAATAAAAATAAGCTTTTTTGAGTTAATAACAGGAAAAAAACGTTATTTTTTGAGGATGGCATGAAATTCGCTTTGTTCAGTTTATTCCATCTGTCCAGCTTTGACCCATCCATTGAAGCAAATATGGGATGATGTGTTAAAGACTTCCTATAGCAATTAAAACTTCAAGATCAAGAATAGGTACAAATTTGAAATCATCATTTTTCAGTATGACAATTTTGGCCTTGGCCATGACTACGGGGCAAACCTCCTGGGCAAAATCATCTGCACATCCGGATAAAGTTTTAAACTTGGCTTTCGAAGCACCTGATGATGGTTTTGATATGGTCAAAACCTATAATTTTTATAGTGGTAGCGTTGCTGAAGCTATTTTTGAGCCTTTATTGCGTTATGACTATCTGGCGCGGCCTGCAATCTTGGCTCCAAATACAGCTGAATCTTTACCCAAGGTTGAGCAGGATGGCAAAGTTTATACCTTTAAAGTCAAGCCAGGAATTTATTTCAGTGATGATCCGGCATTTCAGGGCAAAAAGCGTGAACTGGTGGCGCGTGATTATATCTACTCCATGCAAAGGATCATGGATCCCAAAAATCATTCTCCTTCTTTTTCTTTTATTGAGGGGAAAATCCTTGGGGCAGATCAGGTCATCCAGCAGGCTAAAAAAACTGGCAAGTTCAACTACGATGCAGCTATTCCCGGTTTAAAAGCACTAGATAAATATACCTTACAAATTACCCTGACCCGTTCCGATCTGAATTTTCCATATATTCTGGCCTATGTGGCTTTTAGTGGTACCGCACGGGAGGTGATCGAACATTATGGTCATCGGGCAGGTCAGCATCCGGTTGGAACAGGGGCTTATCAGTTACACAAATATGTGCCGCGTAGCCGTATTGAACTGACCGCTAACCCGAATTATCGTGGTTTTGTCTGGAACTTTAAGGGCGATGGTTCCGAGTGGGATCAACGTATTGTCAAAGCCATGCAAGGCAAGCAGATGCCGCAAATTGGCAAGGTCAAAATCAGTATTATTGAAGAGGAACAGTCTCGCTGGCTGGCTTTAAAGTCTGGACAACTGGACTATGACAAACTGACTGCGAGCGGCGCCGAACAGGCACTGGAAAATAAGCAGCTGAAAAGTGAATACAAGAAAAAAGGCATCCTGCACTATCCGAATAAAGAACCGGAAATTACCTACACTATCATGAATATGCGTGATCCGGTGATTGGTGGGAATTCACTGGAAAAAATTGCCTTACGTCGTGCTCTCGCCTTGTCCTATAACCAGAAAGAAGCTATCCAGCAGTTGTACAAAGGTCATGCCGATAAAGCTGAAATGATTTTGCCAGAGGGAGTAGGTGGACATGACCCGACGTATAAAAGCAGTATTGCTTATAACCCATTACTGGCCAATAAACTGCTTGACCGCTTTGGTTATAAGAAAGGCGCTAATGGTTACCGTAGCTTGCCTGATGGCAAGCCTCTGATACTAAAAATGAATTCAACCAGCTCAAGCTCTTCGGTGATTTCTGCAGAATTATGGAAAAAAAATCTGGATGCGATCGGGGTGCGAATTGAGTTCAAGGTCAGTAATTTTGCTGACAATTTAAAAGAAGCCACCCAATGCAAGCATATGATGTGGGGGGGAGCCTGGATTGCGGACTATCCGGAAGGGGAAAACTTTGCCCAGTTACTGTATGGGCCAAATGCGCAGCAAGGCAACCTGAGTTGCTATACCTCAAAAGCCTACGACGCATTGTACCAGACCGCGATGAAACTGCCGCCGCAGCAGCGGACGCCATATTATGAGCAGATGAACCGTCAGATGGAAGCCGATAATCCATGGATTCTGCACAATACCCGTATACGCAACTGGTTGATTCATCCGCATGTACAGGGCTTTAAGGCCCATCCGGTGACCAGAGCAGTTTGGCAATATATGGATATTGAACCTGTTAAAAAATAACTTGAGAAGATTAAGAACCAGTATGAATGTGAATAAAAATACTTTAAAAAAACTGGCCAGTGGGGTGTTAGTAGCCGGTTTGATGATGGCAGGGAGTGCATCGACATGGGCTGCCAATCCTGCCAACCCGAATAAGGTTTTAAAAACAGTATTTCTGGCAGCTGAAACCGGTTTTGATCCGGGTTATATCCATGACCGTTATTCGGCCAAGATTAATTCGGCGATTTTTGAGACCTTATTTACCTATGACTATCTGGCCTCGCCGGCAAAATTAGTGCCATTGACTGCAGTCAGTCTGCCTCAAGTGAGTGCAGATGGCCTGACTTATACCATCAAAATAAAAAAGGGTATTTACTTTGCCGATGATCCGGTCTTTGGCGGTAAAAAACGTGAACTGACTTCGTATGACTATGCTTATAGCTTGAAACGTCTACTGGACCCAAAGCTGCATTCACCGAACAGCTGGTTGCTGGATGGCCGAATTAAAGGGCTGGACGCATGGATGGCCCTAACCAAAAAGAATGGCAAAGCCTATGAAAATCCGTTTGAAGGTATTCAGACCCCAGACCGCTATACCTTGGTATTAAAGCTGAATAATCCGGATCAGAACTTTCCGATGTTGCTGGCACATGGGCCTGCCGCTGCAGTGGCTCGTGAAGTGATTGAAAAATATAAAGATAAGGCGGGTTGGGTCATGAATAGGCCAGTGGGAACTGGCCCTTACGTGCTCAGCCGTTGGACACCAGGCTCACGGATTATCTTAAAACCAAATCCAGCTTATCGTGGTTTTGTCTGGGACTTTAAAGCCAGTGGTGCAGAAGATCAGGCCATTGTAAAAGCCATGCAGGGCAAAAAAATGCCTCAAATCGGCACTATTGATGTGCGTGTTATTGAAGAAGCGCAATCACGGATGCTGGCATTTAAGAAAAATGAACTGGACTTGCTCGAAATTGAGGGTGATATCGTCGTTCAGGCCCTCGATGGCGATAAATTAAAGCCTGAGCTGGCTCAGCAGGGGGTGAAGCTGTCACGTATTTTAGAGCCCTCCATTAGTTACCATTACTGGAATATGCAAAACCCGGTCGTGGGTGGTTTCGCGCCAGAAAAAATTGCCTTACGTCGTGCCATGGCGATGGCATTTTCTGTGGAAAACATGATCAATGTATTACTTAAGGGAGATGGAGCAAAACTGCACATGCCTATTCCCCCAGGAGTAGCAGGCTATTCACCGTCCTATAAAAGCAGTATTCCCTATTCAGTCAAAGCAGCCAATATGTTGCTCGACCGCTATAACTACAAGATCGGTGCAGATGGCTGGCGCAAGACGCCTGAAGGGAAACCTCTGGTGATTGAACTGATTACTGGGAATACCAGTCGGGGCCAGCAACAGGGTGAGTTCTGGAAAAAGACCCTGGACAGTATCCATATTCAGCTGACCAGTAAGGCCATGCCATTCGCTGAAGGCATCAAGCTGGAAAAGCAATGTAAAACCATGTTCAAGAGTTCTGCATGGATTGCCGATTATCCAGATGCTGACAACTTTATGCAGTTGTTCTATGGCAAGAATGTCAATGTCACCAACAATGCCTGTTTCAAGCATCCTGAGTTTGACCGTCTTTACGAGCAAACCCAGAGCATGCCGCCAGGTCCGGAGCGTGATCTGCTCTATCGCAAAATGACCCGGATTCTGGAAGTCAACATGCCGACCCTGATGCTCTATAGCACCTACCGTAATGTCTTGACCCAACCCCAAATTATTGGACATAAGTCCCATCCGATTCTGTCTTCAGAATGGATGTATATCGATATTAATACGAAAAAGTAAGAAAAAATCTGGAGATGAATATGAAATCAAAATCTTTAAAATTAAGTACCTTATGTTTAATGATGATGGGGGGATATCAAGGTTTAGCGGCAGATACCCAAGTACAGCTGCTGCCATTGTTCAAGGCTGCAGAAATTCCGTCTTTATGTGATGCCAGTCTGGCTTCCATGCAAAAAGATATCCAGATATTTGAAAATAAGAAAATTAAAAATAAAGCCAAGGCAGGGCCTTATCTGGCTGAATGGGATGAGTTGCATGCCAAAGCCCGGGATTTCGGTGCTGCAGTAGGACTATATAGTAATGTCGATCCGGATCCTGCATTGCGTCAGGCAGCCGATGACTGTGAACTTAAAATCAGCAAATACCAGACCACCCTGTATCAGAATCCTAAACTGTATGCCCAGTTCAAGAAACTGAAAGCCAGCGATCCGATTGATCAGAAATTTTTAGAAGATATTCTGGAACAGTTTGAAAACACCGGGGTACAACTCAGTGCAGAAAAACAGAAACGACTGAAAGAAATTATTGAAGAAAGTACCAAACTGGGGCAGGATTTTTCCAAAAATGTGCGGGATAACCCTGAAAAAGTTGAATTTACTCCAGCTGAAATGAAAGGCCTGCCAGAAAGTTACATCGCAAATTTAAAGAAAAATGAAAAGGGCAATTATCTGCTTGGCTTTGATTATCCGGAATACCAGCCTTTTATGGAGCTGGCAGAAAGTGATGAAGCACGCAAACGTTACCAGACTGCTTACACGCGTCGCGGGACCGAACAAAACCTGCAATTCATGAAAAATGCCATTGATCTGCGTTATGAAATGGCACAACTTTTTGACAAGGAAAGCTATGCCCATTCTGCGCTTGAATTCCGCATGGCCAAAACTCCGGAAGCAGTGAACGGTTTTCTGGATGAGGTTTATGCCAAAGTTGCACCTCTAGAAAAGCAGGATGTAGAACAATTACGTCAGTTCAAGGCTGAAACTTTAAAAGTTCCATTAGAGAAAGCAGAAATTACACGCTGGAATCAGGGTTACTGGAGTGAAAAACTGCGTCAGGCCAAATACAAGGTAGACCAGGAAAAATTACGGGATTATTTCCCGACAGAAGCATCGCAAAAATGGTTATTCGCTATTTCTTCGGAACTCTATGGCATTGAGTTCAAGCCGGTGAAAGTCAAGGCCTGGCATGATGAAGTGGAATATTATGCGGTACATGACAAAGCTACGGGCGAATTTCTGGGCGGATTATATGTCGATAAATACCCGCGTGAAGGCAAATATGGGCATGCAGCTGTCTGGGGAGCTTATGGCGGCAGTACCCTGAATCAGCGTCGTCCAGTATCAGTACTGGTGACCAATTTTAACCGTAAGGGCTTGAACAGCAACGAACTGGAAACCTTTGTGCATGAAATGGGTCATGCCTTGCACGGGATTCTATCGAAAACCCGCTATACAGAACAGTCTGGTACCTCGGTAGAGCGTGACTTTGTTGAAGCGCCGTCACAGATGTATGAAGAGTGGGCACGCCGTCTGGAAACCTTGTCAAAAGTAGCGGATTACTGTGAGCCGGCATGTCCTCGTGTGGATGCTGCCATGACTGAGCGCTTAAAAAATGTGAAGAATTACGGCCGAGGCCTGCATTATGCCCGTCAGGCTTTATATGCCCAATATGATATGGCCCTGCATGGTAAAGATGCAAAAAACATTGAGCCTTTAAAACTCTGGCAGGATATGGAAGGTAAAACTGCCTTGGGTTATGTTAACGGTCAGCAGTTCCCGGGACAGTTCGGGCATCTGATGGGCGGCTATCAGGCAGGTTACTACAGCTATATGTGGTCTGAGGTCATTGCCCTGGATATGCTTTCCTCCTTTGGCGATCAGCTGATGGACAAGAAAGTCGGTGCGCATTATCGCAATACGGTCCTGGCTCAAGGTGGTCAAAAGCATGGCGAGCAAATGGTGAAAGACTTCTTGGGTCGTGATCCGGACAGCAAAGCTTTCTTTAATGAAATCTCTGGAAAAAATTAAGGAAGGCAAGCGATGCTGGCATATATTATTCGACGGCTTTGGCAAATGATCCCGACCATGCTCGGGGTGATTTTGCTGATTTTCCTGCTGTTTAACTGGGTAGGCGGAGACCCTGCCTATATTCTGGCCGGTAAAATGGCCAATGCGGAACAGATTGAAAACATCCGTCAGCAACTGGGTGTGGATCAACCGTATTACGTACAACTCTGGATCTTTATCAAGCAGATTTTAACCTTTGATTATGGGGTGAGCTGGAGTACCGGAGAATCGGTGGCACAGATTATCACCACCCGTTTGGGGCCCTCACTGACCATTCTGATTCCACTGACCATTCTGCAAACTATTATTTCTATCATTTTGGCTTTGGGTGTGGCTTCGGTTCGTGGTTCTTTGACAGATCGCATGATCATGATGCTGTGTACGATCGGTATGTCGATCAGTATTCTGGTTTACATCATCGTGTTCCAATATTTCCTGGCCTATGAACTGAGCTGGTTCCCGGTACAGGGCTGGAGCGATAATTTTGCCGATAATCTTTTCAAATATGCCTTGTTACCTGTGCTGATTATGTTGGTGGTAAGTATCGCACCAACACTACGCCTGTATCGTAGTTTTGTACTGGATGAAGTCAATCAGGACTATGTACGTACTGCGCGTGCCAAAGGCCTGGGTGAAAACCGTATCATGGGCGTGCATGTCTTGCGCAATGCTTCGATTCCGATTATTACCGATGTGATGGCAGGACTTCCGGCACTGCTGATCGGTGCTTTCCTGATCGAACGTTTTTTTGGTATTCCGGGAATTGGCCGTGAAGTTATTATTGCGGTAGAACGTTCCGATTTTCCTGTGATTAAAGCCATTACGGTCTATGTCGCTGCTGCGACCATGATATTCAACCTGATTGCCGATCTGATCTATAAATGGGTCGATCCGCGTGTACAGTTGAAGTAGGTGAATTATGCTGAGTGCGATATTTAAAAAAGAACAAGCGGCTGAAGCAGCACCTGAATCGGCTTCAACAGGATTATGGCAACTGGCCATGCGCCGTTTGAAACGTGACCGGATTGCCATGTTTTCCCTGTATGTGGTGCTGTTTTATCTGCTGCTGCTGGTACTGTCAATGAGCGGCCTGATTGCCAAAGACTGGAATAAAGAAGTGGCGGTCAGCTATGCACCGCCGAGTTTTATCAGTGCAGCGCCAGTTCCGGCTGTATCTGATACAGAGCAGGGCGCAGAATCTGTACCTCTACCAGTCAATCCAGTTGATCCTTTAAAAGATGTCATTGCTGAATTGAATGCTGAAATTGCTGCTGAGCAGGGTGCTGGTGCAGGCATCGATTATTATGGAGTGGTCGATCCGCTGGCAGAAGACATGAAGGCCATTAATCAGGAGCTCGGCGGCCAGCTGATGGATGAAAGTGGGGAACTCAAGCAAAGTCTGGTCTTCGGCGCCGATAAATGGGGACAGGATGTTTTACAGAAAACCATCAAGGGGGCTGAAACCTCGATTCTGGTTGGACTGATTGCAGCCTTTGTCGCTGTACTGATTGGAACTGCACTGGGTGCAATAGCAGGTTACTTTGGTGGCTGGGTCGATGATCTTCTCAACTGGTTTTATAATATCTTTACTTCGATTCCCTATCTGTTGCTGGTTTTGGCGATTGCCGCAGTGTTACAACAAAAAGGTATTTTATCAATCATCCTGATTTTAGGTCTGACTGGCTGGACCGGGGTCTTCCGTTTGGTTCGTGCCGAATACATGAAACATACGGCACGTGAATATGTGCTGGCTGCCAAGGCGATTGGCGTGAGCAATATGCGTCGTATGTTTGTCCATATTTTTCCCAATGTCAGCCATATTGCCCTAGTACAGATGTCTATTTTGGTGGTGGCATTTATCAAGTCTGAAGTCATTTTGAGCTTTCTTGGTTTCGGTGTGCCTATCGGGGTAGTGTCATGGGGCAGTATGCTAAATGAAGCGCAAAGCGAGCTGATTTTGGGTAAATGGTGGCAACTGGCGGCAGCCTCAATCGCCATGGCGGTATTGGTGACTGCTTTCTCGATGTTTACCGATGCACTCCGTGATGCATTAGATCCAAAACTGAAATAGGAGCGCAACGATGTCTGAAATCAATCCAAGCACAGCACCTGCGTTACTTCGCGTAGAAAATCTGCGAGTCAGTTTTAAAGGTGAAAATAAAGAATATATTGAGACCGTAAAAGGGGTTTCTTTCGAGATTCCGGCTAATACCACGGTTGCACTGGTAGGTGAATCGGGGAGTGGCAAGTCGGTTACTTCCCTCGCCACTATGGGCCTGCTTCCGGCAGAAAGCGCACGTATTTCAGAAGATAGCCAGATCATCTTTGAAGGGAAAAACCTGCTCAAGCTTAAAACCCGTGAAATGCGCCAGATGTGCGGCAAAGACATTGCCATGATTTTTCAGGAGCCGATGTCTTCGCTAAATCCGGTATTTACGGTAGGCATGCAGATTGCAGAAATCCTGCAACTACATTTGGGCATGAATAAAAAACAGGCACGTCAACGTACTCTGGAACTGCTCAAAGAAGTGGGTATCCCTACGCCAGAAACTAAAATCGATGCCTATCCGGGGCAGCTTTCCGGTGGACAGCAACAACGGGTCATGATTGCCATGGCCATTGCCTGTGAACCTAAACTGTTGATTGCAGATGAACCGACCACAGCTCTGGATGTGACTATTCAAAAGCAGATTCTGGACTTGCTGGAATCGCTGCGGCAACGTCGCCAGATGTCGATGCTGTTTATTACCCATGATCTGGCATTGGTTGGTGAAATTGCTGATCAGGTGATTGTAATGCGTCATGGGGAAATCCGTGAACAGGGTCCGGTTCGGGAGGTGCTGGACCGGCCTCAAGACATGTATACCAAAGCCTTGTTACACTGCCGTCCACAATTGTCGCAACGTCCGTTACGTTTGCCGATGATCAGCGATTTTATGAAACAGGATGGCTCAACCTGGCTAGAAGATATCCGTCTGAATACTCAGCTTCCGCAACGTTCACGTGGGCTAAAGGGTGGAGAGGAAATTATTCTGGATGTACGGGATCTGAAGAAATCTTTTTATAGTCGTAAAGGACTGTTTGGCAAAGATGAATTTCAGGCAGTAAAAGGAGTTTCTTTCCAGCTGGCCAAAGGAAAAACCTTGGGGCTGGTCGGGGAGTCCGGTTCGGGTAAAACCACCATCGGTTTATTACTGATGCGTCTGCAACAGGCTACAGGTGGTAAGGCACTGTTTCAGGGGCGGGATATTTTGGACATGTCGGAAAAGGAATTTACCCAGTATCAACGTAAAATCCAGATCATTTTTCAGAATCCCTATGCTTCGCTGAATCCACGTTTTACTGTTGGACAAATCCTGATGGAACCGATGCAGATTCATAAAATTGGTCAGGATGATGCAGAGCGCAAACAAATGGCCTTGGATCTGTTGGAGCGGGTCAGCTTGCCTGCACAGGCTTTTTATCGTTACCCGCATGAGTTTTCAGGTGGTCAGCGTCAGCGAATTGCGATTGCACGTTGCCTGACCTTAAAACCCGAGATTTTGATCTGCGATGAATCGGTCTCGGCACTGGATGTCTCAGTACAGGCGCAGGTGCTGAATTTACTGCAAGATTTGCAGGATGAATTCGGACTCAGCTATATCTTTATTTCACATGATTTGTCGGTAGTGAAATATATTTCAGATCAGATCATGGTGCTGAATCATGGTGAATTGGTGGAAATCGCCAATTCAGATGAATTGTATCAATCTCCACAGCATGAATATACCAAGCGTTTAATCGGTGCTATCCCGCAAGGGATTCCACAAAGTGCCTGATGCATAAGGCATAAAAAAGTCAGGCAATGTGCCTGACTTTTTTATTTATCTTAATTAAAACTTTTTAAAGCCTTTGTTGACGCCATATGGACGGCGCGGCGCATTTTCATCACGCTCTTCACGGCGGCCGAAACCTTGATCAGGACGGTTTTCACGACGTACAAACTGAGTGCCATTCTGGTTTTCAGCTCTGTCACGACGACCATAAGCATTGTCATCACGACGCTCACGGCCAGTATTATTTTGTGGTTGCTCATCACTGTCACGACGTTGCTGACGCAAGAAACCGCCACGGCGCGCAGCCATCGGTTTGTCTTGCATACGCTCGTTACGGCGTTTCGCCATACCAAACAAGCCTGTACCTTGACGTGGCTTCAATTCCACAGCTTTGGTCAGGTTGTCGATATCGTTTTTATCCAGTTCAATCCAGCGACCGGTACGCAGTTCGCGTGGCAAAATCACAGTACCATAACGGGTACGCAGTAGACGGCTGACTTTCAGGCCTTGTGATTCAAAGATACGACGTACTTCACGGTTACGACCTTCTTTCACCACGACCTGGAACCAACGGTTGATCCCGTCACCGCCCAGTTCAGAGAAAGATTCGAATTTTGCCGGACCATCGTCTAGCACCACGCCTTTAAGCATGTTGTTACGAATTTGTGGCGTTACTTCACCCATGACACGAACTGCATATTCACGTTCGATTTCATTCGATGGGTGCATCAAGCGATTCGCAAGTTCACCATCATTTGTGAACAAGAGTAGACCGGTGGAGTTAATATCCAGACGACCGACCATCACCCAGCGATCGCCCGGAATAGCAGGCAGCTGTTCAAACACGGTCGGACGGTTTTCAGGATCGCTACGTGAGCAGATCTCGCCTTCAGGCTTGTAATAGATAATGACACGACGACGGATTTCGTCTTCAATCTGGAAGGCAACTTTACGACCATCGATGCGAAGCTCATCACCTGGTTCGATTCGTTCACCCACTTGGGCAATT
Organism: Acinetobacter lwoffii; assembly: GCF_024129355.1. Classification (GTDB taxonomy): domain Bacteria; phylum Pseudomonadota; class Gammaproteobacteria; order Pseudomonadales; family Moraxellaceae; genus Acinetobacter; species Acinetobacter lwoffii_I. Next base: position 20,405 of record NZ_JAMXXP010000014.1, on the reverse strand, counting down.
TGCCCGTTGACACTTACACGACCCGCGGCAATGACTTCTTCCATATAACGGCGAGAACCCAAACCAACGCGTGCAAGCACCTTTTGTAACTTTTCACTCATGACAGCATAACCTTAGAAATAATTATCAACAGTTCACCTATTTATGACTTCGGTGCATTCGCATCGAGGGCCATAAAAGCTTCCTTGGCATCCTGCAGGGGAGGCAATTGGCCCAAACTATTCAGGCCAAACGCATTTAAAAATTGTGGCGTTGTCATTAACAACGCAGGTCTTCCAGGGAGTTCACGAAATCCAGACTCTTTAATCCAGTTCCAGTCAAACAGCGTACGCAAGTTTTGACTGTTATTCGTGACACCACGAATTTGTTCAATATCCGCTCGGGTCACTGGCTGGTGATAAGCAATCACCGCAAGCGTCTCTAGTAATGAAGGCGACAAGCGAGCCGGTCGCTCAGGCCAGGTCTGTGCAATAATATTACGATATTTTGCACGCACTTGAAAACGATAACCTTGTGCTGTTTCAATCAGTTCGATTGAACGGCCATGCATCAGCATGGAAAGTTGTTGTAAATACTGACGTAATTCCTGCTTGCTATAGCGATCTTGAAAAGCTTCTTTCAGACGAGCCAATGAAACCGCAGAGTCGCTGGCAAAAATAATGGCTTCAAGCTGCATTAATACTTCATGCAGATTATCTTCTGCAGATAACAGCGTATTTTGATCGAGTGTCATTGACTGGCTCCTTGAATTGCGAGCGGGGCTTCAATACCTGTAGCAATAATCTGAATTTTTTGTTGTCGGGTCAGTTCCAGCACCGCCATAAAGGTTACCACCATACCCATACGGCCTTGGCTCGGTTTTAACAAGTCCTTAAAGCTGAGTATTGCGCCAGTTTCAATACAACTTTCAATATAGGCAATACGTTCTTCCAGCAGTACCGGTTCCTGTTGCACCTGATGAATCACCGGTTCAGGACGGTTAAATATACAAAGCAAGGCATCACGCAATAAATCGCTTGAATAGCCTTCATTCGGCTGCTGGATTTCGCCCAAACTGACGTTGGTGGTGAAAGTGTCACGTTCCAGAATCGGCATCTGGCCCAGACGTTCTGCTGCCTGTTTAATTCTTAAATAATTTTCTAAACGGTCAATCAGTTCTTGTTTTGGATCCTGTTCAATCGCAGTCAGGCTTTTCGGTTTCGGCAAAAGCAAACGTGATTTCAGATCTGCCAGTAAGGCCGCCATCACCATATAGTCGGCCGTCAGCTCGATGTTCAGGGATTTCATCGCGTCCATATAAGACAAATACTGCGCTGCAATCGGCGCGATATCGACCTGTAACAGATCAAAACCGTTTTTTTGAATCAGGTAAATTAAAAAGTCGAGTGGGCCTTCAAAATGTTCTAATAAGATTTCAAATGCCGCTGGAGGAATGTACAGATCCTCTGGAATTGTATCCTGCCATTCATCCAGAACCCGAATGTGCGGAGCAGATTCCATAGTGTTATGGATAATTTGAGTCATTACAATTATAGGCCACGCGAATTTTCAAAGGCATGCAAAGGCTTGATTTTCGGTATCTGATCGAAAGAAAAGCACAGGATTAAGCGTTGTCATTGTACTGGAAAAGTAACTTTAAATAAATTAAATAAGCCGTCAAAGCCATAAAAACTTAAAAAAAATAATGGAATTTATCTGCGATTTTAAAATAGTACAAAGGAAAATGGCAGAATCGGGCGGGAAATGCAGCGGTGATTTTCATGCTAAATTGGCTCTCATAATTAAGCTTATCTGGTAGATGATGCCAGTTGATTCACTTCAAAACTCGATCAATACAGTGATTCTCCTCAAAATAGTAAATAAGCTAGCTGGCAGATATCGAATGATTTTCAAACGGATTTCCCATTAAAAAACATAAAATTAATAAGTATTAATAAAATATCTCCCTATAATTTTTGGTCAAAAATACCGCTATACTCTCGAAAAATAGTCAAGAATCACAAAAATCAATAAAAAGGTGAAGAAAGCATGCCACTTATTCTGGTTGTTATTGGGATGATCGCATTCGGGGGATTTTGGGCTTATCCCAAATATCAGATTATGCAGCTTGAAGATGAAGCACGCACAGGACTGAAATCAGGTGGATTTTCAGCTTTTGCGGAACAGGCCCGACCTGTCATGCAGGCCATGAAAATGGATTTTAGTGTGCTGGACCAATATCCCAATATTCGTTTTTACATGCGGCATATGGCTTATGAGGGCGACCAGCTGGATGAGCGGATTAAACTGGATATGCAAGCCATGTCTTGTGAGTCGATCAATTCCTTTAAAGTCATGGAACCCAAAGCACGTACGGCGATGCTGAATGTACTGGAAGATGATCAGATCATTTTTCATGTGTATCTGAAAAATAAGCTGGGCGAGGAACTCATGCACCATGAACAGAAGCTATCGCAATGCCCAAATTTCATTGCAGTTCGTCATTATGAACGTAGTTCAGATTCCTAAACTGGTTTTGGCAACCATTGCATACCTGTCGAATTGAAAAGAATAGAACTGCAACCTCTCACCCTATGCTTTTTTAGATTTTCATGGTGAGGAATGATTGTATTCCTTGGTCGCAAATTCAATGATACGTTGGCAAGTCTCTGCCAGGCATACATTTTGGTTTGAATAGATCTGCAACAACTGTCTCGCTACAGCCAACGTCAGGAAAAATTGGTACTCAGTATGATCAATATTTACAGTGGGATGGGAAGGAAAATGTGCTTCGACCATGACTGCCTTGGATTGCAGTGTCCAAGGCAGTTCTGCATAGATTAAATCCTGTGCAGAAAATTCATGCTGATTTAGCAGGAGATAAAATAAATCCATTCATTTTGACTCCCCGAATGTTTGTAGGAATTTCTCAAGCGTCGTTTATTCAAAGGCGCTGACATCTCCCATACCACGACGAATCACTTCTGGATGATCACCAGATAAATCTACAATAGAGGTCGTGCTCAACGTGCCTAAACCACTATCTACAAAAACATCAATGCGTTTGCCCAGCTGCATTTCAATATCATAAGGATCATCAAGTGGGTCAGTCTGACCCGGTAAAATCAGGGTAGAGGTTAACAACGGTTCACCGAGTTCTTTCAGTAACATTTGACACACCGGATTATTCGGAATGCGCAGACCAATGGTTTTCTTCTTGGGATGCATCAATCGACGTGGGACTTCGCTGGTCGCAGGTAAAATAAAGGTCGTGATGGCTGGTGTATTATTTTTTAGCAAACGGTACATGGCATTGTCCACCTTGGCATAAGTGGCAATATCGGACAAATCACAGCACAGAATCGCATATTGGTGTTTTGGACCCAGACCACGAATTTGCGCAATCCGCTCCATGGCACTCTTGTTCCCAATCTGGCAACCAATCGCATAGGCCGCATCAGTAGGATAGACCACCACATCACCCGCACGGATACGTTCCACTGCCTGACTGATTAAGCGGGGTTGCGGATTGTCTGGGTGTACGCGTAAATGCAGCATAGAGACTACTCCAAGCTTGGGCTGATGGCTTATTATGTGGCGCTCAGGCAAGATCTGGCAATCATAAAAAAGGTAGATTTGTGTAATTTAATCAAGCATTTCACGTATAAATTCATCAGATTGTAAACTTTTGCCACCTCTGATGCAGATACAGATACATTGGATAAAGCGCGCTGCATCACATGGAAGTTTGGCTGTACCATTAAAATAAGCCTGTACTTGAGCGTAGACATTATCTTTAAAGCTGGCACCATCACCGCCGTCGCCAGTCAGGTTATCCAAAGAAACCCGAAATTTACGGCCAAAAGCCTGGGCAAACATCCACTCAATTGCCTGTGGCTTGATTTCCACCTGTTCAAATAAAGCCTGCTGTTCACGGGTCCGCCCATCCGGGGCATACCAGTAACCCAGATCAGGCAGCAGGCGGCGTTTGTCTCCGGCAATGGTCCAGTGGCTGATTTCATGCAAAGCGCTATTAAAGAAACCATGGGCAAACTGGATGCGGGCAGGACGGTCTGCGCTGGCAGGGAAATATTCTGGTTCAAATTCGCCGCGCACTAAAGTGACATTTAAATGGGAAAACCAGTGATTAAAGTGTAAGATGAGCCAGTCCACCTGCTGCGCTTCTGACGATAAATTCGCCCATAGCGAGAGTTGCACTTGTTGTGTTGAACTGTCAGAATCAAGGCTTGGAATTGTGCTAACGAGTGATGAAACATTCACTTCTGTTTGCGGCTGCAACAGATGCATGACTTGAGTTACCCAAATGGTCTGTCGAAATAAGTACAAAATTGTATCTTAATCTTTGACAGAGTACTGATGAATTTGTAGAATTGCCGCCTTAATTATGTCAGCAAATACCTTTCCGGCACAGATTGAGCCGTTTAAATGGGCTGAACAGGGCTTTAAATGGTCAGGTCAACTGCCTTTATCCCGCTTTGTTCGTATCGCTCGTGAAGCTGTTGGATCAATTGATGATCAATTGATTAACATAGACTGTAAGCTATCAATGGATGCCTATCATCGTATTGCATGGCTAGATGGTCACGTTGAAACAAAAGTTCCTATGGAATGCCAGCGTTGTCTGGAAACTGTAGAAATTGAACTGGTTTCATCGTTCCATTTGGCACTTGTGGATGATGAGTCACTGATAGAGCGCTTGGATGAGGATGCTGATTTCATCGTCCTAGGTGAAAGTGAAGCAACGACCAAAGGTGATTATGATGCACCAGCGACCGCTGATTTACTCGCGCTGATAGAAGATGAACTGTTATTGTTGATGCCGTTGTCGCCTAAACATGAGTTTTGTGAACATAAGCATCAACCTGCCGTAGAAGAAGTGGCTGAAGAAAAACGGGACAACCCGTTTGAAGTTTTGGCTGCTTTGAAGGGTAAACTTAACTAATTTTTGTGTTATACTATTGTGTATAAGACAATCGAATTTGTTCTGATCCATTTTTTCGATCTTTGTAAGGAGCCATCATGGCCGTTCAGCAAAACCGTAAAAGTCGCTCTCGCCGTGACATGCGCCGTTCACATGACGCTTTAACCGAGAATGCATTAACTGTAGACCAAGCTACTGGCGAGACTCATCGTCGTCACCACGTATCTAAAGATGGTATCTACCGTGGTCGTCAATTATTCGCTAAAGCATCTGCTGAATAATTGGTGATGTATTAAGCGTCAAGCTTAGTAGAAAAAATGGGAGCATTTAGCTCCCTTTTTTTTGTCTTTGATTTTTAGTGGTATCGGTTTTTTGTTGTATTTGGCAATTACCGCCAGCAAAATTACATGCTAAATTGCGCTCCACAATGATTTAGGTGGTCTTATTGGTCAGTCTTCTTGTTAGGATTGAAGAAGCACACCTCTTGAATGAAAGGATTTTATTATGTCTGCTACACCACTCGAACAAGCAGCACCCGCAACAAAAACTGCATTTGTGTTTCCGGGTCAGGGCTCACAAAAAGCCGGTATGCTGGCTGAGCTTGCAGAACAGTTTGCGAGTATTCGCGAGACATTTGCAGAAGCATCTGAAGCCGTCAGTTTTGATCTGTGGCAGATTGCGCAAACTGGCGAAGGTCTGGATCAAACTGAATTTACCCAGCCGGTATTGCTGACTGCAAGTATTGCCTTATGGCGCGTGTGGTTGGAATCTGGCGGTGTAGCACCGAAATATCTGGCAGGCCATTCACTGGGTGAATATAGCGCACTGGTCGCATCGGGTGCTTTAAGCCTGGGTGATGCTGTGAAGCTGGTGAACCTGCGTGGCAAACTCATGCAGACTGCAGTACCTCAGGGTGTAGGCGCGATGGCTGCCATTTTGGGTCTGGACGATGCCAAAGTGATTGAGCTGTGTGCACAAGCAACTGCAGCAGGCGAAGGCTCTGTCGAAGCAGCGAACTATAATGCGCAAGGGCAAGTAGTCGTTGCAGGCAATAAAGATCGCGTTGAAGCAGTGATGGCATTGGCCAAAGAAAACGGCGGAAAAGCCATTGCATTGCCAGTATCGGTTCCATCGCATTGTTCATTAATGAAACCTGCTGCTGAACAGTTTGCTCCGGCATTGGAACAAACCGCCATTGAGCTACCACGCATTCCTGTATTACAAAATGTAGGCGCGCAAGCGGCAACCAGTGTAGATGAATTGCGTCAGGCGTTGACCGCGCAACTTTATGAGTCGGTACAATGGACTAAAACCTTACAATTCCTTCAAGATGAAGGTGTTGAGTACATCGTAGAATGTGGTCCGGGTAATGTATTGACCAACTTGGCGAAACGCTTGCCGAATATTCAAAAAGCACTTCCACTGGACAGTCAATCTCGTCTGGAAGATGCATTAAACACCGTATTGGCGGCAGAAGGGAAAAGTGCATGACACAGGAACGTAAAGTTGCTCTGGTAACAGGTGCAAGTCGTGGTATTGGTGCTGCGATCGCACAACAGTTGATTCAAGACGGTTATTTTGTCATAGGTACTGCAACGTCTGAAGCAGGTGCGGAAAAATTATCTGCACAGTTTGCTGAAAATGGTGCTGGAAGAGTACTAGATGTACGTGACGGTGCAGCGATTGATGGGCTGGTAACGGACATCGAACAGAACTATGGTCCAGTCCTTGCGTTGGTCAATAATGCCGGTATTACCAAAGACAATTTGCTGCTGCGTATGTCTGAAGATGACTGGGATGATATTTTAAATATTCACCTGAAAGCAGTTTACCGTTTGTCTAAGCGCGTACTTAAAGGCATGACCAAGGCGCGTTTCGGTCGCATCATCAACATCAGTTCTGTGGTGGCACACTTTGCCAACCCGGGTCAGGCCAACTATTCTGCTGCCAAAGCAGGTATTGAAGCATTTAGCCGTAGCCTTGCCAAAGAAATGGGTAGCCGTCAGATTACCGTAAACTCGGTAGCACCAGGTTTTATTGCGACTGAAATGACTGAGCAGCTAAGCGAAGAAATTCGTAAAAAGATGACTGAGCAGGTGGCATTAAACCGTTTAGGTGATCCGCAGGATATCGCAAATGCCGTAAGTTTCTTGGCTTCGGATAAAGCCAGTTACATTACTGGTACAGTTATGCATGTAAATGGGGGCTTATACATGAGCTAAGCTCAAGTATAAACTTTCCAAATTTTTTAGATTCAATTAAACTAACGGCATTAAAAACGCCACAAGCAATGAGGAGAATTCCTGTGAGCGATATCGAACAACGTGTTAAGCAAGCAGTTGCAGAACAACTTGGTATCAAAATCGAAGAGATTAAAAACGAAGCATCTTTCATGGATGACTTAGGTGCAGATTCTCTAGATCTAGTTGAACTTGTTATGTCTTTCGAAAATGATTTCGACATCACGATTCCTGATGAAGATTCTAACGAAATCACAACTGTTCAATCTGCAATTGACTACGTTTCTAAGAAACTAGGTTAATCGCCGATTTCAGCTTTGCTGAACATAAAGACCACCCTAGAGGTGGTTTTTTTGTGTCTGCTTTTCACATGAATGGAGGTTTTACAATTCATTACCTTTCTGTCACCAATGACTAACTATCTCTCTAGAGTTTTCATTATAAAAATAAGAGTGATGTGACATTAACAACAAGAATGGAGTCCGCTATGGGTCTTTTTGATTTTGTAAAAGGTATCGGTAAGAAGAATACAGCTGCTGCGGAACCACAGGCTGCACCTACAACGACAACGCCGGCTGCAGCACAACCTGCGGAGCCTTCTGCTCAGGAAGTGGCAAATAAATTACTCGGCCATGTGAAAAGTCTGGGCCTTCCGATCACTGGTTTATCCATCAGTTATAATTCAGCCTCGGATCTGGCCACGGTCAGAGGTCAGGTGCAAAGTCAGGCCGATCGTGAAAAAATTATTCTGGCGGTGGGGAATATTGATCATGTGGCCAAAGTGGATGATCAGCTTACGGTCAGCAGCCCTGAACCGGAAAGCAAATTCTATACGGTAAAATCGGGGGATAGCTTGTCAAAAATCTCGAAAGAATTTTATGGTGATGCCAATCAGTACAATAAGATCTTTGAGGCCAATCGCCCATTGCTCAAAGATGCTGATGATATTTTCCCGGGACAGGTACTCCGTATTCCTGCTTAAGGTTTAATAAGTCCAATCAATGTTCAATCTCAAAGCCCCGTTTGGGGCTTTGTTGTTTTTGCTGGTAGCTTTAGAAATTCAAAATCATTAAATACCCAAGTCCAGATATAAACTTTCTTTGACTTCTTCCATCACTACATAACTATGTGAAGATGCAGAAGCGGGCAGTTTTTTCAGTAAATCCCCCAGTAAACGGCGATAAGCACTCATTTCTTTTAAACGTGCTTTGACCAGATAATCAAAATCACCGGAAATTAAATGGCATTCCAGGACTTCTGGAATCTCAGTCAGATTACGAGCCACCTGATCAAAGACATCTCCTGATTTGGCGGAGAGTTTGATTTCCAGAAAAACCAGCAGGTTGCGCTCCAGCATTTCCGGATTTAAACGGGCGTAATAGCCCATGATAATGCCTTCGCGCTCTAGCCGTTTTACCCGTTCTGAACAGGGCGTGGTCGATAGATTGACGCGTGCTGCAAGTTCGCTAATGGCAATCCGGCCATCGCGTTGCAGGATATCCAGAATCATGCGGTCAATGCGGTCTAATTTGCGCATCAATATTTCCCTCTTTTTTTTTAATTCTGCCCGAAAAAATATTTATTCCACTGAATATACAGTCTGAATATAGTGAATTTAACTATTAAAGCAAAAATATACTAGTGAAATAAACTGAAAAGATGTTTGAGGGTTAAGGTAATGCGCGTATTGGTTTTAGGTAGTGGTGTGATTGGTGTGGCAAGCGCTTACTATCTGGCGCAGCAGGGAGCAACCGTGACTGTGTTGGATCGTCAGGCAGGTCCGGCGCAAGAAACCAGCTTCGGTAATGCCGGGCAGATTTCTCCAGGATATTCGACCCCTTGGGCTGCACCAGGTATTCCATTTAAGGCAGTCAAATGGATGTTTCAGCATCATGCACCGTTGGCGATTAATGTCGATGGCAGCTTGTGGCAATTGCAGTGGATGGCACAAATGCTGAAAAACTGTAATGCCCAGCATTATGCAGTCAATAAAGAACGGATGGTGCGTGTGGCTGAATACAGCCGTGACTGTTTGCGTAATTTGCGTCGCGATATTGGCATCTCTTATGAGAACCGCTCGAAAGGCACTTTGCAGATTTTCCGTAAAGATGCGCAGCTGGATGCGGTGCAGCGCGATATCGAGGTTCTGAAAGAAACCGGAGTGGAGTTTGAACTGCTGGACCGCGATGGACTGGCGCGTGTAGAACCGGCATTGGCACAGGCTAAAGATAAACTGGTGGGTGGTCTGCATTTACCCAATGATGAGACGGGTGACTGCTATCTGTTTACCAATGCTTTGGCAGAGCATGCCAAAGGGATGGGTGTAGAGTTTAAGTTTAATCAAAACGTTGAAAAGCTGATTGTAGAAGGTGACCAGATCAAAGGTGTTCTGGTGAATGGTCAGGTGCTCACGGCAGATAAATATGTGCTGGCCTTTGGTAGTTATTCACGTGATTTCCTCAAACCGCTTGAACTGAATTTACCGGTCTATCCGGTGAAAGGTTATTCACTGACCATTCCGATTTTAGATCCGGCCTATGCACCACAATCTACAGTACTGGATGAAACCTATAAAATTGCGATTACCCGTTTCGACCAGCGCATCCGCGTAGGGGGAATGGCTGAACTGAGCGGTTTTAACTTGGGTCTGAATGAAGACCGTCGTGGCACGTTGGAAATGGTGACCCGTGATTTATTCCCGGGGGGTGACATGAATCAGGCCAGCTTCTGGACAGGCCTGCGTCCAATGACCCCGGACAGTACGCCAATTATTGGGAAAACCCGTTTTAAAAACCTGTTCCTGAATACTGGACATGGCACGCTGGGTTGGACCATGGCCTGCGGTTCAGGGAAATTAATCAGCGATCTGGTTTTGGCACGTGATCCTGAAATTAGTACCGAAGGATTGTCATTGGCGCGCTATCACCAGGCGGCTTAAGACTATCTGAGGCGGAATATTCAAGGAGGAATGTATGCCACGTCCCATTACTGCAATTATCCATCAACAGGCGCTTGCGCATAATTTAAGTGTGGCGCGCCAATGTATGCCCAATAGTCAGGTATTTGCCGTGGTCAAGGCCAATGCCTATGGGCACGGGATTGAACGTGTCTATGCTGGACTTGAAGGTGCAGACGGTTTTGCCTTTCTGGATATTGAAGAGGGCGCGCGGCTACGTGCGCTGGGATGCAAGAAGCCGCTAATGTTGCTCGAAGGTATTTTCGCTTTTGAGGATTTATTTGCATGTGTGAAGCATGAAATGAGCTTTGCCATTCATTCCCGACATCAAGTGCAATGGCTGAAACAGTTTGCCGAAATAGCGCCGGATGCACAGTTTGATGTGTATTTGAAAATGAACAGCGGCATGAACCGTCTGGGTTTCGAGCCGCAGCAATATGCAGATATCTGGCAGGAGCTGCAACAGCTGAACACTGTCCGTTCCATTACCCATATGACCCATTTCTCCGATGCGGATGGTCAGCGTTTTGGCGTGGACGGGATTCAGTATCAAAACCTGATTTTTAGCCAGTCCATTCAGGGGCTTGAAGGTAAAATCTCGCTCAGTAACAGTGCAGCCATTCTGCGGCATCATCAAACCCTTCATTCCGATATCGTACGTAGCGGCATCATGCTGTATGGCAGTTCACCGGATTATCCAACACACACGATTCTAGACTGGAATCTGCAACCGAGCATGAGCTTACGCAGTGAAATTATCGCCATTCAAACGATCCAGACAGGTCAGAGCATTGGCTATGGTTCCAAATTTATTGCCACACAGGATATGCGGATCGGCATTGTGGCCTGTGGCTATGCCGATGGCTATCAACGTCTATCGGCGACCGGTACGCCTGTGCTGGTCGATTCAATGAAAACACACACATTGGGTCGGGTCAGTATGGATATGCTGGCCGTAGATCTGACTGCACTGCCGCAGACGAATGTCGGTAGTGAAGTGGTACTTTGGGGCCAATCTTCCCAAGGTGTGGTTTTGCCGATTGATGAAGTGGCGGCCAGTTCAGGCACCATCGGCTATGAGCTGATGTGTGCGGTGACCGCTCGGGTTCATTTCCAGATTGACGCTTAAATTTTTAATTTAAATTTTATTTAAATATCCCAAACAAGGAATATCAGCATGACACAGGCAAATACAGCCATTCAGCGACTCAACAGCAATCAAATCATGAGTGCGGTGACGATTCATCAGCAAACCGTGTATCTATCGGGTCAGGTGCCGAATAGCACGGATATGGATGTACGCGGCCAAACACTGGAAGTCTTTGCAAAAATTGAGGAATTGCTTGCATTGGCCAATACTGATAAAAGCCAGCTGCTTTCTGCACAACTGTTCGTGAAAAATCTGGATGATTTTCAAACTGTGAATCAGCTTTGGGTGGAATGGTTACAAGGTCATGGCACGCCGGCACGTGCCACGATTCAGGCAGATTTGGTTAATCCGGACTGGCTGATTGAAATTGCAGTCATTGCAGCTCAAGCTTAATTTAATTTTTAATGTTGAAATCTCCCATGCAATGATTTAAGTCGTTTTAGTGCAGTAAATCTCACTGAACAGCGCAGTAAAAAGTATGAAAATGTCATAATAAGCGTTCGAGGACTGAACGTTGTAAATTCAGCTTGATGCTGTTGTAAAGATTAAAAAGGATGTAAAAATGAAAACCACCCCGGGCACAGAAGACGTAAAATCGTCGCCGCATGAGTTGCAACGAAAACTCTCTAACCGACATTTGCAGTTAATCGCCATTGGTGGCTGTATCGGTACTGGCCTGTTTATGGGATCGGGAAAAACCATCTCCCTGGCAGGCCCTTCAATTTTGATCATTTATATGATCATTGGTGGCATGTTCTTCTTCCTGATGCGTGCGTTGGGTGAAATGCTGTTGTCCAATCTGCATTACAAATCTTTTATTGATATGGCCCATGACCTGATCGGGCCGGGTGCTGGCTATTATATTGGCTGGTCGTACTGGCTGGGTTGGGTGCTGGTAGGGATTGCCGATCTCGCGGCGATTATTAACTATTTGAGTTTCTGGCTGCCCGAAGGCATGGCCTTTACCCCGATGGGGCAGGCGATGATTAGTATTGGCTGTGTGCTGTTTATTCTCGCGATTAACCTAGTCACGGTAAAACTGTTTGGTGAGATTGAATTCTGGTTTGCACTGATCAAGATTTTAGCTATTCTCGGTTTGATCTTTGTCGGTGGTTATATGGTGTTTAGCGGTTTTCAGGCACCGAGTGGCGCCGTCGCCAGCTTTAGTAATGTCTGGGCACATGGTGGTTTATTTCCCAAAGGCTTTACCGGTTTTCTGGCAGGCTTCCAGATTGCCATGTTTGCCTTTGTCGGGGTGGAACTGCTCGGCACCATGGCGGCAGAAACAAAAGATCCGGAAAAGAATTTACCCAAAGCGGTCAACGCCATTCCTACACGGATCATTCTGTTCTATGTATTGTCATTGCTGATGATCATGTCGGTCACACCGTGGCATCTGATTCCTGCGGATCAAAGTCCTTTTGTGAGTTTGTTTCTGTATGCCGGTATTCCAACTTCAGCCATTATCATGAACCTGGTGGTGTTGTCGTCAGTGATGTCCTCTATGAACAGTGGCGTATTCTCGACCAGCCGTATGTTGTTTGGTCTGGCACGTGACGGACAAGCACCTCAAGCTTTGGCGCGGTTATCTAGCAGAGCTGTACCAGCCACAGGGTTATTTTTCTCCTGTGCTTTTATTATGTTGGGGGCAGCATTTCAGTATTTTGTACCAAACACCATGGAAGCTTTTACTCTGGCAAGTTCGCTGTGTGTGATCCTGTTTATTAGTATCTGGAGCATCATCATGGTGTGCTACATCCGTTACCGTAAGCAGCAACCGCAAAAACATGTGGCTTCGACCTTTAAAATGCCGGGTGGAGTGTGGATGTCTTATGTGGTATTGGCATTCCTGTTATTCGCCTTGATTATTTTAAGTCTGGAACCCGATACCTTAAAGGCTCTTATGATCAGTCCTTTATGGTTAATTATTCTGGCAGTGACCTATCGTTTGCTGTATAAGCCGCGTATGCGTCAGCGTGGTAATCCTTAAATATTCAGACATAAAAAATCCCCGACTGATCGGGGATTTTTTATTTAGCAGGTGAATTAGAAAGTAGGTTTAACCACGACTAAAATCACCACTGCAAATAAGATCAGGGTTGGCATCTCATTAAAATAACGCCAAAACTTGTGTGACTTGTAATGTGCATTATCAATCAGCTTCTTGCGGTAATAACCACACACCAGATGGTAAATCACCAATAAGCCGACCAGGCCGACTTTAAGGTAAAACCATAAGGCTTCATGATAGTGACGCGTTGCATCACCCCAATCCACCAGAAAGTGCGCCGTAATCAAGGTAGCCAACATGGCCGGCCACATGATGCCACGGTACAGCTTGCGTTCCATGACTTCAAAGCGTTGATGACTGACGGCATCTTCGCTCATGGCATGATAAACATATAACCGTGGCAAGTAGAACAAAGCCGCGAACCAGCAAACCACCGCAATAATATGTAATGCTTTTACCCACAAGAAAGCATCAGAAGGAGCATCCATCAAGTCACCCTAAACTGGGCAGCTTAGCCTTCCCATTTTTTGAAAATGAGACAAGCATTTACGCCGCCGAAACCGAAACTGTTACTCATCACAGTATTCAATTTTGCGTCACGTTTTTCAAGCACGATATCAAACGGTTTTGCGCCTTCATCCAGCTCGGTCACGTTGATGTTTGGCGCAATAAAGTCATTTTGCATCATCAGAACTGAATAAATCGCTTCCTGAACACCAGCAGCACCCAGACTGTGACCTGTCATTGACTTGGTTGAGCTTAGTGGCGGAACCTGACCTTCACCGAAAGCACGTTCCATTGCTTTAAGTTCTGTGATGTCACCCGCTGGAGTAGAAGTACCATGTGTATTTACATAGTCAATTTTATCGACACCGTGTTGTTTTGCTTCTTCTAAAGCCATCAGTACACAACGCGTTGCACCTTCACCAGATGGTGCAACCATGTCGGCACCATCCGAGTTAGCTGCATAGCCTACGACTTCGGCAAGAATGTTGGCACCACGCGCTTGCGCATGTTCCAAAGACTCAAGGATTACAAAACCACCACCACCGGCAATCACGAAACCGTCACGGTCTGCAGAATAAGGGCGTGATGCTGTTTCAGGGCTGTCGTTGTATTTAGAGCAAAGTGCGCCCATCGCATCAAACAACAAGCTTTGTGACCAGTGATCTTCTTCACCGCCACCCGCCAGCATTAAATCTTGTTTGCCGAGTTGAATCAGGTTGTAGGCATAACCAATCGCATCCGCAGAAGTTGCACATGCACTAGTAATGGTATGTGCTACACCTTGTAATTTGAATGCAACGCCAACGTTAGCCGTAATGGTGTTGGTCATATTACGTGGTACAAAGAAAGGACCGACTTTACGCGCACCTTTGGTTTGCAATAATTCGTTCATTTCAATAACGGAAGCAGTTGAACCGCCACCTGAACCACCCGCGATACCATAACGTGGGTTGCCAGCTAAGTCTTCAACCTTTAAACCTGCATGTTCAACCGCAGCAAGAGCTGAGTTATATGCATACATCGCACATACACCCATAAAGCGTTTCAGTTTGCGGTCGATCCCATCGAAATCCTGCTCGGCTGCAGCACTGACATGACTTTTGAAATTGAGTTCAGCATAAGTCGGATTAAAACGTGTTCCTGAAATCCCGTTTTGTAAAGAATGGTTTACATCCTCTAATGTATTACCAATACATGAGTTGATACCCATGCCAGTGATGACAACACGTTTCATCTACAGATCCTTATAGTTTGCTCTATGCTCAGCGGCAGATATCTGGGTTTTAAAATCGCCCAATCCAGCGCCTAGCCTTATTTCATGATGGGGAACATGATAGCAGAAAGACTTTTGAAATCTTATGGCAAATGTTATGCCGTGTGACAGTCGGTTGAGTTTGTGAGTCGGCGTGTAGGGGTTTTACTAAATGAAACAGAATAAAGTTGAGATAAACGCTGACTACACCTAGTATTTATACCAAATACAAGCACATGAATGCTGAGGTAAAAAATGGTAAATGCTAATAATAAACAATCTAATGGTCTGATTTCGAATGCCTTTGGAGTGGCGAAAAAGTTCAGTTCAACCGGATTGGATTTGTTGAATCATGTTGCGCCGGATTCGGTGACTAAAGCGCTGAAGCCTTCCAGCTCCGATCAGGTGATTGACGGTTCGGCGAAGACGAAAAGCGCTTTTTCAGCTAAAAAATATGATAATCCTCAGCAAATGCTTCGCGAGCATCTTCCAAATGTCTCTCGTCAACTTCTCGGGCGCCGCTTTAATACCGTGAATAATGTCGCGCATTTTGTTTCTCCAGACTTAACCGAAAAAGTGTCTAACTACTTTTATGAGCGTCTGAATCAATTTAGTAATCAAACCAGTTCGGTTGATGCCATTCTGAATGAAGCTGGAGCGAAAGATTTAGAGGAATTGACTCAGGACGTTGACCGATCCAAGCGAATTTCACAGGCTTTAGGTGAACAAAACAAATGGATTGCGACGGTTCAGGGTGCAGTGAGTGGTGCTTCAGGGATGCTTGGCACCGCGATTGATATTCCCGCTTCTTTACTGATGGCGTTGCGTACCATTTATCAAGTCGGTCGCTCTTATGGTTTTGACCTGAGCAAAGAAGATGATCAGGAAATCGTCCAGCATATCTTTAGACAGATCGACCTGAGCCTGATTGCAGAAAAGCAAACCTTGTTATTGGGTTTAAAAGCGTTAAGTAATACCCTTAAAACTCATGATATCTCCCAGCTACAAGCCATGCTAGGTTCTGATAATGATGTCAGCGCTATCAAACAATGGCTAAGTCGTCATGAGGGAGAGGCTAAATGGGAATGGATGAATCATCTGCCAAAAATTTCGATTCTGGAGCGATTAACCAAACTAACGCCTCTGGCAAGTGCAGGTATTGGTGCAGTATATAGCCACCGTTTTGTCGAGGATGTAAATCAGAAAGCTCAAGAAGCATTCTCACATGCACGCCAATACCTAGTTCAGCATCAGGATTCGCAATTGTCTCCTTATGCTGCCTATGAAAAAGCAGTCAGTTTGTTACAACAGGCAACTCCGAAACTCCTAAATGGTGCCTCTCACGAAGTTGAGCTTCCGAAAGATAAGCCGATCATGGATAAAGATATTGCGATTGAGGGCAATAACACGATTACCCAAGTCAAGCTGGTCAAAAAAGAGCAGAATGATCTAAGCTCTGAAGAAGCAGAAGTGAAGAAAGATGAAAAGGTGAGTGAAGGGCTGGAGGCGCTTAACGATGAGTTGGTTGAACCTGCGGTAGATAAGCAGTCGCAACAACCCGCTTTAACCAAAACTTCATTTGATCCGGAAATCGAAGCTGAACTGCATCCAGAAGCTGCTGACGAGGCAGAAGCTGCTACAGAGACTTCACAGCAGGGCGTAGACGATCAAGAAAATTCGAAAACTGAATCTGAAGCTCAAGATGTGACTAAAAAAGTCAGTAAAAATTCAAAAAAATAAGCGAATTTTGAAGGTAAATAAAAGCAGGCAAATGTCGTGAGAAACGGTATTTGCTTGGCTTGAGTAGGTTGACCAATTTTGCATCTTGAATTACAATTGCATGCCCTCAAAAAGTAGTAGTTTTTTGGGGCTTTTTATTAACGGGAGAATTGCCAAATGGCAACAACAAATCAGTTGATCCGCAAGGGTCGTACGACTTTAGTTGAAAAATCTAAAGTTCCTGCGTTGAAGGCTTGTCCACAGCGCCGTGGTGTTTGTACACGTGTTTACACAACTACACCTAAAAAACCTAACTCAGCAATGCGTAAAGTTTGCCGTGTTCGCTTAACTTCAGGTTTCGAAGTTTCTAGCTACATCGGTGGTGAAGGCCATAACCTACAAGAGCACAGTGTTGTTCTTATCCGTGGTGGTCGTGTTAAAGACTTACCAGGTGTACGTTACCATACCGTTCGTGGTTCTTTAGACTGTGCTGGTGTTAAAGATCGTAACCAGTCTCGTTCTAAATACGGTACTAAACGTCCTAAGAAATAATTCATTAAGAATTAAATTTTAAGAAGGTAGAACCGCAATCCTTTATCGTCTCGCTTGTCTGATTTCTGCATTAATTTTGTGAAAATTCCAAGCGACGTATAGTAAGGCCAGCGAGTAGTACATGACACTTTGTACTCATGCTGGATAAACCTGAAGTGTCATCTTTATAGGTAGTTTAAAATGCCAAGACGTCGCGTAGTCGCTGCTCGTGAAATCCTTCCGGATCCTAAGTTCAGCAGCCAAACAATCGCTAAATTCATGAACCACGTAATGCAAGATGGTAAAAAATCTATTGCTGAAAGTATCGTTTACGGTGCTTTAGACCGCGTTCAAGAAAAATCTAAAGTAGACCCAGTTGAATTTTTCGAGACTACTCTTGAAAAAGTTCGTCCTATGGTCGAAGTAAAAGCACGCCGTGTTGGTGGTGCTACATACCAAGTTCCTATGGAAGTACGCCCATCCCGTCGTACTGCTCTAGCGATGCGTTGGTTAGTAGATGCTGCTGCTAAGCGTTCTGAAAAAACTATGGCTTTACGTCTTGCTGGCGAGTTGCTTGATGCATCTGAAGGCAAAGGCGCTGCGGTTAAGAAACGTGAAGATGTGCACCGTATGGCTGAAGCCAACAAAGCCTTCTCTCACTACCGTTTCTAAGCAGATAAAACAGGCCCTATTCAGGAGGGTGACAAGACCGTCATGGTTTTGTCACCAAAGCGCTTTAAGTTGCTATGCAGCTTAAAGCGTCCTGTTTTAAACAACAAAATTTAGGAATGCTAGAAATCATGGCACGTCAAACCCCAATTTCTCGTTACCGTAACATTGGTATTTCTGCGCACATCGACGCAGGTAAGACAACCACTTCTGAACGTATTTTGTTCTACACAGGTGAGAGCCATAAGCTTGGTGAAACTCACGAAGGTTCGGCAACTACGGACTGGATGGAACAAGAGCAAGAACGCGGTATTACCATTACCTCAGCAGCTGTAACATGCTTCTGGAAAGGTATGGGCAACCAGTTCGAACAACACCGTATTAACGTAATTGACACCCCGGGACACGTTGACTTCACGATCGAAGTTGAGCGTTCTATGCGTGTTCTTGACGGTGCGTGCATGGTTTACTGTGCTGTAGGTGGTGTTCAGCCGCAGTCAGAAACTGTATGGCGTCAAGCAAATAAATATAAAGTTCCACGTATTGCGTTCGTTAACAAAATGGACCGTACTGGCGCGAACTTCTTCCGTGCAGTTGAACAAGTTAAAACACGTCTTGGCGGTAATCCAGTGCCAATCGTTGTTCCAATTGGTGCAGAAGAAAACTTCCAGGGTGTTGTTGACCTAATCGAAATGAAAGCGATTATCTGGGATGAAGCATCTCAAGGTATGAAGTTCGAATATGGCGAAATCCCTGCTGAATTGCTTGAGCTAGCTCAAGAATGGCGTACTAACATGGTTGAAGCTGCTGCAGAAGCATCAGAAGAACTCATGGACAAGTACCTAGAAGGCGAAGAGCTGACTAAAGAAGAAATCGTTGGTGGTATCCGTAAGCGTACATTAGCGAACGAAATCCAACCAATGCTTTGTGGTTCTGCATTCAAGAACAAAGGTGTTCAACGTATGTTGGACGCAGTAATTGAATTCTTGCCAGCACCGACTGACGTTGAAGCGATCAAGGGTATCCTTGATGACAAAGCTGAGACTGAAGGTTCTCGTGAAGCATCTGACGAAGCACCGTTTGCTGCGTTAGCGTTCAAAATCATGAACGACAAATTCGTTGGTAACTTAACGTTCGTACGTGTTTATTCTGGTGTTCTTAAAGCGGGTAGCCCGTGTTATAACCCAGTAAAAATGAAGCGTGAGCGTGTTGGCCGTATCGTACAGATGCACGCAAATGACCGTCATGACATCGAAGAAATTCGTGCGGGCGACATCGCGGCATGTGTAGGTCTTAAAGACACGACTACTGGTGATACATTATGTGATGAAAACCACGTAATTACACTAGAGCGTATGGAATTCCCAGAGCCAGTAATTGCACTTGCAGTTGAGCCTAAAACTAAAGCTGACCAAGAAAAAATGTCAGTTGCTTTAGGTCGCTTGGCGAAAGAAGATCCATCATTCCGCGTTCGTACAGACGAAGAATCTGGTCAAACGATTATTGCTGGTATGGGTGAGCTTCACCTTGACATCATTGTTGACCGTATGAAGCGTGAATTCGGTGTTGAAGCGAACATTGGTAAGCCAATGGTTTCTTACCGTGAAACGATCAAAAAGTCTGTTGAGCAAGAAGGTAAATTCGTACGTCAAACAGGTGGTAAAGGTAAATTCGGTCACGTATACGTACGTTTAGAACCGATGGATCCTGAATCTGAAAAAGATTACGAATTCGTTGAAGAAGTTGTAGGTGGTGTTGTACCTAAAGAATTCTTCGGCGCGGTTGACAAAGGTATTCAAGAACGTATGAAGAATGGCGTTTTGGCTGGCTACCCAGTAGTTGGCATTAAAGCGACATTGTTTGATGGTTCTTACCATGACGTCGACTCTGATGAATTGTCGTTCAAAATGGCGGGTTCTTATGCCTTCCGTGATGGTTTCATGAAAGCGGATCCTATCCTTCTTGAACCGATCATGAAAGTTGAAGTAGAAACTCCAGAAGACTACATGGGCGATATCATGGGTGACTTAAACCGTCGTCGTGGTATGGTTCAGGGTATGGACGATCTTCCTGGTGGTACTAAAGCCATTCGTGCTGAAGTTCCATTGGCTGAGATGTTTGGTTACGCAACTCATATGCGTTCTATGTCTCAAGGTCGTGCGACTTACTCTATGGAATTTGCTAAATATGCTGAAACTCCACGTAACGTGGCTGAAGGCATCATTTCTAAGTTCCAATCTGGCGGTAAAAAAGGTGACGACGAGTAATCTTTCGATTACTATAAGCCCAAACTAATTCATAGTTAAACCCAAGTGCTCATGCAGTGATCCTGCATGAGTAGTTTAAAAAGGAAGATCTCATGGCTAAGGCTAAGTTTGAACGTAATAAGCCACACGTTAACGTGGGCACAATTGGTCACGTTGACCATGGTAAAACAACTTTAACAGCT
>NZ_JAMXXP010000013.1 GCF_024129355.1 Acinetobacter lwoffii | reverse complement strand
TATGACAAGCTCAAAAGAAATTATCAAAGTTCTGTTGCTTTAGCCTGTATATTTTTATGGCTACCTTTATAGGGTTAATTATGAACAGTAAGTGTCAACAGACCCTAGTGTAATTTCATGTTGATCTGATCGCAAAATCTGAATGGTTAAAGCTTGGGCTATTTTCAAAAATAGAGGTTTCTTCTCAGGCGGAACAGTGGTAAAAATAAAAATAAAGTGCTTAGTGAAAGTAGGGTGTTGGAATGAAAACCACAGTAAAATATGTAGTCTTAAAAAGTCTTGACTATCAATTGGGTACACCATTATTTCAGGAAGAAATTGACGCTGATGGTCAATATTTTGATCAGATACCAAGCACAATTTCTTATCAGAACTTACAGTTCAAAGTAAAAAGCAAAGAGCTTAAACGTTTGCATCTGGCCGAAGAGCAGGAAGATACTCAAACGATTATCGTCAAAGTAGTCAATATCTAATAAAGATTGAATAGAATAAGCCTCTTTTAAAGAGGCTTATTTATTATAAATAGATTAATAAATATATTTACAAACAATGATTTGATCTAAGTTTATACCAAAATAATAAGTAAAAATATTTGAATTAAAGTCAAGGTAAATTCGAAACAGCTTAAGTTTTATTGGTGAGGTCATGTTAAGTATCGTATTTCTTCACAGTTAATAATATTAAAAAAGAATTGTATTTTTAATGTTTTATTTAATTTTTTAAAAATATAGAAGATTTAGATTTATTTTTATATATTTATAAATATCAATAGTATAGTTATTAAGTGGTTCTGTTTAATAACGCTTTTTAAATTTTATTAAAAATTTTCCTATATATGAAATAGGACTTAATTTATTCCTTTTATTGGATAATAAATTTTTGACCTATAAAGTCTTTCATTATGTTTCTGTTGCATTATATCAGGTAATTTATGTTGCGCATTAATCTCCACTTCAAGTACTTATCTTACTATTTTTTACATTGAATTAATCTGTAACAGGTTAAAGGTTGGCGAAATCTGAAAAATGCGTAGAGTAGATATTAAGTCGAAACCTATCGGCTTTTAATTTAAAGCAAATAGTAAGGAATACCACCATGGCTAATAATCAACAGCAAGACCAACAGAAACAGCAACAACAGCAACAGCAAAATCAAGATCAGCAGCGTCAACAAAACAACCAGCAAAACCCAAATCAGCAACAAAATAACCAGCAACAACAACAGCCACAAGATGGTCAACATAATCAGCAACAGCGCGACCAGCAGCAACAACAGCAGCCGCAGCGCAATCAGCAACAAAACCAGCAAGGCCAACAGCAACAACAGCCACAGCAAAACAGTAACCAACAGCAACAACGTTCACGTAATCAACAAGATCAGTGAAAACCACAGCGTTAATTCTTTTTAAGATATACGCTCTTCATAAAAAAACCGCCTGAATCAGGCGGTTTTTTATAAATTTCATTTCACAATTAGACTGAACATAGATCAACACTGAATATTGGCTTTTAGCTTGTAGAAATTCAAGGCATTGTCTAGGTCGGTGAGCAACTCTTTTTCTGTATATTCCTTGGGAGCAAGTTTTAGCAGAGCAGGCATGTAGTTATTTTTATATTCTTTAGGATATTGTTCACACAGGATGCGTGTTCTTTCTTCCAGACTAATTGTTGAAGAGTCGAGTTTGTCCAGATAAGCACTGAGTTGATTATCTGATTGTTCAAACTGCGCTTTAATATTTGCAGCAGCCTCGGCTGAATTCTCTGCTTGCTGTTTTTGGCAGCCGCTTATTGCCAGACTCATCAATAAAGTAATTAGTATGCGATTTTTCATGCTGCCAAAATATTGTTATTGCTCATATGAAAAATTATAGAGAGAAAAGACTAAAAAGAAAGCAATGATCTATAAACTTTATGAGACATTGAACATTCATAACATCCGATATTAACTGAAATAAGGAATTTTCTTCTAAAAATCTAAATTAACCCATTCTCACTTATAGGTTTAGCAATTCTTCTTGGGTTTTGGTTATTTAGTAATCTTATTTTCTCATTAAAAATATTTTTGGATAAATTACAGTCATTTAATTAACAAAAGTAATGGTTTTTTCATATTTTGAAACATTGCATCTATATATCCTACACAGATCGGCTGCATGGCTAGTGATATCTTGGCGTCATTCTAAGAACTTAATGAAAATAATTAAAAATCAGCACATTATAAGGCCTGTTTAATTTAGGAGAGTTAAACAGGCTTTTTCTTTTCCATATTAAATCTGGTTTTTTCTTTGCTGATTGTATTTTTTGCTCATTCTCTTTCACATAAGTTTTCATACACAACATAAAGCCTGAAAATTTCCTCAGGAGAGATACATGAATAGATGTTATTTATATATCTCTTTTCACGAAAAGACAGGACAAAGCTATGATGAGATGTATATGCACATTTGGCATGGGCGTGATGGTCGGCTGTTGTTTTAAATCTTGCAAAGAAAAAATGTGTCAGATGATGAGCAGCAAGCATTGTAAAAGTGATCATTGTAAAAAGGATCAGACGACTCAAGCTGAAGAGCCTGTACGAACTTAGTCCCAAAGCTTCAATTTTACTGATGAAAGGTTAAACAGAGCTGAGTACTGAAGTTGTTCTAGATCACTGATCCAATCATTTTGTATTGAGTCATTCTATATTTAAAGCAATAAAGCTTGATTGTAGATCGGGCTTTTTACACTCAGGAGAAAAACATGATGCAATTTATATTTTGTTTATTTGGTCTTCATGGTGCGACTGAAATTAACTACACGTGTGACCATGATGAGGTCAAACAGTGTCGTGATTGCTTGAAAAATATTGAATAATGTGCCAAATCATCAGACATCTTAATGAAGATCAATCCCCGTTCAATCATCAGTTGGCGGGGTTTTTCTTTACTGATGAAATTTTTGGATCTAAACATAATTTCTCACAAGGAATACTTTATAAAAGAATCATTTCAATAGGATTACGTTTTGATAAATTCTTAGCTGCTTAGAACTGGAATACAATAAAATTTATGCGTGTGATCACCCATGCTCGAATTCTTGAAGCAATTCAAAAGAGGCCACAGGCTGAAACTGCATTAGCTGGTGGGGATTGACTGATTAAGGCCAAGCATCCTAAAGGTTTTACTGAAATGAAAAGACTTTTTCCGGCAGTGGATAAGCTTAGAAAATTTCATGTATTCGATATCGGCTCGCACGCGAATTCATATTCTTTGCTGTACCATCTACGATCAGGCTGAACAGCTTATTTGCTCAGATGGACTTCAGGAATTGTGAAATGTAAAAGAGCACTTGAAGGAAAGTTTGTCTTTTAAAAAAACTGAATGTGCAACATAAATAACATTGATGTTTAGTAGTAGATGTCATATTTATCTCTTAATAGATATATGAAGGAGATGCATATGACAAATAAGCCAGAGCAAGAGCAAGAATCAAATCCCCATAAAGAATCGAATGACGATAAAGGTAATCAGGCATCTTATAAGCATGTCAAACCAGAGAAAAAACCCAATGCAGAACCGGAAAATCCATTGAGAGAGCAAAAATAGCTTTTTCACATGGACTAAGCCCTAACTTGGTTTAGGGCTTTTTAATTTCCCAATAAGCGTTGATCTCTAGGCTTTGCAATAAACTCATCTTTCATTTCAAAGAAAAATTCATGGGCTTGTTCATGATCGCAGTGCAACCAGTCATGTCGTGATGCTTCGGGAATTACAATAATCGAGCGTTTTTCATCATTCGGGTCATGGAACTGTTTCATAAAGGGATGGTGATCTGAATTTATAGTCAGCATCGAAAATGATCTGATTTTTTCACCATCAATGTGTGCGTCATCATAAATCGCCGCCACGGTAAAAGGATTGCCATCTTCACGTGAAATGCCAAACCAGTGCGGTTTGCCATCTATATATTTAGGTTCAAAGAATGTATCGATAGGTACTAAAGCAAACTGGTTGTTTTTCCAGGCATGTCGAAAACTCGGTTTGGATGCCACTGTTTCAGTTCGTGCATTATAAGTATGCCGGCCATATTTCAATTCTTTCGCCCAAGCTGGAATCAGTCCGAAACGTGCGATATCCAGTTCAAACTCGTCAGCACCGCGCATAATGATTGGCGCAGGTGCTAAAGGATAAACATGCGTTTTCATTTCCAGTTCGAGTTGATCTTCATGAATATCTAATAAGGAAAGAAGTTTTTTTGAGGGGAATTCATAGTTCGAGCACATAAATAACCTCTTTCATTCTAATTATTGTCTGCTAAAGAATTAAGGTATAAAAATGATGGGCTCAAAACAATTCGAAATCGTAAATGTAGTTTTAACAGAAAGTAAAAATACGGATTAATATTAGTTTATCCTCTTTATAGAATAGTGCCCTTTAAAGAACTATTCTATAAATATGAAGATTAAAATATTTGAGTTTTTAATGATTAAATATAAAAGCTCGCCGGGTTATTTTGTAGGGCAAGTGCTCAAAGCTTTTCCTTGTTCAACTGAATGGATAAAGTTTTCAATCAGAAATTCACTCTGTCTTAAGGAATCACGATGATCTCCATTTTTGACGAGATGGAAGGCGATAGATTTCTGCTTTGTACATACCTGCTGGTAGAAAGCATAAGTACCACGATAATCGACCAGTTGATCTTTCTCGCCTTGTACCAGCAGAACCGGCACAGTCGGTGTCATATTCTCAATAGACTGTTCTTTTAAATAATTGGTCAAAGGTGCCAAATTTATGTTTGATTTAAAGACAGTTTTAGGTGCTTGTTTTAGGTCCGATTGTAATTCTGACAAACAGCGACTGCGTGCATGATTAAGAATTTCTCCCATTTCTGGGCTCACTAAATTTGCTGGAGCAAGCATCGGATCTGCAGCTTCTGCTCCTAAAAGCACAATTGGAAAAAATGCGGCGACATCAGTCGTGATTTGCGAATTTCTGGCAACATATTCAGCGATTCCTTCATATTGATAACCGCCCGGCGCCAGTGCAATTGCTCCGCGAAGATCAAATTCAGGCGCATCTTTTTGACCGGCCGCTGCAACTTTAAGAGATGCTGCACCTCCTTGACTATGACCCATAACATACCAATTTTTACTAAAGTTATAAGGCTTTAAATGGTGGATCGCTCGTACAGCATCAACGACAGTATGCAACTGGCTTCGCGCATTCATATAAGGATGACCGCCCGGAGTGCCTAAGCCTTGATAATCAGGTGCAACGACTGCATAGCCGCGAGCGAGCCAGGCATTCAATGCCTTAGCAGCGATTTGCTGATAGACATGGACTGGCCCACCCACATAATCGCCAGAGGGTGCACATGTATCAGCAACGCCAGTTGTACCATGCGCCCAAGCCAGAACAGGCCATCCATCTTCAGGGAGTTTGCCTTTAGGTAACAAGATATAGCCTGAAGTGACGATGGGCTCGGATTTTGTGCCACGACTGCGATAATTGATTAAGAAACGTTGTGAGGCATTCGTAAACAGATCAGTATTTTGTTCTTGTATAGATAATATTGTACCCGGTATTTTTTCCGAAATATTAGATGGTTGGATTTTGCTGTTATCGGGCAGAGGAGAGGCCATTGTATATGTTGAGCCTAAACATAAACAACTCATGATCAATTTAATAATAGGAGGTTTAATTTTCATCACTGAAACCATTTTCCTTTTTATAATGTCATTTTTAATGTAGCAGCTTTATTTATGTTTCTAAATTAACTCTGCACAAAGTTTGTAAACTAAAGCTTTTAAGTTAAGGCGAATGAGCAGTACAACAGGTTATTTTAGTCTAACTAACAACTTCATATAAGCACTTATATTTTAATGTGGTTCTGATCTGTGAGTAGAATTCAAATCATGTCTAAGCTGACTAATACGATCATAAATCACTTTTCGCATTCGGTTTATTACTCCCAGAGGTTTGTGCTCCGGTAGGGTATGCCATGGTGTAAAGGAAAGGTTTTCACAGAACTTGTTTTGTTCAGGTGTATCAAAAACTTGCTGAGGAATCCGGATAGTTGCGACCTTATAGAAAGGTGCTTGGCTTTCTTGCCATTCAGTCATGGAATCTTCGACCGACATGCTGTTTGATGTTCTAGGCTGTACCAGAAACTCCATACATGCTTCACTTTTTTGCAAATGTTTGCGCAGGTTTTCTCTTAGAAAATTATGATGGGGAGCATGTGGAAGAGGATCTATCACTGTCGAACATGCTTGAGCTGAATATTTTACAGCTTGACGATCAGTGCCTATTCCTAATTGATAGGGCACCATAGACCAATATCTAGTTTGCAAAGGATTAGAAATTTTATTCCTGGTATTTAAGGCAATCCAGGTTCCTTTAGCTCCTAATGCAAAAGGAATATGGAGCTTATTGAAAAATCTATCGCTATTTATATCTTGCATAAATGACATATATCGGACTGGATCATTCACAAAAAAAACAGGATGATTGATCATAATGAAATCTTGAGTAGAGGTTTCATCATCTAAAAGTTTTTCTCCCGGTACTGCCAAAAGTTTTATCGCCATGCCACGGGCATCTTTTTTAATATCTGCTTGTTGGGCATCTTTAGAACCATTAGAGAAACGAATCCAGGCTTGATATGTTTTTCCAGGAAGAAAAACACCTTGAGCCAAGTTTTTGGGAAGAGCTTCATCTACTTTGAATTCTGCACGTACACAACCGTGTGCTTTGGGATGGGCATCACGTAGCGCGATACCTGTGGAATACTCTTTCCGAATCGATAGCTCAATTATATCTGCGATTTTTTCAGTTATGTTTGCTTTATCAGGATAAAGACTTTCACTTAAATGAGGATCTATATGGGGATGAATATTATCTTTTGAAGAGTTAGAGTTTATAGGGGAAGCATTAGCATATGCAGTACTACAAATACTTATTGCCATTAGAGAGGGGAAAACTAGACCCGAGCATATAGGTCTTATAAAGTTAGGCATTGATTTTCTCCTTGCTATAAAGCTAGAGTTAGTTTTAATTTTTTAGCCTATGATCTGAAAATTCTTTGGACATACTTTAGCCATAAAATAATGATAATGTCTGTGTAATTATAGATCTTCAGATTTTAAGTCCATCCAGCTCCTTTCTAAAAATGTTTCCACTCTTCTTTATCGTGTGCTCAATATAGAAGACGATTTATGTTCTTACTTTAATTTAACTCAACACAGAGTTTTTTACTTTAGCAAAATTTATCCATAAACTTATGAAAATTTATTTTTAGACTAATGCGAGATGCTCGTAGCAAAATCAAGAGTCGTCGAATACAGTGCTATAGAAATTTATTGAGTTTAAAATTTTGAAAATATTAGGATATATAAATCAATGCCAGTTCTAGCAATCCAGCATAGACTCAGTGGATTTTACTTTTTTTACTATGCGATTGTCGGGGCGTTCATGCCTTTTTGGAGTCTGTATCTTGAAGATCAAGGCTTCAATTATCAGGAAATCGGGATTTTATCTTCTATTGCGATTGTTACCCGCTTCTTTGCTCCCTTAATTTGGGGCTGGATTGCAGACAAGTCTGGTAAACGCATGCTGCTGGTACGTATTGCCACCTGGATGGAAGCCTGTATCTGGTTCATGATTTTTATCATTCCCAATAGCTTTCAGTCCGTAGCTTTACTGATGCTGATTTTCAGTTTCTTTCAGAATGCTATTTTGGCACAGTTTGAAGGCGTGACTTTATTCTGGCTCGGGGAAAAAAGAGCAGAACTCTATGGCAAAGTACGAAAATGGGGATCAGTCGGCTTTATTATCGGTGTATTCTGCTTGGGCGCCGTCTTTGAAATTATGAGCATCAGTATGTTACCCGTCTTGTTGCTGTGTATTTCATTTCTGGCCTTTCTCTGGTCATTTACCATTAAAGAGCCCACGACAGCACCTACCGCACAGAAACAGCTCGAACCCTTATGGCCAATATTCAAACGCCCAGTGGTGTATAGCTTTTTCCTGATTGAATTGATTCTGCTATTTTCACACGCGCCATTTTATAGTTTTTATAGCAATTATCTCAGTCAGGCGGGATTTAGCACCAGTCAGATCGGGCTGCTCTGGTCAGTCGGGGTCATTGCGGAAATCATCATGTTTGCCTATGCGACGTTCTTTCTGACACGGTGGTCATGGCGTCATCTGGTCACGCTATGCTTGTTAATGACAGGATTAAGATGGTTCATCGTCGGAGTCTTTCCTGCTTCATTTATGGCACAGTTTTTTGCTCAAACGATTCACGCTTTAAGTTTTGGTTTATTTCATATGATTGCGATGCGAGTGATTTTCCAGAATTTTTCTGCAGGGCAGCAAGGACGTGGACAAGCGCTCTATAGCACCATGTGGGGCATTGGCGTGGCGAGTGGCAGTATTCTGGCTGGGCATTATTGGGATCAAGTCGGCGGCACATCTATCTTTATCGCTGCTGCAGCATCGACCTTGCTTGGCTTGTTACTGACTTTAGGATTGCCGAATAAAGTCGAACTGCAAAAACAGGCTTGAAAATATCATCTCAACATTAAATACGGATCTTGGAATATTGCCCAAACCACGGTTGAGCTTGTTCCAATTGAGCTGCCAATTGTAGCAGGAGATCTTCACGGGCAAACGGCGCAATAAACTGTGAACCGAGCGGCAGGTTTTGTTCATTCCAGTACAGCGGTACAGACATCGCCGGGAGTCCGGTAATATTGGCCAACTGGGTAAAAGGCACCCATTTCAGATTTTCTTTCACAATCTGGTCGACCAGTTTACCTTGCGCCAGTAAATGCGCTTTATTCAGTTTCAATAAAGCTTTAAGAATCGGTTTCTGCCAGTTTGGTGTTTTGACCTCACCATTTTTTGGCGCCACTGTCGCCGTGGCAGGAGTCAGATACAGATCATAATCATCAAAGAAATGATTCATCTGGGTTACATATTGACCCCAGTTATTCAGGTTCTGGATATAATCAATCGCGCTGGTTTTGGCCCCAAAAGCCGCCAGCGCTAAAGAGTCCAGTTCAAAATCATTCGATTTGGACGGATAGCCTTTCTGGATTTCATCCAGCATAAATGAAAACTGGCTAAACCAGGTGGTAATAAAATCCTTGGCCAGTTGCATGCCATCAATGGCTGGACGGTCTTCGACCACTTCATGGCCCAAAGATTCTAGCAATTTGGCTGTTTGTTCAATGGCTTTGATGGCATCCTGCGAAACAGGTGTGCCAATGGTAGAATAAGTACTAAATGCAATTTTTAGCTTCTTCGGTGGTTGCTGAATCACATCCAGATAATGATGTTGTGGACGCTGAATCTTAAACAGTGAACTATGATCTTCACCATGGGTGGCATCCAGCATTGCAGCACTATCCCGTACCGTTTTGGTCAGTACATGCTGAATCGCGGCGCCATGCATGGCTTCACTCATTTGTGGTCCCCAAGGCGTGCGGCCACGACTCGGTTTCAGGCCAAACAGGCCGCAATAGGAAGCGGGGATACGTATCGAGCCGCCACCATCACCAGCACCCGCAATTGGTACAATTCCGGCCGCCACAGCAGAAGCTGAACCACCGGACGAGCCGCCGCTATTATGCTGTAAATTCCACGGATTTTTACAGCTGCCCCAGGCATCCGGTTCAGTAATCCCTTTAATGCCAAATTCAGGGGTATTGGTACGTCCAAAAGTCACAATCCCGGCTTTTTCCCAGCGATTGACAATCTCGGCATTGGTTTCGGCAATATAACCGATCCGTTTTAAGCCCTGACAGCCATAAGAAGTCGGATAACCGGCATATTCCTGAAACAGGTCTTTAACCAGAAAAGGCACACCGGCAAAAGGTCCGGACAGATTTTGCTGGCTCCGTTTCAATGCATGCTCATGCATCGGAATAATAATTGCATTCAGCTCGGGATTGGCAATGGAACTACGTTCTAAGGCAGCAGATAAAAGTTCACTTGAATGTACGTGTTTATTGGCGACCAGTTCAGCGAGTCCTAAGCCGTCATATTGCAGATATTCTTCAAATTTCATTGCCATTCCCTAGCATTAATGCTGTTTCAAGGTTGTAGATGATTTGGGCTCAAGATGCAAGCACCACCTGATTGCGCCCACGATGTTTGGCCTGATATAGGGCTTGGTCTGCAATATTAATCAGGTTTTGCAGATCTTGGGAGTTGGGTTCATTTTGATGGGTGATGCCCACACTCACGGTAATATACAGGGAAGAGCCATCTGATTGATAAATCGGGGTTTTTTCCACCAGATCACGAATCCGTTCTGCAATAAGACGTGCTTCTGATGGTTCGGTATTCCAGAGTAACAGCACAAATTCTTCCCCACCAATTCGTGCAAACAGATCTTCAGCACGTAAATTGCAGCGAATGATTTCCGCAAAATGTTGCAGCACCTTGTCACCGACATGATGGCCAAAATCATCGTTCAGACGTTTGAAATGATCAATATCCAGCATGATGACCGAAAATTCCATTCTGTTGGCATATTGCAGTAAATATTCACCTTTCTGAAAGAAAAAATGACGGTTCATGGTGCGGGTCAGACTGTCATGATTGGCCAGATAGAGAACCCGTTTAAACAGCTCATTGCGGTTTTGACTAATAATACAAAGAATAAGCGGCGATAAGGCCAGCATAAACAGCCCGATCCGGAGCGAAATATAAATCGTAGAATCTGCCAAGGTGTCATGCGTTGTGGCATAAAACCGCGTCAGGCTGTAATAGGTCAGGATAATCACAAAAGCGTTGATCATGGTCATGGTAAACAGGCGATAGGTCAACGCAGCCCAGATCAGTGCAGCCAGAGGGTAGAGCATTGCACCCGGGCCTGCAAAAATATTGGTAATGATGACACAGGCCACGACTGAAGATGCAGGTAAAAAATAGCTGAAGTAATTACGTTTTTGACGACGGTTTTTAAATAAGTACTGCATGTCTTTTATTCTTGGGAATGCCAAGATTAAAGGAAGAAACACAATATAATTCACCATTTCACCGGTCCACCACAGACCAAAATCAATCCATAAATTTTCTTTGGTCATGAATGAATTGGGTAGATTGGGCAAGGTGATAACTGCAAAAGCCGCACTGGCCAGGCAGCCTGCAAAAGCGAAGATGCCAAATAAATGAACGAAGGTATAACCGGTATTATAGTATTTGTAATTAATCTTGAAATATCGAATAAAAAATATCGAGACAATAGTACTGATCAGATTAGACAGGGTAAGAAACAGGCTTTGTAATAGGCTGTTCCCGGTGACCAGATCTGCAAACATAAAAGCACTGAATGCACCGAGCCAACCTCCCATATTATTTAAATGTGGAAAGCGTAAGAACAGGGCTAACAAGGCAGCATTGGCCGGCCACAATAAGGCCAGGTACTCAATCGGTCTGGTTGCGATCCCAATAAAACAACAGACTAAAACAGCGAAAACAATGACAAAATAAGCATAGGTTTCATGATTTAATTGTTGTTCTGTTATTCGAGCTAATTGCAAATTTAAAATCCTATTCAAATTTCTAAGTGTGAATGATCACTTTGTTCAGCAACTAAGTTTGACCCAAAATATAATTTTATTGTTTGATTAATCTGTTATTAATACGAACTATTAAGATTCTTATATACGAAATATATACAAAAAAAGTCAGAAAGGAAATCCATCTTTTTAAACAATGTGATAAATAATTTCTGACTCTGTATTGAAATTGCGTTAGAGCGGGACACGATCCCAAAAAATATGATAATTTAGAATCAATTGTTAACAAGATGCCGGTAAATATGAAAAAAATATGTCTTAGCCTTATCTTACTCATGAGCTCACCTTGGCTAATGGCGGCAGAAAATAAAAAACCAGCGAATGCTCCTGCTAAAGCTGCTGAAATCCCAAATACATTTACTGTGAAAACCCGTCCGGAAATTGTCGGATTGTGGGGAATGGAAATCCCGAATAATAAAAAATGTATCGAATATTATAATTTTAAAGGTAATAATAATGTGGTGATTAAAAGTGGCGATGAGTGGACGTCAGGGCTGTATGACTATCAGCCGGCACAGGATCCTTCACAGCAGATTCCAGCGCTGATTCTGCAAGTAAAATATGACAATAATGAAAAAGACTGTTCAGGCAATCAGGTGGATCAGTCTGGTGAAATTTCGCAGTATTTTCTGAAATGGCAAAACCCTTATACGATTAACTTCTGCGCCAATGAAAAAGCCGAGCAATGTTTTGCCGTGCTCAGACGCGTATTGCCTTAAATTGCACACAATAAAAAACCGCTGAATGACAGCGGTTTTTTATGAGCTTTGATTTAAGCTTTGTCTTCAGCACCTTCAAGCTGCTTTAACAAATGTTTTTCCAGATAATGAATATCCATTGCCTGTTTGCAGAAGTTTTTATCCTGAAGGATTAAATCTTTATGCAAAGGAATATTGGTTTTAACGCCAGTCAAAATCATTTCTTCCAAAGCATTTCTCATTCGAGAAATAGACGTCTCACGATCCTTACCATGCGAAATCAGTTTGGCAATCATCGAATCATAATACGGTGGAATGCTGTAACCTGGATAAACATGCGAGTCCAAACGGATACCTGCGCCGCCTGGTGCATAGAAGTTGTCAATCTTGCCTGGTGAAGGCAGGAAGGTCAATGGATCTTCTGCGTTAATACGGCATTCAATCGCATGTCCTAAAACCTTGACGTCTTCTTGCTGAATATCGAGGCCTAAGCCGCCAGCAATACGCAATTGCTGTTCGATAATATCGATCCCCGTGACCATTTCAGTTACCGGATGCTCAACCTGAACACGCGTATTCATTTCAATGAAGAAGAACTCATCATCTTCAAACAGGAATTCGAATGTACCTGCACCACGATATTGCATCAATTTACAGGCATTGACACAGGCTTCTAGAATATCAGCACGTGCTTGCTCTGGTAAGTTCGGTGCTGGTGCTTCTTCCAGTACTTTTTGATGGCGACGCTGTAGTGAACAGTCACGATCATACAGATGAATCGCATGACCATTACCATCAGCAAGTACTTGCACTTCGACGTGACGTGGCTTTTGCAGGAAACGTTCCATATAGACCGTATCATCACCGAACCACATTTCTGCATCACGCTGTGCAGCCTGAACAGATTCCAGCAGGGTATCGACATTTTCTACGATACGCATACCACGACCACCACCGCCAGAAGCAGCTTTTACAATCAGTGGAAAACCGATCTCTTTGGCTTCAGCCATGGCATTGTGAATCGTTACGGCATGGTCGCAGCCCGGTACTGTTGGTACACCAGCTTTTTTCATGGCAATAATGGCAGAAACCTTGTTTCCCATTAAACGAATATGTTCCGGACGCGGACCAATAAAGATAAAACCAGAATTTTCTACGATTTCTGCAAATTCTGCATTTTCAGCGAGGAATCCATAACCAGGATGGATTGCATCTGCGCCGGTAATTTCAGCAGCTGTAATAATCGCAGGAATATTCAAGTAGCTGTCACTGCTCGCACCAGGGCCGATACATACTGCTTCATCACAGAAACGTAAGTGCATCAGGTCCTTGTCTGCGTCAGAATAGACACCTACAGTTTTGATCCCTAAAGTTCTGCAAGCACGGGTGATGCGTAACGCAATTTCACCACGGTTTGCAATTAAAACTTTTTGCAACATTATAAATCCCCGGGGTGATTAAGCGCGGTAGCGGAAAAGTGGTTGACCGAATTGAATCACTTCACCATTTTTCACCAGAATTTCTTCAATCACACCGCTTTGAGTTGCTTCAATCGGGTTCATGATTTTCATTGCTTCGATAATACCGAGCGTATCGCCTGCAGAAACGGTCTGGCCAACTTTAACAAAGGTCGGCTCACCTGGGCTTGGTGCTGCATAGAACACGCCGACCATTGGTGAAGTTTCAACAGCACCGCGAGGAGATTTTGCTGCTGGCGCTTCGGCTGCTGGTGCAGGCATCGCAGGAACAGCTGCTGCAACCACTGGATTACGACGAGTTAATGCAATCGATTGATCGCCTTCTTTAACTTCGATCGCCTGTAAGTCAGATTCAATCATCAAGTCGATGAGTTTCTTGATTTTACGGATATCCATGAGACAGTATTCCTAATTAAGATTGTGTAGAAGGTTGTATTTTTTCAATGATATAGTCGAGGGCAGCAGCATAGCCTTTTGCACCTAGACCACAGATCACGCCGATGGCTTTATCGGACAAGTATGAATGATGTCGGAATGCCTCACGTGCATGCACATTAGACAGATGGACTTCAATGAAAGGAATGGCAACGCCAAGGAGGGCATCGCGAACAGCAACAGAGGTATGGGTCAATGCTGCTGGATTAATAATGATATATTGAATGCCGTCTTGCTGGGCTTGATGAATTCGGTCAACAATGGCACCTTCCCAGTTGCTTTGGAACGTTTCGAGTTGTAAGGTAGCTTGTTGAGCCTGAGCAATCAGCTGCTGGTTAATATCGTCAAGACTAAGGTGACCATAAACTTCCGGTTCGCGCTTCCCAAGCAAGTTTAAATTCGGTCCATGAATAACCAAAATGGTCGAACTCATCCAGCATGCTCCAATTAAAAAGTATCGGGGTTTGTTTGCAAGATGTCTGCAAACTCTGCTTATTATTGCATGATTTTCTACATTACTATTTATAATTTCTTTGAATTAACGTAGAAAGCATATAGCAAACAGTGGCGCTATAATGAAAACTTTGCAGAGATTTGGCAATGTTAAAAAATTACAATTCGCTGGGTATTCAGATTATTTTCATTGTAAACCCAATTGGCAAAAACAGTTAATATCCTTTATGTAACTGTATCTTCATGTTAACGCTAAATTCTTCCTTTTAGTGATATTTTTAGTTTTGAGCAAGAGTTGTCTGGCTGATTTTACCGCAATGTTCGACTTCTAGAGCATAGAAAACTCTTTACATTCTGACTTTAGAGTTGTGCTGATTATCCTCTTTATATATAAGCTATCGACCGCTTCTTAAAACGTGATGAAAATTTAAAAATATAAGATAAGACAATATGTTAATGATATTTTCTCTTATTGTCCTTGGATTTTCCTAGGTCTATTCTTCCAATAGATTGGAATTAGTTACATCACTTTAACTTCAAGCATCCATGATAAGTGCTGTGCAAAAATGTACTTCATCTTCTAGATATAAGGGTTGAATCTCAGCAGGTTTAAGATAAAACGCTCGACTTATATGCTTCGTGTGTATAGATCTGTGAGGTGACGAATGTGTTCATCTTCAAGTCTTCTACGCAGTAAAGATATGATTCACCTAACGCATAGACAGTGGCAAAAACGCATACATTTGATGCAATTTTGCGCAGCATCATCTTTCAAGAAAAGTTTAAAAGTATTGAAGAGTGTAAAGATTGAACTAAATAGGTCTGATTGAGGCGGAATACGGGCTTAAAGCAAAATTTGCTCTATAGTTGCCTCCTCTAAATTAACTTCTTGAGCTAATCTTTATATAATCATGCGATTCATCTCAAACAAGACTTTCTATGACACCTGCATGCAAACTATTAAAAGCCAATAAAATTGAATACAGCATTCATGAATATGAACATGATGCCAATGCCAAAAGTTTCGGGCTAGAAGCTGCTGAGAAATTGGGGCTTTCGGTGGAAGAAGTCTTTAAAACTTTATTAGTCACGGATGAAAAACAGTATTTTGTTGCCATCTTACCGGTACATCATCAACTCAATCTGAAAAAAGTAGCGCAGGCCGTAGGATGCAAAAAACTTCAGATGGCAGATCCTAAACATGCAGAACGCTTGACCGGTTATCTGGTCGGCGGAATCAGTCCCATTGGTCAAAAGAAACGATTAAAAACGGTGATTGATGCCAGCGCAGAACAGTTGAATACGATCTATGTCAGTGGCGGTAAAAGAGGCTTGGATATCGGAATAAAACCAGCTGATCTTGCCAATGTGCTCAATGCACAGTTTGTCGATGTACTGGATACATAAGATCGAAGTACGATGATCACCTAAATTCATAGAACCTGAAGTGATAGATTTAAAATGGCTGCATATTTTTTGGTCGGAAATAACAGTAAATCATTTTATACGTTTGTATATTAGATAAGTTAAAACACAGCCTGACTGTGTACACAACAAGGAATGAAAACAAAAATATAAATTATGATGCGGAGCATAATGGATGAAAATTCAAAATAAAAAATGGCCACGGTTCTGTCTGACATTATCTGCGATGGCGATGCTATCTGCGTTGCCAAGTGTACAGGCCGCTTCTGCGCCTTCAGCTGTACCTGCCAATTCACAGCAGGTTTTCTTTGTCGGAAATAATTGGGATGGCACGGTAACCGTGATTCGTCCATCGGGTGATTTTGGCAAAATTGGCGTCATTAACATGATTCCTGATCGTAAAGAGCGCCTTAAAGAAATTCACCTGAATCCAATCAAACTGATTGCTTATACTTATATTCAGGCCACAGCCGGTGAAGGCAATGACCAGCTGGTGGATGATATGTACTCGACACCAGATGGACAGTCAGTCGTTGCATCACGCCCAAGTTTCGCCGATGTGGTATCAATTAATATCAAAACCGGCAAGATTAACTGGCGGACGCCTGTAGAAGGCTTCCGTGCTGACCATATGGCGGTATCACCAGATGGGCAACGAGTCGCCGTATCTGCATCTTCAGGAAATGTGGTGCATGTACTGGATATCCATACCGGTAAGGAATTAGGCCGTTTCAGCACTGGCGATAAACCGCATGAAAACATTTACTTCGATGGCGGCAACAAGATCCTGAACTCTGCCATCGGCAATGTTGAAACCTCGATGGATGCACAGTGGCAAGACTTTACTAAAGGTAAGCGTTTTATCACTATCGCAGATGCCAATACGCATCAGGTGATAAGAAAAATCGATTTCAGGCCTGCATTGGATGCATTTGGTCGAAAAGATTTGTCCAACTCAGTACGACCAATGGTATTTAGTAAGGATGAAACCAAACTGTATGCCCAGGTTTCATTTTTTAATGGGCTGATTGAGTACGATCTGAATCAGAACAAGATTAGCCGGATCGGACAGCTGCCTGGCAGTGACAGTATTCCGAAAGACCGGACAAAATGGGTGAATGATTCGCGTCATCATGGCCTATCAATCAGTGCTGATGGTGAAAAGCTCTGTGTCGCCGGTACCATGGATAACTACGCTACGATTGTAGATCGCAAAACACTGACAGCCGGGAAACTGATTTCTGCAGGTAAACCTTATTGGGCAACGCGAAGCCCGGATGGTCGTAGCTGTGTAATTTCAGAAAGTGAAACAGATGTAGTCACAGTGATTGATTTTGCCACAGGCAATAAAGTGCTGAGTGTGCCGGTAGGAAATCATCCACAACGCGTCCGGATTGGATATGCACCAGCAGACTGGTCAACGCCGTAGTCAATCGTCGATGAGCGAAAAAGACAGCTTTTTGATAAAGGCTGTCTTCTTTAGCTGAGGACATAAAAATGAATGATAAAACAATTCTGTTCTATGTAATGCTCGGATTGCTATTGTTTGGGACTTTAGTCGGTATTGGCTATCAGGTACGACAAGAAATCTATCGGACGAATTTTACTGATCAGACCCATTCTGATCCGGTCCTGCCAGCTGAAAAATCGGCAAGCTATATATCTGTTAACTCTCCTGAGAATAGTCAAACTACGAATAAGGAACAGAATGATACGGTTGCAAAGCAAAGCGAATTATCAAAGCAACAAGAACAGTTATATCTGGACTTTACTCAGATCATTAACGCTTTAAGTGAGGGACAACGACCAGATCCTCACCAAGTCAGTTTGTTGATCACTCAGCAGCAAAAACTGGTAGAGGCCCAACTGGTGAGCAAGGCCGAAGCGAAAGCACAAATTGAGTTTCTGATTAAAGTTCTGCCTGAAATGGATCATGAATTGCATCGGGCGTTGCGAGTATTAGAACAAACTCGAACTTGACGAATTAGATCCAGCTGTATCTTTCATTATTCTCAGTCTGAAAATTGCTCTCATAAAAAAAAGCCCAAAAAATGATCTGGGCCTTTAAATACACACTATAGAAAGCTAAGTATCTTTATAAACAATTTGCAGGCTTGGGTACACCAGCCAAACGGCTTAAGTGACGGGCCACCAGACCAGTATTAAACTTTTCTTGAAGCATGGCATTATTGATATCGGCACTGACAGTTTTCATTAAAAATTTAATCAGTGGTCGTGTTGCTGGTGAATGACCAAACTGCTGATAGAACTGACGTACCGCTTGCAGAATTTCAAAATGCCAAGGAGTTAAGCTCAGTTCCAAACTATCGGCCAGCACTTGAGCGACTTCTTCATTCCAGATGGTATAGTCAACCAGATGGCCATCTTGATCCAATTCAAAATTCATATCTAACTCATTTATTATTTCATTGAAATGCAGCGATTAAACTCGAGGCAAAGATCTGCAAAATCCGCATAATTCAAAAGCTTTATCTGATCAGGCAAAGGCTGTACTAATAACTCCGCATCATTTTTCAGTATGTGAATTTTCGGCAAGCTTTGAAGAAATGAATGCTCTAGCAGCAAAACCGCTTCACCCATCAGCACGACCTGATCACCCATTGTATAAGTTTGAGCCAGTTGCTCTAGGATCTGCGCTGTTGCCGAATAGCTGGATTGGATCAGATAAAGTGTGTGATTTGACATTTTTATATCCTTGTTCCTTACCAATACATCACATGATCAAAGCTTTGAATAAATTCAGAATTAAGCTCAATAAATTCGATTTCTTGTTCGCTCTGTGCCACAAATGAGGAATGCTGGTTTTTTTTCTCAATCAGAATCGGAGTGAGATTATAAAACTCGAAACTGTCGACCATATTTGATGCCAGTTTGAATGCATGATGCACCTGGTCAAATTGCAGGTCTGAATGCAGCAAACTGAGGGCAGCACTTTGTAGCAGGACTTTAACTTCTGCGCCAAAAGTTGCCAGGACCATCGTAGCCGATAGGCTTTCATGCACCTGCAGACTGGTCAGATTGGCTTGGGTTAATATAACAAGTACAGATTTCACACAAGATTCCTTGGAAAAGCAACACATTCTAAAAAATGAAACATCTAGAATTGAATGAGACGTTGTGAGGATTGAACAGCATCGGCAAGTTCACCTAAACCGACCAATTCAAAGGCATCTGCCAGATTATGCTGCTGAATATTGTGACGTTGAGCATTGTCCGGATCTGTAATGCCACGCGCCAATGCTGCACTTACACAGACTGGAAGGCGAATCTGTAGCGCTTGCCATGCGTGTGTAAGATGACGTTGATCGTCGGGTACCCATTGCAGTGCATTTGCGACCGATACGCCGTCCTGATAGAAGAATACACGGAATGTTTCCTGTTTATCTTGCAAGGCCTGAGCCAAACCCAGGGCATGCCAGGCATAAATGGAAGTCGGTGCGGAGGTAACAAGAATTAAGGTGCTCATCGAAATTCACTACAGGCTTGATCAATAGCAACAGATTGATCTTGGCTTCATCAGAAAGTAGGTAGTATAAATGATTTTAGTGACGGGTGGATTAGGCTTTTTAGGCTCACATATTGCTTTAAGTCTGTTAGCACAAGGACTAGAGGTCATTGTGGTCGATAA
The DNA here is from genome assembly GCF_024129355.1 of Acinetobacter lwoffii. Classification (GTDB taxonomy): domain Bacteria; phylum Pseudomonadota; class Gammaproteobacteria; order Pseudomonadales; family Moraxellaceae; genus Acinetobacter; species Acinetobacter lwoffii_I. The sequence goes on along the minus strand of NZ_JAMXXP010000013.1, from coordinate 53,183 downwards.
TTTGGCCAATGCTAACTTACAGACTCTGGAGCGCCTCGAATTTATTTCTGGTATGTATGTACCTTTTATCAAAATTGATATTCGCAATACGCCAGCATTGAACAAAGTCTTTGAGCAGCATTCGATTCAGGCTGTGGTACATACCGCAAGTTTTAAGTCACTGGAAGAATCAGTATTAAAACCACTTGAATATTATAATGATAATGTCAGCTGTATTATGAGTCTCATGCGTGCCATGCAACGTACCGGAGTGCGTCATCTGGTACATTTATCCAGTCTGGCGGTATATGGACAATCTGGCACAGATTTAAGCGAAGATCTGCCTTTTAACTATATCTATCCGAATCCCTATATCAAATCGCAACAGATGGTTGAGGAAATTATTCGCGATACTGCCAAAACTGACAATGAATGGCGGATTGCAATCCTACGTCTTTCCAATATCGCAGGTGCCTTTGAACACGGTGTACTGGGGGAAGCAGTGCCACCTTTGCCAAAAAATATTTTGCCTTTGGCGATGCAGGTCGCTGCACAGCAACGTGAATATCTGGAATTACGCCGTCAGGCCCATACTGCGGATGGCACAGTAGAACGCAGTTTTCTGCATGTCGCAGACTGTTGTGATGCCGTGATCAAGTCCTTGCAATGGCTGTCACAACAGCAGGAATTAAAATGTGAAGCCTTTAATATTGCTGGTGAATTGATTTCCATACAGGATTTGCTAGATCAACTGGCTGAAGTGACTCAATCTGCAATCAAAACCATGGATGCTTTACCATATCCCCATGCGGAAATGGATCAATTGGGGGCGAACATTGAAAAGGCGCGAAATATTCTACATTGGCAACCTCAGCGATCACTCAGAAAGATGCTTGAGGATGAATGGTTGTTTTATCAGAATATGCTCAGAGGGCAGTAATTAAAAGTATTTAGCTATATTTGATAATAATTATCATTTACATGATTGCTGTGATCGATTACTTTAAATCAATAGATTAAATCATTCATATTGAAATTCCTAAGATTAGTAACAGGCAAGAAGAATTGAGGTTGAACATGCAAACACGTATTGAACATGACACGATGGGAGAAGTGACTGTACCGAGCGAGGCTTTATGGGGCGCTCAGACTCAGCGTAGCTTGCAAAATTTCAAAATTGGAAATGAGCGTTTGCCACGGCCAATGATTCGTGCCATGGGACTCGTCAAAAAAGCTGCGGCCTTAACCAATGCCGAGCTGAACCAGATTTCCCAAGAACTGTCACGCTACATTGTAGATGCGGCAGATGAAGTCATCAGCGGGAAATGGGACAGTCAATTTCCACTGGTGGTCTGGCAAACCGGTTCAGGTACGCAAAGCAATATGAACTGTAATGAGGTGATTGCCAATATTGCCAACCAGAAACTGGGCAATCATTTAGGAGCACAAAAACCGGTTCATCCGAATGATCATGTCAATCGTGCCCAATCTACCAATGATTCATTTCCGACGGCGATTCATGTGGCTGCGAGCTTGCAGATCAATGAACTGTTAATTCCGGCAGTCACACGCTTGCGCAATACTTTATATGCCAAATCTCAGGATTTTGCCGATATTGTAAAAATTGGCCGGACACACCTACAAGATGCTACGCCTTTAACCTTGGGGCAGGAATTCAGCGGTTATGTCTCTCAACTTGATCATGGACTTCTTCGTCTAGAACAGGCCTTAGTTGGCTTATATGAATTGCCATTAGGCGGTACAGCGGTTGGTACCGGTCTAAATGCTCATCCTGATTATGCTGTTCAGTCTGCTAAAGTTCTGGGACAGTCAACTGGATTGCCATTTGTGACTGCGCCAAACAAATTTGAAGCGTTGGCAGGCCGTGATGCTGCGGTATTCGCGTCTGGTGCATTAAAGACTTTAGCGGTTAGTCTGAATAAGATTGCCAATGATATTCGTTGGCTGGCCAGCGGGCCACGTTGTGGTTTTGGTGAATTGCGTATACCTGAAAATGAACCGGGTTCTAGCATCATGCCGGGTAAGGTGAACCCGACGCAAAGTGAAGCGATGACCATGGTCGTGGCGCAAGTTCTCGGCAATGACACCACCATTAACGTGGCAGGTGCATCAGGGAATTTTGAGCTGAATGTGTTTATGCCGGTCATTGCCTATAACCTGCTGCAATCCATCCAGCTTTTAGGCGATGCGTGTAACAGTTTTAATGATCATTGCGCCGTAGGCATTGAGCCGAATCATGAGAAAATTGAACATTTCCTGCATGATTCTTTAATGCTGGTCACAGCATTGAATCCGGTGATTGGTTATGAGAATGCAGCCAAGGTTGCCAAAACAGCCTATAAGGAAGGAAAAACCTTAAAACAGGTGGCTGTTGAACTGGGTTTAGTCACTGCTGAACAGTTTGATGAAGTAGTGCGTCCTGAACAGATGGTCTCACCGAATGCCAAATAAGGGCTGCAGCGCTTTTATTTTCAATCTTTCCGCCTGTTTTATCATGGAATAGTCAGCAGTGGTTTTTATCTCAGGCAGAGTTGCGTACAATAGTGCTAGATGAGATTAACCACTGATGATTGTTTTATGCTTGATATTTATTTAACAGATGTTCAAAGAAAGGTGCAATTCAAGGATTATCCAGGTGAGCATCCTGTTAAATTTATTTTGAATTTCAAAAAGATTTTCCCGAGTGTGATGGAACTTCTTTTACCTGTACTCCCGGATAATGAAAATCTGGAAGAAATGTCTTGGGAATCGACCAGCGAAGATTTTGAGACCTTCCAGATGTTCTTAACCGGATGGGGTATTATCGAACTGCGTTTGAAAGCGATTACCCAGTTTAAAGATAAAGCATTTGCGGATCGTCTGGTTAAACAAGCCCAACAGAAACGCAAAGACTATCAAAAGCAGCAGACTAAACTGACTACAGTTGAACTGGATTATCTGTTTATGCATGAGATGCATGCTCTGATTGATGCAGAACTGGTGGAACTCGGTGAGAAATTCTATTTACCGATTTTACGTGAGCTCTGGAAGACTAAAGTATCTGCTCAGGTGCTGAACGCGAAGTTTTAAATCGGTTTTTTAGCTTTTAATTATAAAATTAATCCTCCAATTTTGGGGGATTAATTTTTATCTGCAAGATGAGGTTTATTTCATGATGTGCTCTCTCTTAGAATAGCCTAAGCAAGATTAAATTTGGTGATTGAAGGTCTTTATTCTTAAAATTTTGATCAATAATAGCGCATGTTGAACCATTGTTTAGCGTCAGGCACTCGCATAGGGCAGTAGTTTTAACGATTGTTCAAAAAATAGATGAAAATGATCATTTTTAGCTAAAAAATATATAAAAATATCAATTAAATAGCCTAGTAATTGAGTCCATTATTTTTTAAGGTATATAGGCTTTATCTCACGTTAAAGCAAAAGCTCCATTGATTAGCTATCCTTCATAAAAATAACTGAAGGTTCAAATTTTCCCGAAGATATATCCCAGGATTTTCAAAAATGTCGAATCAGTTTTTAGATTTAATTACTAAACGCCGTACTATTTATGCCATTGCCAAGAATGTTGAACAATCTCCTGAACATCTAACTGATTTGATTCAGACTGCAATTAAGCAGAGCCCATCTTCTTTCAATTCTCAGTCTTCACGCGCCGTCATTTTATTCAATTCGGAACATGAAAAGTTCTGGGGCTTCGTCGCAGATAAATTAAAAAGCTATGCCAAAGATGAAGAAAGCGCTGCAAGAACCACAGCAAAAATGGCAAGTTTTGCGGCAGGGTTAGGCACTGTTTTATTTTTTGAAGATCAAACAGTTATAGAAGGCTTACAGGAACAATTCCCATCTTATGCTGATAACTTTCCAATCTGGGCAGAGCATTCGACTGCGATCGCGCAATTTGCAACGTGGACAGCATTGCATACAGAAGGTCTGGGCGCATCATTGCAGCACTACAATCCGATCGTGGATGAACAGGTACATGCGGAATGGGACATTCCATCGAACTGGAAGTTGCGTGCACAGTTGGTCTTTGGTTCGATAGAAGGCGAGCCACGTGCCAAAGATTATCTGGCGGATGAAGAGCGCTTTAAAGTCTTCCAATAAGCTGAGATCCATATCTGCGCTTAACACGGTTTAAGGGCAGATATTTTTTAGATCTCGACGAAATCCCAATCAGCTTCATTAAAATTAAGTTAAAATAGCGCGCTAATGAATGATGAGTAAGACCGAATGTCGAAAAACACGCAAAACCTGTCACCGTTACAAGAACTGATCGCAGAGCAAAAGCTACTTTGTGAAGAAGTAGGCTCGGCTTATGTTGAAGTCACGGGGGATGATGTTGTTGCGGTGGCCGTACATACCTTAAAACAGGATCCGATTGTCGGCATCCGTAAAAAGCCTGAAACAGATGAAAATATCAGCTGGTACATTTATGGCGGAGAGCCTTCAAGTGAAGAGGCTTTTGAAACCATGACAGTACGTGAATTACAGGACATCGCACCAGAAGTTTTACCGTATCTGGCTCTGGAAACAGGTTTTCGTTTCATGATTGATGCCGATGATTATGAAGATGTCTGGAAAGAAGAAATCTAAATGCTAAAAAAATCATCTTTCATTTGTGCTGGATTATTATTTGGACTGAATAGCATGGTCTTCGCAGAGCCGCTTTCACAAAGTGCCTATGATGAGTTTATTTCAGCACAGACTAAAATAGTGAATGAAACCAAGCATATTTTAGATGAAGATGATCAAAAGGCAGATGTCCAAACTCAACGCCAGGCTTTCTGTAATCGATTGAAAGCCTATCAGGATATTCAAAAGGTGTCCGAAGAAAATAGTAGTCTGAAGATGGCGCCTACGATGGCCATGATCGCCAAAAGTTTTCTTGAGCGGCAGGATCAAAGTTTGACTCAATCTGGAATGACTACAAACGTATTTTGTAAAAATAGGGATGTAGAATAAATTATAAAATACTTTTCATTCTCGAACGTTTTTCGCAGTAGACTAAAAATAAATAAGTCTGTTTTACAATCAAATTTTATAGATATTAAAACCTGAAAGACCATCTCCCGAATATCATTTAATAAAGAAAATGTTAAGTTAATTTAAATTTATTTTGATGTGAATACCTCATATCCCGGGGATATATCAGCGGTAGTCAAATATATTGATAAGAATAAATGAATAATCTGGATTTTTATAATTTTCTGAAAATGTCTTATATACGTGATGTAATTTCTTGAACAGGATAATTTAAGTAGGATAGCGTGATTGCACGTTTATATTTAAGCTAATAACTTGAACATCCTAAGATATTAAAATAGCCTAAGCAATACATAATTTTAACAACTTTATCAAGAAAGGGAGAGAGGGGAAATTTATAATGTTGATGTTTACTACCTGTAACTCATTTGGACTTAAGACGTATTATTCTAAACAGAATCAAGTGGATTAATAAGCTACTTATGAATAGTCATTTTTTGATAAATAATAAGCAATGAATAATTAAAAACAATATTTTCAAAATTACCTCAGTCTATTTGGGTAATAACAGCGAGTTAGTTTAAGAAACACTCTGACCTAAAAGTGGTTTACATGTTATTAAATCCCAGTTTTAAGATTTTCATTAATTTTATTTAGTCTGCACCACAACTCAACCATCTTCTTTCATATTTATAGATAGCCAAATATCCATCCAGATCTAAAATCGTAATTTTAAATACTTACAAATCGATTATGAATTATTTAGCCTAAGCAAAATATATCCCCATAAAATAGCCTAAGTAAAATTTATATTTAAAAATTTCGCAATTGATTAATTCCCAATATAAATCCATTATAAACACTTAAATAAAGAAAGAAATCACGGAATTCTCAAATGATCCTAAATTATCAACTCCAACACCACGAAACGTCAGTACTATCTCCAATGATTTTTATTCATGGTTTATTCGGTAGTTTAAGTAATTTAGGAATACTAGCTCGATATTTTTCTGAGCAAAGAACCGTGCTTCAAATTGATGTACGCAATCATGGTCTTTCTGGTCATAGTTCAGACTTAAATTATCAGTTCATGGCGGAAGATGTCCTAGAAACTTTATCAAGTTTAAATATTCAAAAGTTTATAGTAATAGGGCATTCTATGGGCGGAAAAATTGCTATGAAATTGGCTGATTTAGCCCGAGTACAAACTGAAAAGTTGGTCGTTCTTGATATTACACCAATCCAATATCATGAGAGTCATCATACTGAGATTTTTAAAGCCTTATTTGCTGTGCAGCAAGCAAATGTTGCTTCACGACTTGAGGCAGCAAAAATTATGCGTGAATACATTCATGAAGAAATGGTAATTCAGTTTTTATTAAAATCCTTTAATAAAGGGCAATGGCTCTTTAATGTTCAAGCTTTATTTGATCATTATCCAGATATTATGGCTTGGGAAAAGGTCGAAAAAGTTAATCAGCCAGCTTTATTTCTTCGTGGCGGTAATTCTTTTTATATCTCAAAACCTGAACATTTTGCGGCAATCAATGAACAATTTTCTCAGGCGAAAATTGAATGCATTGAAAATACAGGACATTGGCTGCATGGTGAAAAGCCAGATGAAGTCATTAAACATATGCAGACTTTTCTAAATTAATTTACGATTTCGCACTCAAGGCTGAAATGTTTGAGTCTGTAATTGTCCTTCATGAATGAGTTGATGCGCCATTTCAGCTGTTTTCTTTAAACCGGGCATACGATATTCAGTATGTCCAAAATCTTTAATGGATTTCCAGCGACCGCCCCAGGTTAAACCCACCGATTCTGCAATCTGGCCAAACAGTTTATAACCACGCATGGCCCATGGATCACGTTCACTAATCACCACCTTGCCATTCCGCTTAAAGGCAATATCCGCGGCCAGACCAAACTGATGATAACTTTGAAAGCCTTTGGCCTTGGTAATATTACTGTTGGTCGCCAAAGAGTTTTGCCTTTCCGGACTTCGATAACCTTCGAGTAAAACCAGCTCATAACCATGCTGTTCGCGCATAATTTTAAAAACCATCAGTAAGCGCTGTTTAAATCGCGGATTCATCTTATGCCATTTACGGTCTGCTGTGCTGATATTTGGATTTATATGAATGTCTTCAATATTCAGATTAAGGCTTTGCGCTGAAATTATAGAATGATTTGCTAAAGATTCTTCTTGTAAGGCTTCGATAATAAGCTGTTCATCAACTTCAGTTGGAGCTGTTAATATTTGCCCATCTAATAATGCATAAATCTGTGGATCAACTTTCCTTAAATATTCAGCTTCAAACCTACTTGCAGTAAGTGGCTGAGTGAAAGCGAACATTAAAATACTGGCAAATAAGCTAAATCCTGAAATCAAAATCCACCATTGCTGCAAATACCATTCAGACTGAAGATGCTCAGGCGATGCCGCCTGATGAAATTTCTGAACAAACTGTTTTGCTTGAGAAAATTGTTGTTTGCTTTGTGAAATCAAATCAAGAAAAAAATCCTGTATTCTTAATCGAAACTCGTAAGACAGCAAGGCTAACATAGCTAAGCTTAATAGAATAAAGCTGCTCAATATAATCAAAATCATCAGTTGAATGATTGATCTAATAATAATTCAAAATTTTTTTTTTATTCATCGATATAAATTTTCCAACGGCGTCATTTTTTAAGTCTTTATTTTTATAAGTGTCGATCATATTTATTTGAAAATTGAGTTAGGGTAAATGAATCGTAATATAGGCTTGTTCAGCAGGCGCGCTAATCAAATTTTGATATTGAGAAAAAACAGCAGCTTGTTCTGTTGACAAGGCATATTTAAAAACCACAAAGCTGATCACGGCAAATAATAATAAAAATATCAGAATCCAGAAAAATGGTAATTCACGATGGATAATATGTCGGATTTGATCTGGAATTGCTGAAAAAGGAGAAAAAGCAACTTTTTTACCCTTGAGATAATCAATCTGATCTCCGATACGAGCAATCAGACTATTTAAATGCTCAATAGATTCAATTCGATATTTTCCATGGAAGCCCAATAAAAGGCAATAATGATATACCTCTAATACTGCCAGACGTTGCTTATCTTTATGGCGTATTTCTTCCAGATTTTCAAAGAAGTGAAAACCTGCAAGTTGTGAGCCAAACAGGATTAACTGTAAAGGACTGATCATCCAAGCATTTTGAAGATCAAAAAATCGCTCATCCTGTTGCGTGACAATTGTTTCATCTACTAAAGCGCAATAGGCATATTTTGCATCTTGAATATCTTCAGCTGAAAATTGCATCTGACGTGCCTGATGTTCAAAACTTTTCAACATCTCCAGAATTTTTTCACGAAAGGCTTCAATATCTGTAGGGAGATAATGATTTTTTAACAGGAAAACAATATAGAAGCCGTCATGCAGTAAATCTACCAGACTATTCGTATAGGTAGGGTAGCTTTCTACAGGTTGCATGGCTGTATAACCGGCCCCGATTTGATCATCATCAAAAAGTGAAGAAAAAAGTGAAGAAGGAGAATTAGCGATTGTATTCATTTTTATTTTATCCATTCATGACAGCAATCAGTTCAACCGTAATATCCTTAAAACCGTTCGGGATATAAACACAAATTGATTCTGAATCCAGCATGCGCTGATACAGTTCATTATTTGGTTCGATCTCGAAATAATGCACACCGGAACGTACTGGAATTGCAGTAGGAACCTGCATGAGGTGCTGGACGGGTACAGCAGGCAAAGCTGCAACCACACGTTGTTCTACATCTATGCTACTGCCGACTTTAAAACGGATCGGAACATAGGCAATCAGATCATGTGCAGGCATAATGCTACTCGATACAGCAAGATATAGCCGGGTATTGCGACTGATCTTGTCAGTCTCCAGACTACCGAGCCAATAGGACGGGCGCGTTTCTTTTAAGCTGATGCTGATATATCGATTCGAAATAATTGTATCGAGTAAATCTCTGAGAATAATATCCAGCTGATTGAAGCTGTCGTATAGATGATGATGCTGATACTGCGGCAATTGATCAATGTCATAGGCTGTTGAAAAGGTAAGTAGGGAACCACTGAGTCTTAAAAGTTCCGCATATAGCCGTTCCGGATGAATTTGTGGATACTGCAAAATATGATTTAAGGTTGCATAAGCAGTATTTAAGGCATTCACCAGCCAGAAAGAGACAATATCCCCAGAACGAAATTCAATCAGTTTCTGTTCGTTTTCACGGTTATTGGATTGAATCGTTTTAATCTTGGCCCGGATGATATTCAAAGTTCGCTTTAAATTGTCTAGCAGATATTCACAGGCCTGAATATGTAAAATTGGAGGAATGAATTTATGATCAAAAATAAAATTTCCAGAACTTTGTCGTTTGATTTGAGCAACCGGAAGATATAAATAACCATCCAGAGGCTGCTGAGGTTCTTGGCCAACTTCAAAAAGTTTAAATTCTGCCCGACGGCGTAACAGGGTGATCTCTGCAGTAGTGGCATCGGTGAATAAATCATGGGTCGAGATTAAATGTGAGTGATAACGACTAGATTGAGTGTTTTCGACATGACTTACATTTTGCTTGTTCGGCTGTAGCATTGGCAAAGCCAAATAAATTTGCATTTCACCACGCAGGTTTAAGGTATCCAGTTGTACAGGTTCTGGTAATAAATCCTGTGCAGGCGCCTGATAAATTTCACCATCTTGCCAGATCATTTCAATTTTACTTAATGCCAATATATGCATATTGAATTGAGCTTCATCAAATTGAATGGACTGGATCCCGTGAGCAAAAGGAAATGTCGCCCGAATCATATGACTCAAGCGTTGCTCATGATAGGCATCCTGTAATTGAAAATGTTGCGGTCTTAAAAATAGACCTTCGCCCCACAGTACTTTTTCTGCTTTAAACATTTTAATATTTACCACTCATTCTTGGATTCATCATTGGCATATATACCCAGTAATTCATGTACGTTTTCGATCGGATTCTCGTTCTTGATTACTTGAGCCAGCCATTCATGTAATGGCATCTGACTCCATTTAATCGTCTTTTGCAGCATGTAGCTCACTGGACTATGCGGTTCATGAGATTGAAAATATCGAGCGATGTCTTGTAATAACTGCATGGCCTGTTGACGGTTGGCCAGATGGTTTTGGGCTTGAGGTCGAAATTCTTGTATATTTTCAGGCGAGGTATTCATCACTATTATTTCAGGTATTTTGAGAGTGCCGAATTGCGGTGTATTTATTTGATCCTGAGATATTGAAGAAATATCAGTTTTATAAATGCGCTTAATACTGGAGAAGATCGATTCAAGTTGAGAATCTATGCTCGCGTAACTCGGTGCATTTAGACCCAGTAAATGATCCAGTGTATTTTTAAGATACAGCCATTGGGTCTGAATCTCGAGAAGAAAACCTTCATTCTGGCTTAAAACTGTTTGAGAAGTTTTCAGCAACGATTGCTCAAAATGCTCCAAATCCTGAACAGTATTATTTTCAGAGTAGTCATCTTGCTGTTGTTTGAGTTTAATATTGCGTTGATGTAAGAATGCCTCATAATCACCTAAATTATAAAAAGGCGCAGAGCTGACCAAAGGCACCTGTTTCATCAGCATTGGCAGTTGCGTAATCAAACCTTGTAATAATCCAAAACGTTGATCAAGATCATCCTCTTCGATTTGAGGATGTAACGTGAACCAGTATCGCTCAAGGCTTTGCTGGGTCAACTCTAATCCTCGAGCAATTCCTTCAAAACCATAGAGATGACTCCAAGCTTCTATAAGCCAGGTATATAGACGGATATCCTTGGTTTTTTCAGTTAATAATTCAATCGTTTTATCATGTACAAGTTGCCAATCGGCCTGTTTCGGTTCCGAGACCCAGTCACCTTGCTCCAATAAAGGATCATCACGAGTTCTGGCCTTGTTAATCACATGAAAATCATTTGAAAATGAATAGTCCACACCGCACGGCTGATCGACTGAAATGTCTTGCAATAAATATTCAAATTCCAGGCTCATCTTTATTCCAATTATTATATTTTATTTGTTTTTATTTTTAGGTTACTTCAACTAGGCAGCATCTGCTTTATTGCTTTTAGAACGTACTTTTTGCGCTATTTTAACTTTCGGATCTACGCTATAAAAAATTTCATCATTCTTGATCTCAATGTGAATCAGTTTAGGAATCTTTCCCTCACTCATGGTTCTCAATATTTCTGTAGCCAAAGCAGGCAATACTGAAGCATTTAAAATATGATCAATATTGCGCGCACCACTATCAACCTCGGTACATCGGCTGAGCAGAAGTTCGAGCAAGTCCCCACTATAAGTGACCTGGGTGACATATTGCTGCTGAATGCGTCGGGTAATTTTCCCCAGTTTATGCTGAATAATCTGGATCAATAGCTCATCGTGTAAAGGATAATAAGGCACAATCTGCATACGCCCTAAAAATGCCGGTTTAAATTGCTGATATAAACTTGGTTTGAGCAGTTCAATTAATCTATTTGCATCCGGCCAGTTTTCGACGGGTTGATTTAAACAGGCCTGCATAATGGCACTAGAACCGACATTTGAAGTTAATAAAATTGTCGTATTTTTAAAATCAATCAGCCGACCTTCGCTATCTTCCAGCATGCCTTTATCAAAGACCTGATAAAATAATTCCTGCACATCAGAATGAGCTTTTTCGATTTCATCCAGTAAAATCACACTATAAGGATTACGACGCACTGCTTCAGTCAACACACCACCTTGACCATAACCGACATAACCTGGAGGAGCACCTTTTAACGAAGACACGGTATGTGCTTCCTGATATTCCGATATATTGATCGTGATCAGATGCGACTCACCTCCATACAATTCTTGAGCCAAGGCCAGGGCAGTTTCAGTTTTTCCCACACCGCTTGGACCAAGCAATAAAAATACACCTTGTGGTTTGTTCGGATCATCCAGTTTTGCTTTAGATGTTTTAATACCTTGGACCAGTTGATGCAAAGCAAAGTCCTGACCCATCACACGCTGCGATAATTTATCTTGGAGTTTTAAGACCTGTCGGATTTCATCATTCATCATTTTACCGACTGGAATTCCGGTCCAGTCAGAAATGATCTGATGAATCATAGGGACTGTTACACGCTCGAACACAAGTGGGTGATCAGCCTGAATCTGGGTCAAACGCTGCTGTAATACTTTAATTTTATTTTTATTTTCAATTTTTTTGGATTGAACCTGTAATAATTTTATTTCCTGAACCAGTTGAAGTTCTTGCTGCCATTGCAGGCTTATCTGAGAAATTTCTTGTTCCAAATTTGAAATATTTTCTGATAATTCAATTAAACGTGTCTGATGACACGGAAAATTTTGATGCTCCTGATTTAAAATCTCATGTTCAAGCCGAAGATTATGCAGCTGTGCCTGTAACTGGTCTAACTTTGCAGGTTGTGCATTTTGGCTCAAAGCAACTCGTGCCGCGGCTGTATCTAATACACTAATGGCCTTATCCGGTAATTTCCGTCCACTGATATAACGATGCGAGTTACGTACCGCAGCAGCAATTGCTGCATCATCAATCTGCAACTGAAAATGCTGAGTCATGACCGGAATCATGGCACGCAACATATCGATGGCGACTTCCTCAGTAGGTTCTTCTACCTTCACTACCTGAAAACGGCGGCTAAGCGCAGCATCTTTTTCAAAGTATTGTTTGTACTCCGCCCAAGTAGTAGCGGCGATAGTACGCAGTTCTCCTCGTGCCAAAGCTGGTTTTAACAGATTGGCGGCATCATTCTGACCAGCCTGACCACCTGCACCAATCAGCGTATGGGCTTCATCAATAAACAGGATAATAGGATAACTGCAGGACTGAACTTCTTGAATGATTTGCTTCAGGCGATTCTCAAACTCGCCTTTTACACTGGCACCTGCTTGTAATAAGCCCAGATCCAATACATGAAGTTCTACATTTTTGAGTACATCAGGTACCTGATCATTCACAATTTTCAGGGCCAATCCTTCTACTACAGCAGTCTTACCGACTCCCGGATCGCCGGTAAGTATGGGATTGTTCTGATGACGGCGCATCAGAATATCCAGCATCAAACGGATTTCAAACTCACGACCGATCACCGGGTCGATTTGGCCTTGGCGTGCTTTTTCAGTCAGATTAATGGTGTATTGATCGAGTGCCAGTGTTTTATTTAATTTTAGCTGTGCGTTAGGTGAATCTTCTTTTACCTTAGTAAGCTGAGCATAGCTCGGGTTTTCAATACTCTGCTCGCAGAGCTCCAAAAAATGATGTTTGAGATGATCAATTGGAAATAGCTCAAATAAAGTAGAAGCACGAATCGTCATTTGATATAGATCAGGTGCAGTGAGCAGGGCAACCAGTAAATGTCCGCTGCGGATCATCGGATTCTGTTCTGCTGAAGCCAAAAGCCAGGCATGTTCTAATGCACGAATAATGGATTTGGCAAAGATAGGCGTACGAGAATTGCCTTTAGTCATTTGCTGAATGCTCTGATTCAGATCATGGGTGAGATCATCTTCGGAAATTTTATACTTTTTGAGCAATAATTTGAGATCGTTCAGGTCTGGCTGCTGTAGCAATTCTAAGAGAAAATGCTCAATTTCGATTTCATGATTTCGCTGTTTGATGCAGAAATTCGCTGATTTCTCAAGGCATAGGCGTGCATGCTCAGATAATTTTGTAATCAAAATTTTTAAATTACTCATATTTTTCTCTCTTAGAATATACAGCCTGATGTTTTTGGAATTTATAGCTATATATTTGTTATTATTAGGTTTATTTTTATTTATTTAAGTTTTTCTATGAGCAATCAAGATATATTGGCTCAAGATTTTTGGCATATTCTACTCAAGTCTATCCAAATGTCTGCATTCATTGGTCGGAATCTTACCATTTTAAAAATTACATAAAATAATTTAACAAAAACGCATTTATGTATTGACTTCCTGTGATAATTTTTTGTTAAATCCGCAACTAGATTTTTGAATTATAAAAATAGAAAAATAAATTTTGATTATAAAAATATAAAACAATAACCAAAAATTGAGGCTTATTTTGAAAAATAATCTAGGTTTTATTGTATTGCTCATCTCAGGGATGGCGCAGCTATGTTTTGCTCAAACCCATGCAGCAGAATTAAAAAAATCATGTATCAAGAGCTATCCACAAGCAAAAAATGATACTGATTCAACTATCATTGATTTATACCAGCAGTTATGCGACAAGACAGCAAGAAAAAATATGCATCTGCAGCAGCAATTGTCTACCCAAATTGCCAAACGCTATGTTGAAGTCGGTGATCATCTGAAAGCGCTCAATTTAATCGAGCAATTACATCAGCAAAATTACATTCATCAGAATTTAACTGATCTGAAATTCCTGGCAGGGATCGGGATCTCTTCCCAAAGCCTAGAACAGATGCGTAGTACAGAAGTCCGTGCCTTAAATGACTTTACCTACCCACAGGCCAAATCGCTGACTGAACATATTTATCTGGCACAGCCTGTAGCAAAATTTTCTGAATCTGCATCAACGACGGCGCGGAATTCAAAAGTAAAAAATACTAAAAATAAACCAAATAACCCAGTAAAACAAAGCCTAAGTCAAAACAAAAATAAAGTATCGAAAAGCAATCTAAAAAATAATACGGCTGCTATCAGTAATAAAAAAACAGAAAGTATCAGTACACGAACCCACACTCCTAGTACTAATCCATTTGGATCATTAAATAATAATTAATAAGGAAAATCATGATGGCTAAACGTGAAAGTGTACAAAAAAAATTACAGCGTATTCGACCACCACGGGTGCAATTGACCTACGATGTTGAGGTAGGTGATGGCCGTGAAGTCAAAGAGTTACCTTTTGTAGTGGGAGTTTTGGGAGATTTTTCAGCAGCGTCTGAACTTGAAAAAACCAAGCTCAAAGATAAAAAATTTATCAATGTAGACTTGGAAAATATTGATGAGGTGATGCAGTCTCTGGCGCCTCGTGCCAGTTTTCAGGTGGAAAATAGTTTGACTGAAGAGAGTGGTAAAATATCAGTAGATTTGGTTTTTAATGCAATGGATGATTTTCGGCCAGAACAGGTAGTCCAACAAGTCGAACCTTTGCGAAAACTGGTAGAAGCACGAGAACGTTTAACTGATTTACGCAATAAAATATCCAATAATGAACGTCTAGAAGATTTACTGGATGATATTTTAAAAAATACCGACCAAATCCGTAAAATGAGTATGGAGGCAGACAATGAATCACTCTAATGATGCAACTACCACGAATGTTGCTATTGAAGAATACTCAATTCTGGACTCTATTGTTGAACGTAGTCGAATTGCGCGTAATGAAGAAGAACATGATCGGGCCAAAAGTTTGATTGGTGAGTTGGCCAAGGAAGTCATGGCCGGTACCGTTATAGTTTCAGACAATATGACCTTGGCTTTAGATAAACGCATTGCAGAAATTGATGCGCTTATTTCTACCCAGCTGAGCAAGATCATGCATCACGAGCAGTTTCAAAAAGTTGAGTCCACCTGGCGAGGGCTGTATTACTTTTGTCAGGAAACGCCATCACACTCTTTAATTAAAATTCGTATGTTGAATACGACCAAAAAAGAATTGATTAAAGATTTTCAAAGTGCCAGCGACTTTGATCAAAGTACTCTATTTAAAAAAATCTATGAAGAAGAATATGGTTCATTTGGCGGTGCGCCTTATGCGACCCTCATTGGTGACTTTGAGTTTGATCGCACACCTTCAGACCTGTATTTGCTCGAGCAGATTTCACATGTAGCATCAGCGGCACATGCACCGTTTCTCTCAGCTGCAAGTCCTTCCATGTTCGGATTGGAAACTTTTACTGATATTGATCGCCCACGCGATGTTTCTAAAATTTTTGAAACAGCTGAATATGTGCAATGGCGTTCATTCCGGGAAAGTGATGATGCTCGTTATCTGGCATTGACTATTCCACGAGTATTAGGCCGTTTACCTTATCATCCTAAAGATGGCAATACGACAGCAGGCTTTAACTATGTAGAAGAAGTTTCAGGTGAAAATCATAATGAATACCTGTGGATGAATGCTGCTTATGCTTTGGGGACGCGTTTAACCAATGCCTTTGATATGCATGGCTGGTGTGCTGCGATTCGTGGGGTTGAGGGTGGCGGTTTGGTCGAAGGTCTGCCAGTGCATACCTTTAAAACCAATGATGGAGAAATCATATTTAAGTGCCCGACTGAAATTGCGATTACGGACCGTCGTGAAAAAGAACTCAGTGATCTTGGCTTTATTCCATTAGTACATTGTAAAAATACCGATTATGCCGCGTTCTTCGGTGCCCAATCTATCCAAAAACCAAAGAAATATGATAACGATATTGCCAATGCCAATTCCGCATTATCCAGTCAGATACAGTACATTATGGCAGTCTCGCGAATCGCTCATTATTTAAAAGCAATGATGCGAGATAAGGTGGGAAGTTTTACATCTGCAGGAAATGTCGAAGCATTTCTAAACGACTGGCTGTCTCAATATGTACTTTTGGATGATGGCGCTTCACAGGAAGCCAAAGCACAGTATCCACTGCGTGAAGCTTCGATAAAAGTTGTAGAAAATCCGGCTGAACCTGGACATTACAAATCTGTGGTCTTTTTGAGACCGCATTTTCAGTTAGACGAGTTGTCTGTATCTTTACGACTGGTCACTGAGTTACCGCAGTCGAGTCATTAAGACCGCTGCTAAAATTATAAGAATATTTATAACAACAGGAAAATTATTAAAATGAAAGACATTTACATCCAGTTTCGTGGCAAATATAAAGTTGATGGTGAATCTCGTGATTCAGAACATAAAAGCTGGCTAGAAGCAAATTCCTGGTCGCACAACATTCGTCAGCCAAAATCTGCCACATCTTCCAGTGTAGGCGGTCATACCGCAGAACGAGTTGAACATTCCGACATGATTTTTATGAAAGATCTGGATGCAACCAGCCCAAAACTTTGGGAAGCTTGTTCGGCAGGTTATACCTTCGATGAGGTACAAATCGATTTTTATCGTGCTAATGGTGATAAACGCGTTAAATACCTGCAAATTAAATTAAAACATGTGCTGGTTTCTCAGGTCACTCCGACAGTAAATCAAGAAGGCGTTCCAACAGAAGCTTTTGGTTTGAAATATGCAGCAGTTGAGTGGACGTATAATCAGCAAGATATTAATGGTACACAAAAGGGTGCCGTGACCAAGAAATGGTCATTATCAAATAATACTGCTTCTTATGCAGCGTAATTTGACCTTTTTTAGAGGCTGGTCTTGATCAGCCTCTCTGATATTTATAAAAATAAATAAAATTAGACTATAACAATATGAATTTGGATCAGCTTTACCCTTACGGATTTAGAACAACATTATTTGACCGTCTATTACCTCAGGACATTCAATGTTCTCAAGGGCTTTCATTGCAGGCTTTAAGAGAGTCTGTAGCAGATGATCTGGAAGATCTGTTGAATACTCGTTTAGTTAACTTGGATGTAGATGACAGTTATGACCAGGTCAAACGTTCAATTCTTCAATTTGGCATCATTGATTTTGTAAGTCTTTCAACGGCGAATCCAATGGACCGGGATAAAATCTGCCGCTCGATTGAACAGTCTATTCACGCGCACGAACCTCGTTTAAAGCAGGTTAAAGTCGAGATGCTGATGGATGAGCATAACAGGGGAAGTCTGTGTCTCAGTATTCATGCATTCTTAAATATTTATCCCCTATATGAACCGGTAATTTTTGACGCATTCCTCAAGCCTACTACGCAACAATACGTAATTTTGTCTAAAACATCAGCAGGTGTGCTGTGATCGAAGAATTATTACCTTATTACGAAAAGCAATTACAGGAATTTGGGCAACAATCACGAGAGTTTGCCAATAAATACCCAAAAATTGCCCAACGCCTTTCGTTGAATCAAGAGCAGATTGATGATCCGCATATCGAAAGACTGATTCAGGCATTTTCCCTGATTTCTGCCCGGATCGATAAGAAACTTCACGATAGTTATGAAGTATTTACACGTGCTATTTTTGAGGTGATGTTTCCACAGTACCTTAAACCTTTTCCAGCATGTTCAGTGGTCAGTTTTGACGATGCCATTAAAATCCGACAGCTTAAAAGTAGCCAGCAGATTCCCAAGCAAACTGTATTAAAATCAAAAAGTATCCGTGGGGTACAGTGTGAGTATCGTACGACAAACCAGGTTAATTTATTACCAATCGCCTTAAAATCTGTTAATTTTAAAACGCATGCTTCGACTCATGTTCATTTAAATCGAAATGCAACCTTGAGCTTTGGTATTGAAATTTTTAACCAGCAGCAGCGACTGTTGGAACAACAAAAATTACCTATTTATCTGGATGCAATTTCCAGCTTTCCATTGCAAGTACTAGATTGTATTTTTAAGCCAGAGACTGGTTTTTCTGTAATAGTACAGAATCAAGAGATTGATATTCAAAATCCATTTGAACTAATGGGATTTACTGAAGCGGAAAGTGCGCTCCCAGTTGATCAACATACTCATCATGCCTATCGTTTATTAATCGAGTATTTTTGCTTTCCAGAAAAATTTAATTTTCTTAACCTCAATCTGAGTTTTTTAAGAGAATTAAATATAGAAACCGCAGAATTTGAGCTACACATTCATTTTAAAATAAATCTGAATGATCAAGCTATGATCAGAAATTATTCAGAATTAAATAGCGCTAATTTCAAATTATTTGCGACACCAGTTATAAATTTATTCCCTAAACAGGCTGAGCCACAAAAAATTGATCATCTGCGCCTGGAATATTCATTAATAAGTGATGTACATCATCCTGAATATTTTCAGGTATATGCGATCACCGAAATGAAGTTATTGAGAGAGAAACGCGAGAACAGTCAAAAAACTTATCCCGTATTACCTTTTTTTGCCATGAGTCATTATCATCAGGCTGATGCTCAATTTTATTATCACCTGTTGCCCGAGCAAAGTAATACCAAGCATACAGAACTGAAATATTCGATTATTTCCAAATCTTTAGAACCACAAAAAATTTCATCAGACTTTATCAGTATGCAGTTGTTATGCAGCAATCGGGATTTACCTTATGAAAGTTATAACAAAGATCAGAATAACTTATCTCTCAATGACAATAGTTTGGCACGTAAAGCCATATTATTAAAAAGACCCAATTTACCTTATTGTTTTGATCAAAAGCAGCAAGAACAGTGGCGAATTATCTCGCATTTATCATTGAATAATCTTTCTTTAATGAAAGCAAATGCAGTCAGTCACATTAAGGAATTACTTGAACTGTATAACTTGCCGCAATCCAAAGACAACCGGCTAATTATTAATTCAATTCAATCGATCCAGTTTTCTCTGAGCCAGAAGTTGCGTGAGCATAAACCATTTCCACTTTTTGTACGGGGTGTCAAAGTTGAAATCCAGATCGATCCAGAAGTCTTTAGAGGAGCCAGTCTGTATATCTTTGTGCAACTTTTAAATCATATTTTTAATTTGAAAGTTCAAATGAATAGTTATGTGGATATGCACGTCATAGATTCAAAGTCAAAACAGGAGTTATACCAATGCATACAGAATGTTGGTGGCAAAAGGCTTCTGTAGTTGATCGGCTCTTTCAGCAGCCGACCAGCTTTGAATTTATTCAAGCCACGCGATTATTAAGACATGCACCTGCACGGAACAGACATCAAGGATGGAGTAAATCATTTGAATTTATTAGTTCACTCAATCTTAATTTTCCAACTTCTGAAATTGAATCATTGCAATGTCAAGATCATAAAGTTCAGATGACCAATTTAATCGTGGGGTTGACTGGCGTACAGGGCGTATTGCCTTATATCTATACACATAAAATTAAACAGAGTACCGGGGCACACCGAGAAGAAAGCTTACACTTTCTCGGACTGTTTAATCATAAATTGTCTGCACAATATGTCGATGCCTGTCTGAATTATCATTTACCACTGCGTTATGAAATTGAGCATGAAAATCATTATCTAAACATGCTTCATGCTTTGAGTGGCTATAGCGGTCAACAACATGAACAGCAACCTATAGATGACTATTTTGCTGAGTTTTCAGGCTTGATGCAGGGGCAAAATAATACCCATTATGCGTTAAGCAGCATATTGTCTTGTATTTTTAAATATCAATTTAAGATTAATGAGTTTATTCCGGAAAGCTTTCAACTGAATGATCAGCAAAAAAGCAGTTTAGGAGCTTCGCAACCAATTTTATTGGGAATCAACAGCTTCTGTGGAGAAACCATTCAGCAAGTTGATGAAAAAATTGAAATTGTTATTGGTCCATTAAAACGTGAAGACTATCTAAAATTTTTATCTGAAGGAATACATAGCGCCAAATTGAAAGAGTTACTTCAAACCTGGTGTAGCCCGACCATGTTAGTGGATCTTCGGTTGATTCTAGACAGAGATGAATTATATCCAGCCCAACTCAGAGAAGTACATTCGATGGGGCTGGCCAGAGGAGCCTTATTAATGCCGAATCAGGCAATCCACCATGCGGAAACCTGCTATAGCCTGATAGGAAAAATGTCATGATTAAGCATATTATTCGGACTGTTATAGTTTTATTCATTATAAACAGTTCTCTTATCATTTATTACTGGCGAGATACTCAATACGATCCATCAAATATCGATTTCCTATTATATTTTGGAATTTTACCTTTGTTAATTTGCTTGTTGTTATTAACACCTTATTTTATTTATAAAGCTTTAAAATCCTATAAACAAAGACAGCAAGAACAAAAGGATAGGGCTCATAAATCTCTTCAAGCACAGCAGCAAGAATTAGAGAATAAAGAAGAATTGTATCAAGCGATTGAGAATTACAAACTTAATATTTTTTCAGCTGCCGCCTGGCACAGTTTTGGCAAAAATGCAGAGATCTTGCAGCACATGAAGCAGTTCAAAAGTCCTGAGCTGGACTCAGAACTGCTAAATCGTTTTAGTCTACCTATATTGACATATCGTATTCATGCTGTGGACCGCTTACTCGAAGAAAACGGGACTAGCGAAGAAATGCTTCCAACATTACAGGAACAACGAATTCAACAGTTGATTCAACAACAACTCGAACAGCATGAAGAAAGTCTGAGCTTAATTTCAGAACAGTTAAAACGTTCAGCACTATTTTATGATCACGAACTGGCTTATGAATATCGAATGCATCCGGGATGGATACAGGAGAACTACTGTGAAGATGAAGGAAATATTGCCTCTAATCTAATAGCAGTAGGCCGATTAAATAGGTTGAATCTGCATATTTTATTGGCGGATCATATGACTGGGGAGTGGAGTGATCTCTATCAAGAGCAGCTTATAGGTCAAATTCAACAAAAATATGCATTGCTGCCTGCCCAAATTCATATCAATTTTCACTTTCTGCCTGCTGATCATGCTTATTCAGCTTTGCTGGAGCTATTACAGGAAATTTCAGGTCAATCACATGAGATCAGCTTGATCATTATGGCGGATTCTGAAATTGATCAGGATTGTCTGGATCAGCAATTTTGGCAAAATGAAGAGTATATTGCTGCAGAATATACTGCCAGCTGGTGTTTATCCGCACATGACTTAGAGGTTGAGGGGATGATGCCTTCACGAATATTGACTCTCAGCAAGTACGTCACTGACCTATATGCGTACTTGGGTCAGAATCAGGTTGATCTGTCCTATCAGCTGGAACAGGCACATCCTTTTTTAGTTTTCTTAGATGAAGCCACTCAGTCTAAAACAATGAAAATAATACAAGAAAAATTTACTAATATTGATTTTGAGCCGGAGCATACCATTTATCCTCAAAGCTATTTGGGGCATACCCAACAATTGGCAGCAGTTTTTGCAGCGATGATGTCATCATATCTATACGACAATGTCATTACAATAAGCTATAGCACACAACAAGAATCAAGCTATTTATGTTTTAAAAATAAAGAAAGTGATCAACTGAATGAAATCTCATTAGTAGCCTAACTATTTATAAAAATTAAAGAAAAAAGAGATAAAAGTGAATACATTATTTTATACAGTCCTGGGGTATGTCTGGCAGTACATTAGCAACCCTAAAACAATGATGGCCTTATCCTTTTTAGTGGTCATTATTTCTATAAAAAATACGGTTTCTGATCGCATTTTCTGGATATTGCTGACCGTCTATGTCGCCATATTAATAGGCTGGGGGATTTATACACTTATCCGGTGTTATCTGCATACTAAAAAGGGTGAAGAAATCGAGACTGCCTTATCTCAAGGTTTTGCAGCTGAAAGCAAATACAATAATAAAGAAGAACTTCAGCAGATCAGTCAGCAAGTCAAACAATCTATTCAGCTGATTCGTAAGTCAAAATTAGGCGATCGTAAGGGTCACGCGGCACTGTATGAACTTCCTTGGTATATGGTCATCGGTAACCCGGCGGCTGGGAAAAGCTCGGCGATTTATCATTCCGGTTTGCGGTTTCCTTTTGAAGCAACTCACCAGAAAATGGTCTCTGCTGGACTCAGCGGAACACAAAACTGTGACTGGTTTTTTTCAACTCAGGGTATTTTACTGGATACAGCCGGACGCTATTCAGTCTATCCGGAGGACCATTCTGAATGGTTAGGCTTTTTAAATATTCTCAAGAAAAATCGTTCTAAAGTGCCAGTGAATGGTCTTATTGTGATCGTAAGTATCGCTGAGCTGGTCAACCAGAGTCCGGAGAAATCTCTACAACTAGCCAAGAACCTGCGTGCCCGTATCCAAGACCTGACTAAACGTCTAGAAGTTTTTGCGCCAGTCTATCTGGTATTCTCCAAGATGGACCTGATTGCCGGCTTCACGGATTTTTTTGATTGTTATCATGGACAAGAATTGGATCAGGTTTGGGGCGCAACTTTGGCTTATCAACCAGACTCGAGTGCAAATGCTATTCAGCTATTTGAAAAGCATTATGGCATTTTATATGAGGGTCTGAAAAATGTAAGTATGACCCATTTAACCCGTCGGCATTCACAGCATATTTCACCCAGTGTAATGACCTTTCCACTGGAATTTAAGAGTCTCAAACCGGTATTAAGAACCTTTATTTCCACTTTATTTCAAGACAATCCTTATCAGTTTAAACCGGTTTTTCGTGGATTTTATTTTACCAGCGCCTTACAGGAAGGCTCCATTGAAAGTCCAATGACAGAACAGATTGCTGAGGACTTTCATCTGATCCGCAGCGATAATCATGATCTTGGCCTGTCTAAAGAGTCTGTATCACAGAATCATGGTTATTTTCTGAAAGGTTTATTTTCTGAAGTGATTCTTAAAGATAAAAATCTGGTGAAGCAGCATATTAATCCGGCACGAAAACGCCGACGCTTTATGGCTTTTACTGGTGCTTTACTTACTGTATCGATGGTGTTGAGTCTGTGGGTGTGGTCTTATCGAAATAATCAGCAATTAATGGAAGAAGTTCAGGCGGACCTGAATAAGGTCGTACAGATGCAGAAACAGTCAGGAACGGAGCTGGTCACACAAATCGATGCATTATTAATTTTGCAAGCTCATCTACAACAGTTAGATCAATTTGATCAGAAGCGTCCATTAAAATACAGTTTTGGTCTATATCAAGGACAACAGATCAGAGAGAAACTGCAAGCTGAATATCTTAAAGGAATTGAGCAATTAGTATTGCAGCCCAGCCAGCAAAATATTGCAGAATATCTACAACGGGTAAAAAGCAATGCAGCAGTTCTTAAAGAAAATCATATTCATGTGCAAATTAATCCGATTGCACAAGTTCAGCAACTCGCATTAGAACCATCTGACCAAAATCCGCAAGATGCTTATAATGCACTTAAAACATATCTGATGTTGAGTAACCGTAAATCTATAGATTCCAGTCATCTCAGCGATCAGTTGACACGTTTTTGGCGGACTTGGCTGGATCAGCATCGTGGTCAGCTGCCACGTGCTGAAATGCTGCAAAAGGCCGAGCAGTTACTTAGCTATGCCATGACACTGACAGATTCGAGTTCATTTCCCCAGCTGGATTCCGATACTGTTCTGGTTGAACAGACTCGCCAGGTTTTAACCGCGATGATGACCGGAGTGTCTGCACGAGATCGTGTATATAACAAAATTAAAATGCGGGCTTTGGTACGTTTTCCTGCATTAACGATCAAACAGATGGTCGGGGAGAATGCTCAGACAACCATGTTGGGAAGTTATGCCTTACCCGGTTTTTATAGCTATCAAGCCTGGAACGAATATGTACAACCTGCCATAGAAACCGCGGCGCAAAGCCCAACTGAAAGTAAAGATTGGGTACTTAATACATCACAGTCTGATGATTTGAGCTTTAGTGGCAGTCCTGAAAAAATTCGACGCCAACTGACTGAAATGTATAAAAAAGAATATATCAGTGAATGGCGTAAGTTCTTGGGTGCCATTTATTATGCCAAGGCCGCTGATTTTAACCAGCAGACGTATCAGATGGATGTTCTTGGTGAGCCAGAAAACTCACCGATTCGTAAAGTTATTCAACGGGTAGCGCAAGAAACCAGCTGGGATAATCCACTGGTACAAGCAGAGTTGGCGGGTCCACAAAAAGGTTTTATTGCCTGGTTTAAACGCAAGATATTGCAACGTGATGATGGCAAGTTGGCAGAGAATTCTGCATCGACTTTATCTCAGGGCATGATTGCCAAAGATTTTCAGATCTTCTACCAGATTATACGTACACGAGATGATTTGCAGAACCGGTCGCTGCTGGATGAGTATATGCAATCTCTCGCCAAGATACGGAGTCGCTTTAATGATCTCAAAAGTTCTGGAGATATTGGTCCGGCGAGCATGATGCTCCTTAAGCAAACCGTTGATGAGCAGAATTCTATCTTTAATATCACCCAAAAGTTTGTGGATGAGAAAATGTCGGTAGGAAGCCATGAGCTGGATCAACAGCTAATTAAAAAACTATTTAGTGTTCCACTCACACGTTCCTTTGAAAGCCTGATGCTTCCGGCACAGGCTGAAATGAACAAACTCTGGCTGATACAGGCCTATCAACCATTTAATGCAAATTTATCGCAAAAATATCCGTTTAACAGTCAAGGTAGCTTACAGGCAACCTCTCAAGAAATTAATCAGATTTTTGGTGAAAATGGCAGTATTTCCCGTTTTGTCAAAGAGCATCTTGATTCCTTAGTGATCCGTCGTGGCTATAGCTTAAGCTCGAAAACCTGGCAAGATTTAGGGCTTAATCTAAATCCTGTGTTTGTTGCAAACTTTCAAAATTATGTCGCGCCTGTGAATGGTATGGCAACTGGTGAGTTAAATAATACCAGTCGTCAGGCAGTGAGCCCCAATCAATCTAATTTCCAGTTTTACCCACTGGAACAGGCTCATTTATTGGCTTATACCATTGATATTGATGGACAAAGAATGCTATTTGAAAACGGAATTCAACAATGGGTGAATTTTATCTGGCCAAATTCCGGCGCAATTCCAGGCGCACGGATTACGGTGATTGATTTGGAAGGGAAGACCCATACCATTTTTGATGAGCCTGGGGAATATGGAATCAACCGTTTGATTGATAGTGCTCAGCGTACACAAAAAGGCAATATTTTTGAGATGGTCTGGCGCAGTAAAGAGAATCCTGAACTATTTGTGAAGACCAATTTTCGTTTGGTGAGTGGGAATAATGCAAGTTCTATCGGAAGTAATCCAAGTTATAGCAATTTGCAGTTGGTGGATCAGGTTGTTTCGAATAAAGTAGTGAGAGTTGTCGCAGCACAGAATACGATGATGTCAGGAAAAACAGCTCATACAACTAGGACGACTGCTGCAAACACAGGAACTTCAATGCCATGACCTTGATCAATCAATTATATTGTAAATGGATCACGTGGGTGAATTGATATGAATTAAAAACAACTAATTTTAATGTAGAAAATAACTCAAGGTTGGCGACACTAGAATAGTCTTTAACTGCAAATCAGATGAGCCTGACTCAAGGCATTAAATTGATTAAATAAACATTTATAGAAGCATAAAATGAAAATAAAAAATAAATACTTAAAGTTAAATAAAATCATCATTTTATCCTGTTTTTCAATTGGTTTTAATGTGCATGCACAACCTGTAATTGCTGAAGGTACTGTATCGAATAACAATAGCAAGCAAGCTATTTTGGCGAAATTGTATTCAACTTATGGTAAGGAAAATGTGGTGGATCGCATTCAGATCCGCCAAGTAGTGGCACCAACGAATTGGTCGAATATAGTCATTGATGTGATTAATGAAGACCTTAAAAAGGTTAAACAGGGAACCTTAACGGTTAAAGGTTCTGATATTCAGCTAACGGGTAAAGTATCAAATTCTTATGAAATTCAGGATACTACAGAGAAATTTAAGGGTTTAACACCCGAAAATTACCGCTTAAATGCACAGCTTTCAGTCAATCAGGCAGAACAGCAGATTATTGATGCTGCATTAAAGAACCGGACTATTGAATTTGAATCTGGCAGTGCAGTATTAGCAGCCTCAGGTATACAAATTCTGGATGAAATGGTCACTGCCTTAAATAAGGTTAGTGGAAAAAAGATACGTATTATTGGACATACGGATAGTTCAGGCGATCCTTATAAAAATCTTATGTTAAGTCAGCAACGTGCAGAAGCAGTGAAAGCTTATTTAATCGCAAAAAATGTTCCAGCGCATTTACTGAGTACTAAAGGTTCAGGTTCAAGTAAGCCTATGGCGGAGAATACAACAGCTGAGGGTCGCAAGAAAAATCGTCGGATTGAATTTGAAGTGCTTTAACGCTGAAGTTGCTTGAGCAGCAGCTATAAAAGTATATGGTGAATGACTTATATGAGTATATCAATCGTATTTCGTATAATGTATATTATGTTAAATTGAGTACATGATACTTTAAGTTCATATCTTCCTTGTCCATAAAAGTGAATTTTGAAATTTTTAGAAGAAAATTGAATTAAATGGAAATCTCATCTCTACTCATGTCTTTAGCTAGATTTAACAGCCATTCTGGTGCAGAGAAAGATTCATCCAGAATACAGAGCAGCTCGGTTCGGCTGTCGGAAAGCAGATGCCGTACCTGCGCTGCAGTAAAAAACAGAGGCACCGGAATCACGGTCATGCCGGCTTTTTGTGCGGCAAGATCGACTACAATCCAGTCTATACTATTTATGCCCCACAAGGCCAGATGGCGCAGATTAAGCTGCTTGAAACTGGCACTCAATAATTCTACCCGCTGCTGTAGCTCCGCATAGCTGAGTGTTGCCTGTGCGGTGACTACCGCTTCTCGTTGCGGATATTGTCGTGCTTGCAGGTTGATACGTTCAAATAAAGCAGTCATCATTTAAATTCTGTGCCTCGCTGATCAAGCAAAATGCTTTAATGACTAAATTGATAAAGTTGACGAGCGACTTGTAGGGCTTCTGCCACATCAATCGCCAGCACATAAGGTTTCTGCTGGTAATAACTGCCCCACAGGCGTTGTGCCTCTCCAAGGACTTGCGGATCAGCCTTTTCAAGCACATGAAAACGTAATCCCATCTGTTGCAACACATAACGTACTGCAGTTGTTCCGGTACATACTGCCCTTTCAATGCATTGCTGCGAGAGATGAAAGACCAGAAATGCCACTATCAGTTTGGCCTGATTCATGTCTACTGCAGCTAAGTTGCCAATTTCTACAATCTTGTTCCGACTAACCTCCGCCTGACTGAGCTTGCCAAGAATATTTTCAATTGGTTCATCGAGATACTGTTCCAGGAAGGCATTGGTTTGGTGTAAATGCTCCATGCCAATAACAACTTGCATTTTGGCTCCGTCATAACCGGCAAACAGGGTCGAAGAGAAGGTTGATATCGTGGCCTGATGGACTTGTTGATATTTTTCTTGAATAAAATTTTCCAGTGCTCGACGTTCACACGTCTCACCACGGTGTACAGTTTGTACTCTTAGTTGTAGAGCATTATCTTGTACCGAGATCACGGGATCAAAGTGATGGGCCTGTAGTGAAAATTTATTTAGACTGATTTGTTTTTTGTATTGAGACTGCTTGAAATATCCATCCAAATAATGAATCTGATCAGATGACTGAGGATCAAAACTAAACTTGATCATTCGGCTCATACCACGAAATTAACTTGGTACTCAAGATAGAAGTCCTACCTTAAAAAATTCTTAATTTTGTGCAAAAGAATGTAAAAGCTATGTGTATAAAAAATCCAGAGAACGGCCGGTTTTTTTAAGAGCATTTTAAGATTGAAAATTTAAGTTAATCCTATCTCTTGTTAACTGAAACTGTTCTATGTCTTCCTACCGCTCACCTTATAAAGGCACCTCAGGAACGCAGCGTATTTTTAATGCGACCCGTTATTCCCTGGCTGGTTTTAAAACCGCCTTTCAAAATGAGGCTGCCTTCCGGCAAATTCTGCTGATCAACCTTATTTTGATTCCTCTAAGTTTTTGGATGCCGGTTAGTCCAGCTGAGCAAGCGCTGATGGTCGCCGTATGCCTACTGGCGTTGATCATTGAACTGATTAACTCAGCGATAGAGGCAGTGGTAGATCGTATTTCCATGGAACGGCATGAACTGTCTAAAAATGCCAAGGATATGGGCAGTGCGGCTCAGTTTGTAGCACTTAGTTTAATTGCCCTGACTTGGGGCATCATTTTGGCTGGTCATTTGATTTGACCTCTGCTCTTGCTACTGCCTGAAATGGACAACTTAAAAATGATCACTGACCGTTCCCGGTTTTTACTGACCCAAACTTTACTTTTGATCTTCAGTTTTTTGATTCTTCTCAACTTCTTTGACATTGGAGGAGTGCTGGACTTACAACTCATCTATCCCTTTATCGATGATCATGGTCAATTTCCCCTTCGAAAACAATGGGCACTGGCAGAACTCAATCATCGCTATGTGAAAGACCTGCTGATTCTAGTGTATATCACATTATTACTGGGCTGGTTGGCATCACTGAAATGGCAGAACTGGTATATACGGCGCTGGGAATTTGGCTATTTTTTTAGCATGGTAGTGCTGACCACAGCCTCGATCGGAATTTTAAAATCCCAGTCAGCCCATGCCTGTCCCTGGGATATGACCATACCTACCCATAATGGGATTTTGTGGGATTTTAGTGCTACTGCAGGCCACTGTTTTCCTGGCGGGCATGCATCTAGTGGTTTTGCGTTAATGGCCGGCTATTTTGTTTATCGCATTTCTAACCGCAAGCGTGCTTATTTTCTTCTGATCGCTGCAGTAATTTTAGGGTTGGCCATGGGCTGGGCACAAATGATGCGCGGTGCACATTTCCTGAGTCATAACCTTTGGACTGGCTGGATTATCTGGTGCATGAATGTCATTGGCTATACGCTGTTTAGCCACAAACTCCCCCAATAGAAAAGACCACTCCTATACGCTCTAGTATCAGGCAACCTTAACTCCAAAAACTAGAAGCCTATTTGCTTAGGCTTTGGCCAAAGGAAACTTGACCTGTACACAAAGGCCACTCAGATTGACACTTCGCGAAAATTCTAGTGTTCCACCCAAGCGCTCGGTGGCTTTATCTACAATGGATAAACCCAAACCGCTGCCAATTTCTGCATGGTTATGTATCCGGTAGAAGCGTTGCCGGATCTGATTGAATTGAGCGGGATCTATCCCTGCACCACTGTCTTCAATCTGTAAAACTGCCTGATGGCCTTGCTGGAAAATCGACACATTAATCACGCCATCCTTCAGACTATATTTAATCGCATTATCAATTAAATTATAAATAATCGAGTGCAAGGCCGAAGCTTGGCCCTGAATCAATAGTTCCTGCTGCTGCTCTACCCCTAAATCAATGTCTTTCTGTAGTGCCAGTTGAATCAGCTCTTCGATACAGGTGACTGTCATTTGATTCAGTGATAGCAATTGAACAGGTTCGCTTAAACCTTCGGTCACATCCTGTTTGGCCAGACTTAACAACTGGTTGACCAGATGCTGCATACGCAAAATGCCTTGACTCAAATTATGGATAGATTCGCTCTGAGGGAACTGCTGTAGCAAAATTTGTAGCTGTAAATTCAAGGCCGTCAGTGGCGTGCGTAATTCATGTGCAGAATCCGCTACAAATTGACGTTGTTCCTGTTGGGCCAGAGAAATTCGGCCAAACAGATAATTCATTTCCTGAATGGTCGGTTCCAGCTCCAGGGGATAATCTTTCATTGCAATTGGCTTTAAGTCTTGTGCCTTGCGGCTGGCCAATTCAGTTTTAAAATCATTAAGGGGCTGAAAATTTTTCCGGATCATCCAGCCTAAGCCAAACACTGCAAAAGGTAAAAAAAGTACATAAGGAAGAAACATATTGGCTGCCAGTTCCAGAGCCAGTTCCTGCCGGACATTTTGCTGCTGGCTTACCTGAATCTGTAATTGCTTACCAGGAATAATATAAGTTAACCAGGTTCCATATGGCGTTTGATGCTTGTAGAAACCTGCTTTCTTGACCGGTGCCACCAGAACATCCTGCGGATGCAAGGAAGTGGCTGTATCTGTATAGGACCAGATATCTACAAATAAATCTTCTTCACTGTATTGTTTTGCCAGATCTATTTGGCTTTGCAGGGGTTGCGGATGATTTTCTGCAATGCGCTCTGCCAGACTTTGCATCTGTTTATCCAGTACTTCATTAATTTCTTCGAGCGCAATCCGGTATGCCGAAAAGATCAGCACACAGCCCAGTACTACGCTAAATAATGAAATATAAATAACCAGACGTTTTTGCAAGGAATAACGTTTCTGCATGGCGCTCATCCTAAGCGATACCCTAGCCCACGTATGGTACGTATGAAGTCTTTTCCTAATTTTGCCCGCAGATGATGGATATAGACTTCTACCGTATTACTACTGACATCACTGTCAAAGTCATAAAGCTTGTCTTCCAGATCATTCTTAGAAAAAATTTTATTCGGATGATTTAACATGACCATTAAGATTGACCATTCCCGGTTGGATAATTCTATAGCCTGTCCATTAAACAGAGCGATATGCTGCTCCAGATCTAGTTCCAAACCGCTGTGTGATAATTTCTTATTCGTATCTATCCCGGTATTTTTTAAACCACTACGGCGTATTAAGGCATGAATACGGGCCAGCAACTCGTCAAATTCATAAGGCTTGATTAAATAGTCATCTGCTCCCTGATTCAGCCCATCCACCCGGTTTTGTAACTGATCCCGGGCGGAGATAATCAGCACCGGTAAATTCGGAAACTTCTGCCGGATATTTTTTAGCACCAGCATGCCATCCATCATCGGCAAGCCTAAATCGAGCAGGACAATATCGTAGACCTGCTGCTGTAACTGTTTTAAACCCTCAATCCCATTATTGACCCAATGCACATCAAACTGATGCAGCTTGAGCAATGTTTCAGTCGACTCGGCAATCATAAAGTCGTCTTCAATAATTAGTATTTTATGCATTTCAAGCTCTGTTCTTTAATGATGGTGAGCATTGTGCAAGCATATCATTTTTAGCTTCAATCACTTGCGTTTTTATATCCAGCAAGCTTAATAAGCTGGGGAAAAGATGATCCTGACTACGGGCTTGGTTGGTCTGTCCTTTGAGACAGCTGATCTGCTGGATATTCTGCTGCTTCCAGGCATCGGAGAACCACATCAGCATCGGGACATGGGTTTGCTGAGTGGGCGCCATGCTATAAGGAGCACCATGCAGGTATAAACCATGCTCTCCGGTGGATTCTCCATGATCAGACAGGTACCAGAAACCGGTCTGATATTGAGTCTGCTGCTTTAAAGTTTCAATGATCTGGGCAAGAACATGGTCTGTATATACAATCGAATTATCATAGCTATTCTTTAATTCTTCTGTACTACAGCCCTGAATAGCATTGGTATTACAGGTCGGTTGAAATGGCTGATATGGCGCTTTGGAACGCTTGTAATATGCGGGGCCATGACTACCCATCTGATGCAGTACAATTAATTGTGGGGTCGGGTTGTTTTTATCCAGATGCGCCAGATAATCTTTCAGGCTATCTACCAGAATTTCATCAAAACATTCACCACCAGCATCACACCACTTCTGTTTCAGTTGTGCCGGAATCTGATACTTTTGTACCCGGTCACAGGCACCTTTACAGCCTGAGTTATTATCAATCCAGGTCACCTGATACCCGGCGCGCTGCGCAATATCCAGCAAACCTTCTCGGTGGCTGGCTAGCTGCTCATCATAGGTTTCCCGTGACATGCCCGAAAACATACAAGGGACTGAAACGGCTGTTGCAGTTCCACAGGAGCTGACCTGATTGAAATTAATCACCGCCAACTTGCTCAGTTCAGGATTGGTATTGCGCGCATAGCCATTTAAGGCAAAACTCTCGGCACGTGCAGTTTCTCCAACAACTAGCACCATTAATTTAGGATGCTCCTGCATTTGGGCCTGCTGTAACAGATGAGCATCTTCGCCAAAAGCCACCAAAGGTAAATTCGCTTTAGGTGCTTTCTTTTTATAATAGGATAAGGTGGACGCGATGCTATTTTGTGGAGAAAGCATTCCCTTCAGATCACGGTGCTCTCTGAAGATGGCTGCATAGTCGACATAGAAGCAGAACAATAAACCTAGAATCAGTCCGAGTGAGACTACACTGCTCAGGCTTTTATGCACCAGCTGATGCCCAGTCGATGTAGGCTGAATTTGAAGCATCCAGACGATGCCGAGTGGAAATATTACAAATCCCAGTGTCCAGATGATCAGTCGCATTGACCAAAGATCACGGACTTCACGGGCATCAGTTTGCAGCATATTCTGGATCTGGTCAGGCGTAATAACGACCCCCAGACTATTGACAAAATAAGCACTAAAACCACCCAGAATGATCAGGACACTGGCCAGTATTTTGGCGTTCCATTTCCAGTTCAGCCACTGTAATACCAAGTTGTAAAAGGCAATGATGATCAATGCCGTGGCGGCCAGTAACAGACCTGCTTTCAGATTGGCATAAGGCGTAAATTCATGAATTTTCTGATAGAAAGCAAAGTTTAGGATCAGTCCTAGCCAAATAGCCAGTAACATATTGAAGCCTGAAAGACTGATCGACTTTTTAGGTCGCTGACTAAAAGAAGACGAATGGGAAAACAGCTTCAGCATGATCCATGGCTCAAAGACTTTAAGATGCTTTAGCCTAGAATCTGAATCTTAAAAATGACTTAAAATGATTGGATCATTTCATAATATATGCAAACCAGCCCTTCTTTATTTCAAACTCAGGAAAATAAAGATAAGCCCTAACATATGTAGAATCTGGCTAGGCGCAAAATACAGGAAAAACTTCCCTCCCCCGGTCACAAAAGAATTGATACTTTTAGACACCGCATGTGCCGCAAGTCCAATCATGACCGCATAAATTAAAGTCAGGTTGTGAGGATTTCCCTGTATCACTACACCTGCTACAGCAGCATGCACTTCAAATAAAGAGGCTAAAAAAGTGCCTAAAATTAAGCCGCTATCCCCCAGTAGAAGATTCGCGCCGTAAATCCCAGCCTGGATTAAGGTCAAACTGACCGCAATAATTACCGCTTCTTTTATACTGAACATCCGGCTATCAATTTCTTGTATTTCATTAATGCTCATACTGTTATCCGCTTGGGGAGTTCGATAAATCAAGAATCCGGCAGCAATACATAAAATTCCGATGCCCACCAAACTCGGAATTAGCAGAAACTTGAACCATTCTACGCTCACTCCCAGAACAATCAGCAAGAGCTGTCATAAGGTGGCAATACAGGAGATTAATCCCGCACCTGCATTTAATTTAGCACTGGCCTGTCCGGATCGAACTTGCATGCCCAAACTGGCAATTGTGGCCGTACTGGAGACAAATCCCGAGGCTAAGGCAGATAAAATAAGCGCCTTATCATTGGACAGGATTCGTTTTGCCACATGTGCCATGGACTGCACAATCAAGATTAAAATTAGTAGTTTCAGGATGATATAGGGATTCAGTACGGCGCCCCACAAGGGCTTATTGGGCATGACCGGCAACGCAATCAATATCAAAGCCAATAAAAGTAGCCCATCTCTTAACTCATAGCTTTGGATCGTTTTTCCGGAAAATTGATGCAGTGTCTGTTTGCCCATCAGGATGATCGTAAGTAGAACCGCCATCCCTGCAGCAAGTGGGATATTCCAAACACAAATAGCGCCAATGATATAGGTCATCAAAAAAGCCAGTTCAGTGGTAGAGCCGATATCCTGCTTCTGTTGAAACAGGCTATACACACAAAACAGGCTGACGGCGACGGTTCCTATTACTCCAATATAGAGATGCAAAAGGAAACATGAAGCACCCAATAAAGCTGTAATCGTAAATGATCTTAATCCTGCAAAACTCTGCTCATTGTTATTGTTTTTATGACGTTCACGCTCAAGCCCAATTAAAAGCCCACAGCCTAATGCCGACAGCATGATGGTCAGTAATTCCTGAAAAGATAAACTTTGCAAAAGCATATTCAAGAGCATTCACCTTGTGTCATCCAGTGACTGTACGTATTTTTAGTATATAAACAGTTTTTTAAAGCAGCACATCAATTTAACTGCTGTATCTTTAAATTCTAGGCTATAGATAGCTGTAAATTATTGCATTAGTCCGCCATTCATCCTTGTTGATGGTCTACCTAATTCCTTATTCTTAGTAGACCAGTTTAATCAAAATTACGGAAGTTAATAAGCTTTTAAATCTAAAATATTTTAATCCTACATCAGCTCCAGGATTAGACAGACTCTGTTTCCCCGACCTGATGATAGGCACGATTAAAATAAACCAAAGCTTGATCTTCCTGATTCTGTTGAATGGCAACAATCGGACAAATCAAAATCGTATGTGTACCAACTTCCTGGATCTGCCCAATTTCACAATCAAAGCTCACCAGTGCATCTTTAAGTACAGGAGAACCTGTTTCTAATTCAGTCCACTCACCCTGTTCAAATCGTTGTTCAGAACTGAATTTTGAAGATGCAAAAACATTTGAAAGATGCGCTCGATCTGCACTGAGTACATTTACGCACAGCACTTT
Source organism: Acinetobacter lwoffii (assembly GCF_024129355.1). Lineage (GTDB taxonomy): Bacteria > Pseudomonadota > Gammaproteobacteria > Pseudomonadales > Moraxellaceae > Acinetobacter > Acinetobacter lwoffii_I. The sequence goes on along the minus strand of NZ_JAMXXP010000013.1, from coordinate 17,978 downwards.
ATTTTCAACAAAGTTGATATAAGAACGCGATGATTTATTCATACAAACCAACAATGTCGGTGGTGTATCGGTCACGCTACACACGGCAGACGCAGTAAAACCATGACGACCTGAATCGCCCATCGTGGTCACTACATTCACTGCACTTGTTAATAAAGACATTGCGTTTCTAAAGTCTGTCGCTTCAACCATCACCGTATTCCAATATTCAGCTTTTTATAAAGAGCGTTATATCACTCAAATGATACTTTCAATCTTTTAAAAGCATCATGGATTCACTTTAATTAGCGAGATAATTCCTGACGAATAATCTCAGCACCTGCACTGAGTGCATTGAGTTTGCCACGAGCCACTTGGCGACCAAGTGGTGCCATGCCACAGTTGGTTGATGGATAGAGTTTGTCTGCATCCACAAACTGAAGTGCTTTACGCAACGTATTTGCCACTTCTTCAGCTGTTTCAATTTGATTACTTGCGACATCAATCGCACCGACCATGACTTTTTTACCACGAATCAACTCAATCAAATCCATCGGAACACGTGAGTTATGGCATTCGAGCGACACAATATCAATTTTTGATTTTTGCAGTTTCGGAAATGCTTCTTCGTACTGACGCCATTCTGAGCCTAAGGTCTTTTTCCAATCGGTATTGGCTTTAATACCATAACCATAGCAAATGTGTACCGCAGTTTCACACTTCAAGCCTTCAAGTGCACGCTCTAAAGTTGCCACACCCCAGTCATTCACTTCATCGAAGAACACGTTAAATGCAGGTTCATCAAACTGGATGATATCCACGCCAGCCGCTTCAAGCTCGCGAGCTTCCTGATTCAGGATCTTGGCAAATTCCCAAGCCAGTTTTTCACGGCTCTTGTAGTGACCGTCATATAGCGTATCAATCATGGTCATTGGACCAGGCAGTGCCCATTTAATCGGTTGATCTGTGAGAGAACGTAAGAATTTGGCATCTTCAACAAAGCCAGGTTTTTGACGAGAAACTTCACCCACGACTGATGGCACGCTCGCTTCATAACGATCCCGGATTTTGACCGTTTCACGCTGATTGAAGTCAACGCCTTCAAGGTGCTCAATAAATGTGGTCACAAAATGCTGACGGGTTTGCTCACCATCGCTGACAATATCAATGCCTGCTTGCTGTTGTTCATGTAGGGACAAACGCAGTGCATCTTGTTTTGCATCGAGTAATTCCTGGCCTTCCAATTTCCAGGGTGACCAAAGTTTTTCAGGTTCTGCCAGCCAAGACGGTTTCGGTAAGCTGCCTGCAGTTGATGTTGGGAGTAGCTTTTTAGGTTGTAAAAGTGCCATGTCTAATCTTCTATCTCTATATTCGTAAAATAATGTGGTGTATTAAGCAGCGCGTTCTTGGTCAGCAGTAGTTTTGATTGTGAACTCTGCAGCCCATTGCTCCAGAATGTCTTTATAAGGTTTGATAAAGTGTTCTTCCGTCCACTTCGCTTGCTTCACTGCCAACTGACCACGCTCAATACGGTCATACACAATTTGAGTCAATGAATAATCTGGATACTCAAGGCTGGGTTGATACACCTGACCCGCAGCAGAATTCGCATTATAAATTTCAGGACGATAAATCTTTTGGAAGCTTTCCATGGTGCTGATCGCACTGATCAACTCCAGATCGGTATAATCACATAATAAGTCACCTGCGAAATAAAATGCTAAAGGTGCAGCACCATTTTCAGGTTTGAAATAACGGACGGTTAAGCCCATTTTTGCGAAGTATTCATCGGTTCGTGAATGCTCATCATTTTTATATTCTATACCCAATACAGGATGCACATTCGCGGTACGGTAATAGGTTTTCGAGGTTGAAACGCTCAAACAAATCACCGGCTGTTTTTTAAATTCTGCTTTAAATACTTCAGAATTGACGAGATATTGATAAAGCTTGCCATGTAAATCACCAAAATTTTCTGGCTTGGTCGATGTTGGATTTTTCTTGATATGTTCAGGAAGTACCACGCTAAAATCATAATCGCGGACATAAGACGAGAAACTGTTGCCAATCATGCCATCAATACGCTGATTGGTTTGATGATCAATAAACGTGATTTTTAAAGTTTCAATTGCAGGGAATGTTTTACCATTTCCTTCAACATCCAGGTCAACTGAAATAATGTCGATTTCAACTGAATAACGATCTGCTTTTGGATTATCCCAATGTGCCAATGCATTAAAACGGTTATTGATCATTTGTAGAGTGTTACGCAAATTCTGTTCGCGACTTTCGCCACGCGCCAAATTGGCAAAGTTCGTCGTCAGACGTGTGCTATCTGCAGGTTGATAGTTTTCGTCAAAACGAATGCGCTTAATTGAACATGCAAACTTTTTACTCATTGTGATTCACTACCCTAAGTTCTAATAACCAAATTTCTGAATAAGCCTAGTTATACGTGAACGTTAAGATGAATAAAACTGATTTAAACTCAATGAAAAGTGAATCTTATTCATTCTTGGTTGTTCTTAAGATATCAAGATCACTTAATAAAGAAAAATATGACAGATTTTTTCTATGTAATTTTAGGGTTTAATAGATGATAAAATAATGAATATTAATAACTTAAGATAAATTCTATCGAATATTAAGTGGATGAAATTGAGGGGTAAATTCAAAGAATGGTTTTATAGCTTATTAGATGCAATTTAGAAGTGAATGAATGAAACTCATCTAAAGATTAGAAAATATCAGTCTATTCACTGTGTGTGATTTCAAATCTAATTGTTAGATATCAAGGTTTAAACATTCTACTTATTCGTATCGGACAAATTTTAATCTTAAAATTGGCTACTTTAAAAGACATTGAATAATATCTTCTTTATTTCTAAATTAAACAAATTAAATTTTCTTAAATATAATATCGCATCTTTTTTACACAATTTCTTTACAATTCTTTATGTAATAATTTAATTGGAAACTAACACTTTTATATTATTAGACTCCTTAAAAAGTAATTTTAATGAAAAAAAACTGGCTGGTCAGAACAAATCAAACCATTACCTTTTTGCCCATGGTCATAGTTATATTTATAGGACTAATTGGCTATGAATGGGTACGTACAGAACTGGTCGGAAGCTGGATTCTTCTAATTGGCTTTATTCTGCTAGGCCGCTTTTTAAATGTAGTTCAGTCCGTTGTACTAAGTATTGTCATTTTTATTATTCTTTTTATTTATATTTTATTTAATGTCCAGGCTGACAGCATGGATATCAATACTCGCTTCTTGCAGCTTTTTATTCTACCTGTAGCGCCACTTCTACTTAGTATTTACTATGAAATGATGTCGACCAACATGCAAACCGACAATTTACTGGATACTTATCGTAAAAATCTGACCCATAAAACATTACCTATCAGTACTTATTTCTATACCCAAACTCAAGTTCAGGATATGTTAAATCTGAATCTGATTCCTCAATACGATGAAATTTATATAGAAATTACCAACCACAGTTTATTAAGAGATATGTTGCAGGTGGATGAACTAAAACTGTTGCAACAAAAAATTATCCATGTGCTGGAAAATAAGTTTGAAGTTCCTCACTTTTCCTTTACTGATAGCCGGCTCTCGGTCTTGCGCGTAATTACGATTGCCGATCGAGAATCTACTATTTCCAAACAACTGATTGAAAAAATCAAACAGATTGAACTGATTAAAACAGAGATTACTCATTTACCCCATCATCAGGGCCGACCCTCCTTGGAGGAACGCCTATGAGTCATTTTTTGCATGTCTGCGGTCTGATCGTTTCAGTCAATACACTGCCTGACCCGGTACTGAGTTCTTACTATCAACAATATTATCAATGTGAGCTTAAAACAGCCGATCCGGTTCAGCAGCAAGATTCCTCAGATATTAAGCAAATTCCAGCCTATTTCCCAGCTCCTAGGAAGTTATGGCCGATATTTAGCTTTGATCAAATACATTACGAAACTTATCAAAACATGAAAAATCAGGCTATTAAACCGGGTTTAATCATTCCTGAAAATTTCATGAAACCGTCAATCTACTTTCAGATCAAACAGGAGGTTTCGGAAGGTGCTATCCCGATTCTTGATCTAAGCAGTATTGAACCAAAGCGTTTTCGCGGACTTGCGACCCTCGCCACCAGTGCAGGTCTACGTCCCATGGCTGCCTATATACAGGATGGCTGGAATCCGAATCTCAAAACTTTACCTGCGGGACTTTACATTGTTCAGGCCAATCCAGGACAACTGCCTTTACCCGCCCGTTTAATTCAATCTGGTCAGCAACAATTTTACACCGCCTACCCACAAACTGCTTTCAATGGTACCGGAATTATCCTGAATCCTGAGGTGCCACTTGCCGAAAGTGAGATTGCTTATCCTGAATTGGGAATTTCCTGGACATTTTTAAATACACGCTTTGACAGCCAACTGAACCGGGTGCATACCAATCCACTCGGCTATATCTTGCTCTCAGCAGGAATCATCATCTTGCCATTACACCTGGTGCTCTCGACCCATTACCCTAATTTATTAAGCTTCTGGGGTACCTCAACTTCCTGGGCATCCGTTGTTGTGATCGTTATCTTAATGCTCATCCTCCTGATCACCATGTTATGGCGGAGGTTCAAAAAATCATGAGCATGATCGATATTCTGTTTATTACCGGCTTTATCGGGATCTGGATTCCACAGGCCTTTTGGGCCTGGCTCAGCTTTTCTGCCTGGCGTTATTCGATTCGAGCCAGTCAGGAACTGACCAATTTACCAATACCTGAACGTTGGCCCATGCTGAGTGTGCTGGTGCCGGCATATAACGAAGCACTGGTGATTGAAGATACCTTACGCTCTCTAGCTGCACAGGATTATCCGGCTGAAAGCTATGAAGTACTGCTGATTAATGATGCCTCCAAAGACAATACCCAGGAAATTGCCGATCGTATGGCAGCCGAATTTCCAGTCATTCGGGTCATCAATGTGCCTAAAGGTCAAGGCGGTAAAGGTAAATCCAGAACTTTGAATAACGGACTCAAACACGCCCGCGGAGAATTGATTGCGGTTTATGATGCGGACAGTACGCCAGAGCCGGATTGTGTACGGCTGATTGCCCAGACCTTGCTGGCAGATTCTAGTCTGGTCGCAGTGAATGGCAAAGTTCGTACCCGCAACTGGAAAGACAGCCCCCTTAGTACCTTTATCGCTATCGAGTTTATCTATTTCCAGTGGATTTTTCAGGGTGGACGCTGGCTGCGTTTCCGTCTTTCCACCCTAATGGGAACCAATTATGTGATCTGGCGAGATGCACTCGATATTCTAGGCGGATTTGACGAAAAATCCTTGGTCGATGACACCGAAATGAGTTACCGGATTTTTCTGGGACATAAACGGATTAAATGGGTGCCTTATGCCGTAGGCTGGCAACAGGATCCGGGTGACCTGAATATTTTTATCAAACAACGCTCACGTTGGACTCAAGGTAACTTTTATGTAACCCGTAAATATTTAAGAACAGCGCTCCGGCATCCTTTTCCAATCGGAATGGAAATCGGCAACAATATTATGTGTTACATCATTTTTGTGCCAGCCCTCTTCTTAAGTCATATGACGCTGGTGGTTGGTCTACTCGGTATTGATGGCACTACAATTCCCGGTCCTTTTACCTTGCTTTTCATCTTGGCCTTTATTCTTTATCTGGTCCAGATCTGGTTTACCCTCAGTCTGGAAAAAGAAGTGCCTAAACGATTTTACTTCTATGCCTTTATCGCTTATTTCTCCTATTCACAAGTATTTCTCCTGATTGTCTTTAAAGCCGCCTGGGACATGTTAAAAGGCAAAATCAAGGGTGAGGGAATTACTTGGTACAAGACAGAACGAAAGAAGGAAAAAAAATGATCATGCACATAAAAACAGCTCCTTTGAGATTAATGTCTTCACTTATCTTGGCATTGTCTAGTGCACCTCTCTATGCGGCCACCTGGAAGCTTGATGATGTAGTTGCACGGCATGTAGAGCAAACTGCACCTTACTTTTTTTATGTTGGAAAAGGTGAAAGCTGGCAGGATGTCCAGTTCAGCAGTCAGTTCGATGTACAGGGTAGCAGTACAGTGATTGTCCGGTATGACAATCAGCTGATTCATCAACAAAATTTGAGTGGTAAAGGCACATTAAATTTTAGCCTCCCCCCTGCCGACAGCGGTTTTCATCGGCTGGATATCAGTATTTTACAAAAACCAGGACCTGGACAAAGTACTGCCAATATTTGTCTTGAATCAAGCAATTTACTGACTACCTTGACTCAACCAAATCTGAGTTACCAATCGCAGCGTAACAGCATGCAGCTGAATCAACTCCCGGATGTCCTGTTCAATAGCCAATTGAACCGCTCAGAACCGGTACAGGCACTGCTAGGTTTTAATACGGCAAATTTCCTGGAAGCCACCATGATGAGTAGGCTGGCAACTGCCTGGAATTTTGCGACACCTGTGCAATGGCGGCTAAATACCACTCCTGAATCAGCACCTGATTTCATGATCAATATTCAGCGTTCGGCCGCAAAATTACCCGCAGCACGGATGAGTCTAAATCAGGTTAACCAGGTACCAAGCCTGACGATTGAATACTCTTCAGAATCCCAATTATTGATGGCCGTCAATGCCCTGCTCAATCAGCAATATCTGGCACAACTAAATACTGCAACAGCGAGTTTAAATGGCCCTGTCGCACGACCAAACTGGGCCAGTGTACGCCGTTTTGAAAGCTTGGCTGATCTGGGCATTTCCGATTTCAAACTAGACAATACTCCCAAAAATATTTCACTGGTCTTTCCTGCTGTTTGGGAAGCTACGGATATTTTAAAGGGTCAGCTTAATTTCCGTTCGCAAAGCGGACTCTTACAAGGCTCGACCTTACAGGTTTGGCTCAATGAAGTACTCGCAGGTAGTACCAGTCTGGCAAAACTGGATTCCAGCCCGGTTGAGCGGCAGTTTGAATTTGTAGGTGCAGATTATCCCTATACCAACAGCTTTAACATGACGGTGAGTAATAACCAGTTAAATAGCAATAATTGTCTACCTAATGCGGGTAATGCATTATGGATTGATGCTAAAAAATCCAGGCTTAGTCTGCCTTACCAGATGAAACAGGGAGTCATCAGCCTGTCTACAGTTTTTGACAAGACTCCTGAAATTGCCATGAATACGCCTATAGCCACCCCCATCGCGATCAGCCTGGCTCAAGTTGCCAAGAACATGCTGCTCAGTAATGATCCAATTGGTCTGAATATCACCCAGCTGAATCCAAGTACACCTAAAACCATTAATATCCTGCTGAATGCCCAGCGTTATCAATCTGAATTGCAAGAATACAGTCAGATTCTTTACTTACCTACTACGGCAAATGGTAGTTTGATCACCGTCAGAAACGGGAATTTCTGGATTTATAGCGACAACAACCTCGGGGTAGAAAATTTTGCCCGCTTCTGGCCGCAAATCCAGCAGAAAATCCCGAACAATACTGCGGCCTTGTTTATTTCTGCCCAAGGACAAATTACCGTACTTAGTCAAACCGCTATAGAAAAAGCAGAAACCCCGATAATTGAACAGATTTCCATGCGAACTATTGCTATTATTCTTGTGATTGTTGCTGCGCTTATTATAGGGCTGCTGTTCTGGCGCAGAACTCGTAAGGCACAAAAAACCAAAGAAGAATAATGATGAAAAAATACCTGATTTTAGGCTTACTGGTGTTACTGGCACTTCCTACCTTAGCTTTTACTGGCTCTGCGTTTTTTATGGCACGTGCAGATGCTAAAGCGGTAACAGCGCCTAAAATTGAGGGTATTTTCTGGCAGGTTGACCAGATGAGTCACGCCTCCGGTAACTGGCACTTATTAGGCATCGATACGCTGGTCACTCAATGGAGTATTGTAGACGGACGCTCCTTTTTTAAAGAAATCTCCGGAGCCCAATGGCAACATCAGCCGGACTGGAATACGATTGCCGAACAACCCTGGTCCAAGCAGGTTATCTTAGGTCTGGCAGGCATTTTTCAGGAACCTGTGGCACGTGAAAATATTGACCAGCTCTTTTTACAATCCCAACAGATTATTAAAACTTCTCTTCCAGTTCAGCCTGCTGCTTATTATTTTCCTGTAGAAGCTGACCCAAGCTGGCATGGAGTTGCCAATATGGCGCGTTATGTTGCCGAGTTCCAACGACCGGTCTGGATCAGTATTTATAGTGCAGACCGAAAATCACGGTTTTTACATTACTGGCTTGAAAGCTGGTTACCTGATAATGCCCAAGTCTTTTTTCAGGATGGCGTCGGTGTAGGCACGCGCAGCCCCGAAGAAGCGGCGGTGATTTATCAAAACCTTAAACATCAGGTTGGTGACAAAAGAGTTGTGATTATTCTCGAAGCTTTCCGGCCTAAACCGGGAGGCGGCTTTCGTGCAGCTTATCCTTGGGAAATTGCAAAACAGTTGAAAGCTTATGCTGGCGAGCGTGTCTATATTTTTGATGGTCCACATTATTTAAATAAAGCCAGTGTGCTCTGGCTTTATTTGTGGATGAAAATCAATTACTAAGCTCTGACTGTTAAATCTTGCAGCATCTGTTCTAAAATACGTTCCGAAGCATGACCATCACCAAATGGATTTTCGACTTCTGCATGTTGTCGATAATAGGCTGAATCATCCATTAGACGAGAAAACTCTTGTACGATTTTGGCTTGGTCGGTACCGACCAGTATTCCACAACCTGCTTCAACCACTTCCGGGCGTTCAGTTACATCCCGCAGTATGAGCACCGGTTTTTGATAGGTGGGGCTTTCTTCCTGAATACCGCCTGAATCAGTCATAATAAAATAGGCTGCACCTAAAACAGCCAGTAAGTCCGGATAATCCAGAGGTTTTAACAAATGTACCTGCGGATGATCCAGAAACTCGCGATAGGCAATTTTATATACCTGTGGATTGAGATGCACAGGCCAGGCAAAATGCAGCTCTGGATAACGGCGACATAGTGTATGGATGGCGGCACAGATATTTTGAATACCTTCACCAAAATTTTCCCGTCGATGCGCGGTCAGCAAGACCAGTTTATCTTGTTCACTTAATTTCAGCCCCATTCGCTCTAACCTTTGCTGAGACTGCTGAGAAGAAGATTGCATTAAATCACGGGCATGATAAATAGCATCAACCACGGTATTACCGGTAATAAAAATCTGCTGGTCTCGAATATTTTCCTGACGCAAATTTTCTGCAGAACGTCGGGTCGGTGCAAAATGCCACTGGGCCAAGCGGGAAACCAGTTGTCGGTTACCTTCTTCCGGAAATGGATGCATCAGATCAAAAGAGCGTAATCCGGCTTCAACATGCGCCAGATGAATATTCAGGTTAAAGGCCACCAGAGCACCTGCAAGTACAGTGGTGGTATCCCCTTGCACTATAATTACATCACATTTCGGCATGTCACGATATACTTGATCGAGTTCGGTCAATGCCTTGCTTAATAGAATATTTAGACTTTTGCCAGGTTGCATGATTTGCAGATGATGATCAATCTTGATTTGGAAAAACTCGATCGCATCCTGTACCAATTCCAGATGCTGACCGGTAAATACCACACTGACTCTAAATCGTGAATCCTGCTGGGCTTTTAAGATGACTGGTGCTAATTTAATCAGTTCAGGGCGAGTACCAAAAATAAAAGAAAGATCAATCGGCATGGTTAAAAGCTCCAGTAATAAGTCAGTTCCACTCGGGTATTATCAAAAGTTCTTTTTCCAGACTCAGGTGCCCCATTTACATATTTGCCATACATCTGTTCAATACGTAGCTTGACCGGGAAGTCTACAGGTTGCCAGGCTATACCCGGTCCCAGCTCTGCCAGGTTGTTATAAAACTCGTTATTGGAGTCATTAATCGTATGTAGCTTCAGATAAGTCTGGATATTGCCTAGATGATCCCGGTTAAAGTTCCAACCGGTACGCAAGCGCAGGTCGCCAATTACATTATAATCTTCACGTGAATAGCTCGCTGCATTGCCATACAGTTCGGCAAAATACTGAGTCTTCTGGGTAACCGGACTATGACTGGTTTCGGAATCATGCCAATACCATTCCTGATAACTGGTCAAACCAAAATTAATACTTTCCCTGAATTTGTCTCGGTTTAAATCGATTAGATCATAACTTCCGCCGAGTTCCAGATATAGATAGAGCGGCCATTCCCAAGGACGGTAATTTGTTCCAACACCGACAATGGCTGCATTCTGGTCAATAATCTCAGGTCGTGCACCGCCGGTAGATTGGGTATCCCTGTTAATGCTGGCAAAGCCATAAATCTGGCCACGGTTTTTTTCTCCCCAATAACGTCCATAACGGAGCTTCAAGGGTAAGATGGCCGTGTCATAACGTCCTTCAAAAGAAGGAGAAAAATAGATATCGGCAAAGGTATTTCTAGTCTGACCACTTGTTGTTCCACTTAAATTGAGTACTGCCTGTTGGGCTTTTGCTGCAGTTTCAGGATTTGAGGAACTTTGTAGTTTTTTAAATATTTCTAAAGCTTCGGGATTACGCTGAGCAGCATTCAACAGATAGGCTTTTTGCAACAACAATTGTTCATCATCTGGCGTTAATTCAAGAGTTCGATCAATATAAATTAAAGCTTCGGTATTATTATTTTTGCGCATTTCCAGATATGTCCAAGTTTTCCAGACCTTTGGATCTCGCGGTGATTTTTGACTAATCTGCTGTAAAAGTTGGGTTGCCTGTTCGAGATCCTTTTGTTCAACTTGGTAATATTGTTCCCATAATATATAAGTTTCAGGAAGGGTCTCTGCTTGAATGGGAATACTCAAGAGAAATAGGCAAGTACTTGACAATACGTTTAATTTTTTCATTTTAATGAGATATATTGAATATTCTATATCACTATAGCATTTATTTATTTTTCCATTTCTCGTCAGTTAAGCTCGGTTACTAAAATCTATATATTCTTTATAAAAAGTAACTTAATTAAAAATTTAGCCTTATTTTTTTTTAAATATTCCTTTAATAAATGGCTATCTTAGCTTTAACGTAGCTAATCACGATAAAAGTCGTCCCATTATCAATAGATAACCTCAACTGTCACTGAGACCTCAAGATTCTTCCCGCTGTAATTCATTCACCGTTTGCCCCTGCTTGGCAAACCACTGATTACGACGCTCAAATAAGCGTGGTGTCGCTTGATTGACCTGATCGATCAAAGCCTGTAAATCGGCATTGATCAAACGGCCATTTTTAACCACAGTCTGTCCCGCCACCATCGTCATGACCACATCTTGGCCTTGAACTGCATGGACTAAATTGGTATGCAAATTAAATAATTTTCCATGATCAATCAACGGCGTCATCCGCGGTGTATCCAATCTAACTGCAATCAGGTCTGCTTGTTTGCCGACTTCCAATGAACCAATTTCATCTTGCATACCCAAAGCTTTAGCTCCTGTAATCGTAGCCATTTGACAGACTGACCAGGCATCCAGAGCAGCCGCATCTAAATTCGAGAACTTCGCCAATAATGATGCTGTTTTCATTTCTTCAAATAGATCCAGATTATTGTTTTCTTTTTCGCCGTCCGTACCCAGACCCACCGCAACGCCTTGACGTAGCATTTCAACCACAGGCGCTGCACCGGAGGCCAATTTCATATTGGAAATCGGATTATGGGCGACACCGACCGCATGTCGCCTTAAAATCTGAATTTCATTTGCATCTGCCCAGACGCAATGTGCCAACAGGGTTTTAGGCAGATCTAGCAAGCCCAGTTTTTGCAGACTTTCAATCGGGCGAATGCCTGAGCGGCGCAGGTTTTCCTGTACATCAAATTGGCTTTCATTACTGTGGGTATGAAAACCGGTTTGATAGTCCTGACAAAGTTTCTCAATGAGGCTTAATGCTGAAGCTTCCGCATAAAACAGGTGCTCTAAACCCACCCAAACCTGAATACGTCCATTCGCCTGCTGATGCCAACGGTTGATTAAAGCCTCATTACTTTTTAAGGTTTCAAAATAATTGTGATCCGGATGTTCCGCGACATAAGGTACTAGAACGGCACGAATTCCTAAGGCTTTTGCTGCCTCCGCACTACCCTCCATATAACGCCACATATCGACAATAGTGGTGGTTCCCGACAAAAGTGCCTCGGCATAACACAAATAAGAGGCAATTTTCGCATCCTCTGGTGTCAACACCCGGTGCATCGGGTCAATATACTGCTGTAACCAATCCCAAACCGGTAACCCTTCTGCCGTGCCACGCAATAAACCGGAATGACAATGGGTATTGATCAAGCCCGGCATCAGGATCTTTTGTGGGTAATCTTCAATGAGCACCTCTGGATAGCATTGAGTTAACTGTGCCAATGTACCCACTGCTTTTATTTGGTCGCCCTCAATCAGTATCGCGCCATTTTTAATACATTCATTCTGCGCATTCATGGTCAGGACATAAGAAGCTGTTAAAATTTTCATGATTTATACTCAAATCTATTCTATTTATGATGAATGGCTGCGGTTATGGCACGAAGGTTTTGCCTAAAGAAGATGGCAAATTCATTTTGAGTACTTTTTTATTCCGTGAAATCATGACCAGTACCACAATGGTGGCTATATAGGGCAATGCGGCAAGCAGCTCGTTCGGCACCTTGATTCCAAGCGCCTGGGCGTGAAATTGCAAAATGGTTACGCCCCCAAACAGGTAAGCGCCGAGCATTAAACGTGTTGGTTTCCACACCGCAAATACTACCAGTGCAATGGCAATCCAGCCGCGGCCTGCCACCATATTTTCAATCCACATCGGGGTATATACGGTCGATAAAAATGCTCCGCCAACCCCTGCCATCAAACCGCCAAATAGCACTGCGCCATAACGAATCGCCAACACGTGATAACCCATGGCATGCGCACTTTCCGGTGATTCTCCGACTGCTTTAAGCAATAAGCCCAAACGGGTTTTGGCCAAGACAAACCACACCAGAAAGAAGACCAAGATTGACAGATAAACCACATAGTTTTGCTGGAACAAAATCGGACCCAATACTGGAATATCCGCTAATAGTGGAATATTAAAATTAGCCAGACCCGGTAAAGCCATACTGACGTAGTTCTGTCCCAAAAATGCAGAGATACCGAGTCCAAAAATGGTTAAAGCCAAACCGCACGCGGATTGATTGGTACTTAAAGACAAGGTAAAAAAGGCAAAAATCAGGGCCATCAGCATGCCTGCCAGACCACCCATCAATAAGGCACTTAATACACTGGCATCATATTGCGCAGCAAAAGCAAAACCTGCAATTGCACCGACCAGCATCATCCCTTCTACTCCAAGATTAATCACACCTGTCCGCTGTGTGACCAATTCCCCCAGACCTGCGAAAATCAGTGGTGTTGCTGCTGCAACAGTACCTGCAAGAATTGCAGTTATTTCTAAAGCCATATCATGCTTCCTTTTGCTGTAGACAACATTGGGTTAGAGGGTGGTTGCTGTGGACTGAGGGACCGGTGGCACCATTTTTTTGCTAAACCGGTAACGGTTTTCAATTAATGCATCGGAAGCCAACAGGAAAAATAACAGCAGGCCCTGGAAAATACCGGTAATCGCGACCGGAAGCTGCAACTGCATTTGTGCCATTTCGCCGCCCAGATAAATCAGCGCCATAAAACAGCCTGACAGCACAATACCGATGGGGTTTAAACGCCCTAGATAGGCCACGATAATCGCCGCATAGCCATAACCTGAGGACAGGTTCGGATTCAGCTGACCAATAGGTCCAGCCACTTCACAGATTCCGGCAATACCTGCCATCATTCCGGAAATCACCAGACTCATCCAGATCGCTTTGGAGGAAGAAAAACCTGCGTATTTGGCAGCTAAAGGTGCCTGACCGCTGACTTCCAGTTTATAGGCCGTCAGACTTTTACGCATAAAAACCCAAAACAGAAGGACTGCAAAAAAAGTGATAAAAATAGAGGCATTAATGCGTGTGCCTTCTACAATGAATGGCAGCGTCGCACTCTCACTAAAAACCACCGATTGTGGGAAGTTCATCCCTTCCGGATCACGCCAAGGACCATTGACCAGGTATAGCAACACACATACTGCGACATAATTCATCATCAGGGTGGTCAGGGTTTCTTCGGCATTAAAATGGGTTTTCAGTAAGGCAGGAATTGCGCCCCAGAGTGCCCCACCAAGTGCGCCCATGACAATCATTAACGGGAGAATCCACCAGCCAATTTGGTCGTGAAATAAAATCGCAATACCACCGCCAAAAATCGCGCCCATGGTGAGCTGACCTTCAGCACCGATATTGAATAATTTGGCTCGAAATCCCACCGCCAGCCCCAAGGCAATCAGAATCAGAGGCCCGGCTTTCACTGCCAGTTCACTCCAGCCATAAGAAGATGTCAGCGGTTCAATAAAGAAGATGTACATGGCTTGCGCGGGATTAATCCCCAGCATTAAAAACAGAATACTCCCGACAATCAGCATGGCCAGCAGCGCAATGAGTGGTGAAAGCCACTTCATGATTTGAGATGGATGTTCACGCGGTTCCAGTAAATGCATGTCGCTTTCCTCTCAACCCGTATATTTGTTTTTGGCTATATTAAGCATGAGCTTGCTGCTCCTCTACGATGATCGCAGTGTCATGGCCTGGAATGCCTGACATCAAGATTCCAACATTTTCAGTATTGGTTTCATGAGTAGGTATCGCTGGAGATAGTTCACCATTGGCCAAAACGCAGAGACGATCACTGATTTCAAACAGCTCCTCTAACTCTTCTGAAATCACCAAAATAGCAACACCTTGTCGAGAGAGGTCGATCAGGGTCTGCCGAATAAACATGGACGCGCCGACATCTACGCCCCAGGTCGGTTGAGCCACAATCAGAAATTTGGGGTTTTGCAGAATTTCCCGGCCTACAATAAATTTTTGTAGATTTCCACCGGACAAGGAACGTGCTTCTGCCTCTGGGCCACTGGCTTTCACCCCGAATTTTTCAATACAGTGCTCGGCAAAAAGCTTACATTGTGCAAACTTGATTAATCCCCATTGCGTCAGGTTCTGCCGAAATGCGGTCAGCAAGGCATTCTGGGACAGTGTCATGTTCGGGACTGCTCCTCGGCCCAGACGTTCTTCAGGGACAAAGCCCAGGCCCAAATCACGCCGTTGTCCAGAACTGAATCGGGAAATATCGATTTGATCCAGAACCATCTGGCCATGTTTCAGGCTGTTTTCACCCGACAGCAAAGACAGCAGTTCTGCTTGACCATTGCCAGAAATCCCGGCAATACCGACAATTTCTCCGGCTTGAATATCTAAATTGATATTTTTCAGCGACACGCCAAATGGGTCATCGGACTGGTAATCCAGATTCTCGACCTGGAATAGCACCTGTTTTTCACCGGTATATTCTGGGCGTACATAAGTCGGTAAATCACGGCCAATCATTAAGCGTGCTAAATCACTGGTGCTGTTGTCTTTGGGATCAACATTTCCGGTCACACGGCCATTGCGTAAGATGGTCGCTTCATCACAGAGTTCTTTAATCTCATGTAATTTATGACTGATATATAAAATTGAAACGCCTTGGGAGGCCAATAACCGTAAAGTTTTAAACAGTTGCCGTACCGCTTGTGGTGTCAATACTGAAGTCGGTTCATCTAAAATGATTAAAGCGGGATTTTGCAAAAGGCAGCGAATAATTTCGACGCGTTGCCGTTCACCTACCGATAAAGAATGTACTTCGCGGCGTGGATCAATGGGTAAGCCGTATTGCTCTGAGACTTCAATAATTTTTTGACTGAGGACTTTTAAATGAATCTTTTCATCCAGTCCCAGCAAAATATTTTCCACCACGGTCAAGGTTTCAAATAAAGAGAAATGCTGATAGACCATGCCAATCCCGAGTTTTCTTGCCATCGACGGGTTATCAATATGAACTTCTTTACCGTTCCAGAGGATTTGTCCCTGATTGGCCTTGGTTGCCCCATAAATGATTTTCATCAGGGTACTTTTGCCGGCGCCATTTTCACCCAAGATGGCGTGAATCTGTCCGAGTTGAACGGTTAAATGTATCTGGTCATTCGCTTTCAATGAATTGTAACTTTTACAGATATTGATGAGCTGTAAACGCGGTACACCTGAAGAAGAACGTGCATTCAACTCTTGCGCATGAGCAGATCTATCGTGTTGAGAGGTCATCATCAGTGCCCTATTCCATGCCGTAGCAATTCAGCATCCATCGATGGTTGTCAGGCATGCAAATGGATGCAGAAAAGTACATCAAAGTGTTTAAAGATTTTTAATTGCAAAATGGCAAAGCTTTATTTCGGTAATGAACCCTCTACGCCCTTCACGTAGTAATTCATTTTACTTAGTGCCGCATCATCTAGGCGCTTGCCTTTTGCCAAGACCAATGTACCATCCTGTTTATGAATCGGGCCGGTAAATGGATGCAGTGTGCCTTTTAAAATGCCATCACGTACGCTGAGCGCTTTTGCTTTAGAGGCTGCCGACACTGAAGGACCAAAGCTTTCGATATCGACGGCTTTTTGTTTTACGCCATACCACATTGCACTTGGTTTCCAGGTTTTCTTGCTGACTTGCGTCATTACTGGAGTGTAGATTTTTTCCCAATGTAAAACCGATGCAGCAAGATGCGCTTTAGGGCCAAATTTGCTCATGTCAGAATCCCAGCCAAAAGCAAAGACACCTTTTTGTTCAGCCGCCTGTACCACTGCTGGAGAATCGGTATTTTGCATCAGCACATCTGCGCCTTGAGCAATCAAGGCCAAGGCTGCATCACGTTCTTTGCCCGGGTTAAACCATGAATTCACCCAAATGACTTTGGTTTTAATTTTTGGATTTACACTTTGTGCACCGAGGGTATAGGCATTGATATTACGGATGACTTCAGGAATCGGAAAAGACGCAACTACACCCAAAACATTATTTTTGGTTTTTTGCCCTGCGACCACACCCAGCATATAAGCGCCTTCATAGGTGCGGACATCATATACCCCTAAATTTTTGCCCTGCTTATAACCGGTTGCATGCATAAATACGGTATTTGGAAATTGCTTGGATACTTTCTCCATCGCATTCATATAACCGAATGAAGTCGCAAAAATGACTTTATTGCCTTGTTGTGCCAGGTTGCGGATCACACGTTCGGCATCTGCTGTTTCAGGGACATTTTCAATATAAGAGGTTTTATATTTTCCTGCGAGGGTTTTTTCAGCCTTAATCCTGCCTTGATCATGAGAATAGGTCCAGCCATGGTCACTGGTTGGGCCAATATAAACAAATGCGGCTTTATCTTGGGCCTGAACATTGGCGACAGCGGCCATGCTCATTACACCGCTTGCCATTAACACCCCTACCAATTTTTTCAATCCGGTTTTCAAATTATTTTTTTCTTTCATTCTATTCTGCTCTTGGTTGTTCTGTGTCATGCAACACATGCTTTAAAAATGACTTCACTCAAATGCGCTCAGTCTGTTCAAGATATAATTAGCAATAAGTATTCCAGTTTTTATCAAAAATAATAAAAACAGGCTTTTAAAATAAAATGTTTTTGTTTTTATGATTTAATTAAAAAGTAATGGGATTAAAGTAATAAATACTAAGCTTGTAGTTGATATAAAATTTAATTTAATAAAATGATTTATTTTTATTATTGCTTATTAGTAGTGCGATAAAATAAAACGCTTTAAATTTGTGCACTCTTTTTTTAATCGAAGCTTCATATTTTTCATGAGCAAAGATAGATGTAGATGATAGAACCATGTATTAAGGTTTATTGAGGGAATAGGATTATTTTGATATAAGCTATTAGGGTGTGTCCTCATTTGGCTTTGCACCAAATAAATATACAGGCTATACGAATCATAGATTTATAATTGCGTGCCAGTTTATCAAATCGA
>NZ_JAMXXP010000012.1 GCF_024129355.1 Acinetobacter lwoffii | reverse complement strand
GATTTGAAGATTTGAAGATTTGAAGATTTGAAGATTTGAAGATTTGAAGATTTGAAGATTTGAAGATTTGAAGATTTGAAGATTTGAAGATAGGTTAATTCTTTGAGGGGTTCAAATAAAAAAGAAGATAAAGCTTAGGCTTGATCTTCTTTCTGACCATACATCCAAGTTGCAGCGATATATACACAAAAACCAGCTGCCATCAAAATACCTGTAACCATTGTTAGGATCTCCCGTTTCAATAGCTGCATTATGTAAAAGTTTTATGACAGTTATATGACAATCTAGTTTTTTATTAAATTTTAAATAAACAATAAAATTCAATTACTTGAGAAAAAATTATCAAAATTATGCATATTTTTTATCTGAAATATGACACTGAATATGACAACTGGCTATCATATTTGACCCATTGAATAGCTAAAGTGCTTGCTCAGATTGCTTAAACTATAAACTTTCGGCCAATGCTCGCCCAAAATGCCCACAACCCGATTCTTTTGTCTTATAATTTAGCCCGCTAGCTATCAGCCCGCTCAAGAGATATTTGTATGACAACTATTATCAAGCAAGATGACTTGATCACATCGGTTAAAGATGCGCTTCAGTTCATTTCTTACTATCACCCACAAGACTTTATCCAAGCGATGAGCCGTGCGTATGATCGTGAAGAGAACAAAGCTGCTAAAGATGCGATCGCACAAATCTTAATTAACTCACGCATGTGTGCAGAAGGCCACCGCCCAATCTGTCAAGATACCGGTATCGTCAACGTATTTGTTGAAGTGGGCATGGACGTTAAATTCGATTTAACCATGAGCCTGGATGATGCAATCAATGAAGGCGTACGTCAGGGTTATTTAGAAAACTCGAACGTGCTTCGCGCATCAGTTCTGGCTGATCCTGCATTTGGTCGTAAGAACACCAAAGACAACACTCCTGCCGTGATTTACCACAAGCTTGTGCCTGGTAATAAAGTAGATATCACTGTGGCAGCCAAAGGTGGCGGTTCAGAAAACAAATCTAAACTAGCAATGTTAAACCCATCTGATTCAATCGTGGATTGGGTACTGAAAACTGTTCCAACCATGGGTGCAGGCTGGTGTCCACCAGGTATGCTGGGAATCGGGATTGGTGGTACTGCTGAAAAAGCCATGATGCTTGCCAAAGAAGCATTGATGGAAGAGATCAACATGGACGAATTGCTTCGTCGTGGTCCACAAAGCAAAATGGAAGAGCTTCGTATCGAAATCTTCGAAAAAGTAAATGCTTTGGGTATTGGTGCACAAGGTCTTGGCGGTTTAACCACTGTACTTGATATTAAAATCAAGGATTATCCATGTCATGCTGCAGGTAAACCAGTTGGTATGATCCCGAACTGTGCTGCGACTCGTCATGCACACTTCCAGTTAGATGGTACAGGTGTTGCACATATTCAAGCACCTAAACTTGAAGACTACCCTGCTGTGACTTGGGATTCTTCATCTTCTAAACGTGTTGACCTTGACACGATTACCCAAGAAGAAATGAATAGCTGGAAACCAGGCGATACACTTCTTCTTAACGGTACAATATATACAGGTCGTGATGCTGCACACAAACGTATGGTCGACATGCTGAACAACGGTGAAGAACTTCCTGTTGATCTGAAAGGCAAGTTTATCTACTACGTTGGCCCTGTTGATCCAGTCGGCGACGAAGTTGTAGGCCCTGCTGGCCCAACAACGGCTACGCGTATGGATAAATTTACGCGTCAAGTTCTTGAAGCAACTGGCATGTTCGGCATGATCGGTAAAGCAGACCGTGGTCCTGCTGCCGTTGAAGCCATTAAAGACAACCAGGCAACTTACCTGATGGCTGTCGGTGGTGCTGCTTACCTCGTGTCTAAAGCTATTCGCGAAGCTGAAGTGGTTGCCTTTGCTGACCTGGGTATGGAAGCAATTTACAAGTTTGTGGTAAAAGATATGCCGGTATCTGTAGCGGTTGATGTGAATGGTACTTCTATTCACGCGACTGCACCTAAAATCTGGCAAGCAAAAATTGGCAAGATTCCAGTAGTTGACGCTGCTGCGGGCTAATTTTTACTGCAATAAAACAGCACCTTGAATGGGTGCTTTTTTATTATATTTTCTCAATAAAATATCAATTACCAAGTCCGCGGATCCCAAAGTTTAAAAGGTGCTTCCAACTCTACATCTAATGATGGATCATAAGCAGTCGGTTCAATTTTTTGGGCTTTTTTACGAATCTGGCCTGTTTCCTGATCTTGTGCCACGAAGTTAAAACTGTCTGATTTTAGCTGAGTAAAAGCAATTTCATTTAGGCCAACTTTTTCCGGCATCAGCATGAGCGGTCCGGAAACACTCCGACGTGTACTGATATTCTCTTCATCATATTTAATAAAATAAGACTGTCCTGCTTCAACAGTAAAATCCAGATATTTAGGCTTTTGGAAATGCAGTGCACCTAATGGCCGACTGGTACTCAAACGATAGGTCCCTGCAGGTACTTCAATCCAGTAATAATGATTATGCAATAAGCTTGGAATATGTTCTTGATTGATAAACAGGCTGGCAGCGACAATTTCCTGACGGTTCCATCTGGAATCGGGCCGGTATAAATACACGATGGCGGCTTCATCATGCTGCGGTTTCACCGTCTGAAACTGGTTACCTTGCTTTTGATTGACCCAACCGCCAATGGTAAACATGCCGATACGATGCTGCTCGACGAAGCCCGGTTTTTTTTCAAGATCGATATTTTTTAAAGTGCTGAGTGGCTGTGTAGGCTCAACGACGGCTTTCTTACCATGACACCCCAGCAATGCCAAACTGCTGATGAGTACAATTGCGACTCCACGCATGCTTATCCCTCACTGCGTCTTTATTCTTTTGTATGCAAGTGCTTTGCGATTTGTTTTTTATAAGTTTTAGGCATCCACGCCTAGTGAATCAGATTAACACCGAGCTTTATTTTTGGAAATAAAAAACGTGCGAAAACACGGAGTTTTCGCACGTTTCGGACGAATAGCAATTAAGCAGATTTGCTATTTACGACCTTTAAATCTATTTTTGTTGCTGTCTCTTGCTGATCATGTGGCTGACGCTCGGCACGGTATTCCGGCTCTGCTTCACCTTTAATCACAGCTTCATTGATGACGACAGTGCCGACATCGCTACGGCTTGGCAAGTCATACATGGTTTCCAGCAATGAATTTTCTAGGATCGAACGTAAACCACGCGCGCCTGTATTACGCTCAACTGCTTTCTTAGCCACTGCGCGTAATGCCGATTCTTCAAAAACCAGATCCACATCTTCCATATCAAACAGATGTTGATACTGACGGGTCAAAGCGTTCTTCGGCTCAGTCAGAATCTGCATCAGTGCTTCTTCATCCAACTCGTCTAAAGTGGCAATCACTGGCAAACGACCAATAAATTCTGGAATCAAACCAAATTTTACCAGATCAGTTGCTTCAACTTGACGGAACAAGTCAGACAGCTTCTTGGTTTCATCTTTTTTACGCACTTCTGCAGTAAAGCCGATGCCACCTTTTTCCTGACGTTGCTGTACAATTTTCTCAAGTCCTGAGAATGCACCACCACAGATAAACAGGATATTCGAGGTATCAATCTGAATGAATTCTTGCTGCGGATGCTTACGTCCACCTTGTGGCGGAATTGATGCAACCGTACCTTCAATCATTTTCAATAATGCTTGCTGAACACCTTCACCCGATACATCACGCGTGATGGATGGGTTTTCAGACTTGCGGGTAATCTTGTCGATCTCGTCGATATAGATAATGCCCTTTTGCGCTTTTTCGACATCGTAATCGGCTTTTTGCAGTAGCTTCTGTACGATGTTTTCTACATCTTCACCCACATAACCGGCTTCGGTCAGTGTCGTTGCATCTGCCATGGCAAATGGGACATCAAGAAGACGTGCCAGCGTTTGTGCAAGCAAGGTTTTGCCCGATCCTGTCGGACCAACCAACATAATATTACTTTTTGAAAGCTCGACTGAATCATCAGCTTTCTTGCCATTATTTTGCACTTTCAAGCGCTTGTAATGGTTATAAACCGCAACTGACAAGGTTTTTTTCGCGACGTCCTGACCAATCACATATTGATCCAAGGCCGCACGAATTTCATGCGGTTTCGGCAAAGGACGATTGGCCCAGTCATTGGTTTCCACCTGCTGACTGGTTTGAACCAAATCTAAGCATACGTCCACACATTCGTTACAAATGTATGCGTCCTCGCCTGCAATCAGCTTCCCGACTTCAGACTGCGTTTTACCGCAAAATGAACAATGCTTTTGTCCTTGAGGATGTTCGGACATATTTACTCCACTATCTCAATCTTTAAAACTTATGGACGTTTAGTTAAAACTTCGTCCACAAGACCGTATTCTTTCGCTTGCTGAGCAGTCATAAAGTTGTCACGGTCTGTATCACGTGCAACTTTCTCGTAATCCTGACCGCTGTGTTCAGCCATTAAACGGTTTAAACGTTCTTTAATAAACAGGATTTCACGTGCATGAATTTCAATATCTGAAGCCTGACCACGGAAACCACCCAATGGCTGGTGAATCATGACACGGGCATTTTCAAGGCAATAACGCTTGCCTTTGGTACCGGCATTCAGCAGGAACGCACCCATTGATGCTGCCTGACCCATGCAGTACGTTACGACATCAGGTTTGATAAACTGCATGGTGTCATAAATCGCCATACCCGCAGTTACCGAACCGCCTGGTGAATTGATATATAGATGAATATCTTTATCTGGATTTTCCGCCTCTAAAAACAACATTTGCGCAACGATCAGGTTCGCCATGTTGTCTTCAACTTCGCCCGTCATAAAAATTACACGTTCACGCAAAAGGCGTGAATAAATATCAAAAGAACGCTCACCACGAGAGGATTGTTCTACCACCATTGGCACTAAAGCGTTTTCAATCGTTGGAACATACATACGTTTATTTATTCCTAAATTTTTTGTGACCTAACCCATAATCACAATATGAGGGATAATCACTGAAATTGCAAAAAATTCGCCAACAAATCCATTATATTTTTTGCATTAGTTTTGTGAAAAACAGAAATGCTTTTTTCAGGCATCAATATGAAAAAAAGGCGCATTAAGCGCCTTTTTTATCGAAAGCTAAATTAGCCTTGTTGACGAGCTTGCTGCTCTTTCAATAAGTCTTCATAGCTTACAGTCGCATCAGTTACTTTAGCAGAAGCCAAAATGTAATCAACAACTTGGTCTTCTAGTACAACTGCTTCGATTTGGGCACGTTGTTGCGCATCGTTTTTGAAGTATTCAATTACTTCGTTTGGATCTTCATAAGAAGAAGCCATGTCTTCGATGTACGCTTCAACGCGTGCAGCATCTACTTCAATTTTCGCATCAGCTAAAACACGGCTTACAAGTACGCCAAGTTTTACAGATTTTTCAGCTTGTTCTTTGAACAATTCGTCTGGAAGCATGCTTGAATCAAATGCTTTCGCACCTTGAGCACCAAACTGCTGTGTGAACTGCTGGATCATTTGTTGACGTTGACGGTCAATTTCTTGAGCAAGCATAGCAGCTGGAAGTTCAACTTCGTTTGCAGCTACAAGTGCATCGAAAGTCGCGCCTTTAACCTGGTTGCGAAGGCCATTCTTCACTTCACGTTCCATGTTTTTACGAACGTCAGCTTTTAACTTCTCAACGCCTTCTTCTTCAGATACACCGAAGATTTTCAGGAATTCAGCATCGATTTCTGGAAGTTTTTGCTTTTCAACAAGCTTCACAGTGATTTTGAATTGAGCTTGTTTACCAGCAAGGTTTTCAGCTTGGTAGTCTTCAGGGAAAGTTACATCAATCACTTTCTCTTCGCCTTTCTTCATACCAACGATACCGTCTTCGAAGCCAGGGATCATACGACCAGAACCAAGTACTAGTTTGAAGTCTTCTGCAGAACCGCCTTCAAATTTTTCGCCGTCGATTGAACCTTCAAAATCAAAAGTTACTTGCATGTCTTTTTTAGCCATGCCTTTTGTTTCAGTCCAAGCAGCACGTTGTTTTTGAAGATTTTCAATCATCTTCTCAACGTCTTTGTCATTTACTTCAGCTGCTTTACGCTCAACTTCCAAACCGTCGAATTTCACTTCGATTTCTGGATAAACTTCAACAGTCGCTTCATAAACTAAAGCGTCGTCTTTCATTTCAGTTTTTTCGATGTTTGGCATACCAACAGCGTTGATTTTTTCTTGTTGGATTGCTTCGAAAACTGTGTCACGAATGATGTCGTTGACAACTTCTTGGTAGATACCAGCGCCGTATTCACGACGAACTACGTTTACAGGTACTTTACCTGGACGGAAGCCGTTGATCTTCGCAGTTTTAGCAGTGCGTTTTAAACGAGCTTCAAATTGCTCATTAATACGGCTCGTCGGTACAGAAACATTTAAACGACGGGCAACGCCCGAAACCGCTTCAGAAGTTACTTGCATGGCTTCCTCTATATATTTGGTAATAACAGGTTTATAAAAATGTGCCACATTATATGACAACATTTGCAGATATACAAAACACAATACTTGAATCGTCTTTATTAATGCTGTAATAATCAAATTTATTCAGTCAAATTCATTTTTCTTTGATTAAATATCCCTTCCCTCAAATAAGAATAGATATATTGATTACTGAAACTGGACAGATCATCTCTTTAATCTGCATTTATGGATTTTTATAGTGCTTTTAGTAAACTTTTCTTTATCTTTTCTTCAATTTTTTTAAACTCTAATAATCTCAATAAAAGTAAAGATAATAATCTATTAATCAGATTTAGTTTAAATACATTAACTTAGAAACATTTTGATACACTATAACATCGCTAAAGGCAATTAATATAATTTTTAAAATCGTCATTTCCTATCGAAAAGTAATTCTTAATTTAAATAAGAATTATTATTATTCGCATACATAAATTTTATGCTTTTTTCGGGTTCCCACATGTCGTTTATCAAATCACGTAAAAAACTCGTTTCATCGGCGATTGCCTCTTCCCTCTCGATTGTAACTGTAAATGCTGTGGCTGATGAAAATGTGGTCAAGCTCGAAACTATTCATCAAGAAGTTAAAGCTGAACAGACACCAAGTTTAAAAGTAGATAATTCCGCAAATAAGAAATTTGTTGCACCCTTACTGGATACACCTAAATCTGTATCAGTCATTTCTAAACAACTGATTGAAGACACTCAAGTCACTACACTTTCTGATGCTTTACGTACTGTACCGGGTATTACCTTAGGTGCGGGTGAAGGCGGCAACCCGAATGGCGACCGTCCATTTATCCGTGGCTATAGCTCTGAAAGCTCAATGTATTTAGATGGTATTCGTAATTCAACCTCACAAAACCGTGAAATGTTTGCCATAGAACAAGTTGAAGTCACCAAAGGTTCTGCTTCTGCTATGGGTGGTGCAGGTACTGTTGGCGGTAGCATCAACATGATTTCTAAAGTGGCCAAAAAAGGTGACTTTTTAGAAGGTACTGTTGCTGGCGGTACAGATGCTTACGCACGTGTGACGCTTGATGGCAACAAAGATTTTGGCAATGGGATTGCTACACGTGTTGCCGTTATGGGCCACATGAATGAGAAAGCAGGTCAATCTGATGGTGCTGAATATAAACGTGCTGGTATTGCCCCTAGTATTACTTTCGGCTTAGACACCCCTACTCGTGCAACTTTAAGTTATTACTATTTAAAATCGGATGATACTCCCGATTCAGGTATACCATATTGGGATGCTGGTTTAGGTAAACCACAAGGTAAACCTGCGGAAGTAAAACAAGGCGTTTATTATGGTTGGAAAGATCGTGACTTCCAAAAACAAGAGAACCAAGCAGGGACAATCAAGTTAGAACATGATTTAACTGACAATCTAACCGTTACAAACACTGCAATGTACAGCAAATCTAAAAATGATTATGTCTGGACAAACCCTGATGATTCTAAAGGCAATGTAGCTAATGGCCAAGTATGGCATCGTCAAAACTCTGCCATCACAGATAGCGATACCTTTACAAATCAATTAGCATTGATAGGTAAATTTGCTACAGGTGCCATTAATCATAGCTTTAATGTTGGTGCTGAATACAGCAAGCAAGAAACTGACAAAGGTGGTTATAACATCATTAACAGTAAAGATGGCAAAGTTTCCTCAACTGGGTTTTACAGCGACTGTAAAGACCTTTCAAGCAATTGGTGTACTTCTCTAAACAATCCAACTCAAAAACCATTTTTAGATCGTCTAGAAGCCCGCCAAGACTTTGATGCCACGGTTGAAAGCACTTCTGTATATTTATTAGATAGTATTGAAATCACACCACAATGGTTACTTGATCTTGGTGTGCGCTGGGACAAGTTTGAAGCTGCACAAAACTTTCGTGCTACATCTTCAGCTGCTGCATATACAGCTAACAATGATTCAGACTTCTTTACATATCAATCAGGTATAACCTTTAAACCTGTTGAAAATGGTTCAATTTATGCAAGTTATGCTACCTCTGCCAGTCCTGTTGGCTTAAATGCTGGTTGGGGAGATAACAGCGAAACCATAAATGCTAATAACCAAATGATCGATCCTGAAGAAGCACAAACTTACGAGTTAGGTACTAAGTGGGACTTATTAAATGATCGTTTGAATTTAACAGCAGCGATCTTCCGTACTGAAAAACAAAATACTCGTGTACAACTTGACCCAACAACTTATGCGAATGTAGGTGAAAGTAAAGTTGATGGTGTTGAATTAGGATTAAATGGTCAAATTACCGATAAATGGGATATTTCGGCAGGTTATACTTATCTTAATAGTGAATTAACAAAAAATGGTAAATCATGCCGTGGTTCAGGTTCAACAGCAACTTGTACAGATAATGCCATTTATAATGGCAACCAAATGCCTAATGTACCTAAACAAGCAGCAACATTATGGACTACCTATAAGATATTGCCGCAATTAACTTTGGGTGGTGGTGCAGTATATTCAGACAAAGTTTATGGTGATGTTGCAAACATCAAATGGGCTCCATCTTATGTACGCTACGATGCTATGGCGCGTTATAACGTTAACAAAAATGTGGATTTACAGTTGAATGTAAATAACCTTTCTGACAAACGTTACTTCACTAAAGCCTATGCTTCTCACTATGCTACTGAAGCAGAAGGACGTAGTGCAGTGTTAGCAGTCAACTTTAAATATTAATTCAATGCAACCGCATAGCCTCCTGATGGGGGCTATGTTATTTTTAAAAGACGATTATTCAGGGGTTTCTCGTGCTGCATCATATTCCAAATGTACTGAGCAAAGAACAGGTGCAATATTTCCGTGAGGAGATGAATAAGATTGAGTGGGTCAATGGCAAGGTTACCGCGGGTACGCTCTCTGCCACCGTGAAACAGAATCAGCAATTACCTGAAGATCATTCACTCACTCATCATCTCAGCAATATTATTCTGGAATCGCTGGGACAGCATGCTCTGTTTTTATCGGCGGCGATTCCACTGGATATTATTCCCCCGCTTTTTAACCGCTATGAAAATAATGAATCTTTCGGCTTTCATGTCGACAATTCAATTCGTCGTATTCGCGGCAGCAGTGAACGCCTCAGAACGGATTTATCCTGTACGGTTTTTTTAAGCGAGCCGGACGAATATGTCGGTGGTGAACTGGTAGTCGAAGACACTTACGGTTATCACGAAGTAAAATTGCCTGCCGGCGATATGATTCTTTATCCATCCACCAGCCTGCATGAAGTTACGCCAATCACTTCCGGTTGTCGAATTGCTTCATTTTTTTGGGTACAAAGCATGATCAGGGATGATGCAGAGCGGCATATGTTGTTTAATCTGGATCAGAGTATTCAAAACTTGAGAATGCAGCTGGGTGATCAGCATGCAGAAGTTATGAAACTGACCAACCTGTATCATAATTTAATGCGTAAATGGGCTGAACTTTAAAAGAGGCTCTGTCTTCAATGATCTTTAAAAACAACTGGATCTATTGTTTATTAAAATATACTGAGTTGTGGCACAATTGAACGTAATAAATAACGCTTTATGTCCAAATTAAGAAAATATAAAATACAATATTTAGAATAAGTGAAAATATTTTTCAATTCTTAAAGTTTATAAGAAAATCTTTATTAACATACGACTAAAATCCATAAAAATAGCAAAAACTTTTCGGGATAAGTGGATTAAACTTTAAATTATAAGTAAGGTATTTAGTGCATTTGGTAGAGCTAAACCACCAATATTTAGACCATATTTCAGGTTTGAACCAGACTGTCACTAAAACCCAATGAATAGACAAAATCTATGCCGCTGACCCACGCACCGCTTTAACCAAGATTACGGTACCCAAGTTAGCATAAGGAGCTCTCTCATGATGTTGGCTGATCCAAGTAAAAAATACCGTCGCATGTATCAACGTGTGGACTTACCAGACCGTCAATGGCCGAACAACGAAATCAATAAAGCGCCAATCTGGATGAGTACCGACCTGCGTGACGGTAACCAAGCGATCTTTGAGCCAATGAACATGGAGCAGAAATTCAAGATGTTCCAGATGTTGGTGAAAATCGGTTTCAAACATATTGAAATCGGCTTCCCGTCAGCATCGCAAATTGACTTTGATTTCACCCGTAAATTGATTGAAGAAGGTCATATTCCGGATGACGTTTATATCGAGGTCTTGGTTCAGGCACGTGATCATTTGATTCAGCGTACCTTTGAATCTTTACAAGGTGCGAAACGTGCCATTGTACATATCTATAACTCTAACTCGCCGACATTCCGCAATAAAGTCTTGAATGTTGATGTTGAGGGTGCAAAACAGTTAGCCATTAATGCTGCACAAAAAGTGAAAGAATATGCCGCAAAACAGCCGGAAACTGAATTCGTATTTCAGTACAGCCCGGAGTGTTTTACTGCAACCGAATTAGAAGTCGCGAAAGATGTCTGCGATGCCGTCACTGAAATCTGGGAAGCATCTCCAGAGAATAAAGTGATCTTGAACTTGCCTGCAACGGTAGAAGTTTCAGGTCCACACATCTATGCCGATCAAATCGAATGGATGCACCGTAACATTCAGCGTCGTGATGGCGTGATCATTTCAGTTCACTGCCATAACGACCGTGGCTGTGGCATTGCCGCTTCTGAATTGGCAATTATGGCTGGTGCTGACCGAGTTGAAGGCTGTGTCTTCGGAAATGGTGAGCGTACCGGTAACGTCGACGTGGCTGCGATTGCCTTGAACATGTATACCCAAGGTGTAGCACCAAACTTGGATTTCTCCAACATCAATGAAATCATTGCGACTGTGGAAGAATGTACTGGTTTACCTGTGCACCCGCGTCATCCTTATGCCGGTGATTTGGTGTTTACTGCATTCTCGGGTTCGCATCAGGATGCCATCAAAAAAGGTTTCGAGTTCCAGAAAAACGAAGAAATCTGGGATATGCCGTACTTGCCAATCGACCCGAAAGATTTAGGCCGTGATTATGACGCCGTGATCCGTGTTAACTCACAATCAGGTAAAGGCGGTATTGCTTACTTGTTAGAATCGAACTACAACGTGATCTTGCCGCGTCGTTTACAGATTGAATTCTCTCAGATCGTACAAAAACGTACCGATGAGCAAGGCACTGAAATCAGCGCGACCGAAATCTGGAAGTTGTTCAAGGAAACCTATGTGGATGCTAAAAACGTTCACTATTCTGCGAAAAACTACAAATTGTCAGATGACAATGGCAATCAGGTGATTGAGCTTGATCTTGAAATTGATGGCCAGTCACGTCGTGTTCGTGGTGAAGGCAATGGTCCAATTTCTGCGATTTTGGATGCACTTCAGTTACCAATTGATGTCCTAAACTATGAAGAGCGCAGCATCAGTTCGGGTGCACATGCCAAAGCTTTAGCCTTGATCGAACTTCAAGTGAAAGGTACCGGTAAATCTGCCTTTGGTGCCGGGGTACATGACAACATCGTAACCTCTTCCATTGAAGCAATTATTGCCTCGACCAATCGCCTGATTGATCAGGATGTGTTAAGCACTGATCAGGTGATTGCTGCTGCGGTCTAAACGGCTGTATTAGAATTTGCGATAATTCATAGCACTAAAATGACTTTAGAAGGATACCGGCAAATGGTATCCTTTTATTATTCATACTAAAGATTTAAGGCGAATCCTCCCCGTGTCTTTTCCAGCTGACTCAGTGGGCATTGTTGTCCCACAAAAGTTCCAATTTGAAGAGCCGTTAGAGCTTGAATGCGGTCGCATCCTCCCACGTTTTGAACTGATGGTTGAAACTTATGGCGAACTCAATGCCGATAAGTCCAATGCCATTCTGATTTGTCATGCCCTTTCCGGTCATCATCATGCTGCTGGCTATCATCATGAAGATGATAAAAAAGCCGGCTGGTGGGATTCATGTATTGGTCCCGGCAAAGCCATTGATACGTCAAAATTCTTTGTGGTTTCACTGAATAATATTGGTGGCTGTAATGGCTCTACAGGCCCGATCTCGCCAAACCCTGAAAATGATAACCGCCCGTATGGTCCGGATTTCCCACTGGTTACGGTACGTGACTGGGTCAAAACCCAAGCCCTGCTCTCTGACCGTTTAGGAATTGATACCTGGGATGCCATCATTGGTGGTTCACTGGGTGGCATGCAGGCATTGCAATGGTCAGTGGATTATCCAAACCGTTTAAGAAAATGCGTGATCATTGCCAGCGCTCCAAAGCTTTCTGCACAGAATATTGCCTTTAACGAAGTGGCACGTCAGTCGATTTTGTCAGACCCAGATTTCCATAATGGCCGTTATCTGGAAAATGACAGCTATCCAAAACGTGGTCTGATTCTGGCGCGTATGGTGGGCCATATTACTTACCTATCCGAAGAGGCCATGAAGCAGAAGTTTGGCCGCGATTTGAAATCAGGTAAATTTATGTATGGTTTCGATGTCGAATTTCAGGTCGAAAGCTATTTGCGTTATCAGGGTGAGCAGTTCAGCCGTAACTTTGATGCCAATACCTATCTGATCATGACCAAGGCACTGGATTATTTTGATCCGTCGCGTGAATATGAACAGTCGCTCAAAAAAGCCATGGCCAATACCCAGTGCAAGTTCCTGGTGGTGTCATTCACCACTGACTGGCGTTTTACCCCTGCCCGCTCACAGGAAATCGTGGATGCCTTGATCAGCAATCACAAACCTGTGAGCTATCTGGATATTGATGCCGAACAGGGTCATGACTCTTTCCTGTTCCCTATTCCGCTCTATGTAAAATCTTTGCGTGCATTCCTGGGGGGTGAAGAACACCTGAAAGCAACACCAAAGGAGGCCGTATAATAATGCGTATCGATCAACAACTCGCTGAAAAGTGGATTAAGCCCGGTTCTAGCGTACTCGACCTTGGTTGTGGCGATGGTGAACTGCTGGCACAAATGAGCAAAAAGCACGATATTCGTGCATATGGATTAGAAATTGATCAGGAAAAGATTGCAATTGCAGTCAGTCGCGGGTTAAATATCATCCAGCAAGACTTAAACCTTGGTTTAAGCCGTTTTGCCGACCAGTCTTTTGACAATGTGGTCATGGCACAAGCTTTGCAAGCTGTAGATGCACCTGACGTATTATTGCGTGATATGGTGCGTGTAGGGAAACAGGCCATTATTACCTTTCCGAACTTTGCGCACTGGAAGACCCGGTCTTTCTTGGCAATCAAAGGGAGAATGCCGGTTTCTGAAGCCTTGCCGTATATGTGGTATAACACCCCGAATATCCACTTATGTACATTTCGTGATTTTGAAGCACTTTGTGCGGAAAATAACATCAAAATTATTAATCGACTCGCTGTGAACGGGAATCAAGAAGATAGTTTGCTGAGCAAGCATCTCCCTAATCTATTTGGTGAAGTCGCAATTTATCGAGTGAGCGCGCTATGAAAAAATTATTATTAAGTACGACGCTACTGGCGGGACTTTTTGGCATGCAAGCCCATGCAGATTATGTTGCACCTAGTCCATCTGTTGCCAGTCAAGCGGCTCAGTATTCCATCATGGATATCAACAGTCTGACCAAAGCAGCGAAAGCTGGTCAGGCCGGCGCACAGTTTTATCTGGCCACCAAATACCAGTATGGTAAAGACATTCAAAAAGATGAACGACAGGCCTTTGCCTGGTATAAAGCTGCTGCGGATCAAGGTCTGGCAGTTGCCCAACTGAATGTCGGCCGTATGCTGGCAGATGGTATTGGCACCAGAAAAGATGAAGCGCTGGCGCGTCAGTATTTTGAAAAAGCGGCTAGCCGTGGCGATAACCGTGCCAGCTTTAATCTGGCAATGATGGAAGAGAAAAAGAAAAACTATATGGGCGCTTACCAGTGGTATGAACTGTCTACCCGTGATGGCATGCTCGACAATAAGGTAATTACGCTATCGGAAGGCAGAAAAACTGCCTTAGCGGCCAACCTGACCCAAGAGCAGATCCGTCAGGCGCGTGACCGTGCCGACAGATGGATTCAGGCACAATAAGCTGAATGGTATAAATAGCACCTTCGGGTGCTTTTTTATTGCCGCAAATTCTTCATCCATTGCTAAAATAGCGCCCATTCTTTATCTAATAATGAGTTTTTGACATGGCTGCAACTGACTGGTTATCCCAAGGCACACTGGTATTGGCAAGTAATAACAAAGGTAAAATTGCCGAGTTTGAAAAACTGTTTGCCGAGCTACAACTGCCGGTTGAAGTCGTGGCCCAGGGCAAGTTGAATATCGAAGATGCGATCGAAGATGGTCTAAGCTTTGTAGAAAATGCGATTATTAAGGCTCGCCATGCTTCTAAAATTTCCGGAAAACCTGCTATTGCAGATGATTCAGGCATTTGTGTGCCAGTTCTTGGCGGCGCTCCCGGCATTTACTCGGCTCGTTATTCCGGTGAGCATGGCAACGATGCCGCCAATAATGAAAAACTGCTGGCCGATCTCAAACCCTTACGCCAAGATGGTGAAGTGATTGAGGGCATGTTTGTTTGCGTACTGGCACTGGTTCAACATGCCGAAGATCCCTTACCGCAAGTCTTTCAGGGTATCTGGCACGGGGAAATTCTGGAAGCTGCGCGTGGTGAAAATGGTTTTGGCTATGACCCGTTGTTCTGGTTACCGGAACTCGGAATTTCCAGTGCAGAAATGAGTAAGGAAGAGAAAAATAAAATCAGTCATCGTGGACAGGCGATGCAGTTGTTTAAGAAGAGTTTGGAGAAGTAAGTTCCTCCTCTCACCCCAGCCCTCTCCCTTTGGGAGAGGGCTGGGGTGAGAGATTTTTAAAATACACCTCTCCCTAACCCTCTCCTTTAAGGAGAGGGAAAATCATTCTTCTAAAGCTTTTACATCCTCTCTAACTCTCGCCCTAAGGGCAAGAGGACCTTTTTATGTTTTTATAATCCTGGCATCAACGCATGCATGATTACCCCATATAGAGCAATCAAGATCGCACTGGCCAAAGTTCCCGAAGCAATATATTTGGCGGAATGGCCCGTTCCCTGATAATGGGTTTCCAGCGCTACAATATTGGCTGCAGGAGGCAATAAAAAGAACATCAGCATTACAGCATAAGTCAGCGTCTGCTGCGGAATAGGTAAATAATAATAGGCGACAACACACAGCAAAACCGCAAACAGTCCTCTATAAAAAATCAGTTGCAGACTACACATTAAATCGAAGCGGCTGATCCGCACATTACTTAGCCACATCCCCAGCACACACATGCCACTAAAAGTGACCAGCACTTTATTGGCTTGATACAGCATCTCCACCCAAGCGACTTGCTGCCAGTGACTCAAATCCCAAAATGATAATAGTGCTGCTACTGACAATGCCACCACTGGCGGTGAGAGCAGGACATTTTTTAAAATATAGCCACTATCTTGTCTGGCTTCACTGACTGCCATCACCGCACAGACATTGCCAAACAAGGAACCACCGATGTACAGCGCCACCACGGTACTGGTCGCTTGCGGGCCAAAAACTGCCAGTGCAAAAGGAATCCCCAGCCATGCCCCATTTAAATAACTCAGGCATAAGGCACGCAGTTTATTTTTCAAGGTGAAATAAAATAGGGCAAAGAACAGACAGGAACAGAAAAAGCTGAAGGCAATCAGCCACAAACTGCCCTCTTGGTAAAACACCATGTTGTAGATAATCAGTACTGGAATCAGTACTCGGGCCAATAAAGACGCCAAGAGAGGTCGAACTGGTTTTAAATATTGCACCCCCCAATAACCGATCAGAAAAGACAGGAGGGGAAGAATTAAGGCCATGACAATGCTGCTGAGATTTCCATATCAAGCTGTATGCTAGCACAGCTTAGTTTTTCTCAAATGATAGAATTTTTGATCTGAGTGATTCATACACTGCTACTGTTTCGGCAAACTGTCATCAAAGCGTCACCGCGCTGTCATACAAGCCTGCTGAGATAGGTGCATGAAATATAGAGGATAAAATAATGGCAGGATTATCAATTTGGCATGTGCTGATTTTTGCAATTGTGGTGATTTTATTGTTCGGTACATCAAAACTTAAAAATCTGGGTAAAGACGTCGGCGGCGCGATTAAAGACTTTAAAAAATCAGTCAAAGATGAAGAGGCAGAACAAGCTCAGCTTGCAGAGCCACGCACCATTGATGCTCAGGTCAAAACTCCTGAACATTCGGTTAAAAGTTAAGAGTTCGCTATGCTCAATATTGGAATGACCGAGCTGCTGATTTTCGGGATTATTTCGCTTTTGGTTCTTGGGCCAGATAAGCTTCCGGAAGCAGTACGTTTTGTCGGAACATGGTACGGCAAGATCAAGCGTATGGTGAGCAATGTTCAGAATGATCTTGATCGTGAATTGCGCCTGTCTGAGCTACGTGAACAGATGCAGGCTGAAATGCAGCGGATTCAGGAACTGGAGGCCAAGATGCAGGCACAAGTGGCTAATTTGCAGCAGCCGATTGTAAGCGATGAAGTAAAAATAAAATCGCAAGCTGTCCAGCCCTTGCTCAGCTATCAGCCGGTGATACAGCCTGTATCACCCGTGTATTTACCCAAGCCTACAGCAATTCAAACCGTGATTTCCGAACAACGCTATACAGAAATGAAGGTGGCCGTATGACATCCTTGCCGACCACACCAGCCTCCAATGATGCTGCAGCACTGAACCTCGAACAGATGCCGATTACCCAGCATTTGATCATCTTAAGAAAGCATCTGTTTAAAGTGGTTGCTGTCCTGATTGGCCTGTTTTTCTGCTTATTGCCCTTTGCCAATCAGACTTACCAGTGGTTGTCTGAACCCTTACGGGCACAGCTACCTGCCAGCTCAACCATGATTGCCACGGATGTCACTGCAACCTTCATGGCACCTTTTAAGCTGAACTTCTTTGTCGCGCTGATGATCGCGATGCCATTCATCCTGTATCAGCTCTGGACCTTTATTAAGCCTGCGCTGTATGCCAAAGAAAAAAGTCTGGCTTTACCACTTTTGATCGGCAGTATCGTGCTGTTTTATGTCGGGATTAGTTTTGCCTACTTTGTAGCCTTGCCCTCGATCCTGCATTTTTTCATCAGTGTCTCACCTGAAACTGTGGCCCCGATGACGGACATTAACAGTTATCTCAGCTTCTGTTTAAAACTGTTTCTGGTCTTTGGTTTTACTTTTGAAATTCCCATTATCACTTTAATTTTAATCCTGATTGGAGCAGTTACGACACAAACCCTAGTAGAAAAACGGCGCTTTATTATTGTGGGCTGCTTCTTTGTGGCGATGTTTGTGACGCCACCGGATGCCCTGTCAATGATTATGCTGGCTGTGCCGATGTGGTTGCTGTTTGAACTGGGTTTACTGGCAGGGAAACTGATTGAAAAACGTCGATTAAAGACTGAATAACAATAACCAGCCAAAACAAAAAAATATCGATTTACTCAGGCAGCTCTGGCTGTCTTTTTATTTTCTAAATTTCAATAAAATACTGATTTATTTAACTTTAATGCAACATTTTCTTAAGATTACTGTCACATCCCAGGCTTAAGGTATTGAAAACTTCTACATCACCAAGCACTTATTTTTTAATTGGGACTTTAAAATGAAAAACGAAGATATGATACCTTGCCAGGATCTGGTTGAAGACAGTAACAACTCAAATAACACGCACTTCCAAACGATTCTGGACCAATATACTAGCCGTCGTAGCTTTATTGCGAAAACTACAAGTGGGGCAATGGCATTAGCATTTGCGGCAACAGTAAGTGGTTGTTCAGATGATGATAATGATTCTGGTACACCTGACAGTAATCCAACGACACCGCCAGACACCACCAGCCCAGATCAACATGCATGGAGTGACCTAAAAGCACGTCCGAATAAATTAGCCTTTGAGCCGGTTCGCAAGAATACCCAAAACTTCTTTAGTGTTCCTGAAGGTTATGAGCTTAAAGTATTGTATGCAGTAGGCGATCCAATCAACCCTGCTTATCCAGAAAAGACCGATGCAACCTTAGCTTCTGGTGCTTCTTACCAGTTCCGTTCAGGCGATAACCATGATGGTATGAGCTTCTTCGGTATGCATCCAATCAATAAAAATTATGCTGCCAAAGAATCAACACAAGGTTTACTTGTTCTAAACCACGAATACCTACAACAATCTCAGCTCCATACACCAGAAGGTACAATTACCATCGATGGTGTACGTCCAGAAGATCAGGTACTCCGTGAAGTGAATGCGCATGGTGTTTCTGTTATTGAGATCAGCAAAGATGCAAATACACAAGACGTTAAAATCAACTTAAATTCTAATTTTAACCGTCGTATCACTGCAGCAACCGAGATGGAAATTAATGGGCCAGCGCGTGGTTCTGACTTAGTCAAAACTATTTTCTCACCAGATGGGACGTTAACTCGCGGTACCTTTGCCAATTGTGGTAATGGTTATACGCCATGGGGAACTTACTTAACGGCTGAAGAAAACTGGAGTGGTTATTTCGCTCGTCAAGCCAATGACACCCGCGCTATTGCAAAAGAAGAAATTTCATTATCACGTTATGGTCGTGGTGGTACTGATGCCCGTTCATCTCAATACCGCTGGAATACTCCTGTTGCTGAATTAACCGGTGATAAAGGACTTTATGATCGTTGGGATATTTCAGTTAAAGGCACAAATGCTTTAGCAGATTATCGTAATGTCATGAATACGTGTGGCTTCATTGTAGAGATTGATCCATTTAGCGCGACTACACGTCCAGTTAAACGTACTGCACTGGGTCGTTTTGCACACGAGGACTGCCGATGTAGTAACCCTATTCCGGGTCAGCCATTAGCTTTCTATATGGGTGATGACGCGACCGGCGAATATATCTATAAATTTGTTTCTGAAGCAGTCTGGGATCCAAAAGACATTAATGGTGGTTATACCGCTGGTGATAAATACATGGATAAAGGGACATTATATGTCGCTAAATTCAATGATGACGGTACAGGTGAATGGCTAGAACTGACTCATGGCAAAAATGGTTTAACTGCTACCAATGAAATCTATCCGTTTGCAGGCCAGGATGACATCGTCATCAATGCCCGTCTTGCTGCTGACCATGTTGGTGCGACCAAAATGGACCGTCCAGAATGGGTTGCCGTGAATCCTGAAAATGGCGAAGTGTATGTAACCTTAACCAACAACAGCAACCGTGGTCGTGCATATGAAACTGATGCTGCCAACCCACGTAGCTACATCGACTTTAAAGGTTCAAGCGCCAGCAATTCAGGCAATATGAATGGTCATATCATTCGTTTCAGTGAAGCTAAAAATACAGTTACAGCGACAAGTTTTGCTTGGGATATTTTCCTGTTCGGTGCAGAAGCACGTGCTGCTTCTAACATCAACCTGTCAGGTCTGGATGATTTAAATGACTTCTCCAGCCCGGACGGCATGTGGTTCGATCCGCGCGGGATTCTGTGGATTCAGACCGATGATGGTCAGTACACCGATGAAACCAACTGTATGATGCTGGCAGCACTTCCGGGTACTGTGGGTGATGGTGCTAAAGTGATTGCCGCCAGTACCAAGGCAGAAGGACAGGAAACCTTTGTTGGTGCCAAACTCAGTAATGATCGTGTTCGTCGCTTTTTGACTGGTCCATCGGGTTGTGAAATTACCGGCGTGACTATTACCCCGGACTACAAAGCGATCTTTGTCAACGTTCAGCATCCAGGGGGTGCATGGCCAGCCAACCAAAGCGAGCGTTATAGCCGTTTAGGCAAAGTACCTCGCTCTGCGACTGTGGTCATTACCCGTAAAGATGGCGGTGCCATTGCGGGTGAAGCTTTGGAACAAGCGACCGTATAAAAAGCTGTTATTCAAAAATGCCGACATCTGTCGGCATTTTTTATATCCGGTGATTATTTTAGGCTAATTATTTTCTCAATAGTTTGACCTGCGGTTGTACCTTGTTGTGACTTCTCGATCCAGTGCCATTGTCCCTGCTGCATTCTCAAAAAATTTGAGCAGCGGGT
This sequence comes from Acinetobacter lwoffii, assembly GCF_024129355.1. Lineage (GTDB taxonomy): Bacteria > Pseudomonadota > Gammaproteobacteria > Pseudomonadales > Moraxellaceae > Acinetobacter > Acinetobacter lwoffii_I. The sequence goes on along the minus strand of NZ_JAMXXP010000012.1, from coordinate 58,431 downwards.
GCCATAGGCCGGACTCTGGATAAAAGTCGAAGACAGCAGCTGTTCCATTTCCACGGAGATACCTGTGTCTGGCAGCAGCTCCGGAATCACCTTGCGTTCATCTTCCAGAATATCCCAGACTGCATGACACAAATCTGCTTCTGCGATCTCCTGGTATTGCAGCATCGGTAAAAATTCCTGGGTAAAGCGTTTACGTAAATGGCGGGTCTTATACCAGTCTTCGCTCATCAGGCCATTCGAAACCACATAGACGCCATGCGCCAGTACTTGTGGTGCTTCACCGCGATTGCTCATATACACCGCCTGATCCTGATCCCCCATAAAAAGATTAAAGCCGGCATAGTCACACTGGCGTTGTTCCAGATCTTGGGCAAATCGGATCGGTGTTAAGTCAGAATCTAAAAAGTTCTGGATGATATGTCCACGTGAAGTCGGATAATGCCCTTTGTCCTGTCCATCACGAAAATTGGTAATCACCGCCCAGCGACCGGAAGCCGTAATCCCCATCCAGGTACCGCCCGACTGTAAATCTTGCCCGGCAATTATCGGACTATTCTCCCATTCATGCAGCTCCTGCGTAGGACGCTGATAGAACTCATCCCGATTTGAAATCAGACATAATGAGCTCTGATCCAGAACCCGCCAAGCCAATGCCACGATACACATAATTTACGCTCTCGATCTTTACACATTGAATGTACAACATTTTTCTTTGCTTTAAGCTAAAATCTGTGCAAAACAGAATCACAAGGAACAGGAATGCTCACCTATCCCAATATTGATCCCGTCGCGATTTCGCTCGGGCCCTTACAAGTCCACTGGTATGGACTGATGTACTTACTGGCATTTTTATTTGCCTGGGGATTGGCGACGTTTCGCGCCAAACAACGTGGCTGGACACCGGATATGGTGTCTGACCTGATTTTCTTCGGTGCACTCGGTGTGATCATCGGTGGCCGTGTCGGTTATGTCTTCTTCTACGGTTTTTCCCAGTTCCTGGCCGATCCTTTATGGCTGTTCCAGATCTGGACCGGCGGTATGAGTTTCCATGGCGGTTTCCTCGGGGTCATTCTGGCCATGTTGTGGTGGTGCAAGAAATATAAGATGACCTGGTTCCAGACTCTGGATTTTATCGCACCTTGCGTACCGACAGGCTTGATGTTTGGCCGGATTGGTAACTTTATAGGTGGCGAACTGTATGGCCGTCAGGTCACCGACCCAAACTTTGCCTGGGGCATGATTTTCCCGACTGATCCGCTGCAACTGGTTCGTCATCCATCTCAACTCTATCAGGCACTATGTGAAGGCCTGATCCTGTTTATTGTACTGTGGTGGTTCAGCTCGAAGCCACGTCCACGTATGGCAGTTTCTGCGCTGTTCCTGATCGGTTATGGCCTGGCACGTTTTGTGGTTGAGTTCTTCCGTGAGCCGGACAATGGCCAACTGTTTATTGGCTGGATGAGCAAAGGACAATTCCTGAGCCTACCAATGATCCTGATTGGCTTATGGATGATGTGGTATGCCTACCAGAAGAAAATATATGACTGGGGTCCACAAAAAAATAGCTGAGAAAATCGCGTAATTTAGCGAGGCAGAGGCCTCGCTTTTTTATACTCAAAATATGCTAAAGTGCCGATTATCTCTTCTATTCTTTCATCATTATGCTTGAGTTCTGGTTTAATCCGCAGGTGTCTGTTCTCAAAAAACTATTGATCTTTATTGTGATTGCAGCGACAGCTGCAGGCTTGTACTGGATGGAACCACTGCCCTTAGATTCGATTTTGATGTTTGTCGGTACTGGCATCATTTTTCTGATTTGTCGTTACTGCAAAATCCACTTTGCCAGCAAAAACCCGACCGGGTTGCTGTATAGATTACTGACTTGGATTCCAATTGCCTTATTGATTGCTTTAGTTTTTATGAATATGCAACAGGGCGAAATCTTGATTCCGGGTGCACAAGGCATTGCCTTTATGGCACTGGCGATTTGCCTGTTTTCACCATTGTCGCTGCTCAATCAGAACAAATCAGATGCGGGTTCACCCCATGCTTGAGTTCTGGTATTCCGAACGCTGTAGCCGTCAAATCAAGCTGATAGTCATTATTGCGACCTGTATTTTGATTTATGCAGCATCGACTGTGGTCCAGTTAGATCCGGTATTTGTTGGGGTGAGTTTAGCGATTGGAATTGTCGTGCATTTACTGCACCATTTCCGTCTGAAAATTTCGAAATCCAATCCCTATGCAAATGGCTTTAGCGCCTTGAGCCGGGTCATTCCCATCATTGCCTTAATTACCCTGTTTGGCTATTTGCCCGAACAGCGCCAGCAATGGGGTAAATTTGCCTTGGGTCTGCAATGTCTTGGCTTTGCCGCGATTGGATTTTTTATCGTTTTAATCTATGAAAGCCGTGCGAAGCGTTTTGAAGACTGATCACTTCGCAGTATTTTCTTAGAAGTAAGTTTCCAGACGATAGTAACTATAAGTCACGTTTTTATTGCGATAAACCGCATGATCTCGCTGTTTAAAATCCGATACCCAGGCACTACCTGAATAAGCCGCGATATGTCCATATTTATGGCCCTGAGTACGGTCAATAATATAGATATCGCCTTTTTTCGGCCGATCAAAAGAAGCATTAATTTTCTTATAGCCCAGCTGCATCAGGGTACTTCCCCAATCTGCCGCTGCGACCGGATGATTCACAATTTTCGCACCCGAGGATTGCAGACCGACACGAATACTGCGCGCACATTTCTGTGTACTGGTATTTCGGGTAATGCCTTGCAGATAACTGGTAAATTTCTCGATATTGATACGATGGCCATTGCTTACGCCTGAAGCGTTACGGACAGTAGCTTGCTGGGATGACTTTTTAGGTCTTTGCTCCGATTGGGAACGCACCATGATATTCGCTTGGACAGGAGCATATACTTCGCTCATGTTTACTTGATGATCATAGATCATGCCTTACCAACCGCTCCTCGCCTGTAATTTAGGCTTTCATATTGTTAACAAGCCGAGAATACTAGTCGTTTAAATGTTATCTTTCACATTAAAAATGTAAATAAATTTGTCTATTTTTGCGGCATTCAAATTAAGCCGTTCTTTCTAATACAGTTACAAAACCCATCATCTTTGCAAAAAAAATGTAAAGCAAAGCCAATTCCAATGCCTTGCAAAGCTTTTTCAGCCTGAAATACGCAAAATGAGTCCTTATCTTTTTCTACTCAAACGTGTGGATTTAATCTGTAGCTCGGCCATTTTCAGATAACATTTCACCACGTGATTACATCATTTTGAGCTTTACCGCCTGTATTACACTGATGCGGCATTTTTAAACCTTGAACTAAACTTTAAATATTGAACTAAACAGAGAAGAAAAATGAGTCAGACTTTAAGTACCGTTTCAAATTTTAATTTAGAACAATATTTAAGTACCTGGTATGACATTGCACACTTGCCGATGAAGCGCCAACCTGAAGACAGCACCGATATTTCTGCGGTATAGAGCTTGAATGAAAATGGCAAACTGGATGAAGCCATTGCTGAAGCGACCATTATCGATGCAGAACATGCCAAGCTTGAAGTCAGCTTTTTACCTGAAGGCCTGCGTTGGATTCCGTTCACCAAGGGTGATTACTGGGTATTAAAAATCGATCCAGATTATCAGACCGCGCTTGTAGGCGAACCGAATAAAGAATATTTATGGCTACTGCATCGCGGTACCAGTCTGGATGAAACCATTCAACGCGAATATTTAAGTTATGCAGAATCCTTGGGATATGATCTGTCTGATCTGATTCATACCGTCCATACGGGCCATAAAACCGCTTAAACTGCAATCAAAAGACCTCTATCAGGAGGTCTTTTTTATTCTCAATTTGGGCGATGAAAGCTCATCAAAAAATGCTATGATGTGCGCAATTTAAATTGTCCCTTTCGACAGAAAATTGATTATAAAATAATCCGTTCTGCTGTTAAAACGGCAATTTTCAACAGATTCAAATAGAGAGAACTATGCGCCAATATCTTGACCTTTTACAACATATCCTCGACAACGGCGGCGATAAAGGCGACCGTACCGGTACAGGTACACGTTCGGTATTTGGTCATCAGATGCGCTTTGATCTTTCCCAAGGTTTTCCTTTACTCACCACCAAAAAAGTTCATTTCCGTTCTATCGTGATTGAACTGTTGTGGTTCCTGAAAGGCGATACCAATGTTCAATATTTAAAAGACAATAAAGTCTCGATTTGGGACGAATGGGCAACCGCAGAACAGACTGCGCGTTTTGGACGTCCTGAAGGCGAACTGGGTCCAGTTTACGGCCACCAATGGCGTAATTTTGGGGCCAGCAAAAATGCAGACAATAGTTATAATCAGGACGGTTTTGACCAGATCAAATGGTTGATCAATGAAATTAAAACCAATCCAAATTCGCGCCGTCTGATTGTCTCTGGCTGGAATCCGAATGAAGCGGGGCAGGTCGCATTACCCCCTTGCCATACCCTGTTCCAGTTCTTTGTACACAATGGCAAATTGTCTTGCCAGTTGTACCAGCGCAGTGCCGATGTTTTTTTAGGTGTGCCATTTAATATTGCCAGCTATGCTTTATTAACGCATATGATCGCGCAAGTTTGTGATCTGGAGGTTGGTGACTTTGTCTGGACTGGTGGCGATACCCACTTGTACAGCAACCATTTTGAACAGGCACAATTACAGCTCAGCCGTGAGCCACTCGGCCTTTGTCAATTAAAACTAAATCCCGAGATTAAAGACCTGTTCGATTTCAAATTTGAAGATATCGAAATTGTCGGTTATGAATCTCATCCAGGAATTAAAGCCCCTGTCGCTGTTTAATGTTCTTTATTATAAAGTTCCCCCTCCTCCTAGGAGAGGGCTAGGAAGAGGTTTTTTACCACGCGTGAATCGCCACCTCCTTTCAAAATATATTCCTAGCCCTAAAGCATGAAGGCAATCAATATAGATTTTTAACCTTTCTTTCGTACCAGTAAAAAATTACACGAAGGACTTTGGGCTTGATAAGAAGGATTCAATACATGTCATTTCAAGATTTAGAAGTTGTACACGTCGTTGCCATGGATCAGCAGCGTTGTATCGGCAAGGGCAATGACCTACCTTGGCATATCTCTGCCGACCTGAAACACTTCAAGGAAATCACCCAAGGCGGTGTGGTGGTGATGGGTCGCAAGACACTAGAATCGATGGGACGTACCTTGCCTAAACGGGTGAATTGGGTCATTACCCGTGATCCAGACTGGGCATTTGCAGGCACCAAAGTCGCTTATAGCATTGAAGATGCGCTGAGTCAGGCCGTTGCAGATGTAAAGGCTTCAGAAAAACCCGAAACCATTTTCATCATTGGTGGCGGTGAAATCTTTAAACAGACCATGAATATTACAGACCGTCTGGAACTGACCCATGTCGAACTGGATGTACAGGGCGATGCCTATTATCCAGAGATTCCAGCGGAATTTAAAAAGGTCGCCGCCGAGCAACATATCGACGACAAAACCGGCATTGCTTTTGAGTTCGCAACCTACAGAAAATAAAACCTATTTCTCATGAAAAAGTGATGATGCAGGGACGCGAATATATTTCCAGGCACTGGAGTCTGTGGCTGCTGGGCAGTCTGTTTACTTTATTCGTCCTTCTGTCGAGCCTGTGGTTCAGCCTGATGCTCTGGGTTCATCAACCCCTCGGAAAAATCGGCAGCTTGATGCTGATTGGATTCTGGCTGACCTTTGCGCTGGTCGTTCTCGGGATTTATTTCACCCGGCATCTGATCTCCCGCCAAGTGGATAGCGTTCTTTATCTTCTGGCCTTTTTATTCTGTCTGCTAGGATATTTCAGTCTGGAAGCGCGTCAGGATCGAGAGTGGAATCCTGAGGTTTCCCAGCTTCTGCATTATGAGCAGCAAGGCGATCAGGTTACCTTACACAATATCCGCAACTTTGACTGGCAGGCCGATGGTCGCTATATCGAACGCTGGGAAAGCCGCAGTTTTGATCTGAATCAGATTACTGGCGTGAACATCATTACTTCCTACTGGATGGGGCCTAAAATTGCCCATACCCTGGTCAGCTTCGATTTTGCCAATCAAAAGCCACTCACCTTCTCGATTGAAATCCGCAAGGAAAAGAATGAAGAGTTTTCAGCGATTGGTGGCTTTTTCCGAAAATATGAACTGAGTCTGGTCGCATCGGATGAAAAGGATATTGTCTATACCCGTAGCAATGTCCGTGGTGAACAGGTCTATTTTTTCCCAGTCAAAATGCCGCAAGCTCAGGCTAAAGCGCTATTCAAGGAATATCTGCGTCAGGCCGATGAGCTGGCCCAAAAGCCAAAATGGTACAATACCCTGACCAGTAATTGCACCACACTAGTCTTTGATATGGTTCAGGCGATATCGCAACAACAGCTACCCTCAGATTACCGGTTGCTGGCCTCCGGCTATTTACCGAATTATCTCTATGATCTTAAAGTACTAGAACAGTCTTGGGATATGCACACTTGGTATCAACGGGCACATGTCAATCCACGGGTAGAACGCACCGCTAATCTCTCCAGTCAGGACTATTCACGCCTGATCCGGCAGGGCCTACCAAAACCCGACATGCGATAACTGTGTAGCAAATCCACTTCAATAAAGATACAAAATCAACTGGAACCTTGATCATTTTTTTGTTTATATACAAATAGCTAGTCAATGATCAGAGTATCTCTCATGCTAAAAAAATTAACTGCAATCGCGATTTTAGGCTCGGTTCTAACGGTCATGGGCTGCGAAACTGTGCCCAATACAGCCACGACACAAACCGCGAATCATTTACAACTTTTGCAAAATCGTACTTGGATTGCGACCCAGATTGGTAATACTGAAATCAAGACTGCGCCAACCGCACGCAATGTTCCGAGTCTGCAATTTGATGCCAGTACCCAGCGCGTTTCAGGTTCAGATAGCTGTAACCGGATTATGGGCAGTTACACAGCAGCGAAAGACACGCTGACCCTGAACCAAATGGCCACTACCCGTATGGCCTGTATGAACAACGATCAGCTTGATCAGAAATTTAATGAAGCTTTAGCCAAAGTGACACATTATCAAGTATTTGGTAAAACCTTAAAATTACTGGATCGCCATGGGAATCTCTTGATCCAGCTAGAAAGTGCTGTTCAGCCGCGTTAATACTTCCCTACAAAAAGCCTGTATGGACAGGCTTTTTTATCTTTCATACTGATGAGCTGGAATTTAACCATCAGCCCGATTGAGTTATTTAATTGAATGAGGAATCAACCATGCAACAGGCACTTTTCGGTGGGGGATGCTTTTGGTGTACTGAAGCCGTATTTTTACAGATCCAGGGGGTTCAGCAGGTCATCAGTGGCTATGCAGGTGGGCACACAACTCAGCCAAACTATGATGATGTCTGTGGTGGCAATACCGGCCATGCCGAAGTCATTCTGATCGATTTCGATGAAAACCAGATTAACTATACCCAGTTGCTTGATGTATTTTTTGCGACCCATGATCCGACCACGCTAAACCGTCAGGGCAATGATGTCGGCACCCAGTATCGTTCTGTGATTTATTATCTGAATGATGAACAGCAGCAACAGGCGCAGCAGGCGATCGATGCTCTGAAAGCCGATGGCACCAATATGGTGACTGAACTCAGTCCTGCCCCGACTTTCTATCCGGCGGAAGACTATCATCAAAACTTCTTTGCCAAGAACCCGACCCAGGGCTATTGCAATTTTGTCATTCCTCCAAAATTGAATAAATTACGCAGCAAATTTACGACCCTCTTAAAAACCCATTAAGTTTCATGAAAAATGGGCATAAAAAAAGCGACTGCAATCAGTCGCTTTTTTTATTACCTAAATCTTAGTTATCAGTTGCAAAAGCAATATCGCTGAGTCCGGCTCCACTCGCACGCGACATGACTTGCGCCACAGAGTCATAACGTGATTCTTTATCCGCTTTCAGCACAATGGTCGGCTGACGTTCAGCTTGGCCCGCTTCATTAAAACGGGTTTCAAGCTGTTCCAGCGTCAATACATCGCCATTCCAGGCAATGTCACCTTCGGCATTGATGCTGATCGTGACATTTTCAGGCGGCAGATCGATAATCTCCGCAGTCGTTTGTGGCAAGGTTAATGGAATTGATGGGTTCGCAACGGTCGCTGTCACCAGAAAGATGATCATCAATACCAACATAATGTCGATGAGAGGAATGAGGTTCATCTCATTCATGCCTACATCGTTGTCTTCACCCAGTTGAAAAGCCATTAAGCTTGACCTCCCACGAAACTCTGTTGTGTTACTTTCTCATCAGACTTTTTTGCAGCAGATTCCTGTTGCAGCATGGTATCAATCAACAGACCGTGTGCCTGATCCTGTAACTCGTGTGCCAAGCCACGATTAGCACGGACACAGATGTTATAAGCCAGTACCGCAGGAATCGCGACTGCCAGACCTAAGCCAGTCATAATCAATGCTTCACCGACTGGAGTTGCCACTTGTGCCAGACCAGCCTGACCACTTTTACCAACAGCAACCAGCGCATGGAAGATGCCCCATACCGTACCGAACAAACCGACAAATGGTGAAATTGAGGCAATCGTACCAAGAACTGATACACCTTTTTCGGCATTGGCTTTTTCTGCTGAAATCTGGCGTAACAGCGCCTGTTCTGCCACTGCTTTACGCTGTTCAAAGCCCAAAGGAGCCAGTTTGGTTTTCAGTTGTTCCAATGCCTTAGATAACTGAACATAGGCAATCTGTTTCAGTTGGCGAGTGCCCATCAAACGCAGCACAAAAATGGTCCATGTCGCAATCGACATTGCCAATAACACGAAATACAGCGTTTTACTGACTGCATCAGCGTGTTGCCAATAAACTGAAAAGTTCATATTCGAACTCCTAATGGGTGAGCCGTTATTTAACCTGAAAATCGAAAGGCTGTTCCACGCGTGTTGGATAAGCCACACCATTTTCAACATATTTGGTGAGTTGTGCACGACGTACCGCTGCTTCTACTTTGCGCGTTACCGCCGGGCTACAACTTGAATTTCGTGCAGTCGCAGAGACCACTTTACCCTGCTCATTCGCTGAAACATCTACTACCAGTGAACAGGCTGATTTTAATTCACCTGCAGAGAGTGAGACTTTTGGTGAACGCTGCCAGGACACGCCCCCACCAATCGATACACTTTTCGGTGATGGCGGCGCAGCAGGTGCTGGCGGTGCCACAGGCGCAGGTGGCGCGACTGGAGCGGGTGCCGATTTCACTTTAGTTTCAGTGACCACTGTCGGTACAACCGGACTTGGGGTTGGTTTTGCTTCAACTGGCGGTGCTTTAACCACTTTTGGCGCTTCAGCCTTTTTCACCTGCTCGATTTTTTCTACTTTTTTCGGTGGTGGTGGCAGCGGTTTATCGACAATTTTGACTTCTTTAGGCTTAGGCGGCTCTTTTTGTGGCTCGGCCTTCGGCTTTGGCGGTAAAGGTTTTGGCGCTTCCTGGAGTTTTACAAAGCGCACTTTTAAGGGTTGCTTATCAATGGGTGTCAGCTCAGGCGCCTTCATCTGGCTGATCGCATATAACACACCCACATGCCCAACTAATACAGCCGCCACGATAGAGATGACTTTCTTTTTCATCTGATTCGGCGGTGTAGGCATTTGGGGCGCAGCAACTTGACTCATTAAATCTATTACCTTGAGGAGATGATGTGGAACAAACTATCAAGCTCATCGGTTAGCACAATTAAAGTATGTCAATAATAAATGAGAAGTGTTTTCATTTGCAACCGCTAATCCTACCTTTGACTGACTTTTTTTGCATCAAAACAAAAAAGGCACACTAAAAGTATGCCTTTTTAAAACTCAATGCAAGTCTTATTGGAACACGACAGTCTTGTTGCCATCGACAATAATACGGTCTTCCAAATGCCATTTTACCGCACGGGCCAATACATTACGTTCTACGTCCTGACCGAGTTCACGTAACTGCTCAACAGTAAAGTCATGGTTCACGCGCTCCACATCCTGCTCAATAATCGGACCTTGATCCAGATCAGCAGTCACATAGTGCGCAGTTGCACCGATCAGCTTCACGCCTTTTTCATAGGCCTGTTTGTACGGATTGGCACCTACAAAAGCCGGCAGGAAAGAATGGTGAATGTTGATCACTTTCATTTCCCACTTGCTGACAAACTCTTCATCCAGAATTTGCATATAACGCGCCAGCACTAACAGGTCATTGCCTTGCATCAACTGGTCGATTTCTGCATAAGCTTCAGGTTTGTTATCTTTGGTCACCGGCACGACTTCGAATGGAATACCAAAGTTTTCAACTGCTTCGCGTAAAGTCTCGTGATTCGATACTACTTTGGTAATTTCACAAGGCAAACCACCACGCGCATGACGCCATAACAGCTCAAGCAAGGCATGATCGACTTTAGACACCAGAATACCGACTTTTTTCACGTCACTGACCAGAGCCAGACGCCATTGCATGCCATAGCGTTCTGCCACATTCGCTGCAAAAGTCTGGGTAATACTTTCTTTGCGACTTTGCAGATTATCGAGTTCAAATTCAACGCGCATGAAGTAACGTCCGCCCTGCGCTGCTGTCGCATATTGGTCAAGCGCAGTAATGTTGGCACCTTGATGATACAAGAAGCTCGAAACAGCCTGCACGATGCCCGGCTTGTCTTCACAAGTAATCAATAAACGTGCGGTGTTAGCAGTCGTCATATTCATGTTGATTTAAGTCACTAATCAGTTAAATTAAAAAATAAGCCGAGTATTCTAGCGCGTTTCTTGGATATTCTGAATAGTTTGTTCAGATTCAGAATCTTTAGACGACGACAGGCTGGCAAAAAGTTCCGAAGAGCCCAAACTACTCAATAAACCTTCATAGGTTTGACGACTTTCACCACGTAAATACGCCCCTTCCAAGAATACCATTTGACGGAGTGCCTGCCAGACCCATTTTTCTTCCAGGGTATTGGAATCGGTCAGATGACCTGACATATACAGGAAGTTGGTCCAGTTGGTCAGTACAATCCACAGGTTAATGATCAGTGCTTCAATTTCTGAATCGGTCATGTCCATCAGGCCTGCATTGACAAAGCCCTTATAGATTTTCTGACCCTGCTGCATGACCTGCCCGGCAAAGCGTGGATACATCTTGCGAAAATCTTCGTTATTTTCTACCAGATGATAGACATCACGATGCAGGAAACGATAAGCCCATAACTGGCTGCTCAGCACCTGAAAATAATGCACCTTGTCATTGGCATCCAGCGCACGGTCATCCGGCAGCGCCAGCATTTCCAGGGTCTGGTGCTGGTACTGTTCCATCAATTCTTTAATAATTTCATTTTTATTGCGGAAATGATAATACAGGTTACCCGGGCTCATGCCGAGTTCAGCCGCAATGTGATTGGTGGTTACCGATCGTTCGCCACGCTCGTTAAACAGCTGCAAACTGAGCTGCAAGATACGCTCTTTAGTTTTTAAGGTTTTGGTTTGGGACATCCTAAAATAACCATTCAGTTCATGCATTAGCAGGCTAACACACAAAGTCACTTGACTAATTAGAGTATTTGCTCTAAAAATTAATTAATCGATTTTTGAATAATGGTAGTGCGGCATGAACAGTCACACAAAAACAACATCAATGACACCACATTTTTTTGATAGCCAATATCTGAATGAAGTCTTGGCGCAACAAAAACACGCTTATTTACACTACCCTCTGCCGACTGCAAAGGAACGTATCGATCGTTTAGCTCGACTTAAGCGTATCTTAGTTAAGTATCAAGATCAATTTGCTGATGCAATTAATCAGGACTATGGTAACCGTTCCATTGGGGAAACCAAGATTGGTGAACTGCTCACCTGTCTGGAACATATCAAATATTACAGCAAAAACTTGACTCGATGGATGAAACCTTCCAAGCGTCATGTGGGCATTATTCATCAGCCGGCTAAAGCCTGGGTACAATATCAGCCTTTGGGCGTGGTTGGGATTATCGCACCATGGAACTATCCGCTGTTGTTGTCGATTGGTCCTCTGATTTGCGCACTGGCGGCCGGCAACCATGCCATGATCAAAATTTCCAGTGCATCGGCTGCTTTTGGTGAAGTCCTGGAAAAAGCGCTGGCTGAAGCCTTCCCTAAAGAATTGGTCGCTGTGGTGAATGGTGGTGGTGTAATTTCAGATGCCTTCTGTCGCTTGCCTTTCGATAAACTGATTTTCACTGGCTCAACTGCGGTCGGTAAAACCGTCATGGCAGCCGCTGCCGAAAATCTGGTTCCGGTGATTCTGGAACTGGGCGGTAAATCGCCGGTACTGGTGCATCCATCAATTGATCTACGTGATGTTGCGCAGCGGATTGCGGTGGGCAAACTGTGGAATGCCGGTCAGACCTGTGTCGCCCCAGATTATATGTTCTTGCCTCGTGGCAAGACGGCTGAGTTTATTGACCATTTTAAAGCCTGTGTCGAAAGCATGTATCCGGATATCACCCATAATCAGGATTACACCTCGATTATCAATGACAAACAATATAACCGTCTGCAAGGTTATCTGGATGATGCTCGCGAACAGGGTGCGCAAGTTATTGAAATTAATCCACGCAGTGAAAACTCGGCTGATCTGCGCAAGATTGCACCGACCATCGTGACCAATGTCACCCCGATGATGCAGATCATGCAGCATGAAATCTTTGGCCCACTGTTACCGATCATGGAATATGATCAAATTGACGATGTCATCGACTTTATTAATAGCCGTCCGCGTCCACTTGCTTTATACTACTTCGACTTTGATCAGGCGCGTGCCGATTATGTCGCACAGCGTACCCATTCAGGGCATTTCGGGCAAAATACGGTACTGACCCATGTTGCGCAGGATGATCTACCATTTGGGGGTGTCGGTGCATCAGGTATGGGTAAATACCATGGTCCAGAAGGCTTCTTCAGTTTGTCGCATGAACGCTCAGTAATGTCGAATCCAAAGCTGTATAGCTTGAAATACATTCTGCCACCGTTCAATAAACCGATTCACAAGCTGATTTCGAAGACACTTCTCCGCTAAATGATCAAGGCATGAGCTATCGATATAGTTCGTGCCGCGTTTTGACGAAAATCGCTTGTCTTTTAAGCGCATTTTTGATATAAAACGCCCCTTGAATGATTTCAATCCGTTTATTTTTGACTGGCCATACAGATTTGCTGTTGGCTAAATCAATGGAGTTACACCATGTCTAAGGTTTGCCAAGTTACCGGCAAGCGTCCAGTCGTTGGTAACAACGTCTCACACGCCAACAACAAAACTAAGCGCCGGTTCGAGCCGAACCTGCACCACCACCGTTTCTGGTTAGAAAGCGAAAAACGTTTTGTACGTCTTCGTTTAACCACTAAAGGTATGCGTATTATCGACAAATTGGGCATTGAAAAGGTTGTTGCTGACCTACGTGCTCAAGGTCAAAAGATCTAAGGAGTCTGAACCATGCGTGATAAAATTCGCTTAGTTTCTTCAGCTGGTACAGGTTATTTCTATACCACGACTAAGAACAAACGTACTATGCCGGAAAAAATGGAAATCAAAAAATTTGATCCAAAAATCCGTCAACACGTAATCTTCAAAGAAGCTAAAATCAAATAATTTTAGTTTCTTTAAAAAAACGACCTTTGCGGGTCGTTTTTTTTTGCACTTTTTTTATCCGGCTTGATAAACTTTCTGCATGTTTTGGCACTTTTTGTGCTTATTTCCCAGCAAACCTAGCTAAAGGAGTATTTAGTGCCACATGACGTAGAGCTCATTATATTACTGGCTGTTGGTTTTGGCTTAGCTTTGGTCTTTGGCTATCTCGCTGCACGGCTGCGTCTTCCCCCTTTGATCGGCTATCTCATTGCCGGCATTCTGATTAGTCCCCATACACCCGGTGTGGTCGGTGATATTCATCTGGCCAACCAGCTGGCAGAACTTGGCGTCATGTTCCTGATGTTTGGTGTCGGGATGCATTTTTCCCTGAACGATCTGATGCAGGTCCGCCGGATTGCCCTGCCTGGTGCGATTTTACAGATTGCAGTTGCCACCTTGCTCGGGGTCGGAGTTTCGATGCTGTGGGGCTGGAGCTTTGGCTCAGCGCTGGTCTTTGGCCTAAGCCTGTCCTGTGCCAGTACTGTGGTTCTACTCAAAGCACTCGGTGATCGTGGCCTGCTCGATTCGATCAATGGCCGGATTGCTGTTGGCTGGTTGCTGGTCGAAGATCTGGTTATGGTCTTGGCGCTGGTACTGTTACCTGCCACTGCGGTACTTTTAGGTGGGCAGGCGCTGGAAGGCGCAAGCGATGAGAATATCTGGCTTACCTTAGGGATTACCTTACTTAAAGTCGCAGGCTTTATTGCCTTCATGCTGATTATTGGTAAACGCTTGATTCCGATGATCATACAGGTGGTGGCACGTCTGGGTTCACGTGAGCTGTTTACCTTAACAGTGGTGGCTGCTGCCGTCTCGATTGCCTTTGGTGCCTATAAGATCTTTGGCGTGTCGATGGCACTGGGTGCTTTCTTTGCCGGGATGGTGGTGAAAGAATCTGATTTCAGTCATCGTGCCGAAGAAGAAACCTTGCCACTGCGTGAAATTTTCTCAATTTTATTCTTTGTCTCAGTCGGCATGCTGTTTGATCCGCGCATTTTGCTGGAACAGCCTCTACATGTGCTGGCCGTGGTCGGGATTATCATGATTGGTAAGACTATTGCGGCTATGGCATTGGTGCTGTTCTTCCGTTATCCGATCAATACCGCCTTGACCGTCGGTGCTTCTCTGGCACAGATTGGTGAGTTCTCCTTTATTTTGGCTGCACTCGGTGTTTCGCTCAACCTGCTTTCGCTGGAAGGTCAAAACCTGATTCTGGCAGGTGCCTTGATTTCGATTACGCTTAACTCCTTTATCTTTTCCGCGATTGAGCCGGTACAGAAATGGATTCGGGAACGCTCGACCCTGGCCCGCTTACTGGAGCGCAGTGGTGACCCTCTGGCGATGTTACCCGATGAAGTCTCACAGGATTACCTGCGCGATCAGGTGGTCATTATTGGTCATGGTGAGGTCGGGCGTCGCATTACCCGCTCATTGATGGAAGAAAACATCAAGGTGGTCATTGCCGAAGAAAACCGTGACATCGTCGAAAACCTACGAGAAAAAGGCATTGCTGCGGTTTCTGGTGCAGCCACTGAAGCCGGGGTCCTGATTCAGGCACATATTCAGCATGCGCGCTTACTGGTCATCTCCCCTATGGATATCATCGATATTCATAAAATCGTCGATATTGCCAAGACCTTGAATCCACAAATTCAGGTACTGGTCTGTGCGGAAAGCAAGGAAGAAGCTGAAGCCATTCGTCGGGATAATGTCGGTGCGGTTTATTATGCCAAAGAAGAAATGGCAAAAAATATGAGCAATCATATTTTGAACCAGATTGAGATCGCGCATCAGCATACGCCTTCTCATTAAAGTTTTTCTTTTAATCAACACCAAATAAAAAAGTTGCTGGATCTGGCAACTTTTTTTATGGACATCAATATATCTCTGAGCCAAAGATTTTATTAACACACTGGCTTCAGACTGCTCACGACTTAAATTTTAAAATACTGATTTTTCATCTTCATTTCAAATGAACGTTTTTATGGTACTTAAAATCTGCCTAATTTAATAACCTATAAAACTCAAAAAGCACACCGATAGTGTGCTTTCTAAATAAATTTCAACGATTAACTCATATACTTTGGTTCTTCATCCACAACTTCAGCCTGCCACTCATTGACCTGCTGTTCCAGCAAACCATAGAGTGCTGCCTGAATCATCTGTTGCGCAATCACGGGCGTCTGCTCTCCAAGTAAAGCTTTCACCTCATCATTAAATTGAATCATGACCAAAGGCTGTTTATGTGAGCCTGCATTGCGTAGAGCCAACGCGCCACCTTCAAGTTGAACGAGTTCTAAAATCGCGTCTTGATTACCAAATAAATCTTTCAACTGTTCTATAGACATATATCCTCCATGTTCAACATGGTGGCAAAGCGCCGGGTGCACTTTGCATCATTAGAGTAATTGATATAGGGTTAAAAATTGCATTTTCAAGTACAGCCGATCCGATTAAAATTCAATCATCTCATTACGAAAACCATCAATTAATTGAGTCAGGTCACGATGCCACTCTCTCAATATAGCAGTATCAGGTAACCATGCTTGTGGAGACTGTGTGACTTTAATGATGAGATTTGAGGAAGTTTCGTCTTCAGGTTCTGGGGTACTTGGTTCGGGCGCATACTGGCACAGACGGTAAGCACGTTTCAGTTCAGCAATGAAACCGCTCTTGGATAAATGTTGCAGCACCGCCACTTCCGGCGAAATCTGGCCTTTGGCCGCCATCAGTTCTTCGATCGATTTTAGCGTCGGATGAGGATCATTCAGGCGATAGTAACGCACCAGTTCCTGTAAAAATGCTAACAAAGCACCATGCAAATGAAACACAGTTGCTTCACGTTGTGCCTGAGCCTGTTGTACATGTTCGGTTTGCTCTGCTTGCTGGCAGGATAGACGGGCGAAATACAGTTTTTGATTGGTACGGTCCGCATGATAGCGAGCAACACGGGTCATCGAGATTTCCTAAGGTTTAAAACAAATTTTGGCTTTTATAAAGTAAAAGGTTCGCCTACATTTCGCAATCAAAAGATGTTTAGACTGAATCCATCCAGCACTGAAATTCAGAGCATTGAGCTCACTAATTAAGTACGGCGATACTAAATTGTAGCCATAAAAAAAGGAGCCTATCAAGTGCTCCTTTTTTGAGTTTAAGCCTGAGGCTTGTCTTCTGCGGCTTTCACGCGGATGCCATGTCCGTGTAGGCGTAAAGTGTTCAGGCCTTTAATGGCTTTGACTGCTTCACGGCCATGTGGCATTTCTACAAAAGCAAAACCTTTTGATTTGCCTGTTGCTGCATCAAGCACCAAAGTACAGGTCTCCACTGTGCCATATTCCTGGAACAGTTTCAGTAATTCGGCTTCTGTGACCGTACGTTCTAAATTACGAACTAAAATTTTCATCTTACAACCTTAAGAAGATAGGCAAAAAATATCAAAAAGCACGCGCCTACTCTACTTTTTGCATGAAACAACTTTGCTATAGTTTAATCGAGATCAATCCCAAAATCTAAATTAATCGACTTGCGTTCAATCAAGGCACTTTTTACAGTTTGCTGCCGGGTTTTGTAATGGGTTTCCGTGGTGCATAAATGCCGGGTGAGATCATTCAGGAAATAACTTTCGACTTTACGCCCCTGCTCATCGACCGTTTCCCGCGCCCAATGATTCAGGTTCTGTTTGGTCAGAATTAATTCATTTTTTGCCCGGGTCAACGCCACATACAGCACACGACGTTCTTCTTCGACATCATCAAAATCACCTTGAGCACGCGCATGCGGATAATTCCCCGGCGTCACATTGGCTACATAACAGACATTTTGCTCGGTGCCTTTGGCCGAGTGAATGGTGATTAAGGTCACCACATCATGATCCGACTGGCGCTCGATTTCCGAGATTGACACCGGATCCAGTACATATTCCTCTAAAAATTCACTCAGCTGTGAATGCTTGGACGCCAGCTGTTTGACCAGTTCAAAATCACTTTGGCGACGTGGCCAATCCTTTTTATAGTTTTCTGCCAATTGAGATTCAATCGCCTGAATCGCCAGACCGACACAGGCTTGCACTTCGCCTTTGAGCACATTCATCTGCTGCATGATCAGAATGGTTTCTAGCGGTATCTTGCCAAACTGTTCTAATTTCTTTGCAATCTGATCCATTTCCGGTTCAGCCAATAACTGCTGCGATAGCTTGCTGGCACCCACATCACCCACACCATTCCACAGGGTTAAGAAACGCATCCACGCAATATCATCCAATGGATTAGCGACCACCCGCAGCATGCTGAGCAAATCTTTGACATGCGCCGTTTCCAGCAGCTTCATACCACCAATAAAGCGATAAGGTACATTGGCTGCAATACAGGCCGCTTCAATGTGCCGCGCGGCAAAGCTGGAACGAACCAGCACCATATGCTCGCCCCATTTGCCGCCTTGCAGATAATGGCGTTCTTTAATATCAATCGCAATCCATTTGGCTTCATCAAACTCATTCGGGAAGATATGCATACGCGGCTTTACACCTTCTCCACGATACGCTTCCAGACGTTTGTCATATTTGATTTCAGACTGATCGAGCAGCCAGTTGGACAGATCCAGAATTTCCTGGGTCGAACGGTAGTTTTTTTCTAATTTAAAAATTTGCGCATCTGGCACACGTTCTTTGAAATGGTGAATATTTTCAAAGTCTGCACCACGAAAGCCATAAATCGACTGCGCATCATCACCGACACAGAACAGGCTGATCCGGTCTTTCAGTGGCTCCAGCAAAGCCCATTGCAATGGATTGGTATCCTGCATTTCATCGACCAGCATATGCCGACAGATTGAAGCGACATAGTCGACCAGACCTTCGGACTGTGCCAACGCCGTAGCTACTACCGCCAGAATATCGTCATAATCCAGAAAACTTCGCGCTTGCTTACGTGTCTCATATTCTTTCATGATTTCGGCAATCTGGTCTTTGAGAGCCAGATATTCCGGCATCTGTTTTTCCAGTGCCAGACTAAGTTTTTGCCGGGTATTCCGTGCAAAAGAATACAGGTCACATAGTTCCTGAGGCTTAGGTAAATGATTGGGGTTTTTCTTGTCATCACGACCGCGAATCAGGCGAAACATCATCAGCTGGTCATCACGATCAATAATCGAAAACTGTTCAAGGCCAAAAGCTTTCGGAATACGGCGCAGCAGATACATACAGAAGGTATGAAAGGTCGAGGCTCGCAGCCCCTTGGCTTGTCCACCGAGTGCCAGTTCGACACGCGCCACAATTTCACTGGCTGCCCGGCGGGTAAAGGTCAGAATTTGAATCTGGTTGGCAGGCACGCCCTGTTCAATCAAGTAAGCTGCGCGTGCCACGATGGTTTTGGTTTTGCCACAACCTGCCCCGGCCAGCACCAAACTGTGTTTTGCTTCTGTAGTCGCTGCTTGCTTTTGTTGGGGATTTAATTCATCAATCAGGGTGGCTAAACTCATTTTCACTTATCATTTTGTGGATGTATGTAGTTTAACAGATCGCTTCCAGAATTATGGCTTTTCAGTTGCCCTGACACTGTCTCCAATTTTATTTCTTGATTTATTACCTGATAATGAAGCGTGCTAGATTGCAGGAGAGAGAGAAATACTTTCACTCTGTCAAAAGATTTTTGACTATCTCTGCGACAGCTTTCTCCAAGTTCATTTCTGCATTTTTTAAGGCTTCTTCTAAAGGACAATCTGGTGGATTAATACCAATAATCTGGCTAAATCCTGACTCAAACAGATCCTCAATTCCTTCACCGATTAGACCCGCAAAAGCGATTACCGGTTTATTGAAGTGTTTTGCAACCTGCGCCACACCAAATGGCGTTTTGCCAAATTTGGTTTGAAAATCAATTTTACCTTCCCCGGTAAACACATGATCTGCTTGCGCTATTTTCTCGTTGAGTTGAACCTGTTCAATCATCAGCTCTACACCTGATCGAATGGAAGCAGCAGTGAATGCTATTAAACCAAAACCCAATCCACCGGCAGCGCCCGCACCTGCCACATGACGATAATCACAGCCAATCTGCTGAGCAACCACATCGGCGAAATGACAGAGGTTTTGATCCAACTGCTTGACCATTTCAGGCGTTGCACCTTTTTGTGGTCCAAAGATTATCGATGCACCATTTGGTCCACACAGTGGATTGTTGACATCCGATGCAATGATTATTTCAGTATCTGCTAAACGTGGATCAAGTTCGGATAAATCCATTGATTTGACCAGATCTAAGTTTCCACCACAGACCTGAATTGACTCACTCTTATAATTTAGAAACCGCACACCCAGTGCTTGCGCCATACCAGCACCTGCATCATTGGTAATACTGCCACCGAGCCCAATGATGATTTTTTTCACATCCAAATCCAATGCTTGTTTGATCATTTCTCCTGTACCATAGGTCGAAGTAAGCATCGGGTTACGCTGTGAAGGTTTCAATAAATGAATGCCATTGGCCTTGGCCATTTCAATCACAGCAGTTTGACCTGCATCAATCAAACCCCAATAGGTCTGAATACGTTGCTCAGGCAGTGGTCCGGTCACTTCACATGCAATACTTTGCCCCTTTAAACTTGAAATCAATGCATCGACCGTGCCTTCACCACCATCGGCCATTGGCACATGAATGATGTGGGCATCCGGAATGACGTTCTGGATACCGCGTTGCATGGCCTGACAAGCCTGTGCAGCAGACATACTTTCTTTAAACGAGTCAGGAGCAAGCACAAAGGTGAGCGGCATGGTGTGATCTTTTATCCACAAATGAAGTCTAAATTGTGGATAAATCCAGCACTATCCACAAGTCTTTATTTCCAGCCCAGTTCAATTGCAGTTATCTCATTAATCAAGGTTTGATTTAAAGATTCTGGCATTTTACTGGTGGTTTGAGACAGTGGAATATGTCCTGCCATCAGCTCCGCCTTGGCTTGCGGAAATAAGGGTTGCTGATCTGGAAATGCATAACCCAGCGGATAAATCGGTTGGCCTGTCGCTAAATCATATTTATCCGAGGCGCCAAAGGCATGCAGTAATTCATGCACCAATACAATTTTATTCTGTTCAGTCTGTTGCTTGGATGCAAATAGATTCACCGAACCAATCCGGCCTTTTTGCAAGGCGGTTGAATGCTTTAATTGCTTGGTCTGCGCAGGATCATAGTAATTTAAAAATAAAGTCACATTGGCTGAAGGGTCTGAACTCTGTCGCTGTTTCCAAGCATAGAACCGGAATTTTAAACTCCATAAAACTGTATCGATGAGCGAGTCTTGCTCAGGGACTTTGGGTGGTAGAACTTGAAGCTCACGGCCTAAATTAAAATAAAAATAAGTCGGCTGTCCACGATACTGCTGAGCTGCTTTTTCCAGATATTCCCGTGCTCCATTCAGGTCCTGAGCTGACAGTTGCTGGATATATTGCTGTGTGGTCGGTAATCCATCGGCATTAATCGGATGCAGCAACACAATAATCGGCTTTGACCAGTTCTGGTTTTGATCACGATAGGCATTGACCGCGACAATCAATAAGATGATTAATAAAATCAGAATCCGAATCTTTTTCCACATATCGATTACACACTCTGCTTTTTCATTTTTCTTAAATACATCTGACTCATTTCTATTTTTGTTTCAAATAAATTTAAAGTTTTTATTAATCCTGACAATTTGGCTCTACCATAGTTACGAGAGTCAAAATCAGGCTTTACTGCACTGATATACTGCCCGACCATCCCTAAATTCGCCCATCCATTATCATCGGCATTATCTTTTACAGCTTTATAAATTAAGTTAAGCGTAGCTCGATCCATCCCTTCAGGTAACTGAATTTCCTTTTGCGTAGATATAGTTTTTTGTCCATTAGTCTTGATAATCTCCGAAACTTTTTTATCTATTGATCCTGTTTCTTCACCATCCTCATTATTTTTAATTTCACTATCTACAAGTAAGTTTTCGATATAAATGAACTTGTCACAGGCTTTCTTAAATGCTTCAGGCGTAGCTTTTTTGCCAAAGCCATACACTGTTAGACCATTTTCACGAATACGTGAAGCTAAGGGCGTGAAATCGCTATCGCTGGATACGATACAAAATCCATCTAATGCACCTGCATAAAGTAAATCCATAGCATCAATGATCAGGATCATATCCGTCGCATCTTTACCCTTGGTATAAGCGAATTGTTGTACCGGAGTGATGGCATGAGGAAGGAGTACATCTCGCCATTTCTTTAAAGTTTCGCTGCTCCAGTCCCCATACACACGTTTGACACTGGCAATGCCATATTTCGCAACTTCTTCCAACACTGATGAAATCGCGTTGATAGAAGAATTATCCGCATCGATTAATACAGCGAACTTTTTTGTCTGAATATCCACATCCACCCCAAAATATTATTTTTAATTTTTTGTATAAATGATTCTGACATAAAAAATGCCGACTTTCGTCAGCATTTTTTGAATCTTAGAATTTAGGCTTCAACCCATTTTCCGTCCTGGTAAACCAGAGACCATTTGGTTTGCTTGCCTTCTGCAGTTTCCGAACCAATATATTGTGACTGGTTCTTACGGCTAAATTTTACCAGAGTCGGATTCCCTTCCGGGTCTACATCGGGTGCCTGCAAGATAAACTGATACTTTGGATCAAGCTGATCAGCAACAGAACGAATCTCGGCCACTTTCGGTGCACGGGTTTCACGCACTTTCGGGAACTTGCTCGCCGCCAGGAATAAACCGGCTGCACCGTCACGCAGTACAAAGAAATCGTCATGCTTGGCAGAACGTAAATGTTCCATCTTGATCGGATCCACACGTGGAGGTGCAGGCTGACCGCTCTTTAAGACTTTACGGGTATTGTCACAGCTGGTACAGGCAAAGTAAGGACCAAAACGGCCTGTCTTCAGCTGCATTTCGCCATCACACTTGTCGCATGGAATGCTTGGGCCATCATAGCCTTTAATTTTGAACTCGCCTTCTTCAAGTTCAAAACCACTACAGTCCGGGTTATTCCCACAGATATGCAGTTTACGACCGCCATCAATCACATAGCTGTCCATGGCAGTTTCACAGATCGGACAACGCTTCTTCGACATCAGGTCAGCAGTTTCCGCAGCCTCATCATCAGACAATGCAGCCAGAGACTCAACTGGTGTCAGGTTCAAGGTTCCCTTACAACGCTCTTTCGGCGGCAAGTTATAGCCTGAACAACCCAAGAATACACCTGTGGTTCCGGTACGGATCTGCATCGGACGGTCACATTCTTTACAGTGTACCGCATCCACTTCTACAGGCTGATTACGGCGCATTCCGTTTTCACCCTGCGCTGTAGTCAAACGTTGTTTAAAATCGCCATAGAAGCTGTCTAATAGCTCTTTCCAGTTACGCTCACCATCTGCTACTTTATCCAGCTGACCTTCAAGATCTGCGGTAAAGGCATAGTTCATCAGATTACTAAAATTTTCATCCAGACGATCGGTAACGATCTCACCCATCTTCTCGGCATAGAGACGACGGTTATCCAGTTTCACATAACCACGATCCTGAATCGTCGAAATAATCGCTGCATAGGTCGATGGACGGCCAATGCCTTTTTTCTCGAGTTCTTTGACCAGTGAGGCTTCGGTAAAACGTGCTGGTGGTTTAGTGAAATGTTGAGATGGATCAAGTTTCTCAAGTTTAAGGACTTCACCGACTTTGACCGCAGGCAATAAAATATCGTCATCTGCTTTATTGACACCACGCACGCGGGTAAAGCCATCAAAGACCAAGGTACGGCCTTTGGCTTTCAGCTCTACACCATTGGCATCCACTAAAATGGTAGACGACAGGTATTCCGCCGGAGTCATCTGACAGGCAACAAACTGGCGCCAGATCAAGTCATAGAGACGCTGTGCATCACGCTCAACACCCACCAGACTATCGCCTTTTAAGCCAACCATAGATGGACGAATGGCTTCATGCGCTTCTTGCGCACCGGCTTTATTACCATAACGGTTCGGCTTGGCAGGCAAATACTTCTCGCCAAATTCGGATTCGATATGGCCACGCACCATATTCACCGCATCATCGCTCAAGAATGTCGAGTCGGTACGCATATAGGTAATGAAACCGGCTTCATACAGGCGCTGCGCCAGCATCATGGTTTTCTTCACAGAAAAACCGAGACGGGTACTGGCTGCCTGTTGTAGCGTTGACGTGATATACGGCGCACTTGGATTAACCTTGGTTGGCTTATCTTCACGTGCAGAAACCGTATAATCCGCATCTTTGATCAGGTTTAATAAGGTATCAGTTTCGTCTTTATTGCGTAGCTTGAGCGTCTTGCCATTTTGCTTGACCGCTTCGAGACGAATATCATCTTTTTTCGATTTGGTATTGGCAAACACCTGCCAGTATTCTTCAGGAATAAAAGCACGAATTTCGCGTTCACGCTCGACCACCAGCTTCACCGCAACCGACTGTACGCGACCGGCCGAAAGACCACGGGCAATCTTTTCCCAAAGCAATGGCGAAATCATAAAGCCCACGACACGATCCAGGAAACGGCGTGCCTGCTGCGCATTGACTTTATTGGTATCCAGACGTGACGGATGCTTAAAGGCATCCTGAATCGCGTTTTTGGTAATTTCGTTAAAGACCACACGCTGATAACGCGAATCATCACCGCCGATGACTTCTTTTAAATGCCAGGCAATCGCCTCTCCTTCCCTGTCCATATCCGTTGCCAGATAGACTTCATCGACTTGCGATGCCAGTTTTTTCAGTTCGGCAACCACATGTTCTTTGCCAGGAAGGACTTCGTATTTGGCTTTCCAGTCATGTTCCGGATCGACACCCATGCGGTTAATCAACGCATTCTGTGATTTTTCAGCTTTTTCTGCATCCGTCAGTTTGGTACGTGTCGCCGGTTTTTTCTCTGTCGATTTTGCAGAACCGCCTGTCGGCAAGTCACGCACATGACCCACTGATGATTTTACGATGTAGTTCGGACCAAGGTACTTATTGATTGTTTTCGCTTTTGCAGGCGACTCCACAATCACTAGGGCACGCTTGCTTCCAGCGTCGGGAGACTTCGCTGTGCTGCTTTTTGATGTGGACCGAGGAGCGTTCGCCATAATTAACCGTTAATCCTGTTTATTTCTAAATTAAAGTTCAGCCAAAGCGTGTAACAGCGCTTTGATGTCGTCGAGTTGAGTCGCTCTTAAATCAGCTTCTTCATCCCAATACACGCCGACACAGTTGGCCTGCATATCAATAGCATAAATGCCTTTTAATGCAATGGGAAAATCTTTAAATTTCTCATCACCCTGCACGATTTCGAGTTTATTATCGACAACACGGGCGCGCATCAAGGGCAAACGTGCATCTGGCATCAGCACACTGTAGTATGCGACCATACTGGCACGACTTTCAGTCGCCTTCGGGATTTTGGTCCAGTCCGGTGCCACCACCAGACGTGGATGCAAACCCATTTTACGGGCTTTATCACGCATCAGGCCCAAGGCTTTTTCTCGGGGGCTCACGCGCAACCCGAAAATCGACCCTATGACGAAAATGATGATGACCACCGTCACCCAGATTCCAGTGTTTTCCATAGTTCAACCTTTATGTTCTATTATTAGAGTTGCATAAGCACAATATAAAACGCAAGTTTGCACGATAAAATTAATTCAGGAACATTTCATGACTATATAAAATTTCGTGACCATTCCAGTAAATATAACCTTTCTCGATCAACTCCTTCAGCAGCAAGCGGATGTCCGATTTTGGAAATAACTGTTCCAGTAAATCACGCAGCTCATAAATGTCTTTGGGTTTATCGCCCTGCAATTCACGCAGTTTACGCGCCACTTCCAGTTGTACCGGATCGATCCGGCCAAAGTTCTTGAACAGGTCTTGCTGTGCCGACTGGATTGGTGACTTGAGTATTTCAGATTCAACTGGAGCTTCTTCTGCCTTCAGTTGGGAAATGACCTGATCCAGTTTTGGATTTTCAACCGGGCTTTGTTCATCCAGATTGAGTTGCAGCCATTGTTTCAAAACTTTTTTGCGGAAGCTGATTTGCTCATCATAGCGTTTGACGATTTTCAGGTTAATCAACATGCCGACCACATGCTGAGCTTTTACCGGCATCACTTGCAGAATATTCGCCACTGAGTTTTTTAGGGTTTCCACCGTATTCGGTTTGCCGCTCATTTTCCCTAACGCATCACAGTATTTTTTCACCAGTTGCAAGGCAGGTTTGTTCTTGATGGTATCCAGACTCGGAAGATGATTTTTAGGTTGATCTGTTGGAATGTGTGTCTCATCAGGCTGAATCTGAATCAGGTGACACGGAATATCAGAAGCCTGCAGCATCTGCTGCAACATCTCGCAGGTGTCCATCGCCGAGATCAATTCAACCTCGGTTTCCGGCTCCAGTAGCGCCATAAGCTGACCGACAATAACCGCATATTCATATTCTTTTTGTGGCGATTCAGGCGTATCCAGTACCACCACCTGACCACTGCTAATCCAGCCGGCAAACTCGGTTAAATCCTCTAAAGAGAATTCAAATTTTCCAGCACAGCTAAACAGATATAAAGTCGAATAATGCGCCACAATCTCACGCATTAACTTGGCTGTAGGGAAATTATTTTCGAGGTCGAGTAGAACAACTTTTGGGTGCATGGGACGCAATTCCGGAATGTACCTGAGAGCCGGTATTAGAGTAGGAAGTGAGTGAAAGGTCAAATAATTTTACGGTTGAATGGGTGCAGGCCTGTTTCGGCAGAGATCCAAACTGCATTTTATGAAATACCTGCAAGAAATCTGTTTACGAGCGCGAATATTTGTTTTCAGCAGGAAAACTCTTTTGAACTTGATCATCGCGTTGCGCTTTATTACTTTTATATGCGTGTTTAAGGCAATTTAAAAGCCCATTCAAAACAAAAATATTTCTCTTTTTATCACCTTATAGATTGGTTCATTTTTATTTTTCAATAAAAAACCCTTAGATTACCTAAGGGTCATTGTTGATTAAATCATTGGTTGCAAATTAATAATGTGGTGGGCGATCTGCAACCGGATCAAATTCTGCAATGCCTTCAGACAGGTCGGAGGACTCAACACGTTGATATAACAGCGTCATTTGCTTTTTCAGATCAGCAATTTCCAGGGTCTGTTTAGCCACCTGATCATTCAACTGTTCAACTAAATCGTCTAAAAATGCAATTCGCACTTGCAAATCTTCAATGGGTGCGGAAAATGACGCCTGATCATTTAGATTTTGTTGTTTAGTCATTTAAAGTCCTCATTGGGGATTTCAGGAAACATTATGGCCTATATTACCCTTAGGGATGTCCAACTTGCGTTTGGTGGACCCGCCCTGCTCGACGGCGCGAATTTTAACTTGGAACGCGGCGAACGAGTGTGTTTGATTGGCCGTAATGGTGAGGGTAAGTCTACCTTACTTAAGCTGATTGAAGGAAGTTTACTGCCTGACAACGGCGAAGTTTCATTACAAAACGGCATTACTATTTCCATGCTGGCGCAAGATGTACCGATGGATTCAGGTAAAGTGGCTGATATCGTGGCAGATGGCGCTGGTGAAGCGTCAGAAGTTCTGCGTGCTTATCATGCTGCCAGTGAAGCTTGTGTACTCGGTGACATGGACGCCTGTGATCGTATGGGCAACCTGCAACACAAAATGGATCAGCTGGATGGCTGGGCGCTGGAAACCAAAGTCAATTCGATTTTAAGCAAAATGGGCCTGGACCCGGATGCAGATCTTGCCGATTTATCTGGTGGTCGTAAGCGTCGTGTACTACTGGCACGTGCTTTACTTACCCAACCCGATGTGCTGTTACTGGACGAACCGACGAACCATTTAGACGTTGAAAGTATCGAATGGCTGGAAAAATTCCTGCTCGATCAAAACAATTTGACCCTGCTGTTCATTTCGCATGACCGTGCCTTTGTCGATAGCATTGCCACCCGTATTGTCGAGCTGGATCGTGGTCAACTACGTAGCTATGAAGGTAACTATTCACGTTATCTAGACCTGAAAGCCCAGCAGATGGAAGCTGAAGAAAAGCAAAATGCGCTCTTCGATAAAAAGCTGGCTGAAGAAGAAGTCTGGATCCGTCAAGGGATTAAAGCCCGTCGTACCCGCAACGAAGGCCGTGTCCGTGCCCTGAAAGCATTGCGTGAAGAATCTAGAGCACGTCGTTCGCAACAAGGTAAAGTGACGATGGCAACTCAGGATGCCAACCGTTCAGGCAAACTGGTGTTTGAAATTGAGAACCTGAGTGTGAAATTCGGTGAAAATGCACCGATCATCAATAATTTCTCTGCACTTGTACTCCGTGGCGACCGTATCGGTCTGGTCGGTGATAACGGTGTCGGTAAAACTACACTCATTAAAGCCATTCTGGGCGAGCTAGAACATGGCGGTACGGTGAAGACCGGTACGCAGCTTGAAGTGGCCTATTTTGACCAGTTACGTAATGCGTTGGATCTGGAAAAATCAGTCAAAGATAACGTATCAGAAGGTTCTGACCACGTGGATGTGAATGGTAACCGTCGTCATATCTATAGTTATTTACAAGATTTCCTGTTTTCGCCAGAACGTGCCCGTACACCAGTCAAAGCTTTGTCAGGTGGTGAGCGCAACCGTATCCTGCTAGCGAAACTGTTGCTGAAACCATCGAACCTGATTGTGATGGATGAGCCAACCAACGACCTGGATATGGTGACTTTAGAGTTACTGGAAGAGATGCTGGGTGGCTACAAAGGCACCCTACTGTTGATCTCGCATGACCGTGCCTTTATGGACAACGTGGTAACATCCACTTGGGTCTTTGATGGTAAGGGCAATATTGACGAATATGTTGGCGGTTATCAGGATTATCTTGAACAACGTCCGGATCAAACCGTGGTTGACCAAAAAAGTGCCGTGAAAAAAGCCATGGCCAAAGCAGAAGCCGAGACTGCGCCGGTCGCTGCCAAAAAAGTTAAACTCAGTTATAAAGACCAGCGCGCACTCGAGCAACTTCCAGCTGAGATGGAAGCGCTGGAAAAAGAGCAGGCCGAGATCAATGCACAACTGGCTGATGGTTCTTTATTTGTGACTGATTCCGATAAAGCACTAAAACTTTCTAACCGTTTATCTGAAATTGATGAGCTGTTACTGGAAAAATTAGAGCGCTGGGAAGAACTGGACAACCTAAGTAACGGCTAAATATTCCCCGAGCTTTTACTCAAGCATCTGTATTCGTACAGATGCTTTTTTATTTCAATAATCTTCTCTGTTAGACTGCACTTAATCTTTTGGCCCTATATTGTTTTATGAGTACTCAGCCTGCATATCAACCCGGTGAATTTCAATGGTCATTCCTGTTACCTCAATACTGGGGCAACTGGCTGGGCATTATTTTCCTGATGATTCTGGCGATCTTACCTTGGGCCATTCAGCATCGTCTGGCGTCCCTGCTGGGCCAGCTTTCTTTTAAATACTTGAAATCACGCCGTGAAACCACGCTGCGTAATCTGGAAGTCTGCTTTCCCGAATGGTCTGAAAAGCAGGTACAGGACAATGCCCGTCAGGTATTTATCGATCAAATGCTGGGTGTGTTTGAGACGCTAAATGCCTGGTACAGTCCGAAATGGTTTCAGGGTCGCGTCAGTATTGAAGGGCTGGAACATATTCAAAAGGCACAAGCCGCAGGCCAAGGTATGCTTTTATTAGGCACGCATTCAACCTTGCTGGATGCAGGTGGCTACCTGTGCGCACAGTATTTTGACCCGGATGTGGTGTATCGTCCGCAGAATAATCCGCTTTTGGACATGCTGATTTACCGTTGTCGTGCCACAATTTATGCCAACCAGATTGATCATGATGATATGCGTGGCTTGGTACGCAATCTAAAAAATGGCCATGCAATCTGGTACAGTCCGGATCAGGATTATGGTTTAAAACAAGGCGTGATGGCACCATTTTTTGGTGTGCCTGCGGCGACTGTAACCGCACATCGTCGTTTACTAAAAATGACCAAAGCGGCTGCAATTCCTTTATATTTCTACCGTCATGGCGATATTAATAATCCGCGCTACCATGTGCTGATTGAACCAGCACTGGAAAATTTTCCTGGTGAAAATGAAGTCGAAGATGCCACCCGCGTGAATCTGGTAATCGAGCAGCAGTTACGCATTGCACCGACCCAATATATGTGGTTCCACCGCCGTTTTAAGACTCGCCCTGAAGGTTATAAATCAATTTACTAAATCAATTTGATCACGGAATTTGAAGGGCTATAGCTTAAAATCATGTTTAAGTAATTGAAATAATTTAACCCGAGCTCTACATCCTGTAAAACTCGGGTTAATGAGGTTGTGCTTTCACATATTATAATTCGTTCTACTTTTTTGTGATGTCCCTTTCAGCATCATATCCATGATGTTTTCATTCAGCTTCGTCTTCCTTATGAGAATATCCTTTCTCGACTCCCTGTGCTGATAAACCTAGAATACCCAGATTCCCAACCCCTGCCCATTCGCAAGAAGCGTAAACTGTTGTAAGCAATATCGTACACTTTTCTTCTAAAAACCTATGAGATTTTGCCCCTTTCTTTATAAGCCAGGGCAACTTCATCAGTGACTATTTTTTCCTCTTTCTCTGCTTTCTGAATGCCCTCTTCAATGGCTTTTTGTGCTTCCTGCTCATCTTTATCAGTTTGTTCTAATTCTTCCTGAATATGCTCGAATACCCGACCGGTTTGTAAAACCAGAAAGACCGGAAAATGGTCAGAACCTACATGCGGTAAACGCTCCATGTGTACCAAGGCAAAATCGGTACTATGAAAGACGTGATCCAGCGACCAGCGGAAAAAAGGATAATCTGCGTGAAAAGTATTCACATAATGACGTCCTACCCGCGGATCCAGCAGCCCACTAATGCGTTGAAACAGGCGTGTGGTACGTGACCAGGCCACGTCATTCAGATCGCCCATGACGATACAGCTTTCATCCAGATCTTTAATCTGATCACCGACAATCAGCAGTTCAGCATCACGCAAGGTAGAATCCTTGGCCTCGGTCGGACTGGGTGGTTTGGGATGCAGACAGTAGAGCTGTACCGGTTGTCCTGAGCGTAAAATCACCGTGGTATGAATGGAGGGAATTTCATCACTCAGAATAAATTTAACCTCAGTTTCACTCAGTTCGAGCTTGCTATATAGATGCATGCCATACAGATTATCCAAAGGCACAGGCACGCGATAAGGATAATCAGCTTCAATCACCGAGAGTGCATTTTGCCAGTTTTGATCGGTTTCCAGAGTCAAAACCAGATCTGGCTGATGAATCTGGATCTGCTCGATCAGTAAATGATATTTGGTATTGGTAGTAAGTACATTGGAAACGACCAGGGAAATCTGACGTTGCGGATCCAGCTGATCCTGCTTGACCTGCTTGACCTGTTTTTTCCAGATAAAGGTATAGGGCAATACCATTTTCAACTGATAGGCCAAAGCTGCCATCAGACCGATAAAAAGCAGCTGATTCAACCAGTTCCAGGGATGATCAACCAGGAGAAAAAGAATAAAGGCGATAAAGCCCAATACCAGAATTTGTAATCGTGGAAAATCCGCACCCCGAATCCACCATTCATCGCGTGGTATCAGTGACCAGAAACTTAACCAAATGACAATGATTGCCAGAATTTGGATAGCCCATATCATAAACTGCGCTCTTAATTAAGTTATTATTTTTTCTAAAAGAAAAATGACGTTATCAATTTTGTATGTATCATAAAGCAGATATTTCTCTCAAGAATATTGATGTTTTGATTGTGTAGCTCTTGCAGTTGGGTCCCTTTTTGGTACACTCGAATCCCTTTTGATTTTTTAACGCACCGAGGCAAAGTGACATGAAAGTAGGTCTGGTCGGTTGGCGCGGGATGGTCGGTTCCGTCCTTATGCAACGTATGGTTGAAGAGAATGATTTTGCTCATTTTGAGCCATTCTATTTCTCTACCAGTAATGCAGGCGGTGAAGCGCCGGCATTTGGCGGTAAGACCGCCCCAGCACTTATGGATGCATCAGACATTAACAGTCTGAAGCAAATGGATGTCATTATTACCTGTCAAGGTGGCGACTATACCTCTGAAGTTTTCCCGAAATTGAAAGCTGAAGGCTGGAACGGTTACTGGATTGATGCAGCATCAACCTTACGTATGGATGATGAAGCCATCATCGTACTTGATCCGGTCAACATGCATGTGATCAAAGATGGTTTGGTTAAAGGCACCAAGACTTTTGTCGGTGGTAACTGTACAGTTTCCTTGATGCTGATGGGCTTGGGCGGTCTGTTCCAGAACAATCTGGTGGAATGGGCAACGTCAATGACCTATCAGGCCGCTTCAGGTGCAGGCGCGCAAAACATGCGTGAACTGATCAATGGTATGGGTTATTTATATAACAATACCAAAGAGTTGCTAGATGATCCGCGTTCTCCAATTCTGGATATCGACTCTAGAATTGCTGAATTACAACGTGGTGAAGGCTTCCCGTCTGCAAACTTTGGCGTTCCTTTGGCTGGTTCACTCATTCCTTATATCGACAAGCAACTGGAAAGCGGCCAGTCGAAAGAAGAATGGAAAGGTCAGGTTGAAACCAACAAGATTCTGGGCAACCAGCAGATCGTGCCAATTGATGGTCACTGCGTGCGTATTGGTGCCATGCGTTGTCACTCTCAGGCATTAACCCTGAAATTGAAAAAAGATGTACCTTTGGATGAAATCGAAGACATCATTGCACGTGCCAATGACTGGTCTAAAGTGGTTCCAAATACTCGTGAAGCATCCATGACTGATCTGACGCCTGTTGCTGTAACAGGTACTTTAAGCGTTCCAGTCGGCCGTCTGCGCAAGCTGAATATGGGTAAAGAATATCTGGGTGCGTTCACTGTAGGTGACCAGTTGCTTTGGGGCGCTGCCGAGCCGTTACGCCGTATGCTGCGTATTCTGATTGATTATAAAAATGCCTAATATCCTTTGGATATAAAGCCCACAGCCGATCTTTATTGATCGGCTTTTTTATGTAACTATTGCGTAAGTATTTTACAAAAAACAAACATCCCGTTAATCTATAATTTTCGCTATGCGATAATGACTGAGCTCACGATTAAGATGACTGTATATAACAAATTAAAGCTTGCCATTTTAGCCATTGTCGCTTCACAAAATATTTATGCGATTAATGTAGATCCGGTTCAGATTCAGTCTGCCCCTGGGGAATTACTCTACGCAGAAATGACTTTTCGGCAGTCTGATATCAATTTGCCGATTGAAGTCAGTCTGGCTTCACCTGAAGATTTACTCTCGATAGGTGCATCGCATCAGCCACCTGGTCATCTGAACTTTTTTACTCGGCGCAGCAATAATGGCACCGGGGTTATTACTATTACTTCTTCTCGCCCCATGACAGAGCGCGAGCTGAATATTATTGTCAAAATCAAGGAAGGCAATGCTGCACGTCTGCAACATATCCGTACGCCCTTACAAGCTAAAACTGATTTATTAAAAGCTAGTCTCAAACAGAATGAACGTCCGCTTGCACCAGTTGTCGTCGTCAGTGAAAAAGATATTGCACTCAACTTACCCGTAAGTAGCCATTACAATACGGCAGCCTCCACAGCCTTAAATAAGCCACCGGCTCTAGAAAAGCCGTTGGCATTGCAACGCACAGCACCACCGACATTATCGAACACTTCTATTCCAAAAACTGCATTTGCGCCAGCTGTAATGGCATCAACTCCAGCGATTCAGGCTCAAGCGATTACGCCTGTACTGAAAAGCGAGGCTGTAACTGCACCCGATACTCCAGCCCCAGTTAAAACTGCACCGGCGCTTTCAGATTCAGTAAAGACCTCACAAGCAACTCTTGCATCGCCGGCTCCTGCAGCAGTCTCGACTACAGATAAACCAGCTAGTACGATGCCAGCAAATCAAAGCGCATCAGTACCAAATAAAGTAGATGTGCAGAAAGCTGTAGAGTCCCGTTCTGATCATCAAACCGCCTCCAGTGATCCATTGGTGAAAAAATTTGCTGAGGAACAAGCCAGAAAATCAACTGGATCATCCAATCCGGTGAAAACTCCAGCTCCAGTGACTGCAAAAGTTTCACCAATCAAAGCAACTCCGAATCAGACTCAACCTACTTATGTCGTTCAATCCAATGAGTCACTGTGGGGGATTGCAGCACGAATTGCCGAACAGCAGCAGCGTCCGGTCAATGAAGTCATGCAGCAAATCAAAAAACACAATGAGCATGCCTTTATCGGAGGAAATGCCAATCGTCTACGCAAGGGTGCTTCATTGAACTTAAATACAACTCATCCTGCACCTGCGCCCATTAAAGTTTCTGCAGCACCTCAGACAGAGCGACCTTCTAAGCCTTCTGGCAAAACTAAATACCGTTTGAATCAGGCAGAAATGAGCCTAGTGGCTGAGAACCAGCGCGATTCCGGGCAAGTTTCTGCAAACCAGAACACAGAACGCAATCAAACATCAAAGGAATGGTCATTAAAAGTTATGACAGCCCGAGAAAAAACCGTTAAATTACAGAGAAACGTAACTGAATTAGAATTGGCACTCAATCAGAAGGATCACAGAATTCAGTTATTAAATGCGCGTCTGGCCCAGCTACAACAACAGCTCAAAGCCCAACAAGCAGATAAGAAGCCAATTAATTAAAAAGTTACACATGACGATTTATTGGGATAGGCGAACTTAAACTACTCTATCCCCAAGGGGTAAAACATGCTGATTTATGTGATTCCATTAGTGATATTGATCATCGTATTAATTGTCTTTAAAAAACGACAAGATGCTCAAGAATCAGATAAAGCAAAAACTAAAACGGTAAAAGCGAAAAAAACTGGTTCTGCGTCAAAAGC
Source organism: Acinetobacter lwoffii (assembly GCF_024129355.1). Lineage (GTDB taxonomy): Bacteria > Pseudomonadota > Gammaproteobacteria > Pseudomonadales > Moraxellaceae > Acinetobacter > Acinetobacter lwoffii_I. The sequence continues at coordinate 23,735 of NZ_JAMXXP010000012.1, read as the reverse complement.
TGCTCCACAAAGAACCAAGGTAGTGGAGCCAGTCGGGGTCACAAAAAAATCAGCAACACCATTATCGGCAGAAACACGCAAGAAAATTGAAGGCCTAATTCAGGAACGTAATTTTTTTGCGGCCGAAGCACAGATTAACCAGGCACTGAATCGGGATAATTCCCAGCATGAACTCTATCTGCTGTTATTGGATATTCACATCTTACAAAAAGATGAGTTTGCGATTTCACAGCTGCTCAACCATATCCGTTCTTTGCATTTAGATGAGATTCTGGCGCAAGCTGAAGCAAAACAGCGTGAATTCGAACAATCTTCATCTGCTGTACAAGATACCATTGATTTCCCAAGTGCCCAGCCTAAAACTTCTTCTGCGCAGGAAGCTACTTCAACTTCAGATGCTTTTGCCGATCTGGTTGCACCGGCCCCTTCAAATGAACTAGCATTTGAACAATTGCAGCAGGACTTTCAATCAAACAAGCCCGCCCCTATTGCAGAACCTGTAGCAGATATTCAACCACTTGAATTTAATTTTGAACCAAAGACTACCCCAGTAGAAACACCAAAAGCTGAAGAGGCTCCTATACCTGCTGCTCCTTCTGTAAATTTTGAATTTCAGAGTACATCTACAGATATTCAAACTACAGCAGTAACAGAAACGGCACCTGTCTTAGACTTTAAACTGGATTTGGAACAGCCTGCTCCAGTAGAAACAGCGCCAACTGTGACTGAGGAAATCAAGCCTCTAAATTTTTCATTCTCACTTGACACACCTGTACCAGCAGCTGAAAAAACTGCGGTGCCAGCGACTGAGTTTGATCTGTCTAGCTTGACAGCTGCAGCACCTGTGGCAGAATCAGCGCCACAAACCAATCTATCAGGCATGGATTTCAAATTAGATCATTTGGAAACCACGCCAGAAGCGCCTGCTGCAACAGTGATGAGTTTCGATCTCCCTGCTACGCCAGCTCAGGCAGCCGTAGACCAGCATGATCCACTCGTACAATCTTTCCCCGAATTACTGGATGTTAATGAAGCAAGTCTCAATCTTGATCTTGCCCAGCAATATATTCAACTCGGTGCCTACGCCGCTGCCCGTGAAATCATTGCCGAGCGAGAAGCTGAATATACTCCTGAACAACAGCAACGCGCAGAGCAATTACTGAATCAAATCGCATCTTGATGCATTTCGATTTACACTAAAGCAGTCAATAATTGGCTGCTTTTTTTATGATAAAAAATATTGCATTAATTTATATGGGTGGCACATTCGGCTGCGTGGGAGATCCTCTTGCACCGATGCCTGCTGATTTATTTATTCCAAAGCTCGAACAGATACTTGCAGAGCAGTATTTCGTCGAATGCCATCATGCACCCGCCATTAAGGACAGTAGTGCCTGTACAGCAACCGACTGGTTGCAACTGGTACAGTTTATTCAGCAATTGCAATCGCGGCAGATCCAGCATTTTGTGATTATTCACGGTACAGATACGCTGAGTTATGCCAGTGCAGTACTGGCACATTTTATTGGAAACTCGGCGCATGTGGTACTGACCGGTAGCCAATATCCGCTGCTGAATGCTCAAGGCAATGAACAGCGTGAATTTAGTGATGCCCTAGATAACCTGAAATTTGCACTAGATTCCGTCAGCGAATGTAGCGCTGGGGTCTATCTGGCATTCCATCATCAGCTGCTACATGCGCAAACTGCACTGAAACAGCATACTACTGAGTTAAATGCCTTTTCCGGTCTTGAGGCCAATATTGCAATCCAAACCAGTCAAGCGTGTTATCAGATCAAAGCTGAAGATATTACGAAAGCGACTGAATTCAACTGCATGAGCATCATGATGCAGCCAGTTGATCTGACCCAGCAGCTGAATAACCTGAACAACCTATTGGCTCGACCACCACATTTTTTATTTCTGCAAGGTTTTGGCACTGGCAACCTGGCGGTCAATGACGCCATGATTGCGCTCATTGATCAACTCTATGAGCAGGGCTGTATTTGCGTCTTAACCACCCAAGTGCCTTTTGGTGCGACGGATCAGCGCTATGCCATTGCCGAATGGGTGAATCACTGCAAAATTTTGCTGAATGAAAGTTATGGACATGCGGATCTGTATGCAAAAGCCCTGAAAATGTATTTACAATACGACACTGTAGAGCAATGGCATCGTCATTGGTACGATCAATAAGGTTTTGAGGTCATTATGCAGCGTTTTGCGGTGGGAATTGAGTTTTGTGGGATGCATTATCGGGGATGGCAGACTCAACAGCCGGGAGTTGCAAGCGTACAGGAAACCATTGAAAAGGTCCTGAGCAAAGTTGCCGATCAACCGATTAGCCTGCATGGTGCCGGCCGCACGGATGCCGGGGTACATGCGACCAATATGGTGGCGCATTTTGATACGGATGCCGTGCGTTCTGAACGTGGCTGGCTAATGGGCTGCAATAGCCAACTCCCTAAAGACATCTCGATTCAGTGGATCAAAGAAATGGATCACAGCTTCCATGCCCGTTTTAAGGCACAGGCGCGCCGCTACCGATATGTGGTCTATAACCACCCTGTGCGCCCGGCATTGCTGCATAAACAGGTCACCCATGTCTATGCACCGCTTGATGTTGAACAGATGATATACGCCGCGAAAAAGTTTGAAGGCACGCATAACTTTGAAAGCTTCCGCGCCGCAGCCTGTCAGTCCAATCAGCCCGTTCGTCATGTCAGCCATTGCCGCTTGATTCAGCATGGTCAGTATCTGGTACTGGATATTCAGGCCGATGGCTTTCTGCACCATATGGTGCGCAATATCATGGGATGTTTATTGGAAATTGGTCAGGGCATGTATGCTGCCGATCATATTGATAATATTTTCGCGGCAGAAGACCGTAAAGCTGCTGGTGTGACTGCGCCAGCAGATGGTTTGTATTTTATTCATGCTGATTATCCGGTGCAGTTTGAATTACCTGAATTACCCTTAGGTCCGCACTGGCTGAATATGCCGGAATAGTTTTTAAATTTTTTAGAATATTTACCTCCCCTAACCCCTCCTAAAAGGAGGGGAATTCCTCCCTTTTTTAAAGAGAGGTTAGGAGGGATTTTTAACGCTGCTTGCGCTTCCGATATTCCACCGGCGTTTCATTGGTCCAGCGTTTAAAGGCACGATAGAAGGTACTTGGCTCGGAAAAACCGGTCAGATAGACAATCCGCTCGACGCTCTCATTGGTACTCGCCAGCAAACGCTTGGCCAGACGACAGCGATAATCCGAGAGAATCTGCTGAAAGCTGGTATGTGCCTCACTCAGTTGTGTTCTCAAACGGCGTGGCGTGATGTTCAGCTGGGCTGCCACAGTTTCTAGCGTGGTTTCGCCACTCTCCAAAGTAGAGCCGATTGCACGACGTACTTCACCGACCAGATCATATCTTGCCAGTTCCTGTAGCTTTTCAATGGCCAGTTGCTCATGCAGCTGCAACAGCTCAGGTTCAGCCTGCCACAGCGGATATTCCAGGATAGTCGGATCGAAATACAAACGAGTTTCTTTCTGACCTAGACTGACCGGACACTCATAAACCCGGAAGTATTCATCATCAGGTGCCCCTTTATAAAAATTAAAATCGATATAAATCGGCTCAAAACGCCCTTCGGTAATAAATTTAAAGAAACGCAGTACACCTGACATAGCACATTCAGTAAAATGACGATTGACCAGACTCTCAGCAAAAGGCTGTTCACCATTGGTTAAATAGCAGCGGTCATCTTCAATCACCAATTTGGCAGCAAAGGCATCGCTGATCAGTCGCTGATAAGCCAAAGCACGTTTCAGTCCCTCACCAAAATTTTCAGATGAAACAAACAGGTGTTCAATGACCTGACCACGATAAAGTGGCAGGTGCTCACCCAGATGCAATCCAATGTCCGGGTCCTTGCTGACTTCCTCTGCCGCCACCCAAAAGGCATATTGGGCACTCAGCGGGGTACGGTCATTGGCTTCCACCTGATTTAAAGCCACTCCTGCTTTGGTCAAAAGTTCTTCTGTTGGCAACCCCGCACGACGAATCGCCTGATAGCCTAAACGCAATACGACTGATGCATCCGTTAGCTGACTCACTCAAAAGCCTTCCTTGTATGTACTTCATTTATACTTAAAAAGATTAATTTTAGATTAACTGTGATTGACCAAACTGACAACAGAAACAGGTGTCTTTTTAGTTAAAAAAATTATCGTGACAGTTCGCCTATTTTACTGGCAGATGATCAGTCTAACGCCCGTTTCGTCTTGTATTTTGCAAAAAAATTGACTATAATTTGCGCCTTTCCAATTTATTCATTCAGGTAGGCTATGGCCAATAAAGAGGAACTCATCGAGTTCGAAGGCGTTGTCACCGAGACGCTTCCTAATACTATGTTCCGTGTACGTTTAGAGAACGGTCACGAAGTGATTGCCCACATCTCTGGTAAAATGCGTAAACACTATATCCGTATTTTAACTGGCGACAGTGTGAAGGTTGAAATGACACCTTATGATTTGACTAAAGGTCGTATCACATATCGTGCACGCTAAGTTTTAGCGCAAGCAAAAGCCACTTTTAGTGGCTTTTTTATTACTTGAATTATTTATCAATCAATAAAATAATTTGACACAGCCTTATAAATTCACGACTATTCATTGAATTAAAAATAACATGTATAAAAACAATGAATATGAAATGCTTATCCCTACTTTCCAGCTTGTTTCTCGTTGCATGCGCTACCGGCGGCAATCAGCATCTGCATCAGTCTCTACAACCTTATGTAGGTCAAACTGCCGCACAGGTTCGTAGCCAGCTTGATCTTCGTGCCATTGGATTCAAGACCTCCCAGCAACCGATTCAAACCACAGAATTTCTCAGCTACACTATTTTTCGGGATATGAATATTCCAATGGGAACGCCGAATATTAGTCAGAGCATTCCAATCGGCGCACCAATGCCGATGCCCTCAAATGGTGGTTATAACATTGAGATGAAATGCCAAATCTGGTTTGACCTAAAAGATGAAATTGTTCAAGCCATCCGCTATACCGGTAGAGCTTGCTAAGCTGTACTCATCGAGTTCAAAGCCTGTATCTTTAAATCAGGGATCAACCTCACCACGCTAAACTTCTACCGTGTATCAAATCACAACAGTATTTTTGCATGGAATGCGCTTACACTCATTTTATTTGGTGTGAGGACAACTCATGAAGTTCACACTGATTTTAGCATGCTGCACAGCCTTGGGTTTGCTTAGTGCATGCACCACCACCTCCTCAACGACTGCACAGCGTGATGCCTATTTACAACAGTTCATTGGGCAAAGCAGCCAACTGATCGATCAAACTCTGGATCTAAAACGTTTAGGTTACCAGCAGATCAGTGGGCCTGAACGCAGCGCCAAGCAATTAAGCTATGTGGTACAACGCCCCATTACCATTCCTTTGCCTGTAGCGCAGTTTCCTGCCACAGGGACAGGCACTGTACCGATTCCAGTGTCAGTAAGCCCTGCCGGCGGCTATGACGTCAAATTGCAATGTAAAATCACCTTCTTACTCAAAGATAATATTGCCACCGCGGTACGCACCACAGGCCGAACCTGTTAAGCCGTTTAAGCTTTGAAATTTCTATCATAAAAAAACGCAGCTCAAGGCTGCGTTTTTTTGAATCGAAACAGGCTTAGTTCAATGCAGCAACGACTGCTTGACCCATTTCAACCGTACCGACTTTTTGCATGCCTTCAGACATGATATCCGCCGTACGCAAGCCTTGATCCAAGACCTGACCTACTGCATCTTCAATCGCTTTAGCAGCGGCTTCTTCACGGAAGGTATAACGCAGCATCATCGCCACCGAAAGAATCGTTGCCAATGGATTTGCCAGGTTTTGACCGGCGATATCTGGTGCAGAACCATGACAAGGCTCATACATGCCCTTGCCATTTTCATCCAGAGATGCCGATGGCAACATGCCGATTGAACCGGTCAACATCGCAGCTTCATCAGACAGGATATCACCGAACAGATTCGAGGTGACAATCACGTCAAACTGCTTTGGCGCACGCACCAGTTGCATTGCGGCATTGTCGACATACATATGCGATAAATTAATTTCAGGGTATTCGGCATCTTTCAGCACAGTCACTGTCTGTTTCCACAGTTCAGTTACTTCAAGCACGTTGGCTTTATCCACTGAACACACTTTACCACCGCGCAAGTTGGCCATTTCAAAAGCGACTTTGGCGATACGCTTGATTTCAGATTCTGAATAAACGTCAGTGTTATAGCCTTGTTTCTCGCCATTTTCCAGTTCACGGATACCGCGTGGCTGACCGAAGTAAATACCACCGGTCAATTCACGCACAATCAGAATATCCAGACCTGCTACGATTTCAGGCTTTAAACTTGAAGCATCAGCCAATTGCGGATAAAGAATGGCTGGACGCAAGTTAGCAAACAGGTTCAGTTCACTACGCAATTTCAATAAACCACGTTCCGGACGAATTGAGCGCTCAATCGTATCCCATTTTGGACCGCCCACGGCACCGAGTAAAATCGCATCGGCTTTTTTAGCCTGTTCAGAAGTCACGTCTGGATACGGTGAACCGTGCGCATCAATGGCTGCACCACCGAGTAAACCCTGTTCCCATGTCAAATCGAGATTAAATTTTTCATTTACACGAGTCAGCACCTGCTCTGCCGCTTTGACAATTTCAGGACCGATACCGTCACCAGCTAAAATCAAAATTTGTTTAGACATGAGATTTTCCGTTTAAAACGTCAGATTCAGACCTGACAGAGGTTAGATTTTCTTTTCTACAAACTCTGCAATCCCGGTGACTGCATTATAGGGTTTGCAAAAACGACGAATGGTTTTTTGCTCTTGTACCAGATCTACACAAAGCGGATCCGGTGCCGAAGCATTTAATAAACTGCTGCTACGCGCACTACGGTCACGGAACATTTTTAAGCTATAGCGGTTATTGGCCTGAAAACGATGGAATACATGTAAAGTTTCCGCTTTATCCTTACTGATCGGATAGAAACGCACGACCAGTTCATGCTGTCCTGCCGGCACGGATAAATAAATCGGGTTGGCCTGATTTAAATTTTTGGCCTTCAAGCGCACCAGTTTCTGCTTCAGCGCCTCATCACTGATGCGGCCATTGTCGGCGTTGACAATAATGGTCTGATTGAAGCGTTCGAACTGGCAATCTGGCGTCCCTGTACAGTAGATCAGGGCATTGCTTTTGCTCTCAGTATTTTCTTTGGCATGTTTGAGTTTCATCGTGTCGATGCTTTGACATGCAGTCAACAGCACCGATACTGAACTTAAAGCAAGCCACTGTTTCCAATAATTCGCCATAATGTCTGTCTTACCCAATCAAAAAACTCAATAATCTTCCGATATTAGCAAGGGCATCGCAGTCATGCCATGACAATTTTTACTGATTTATCCATGAATTTCGGCAAATACCCAAGGACGCGATTGTTTGGTTTTTTCTTCATAGGCACGAATATCATCCGCCACCTGCAAAGTTAAGCCAATATCATCCAGACCATTTAACAGGCAATGCTTGCGAAATGGATCGACTTCAAACTTAAAGCTTTCACCCGTAGGGGTACGAACTTCTTGTGCCTGCAAGTCAATGGTCAGTTGATAACCTTCATCTTCCGCACATTCCTTAAATAACTGCTCAACAATATCTTCAGCCAAAATCACAGGCAACATACCGTTTTTAAAACAGTTATTAAAGAAAATATCAGCAAAGCTTGGCGCAATCACGGTACGGAAACCATATTCGCTCAAGGCCCACGGCGCATGTTCACGGCTAGAACCACAACCAAAGTTGGCACGTGAAATTAAAATAGATGCGCCCTGATAACGTGGCTGGTTCAAGACAAAGTCCGGATTGATCGGACGAACTGAATTGTCCTGACCTGGATAACCTTCATCCAGATAACGCAATTCATCAAACAAATTTTCACCGAAACCGGTACGTTTGATCGATTTCAAAAACTGTTTTGGAATAATTAAATCTGTATCGACATTGGCACGGTCTAAAGGTGCAACGATACCTTGTTCAACGGTATAAGCTTTCATGTCTGTGCTCCTACGTACCAATTAAAATGAACGGACATCAACAAAGTGACCTGCGATCGCAGCAGCGGCTGCCATGGCTGGACTCACCAGATGAGTACGACCGCCATTGCCCTGACGACCTTCAAAGTTACGGTTCGAAGTCGAGGCACAATGCTCGCCTGGTTGTAACTTGTCAGCATTCATCGCCAGACACATTGAACAGCCAGGTTCACGCCACTCGAAGCCCGCCTCGACAAATACCTTGTCCAGACCTTCCGCTTCTGCCTGAGCTTTGACCAGACCAGAACCCGGAACCACCATCGCCTGTTTGATTGAAGATGCGACCTTACGACCTTTGATCACTTCGGCTGCAGCACGGATATCTTCAATACGCGAATTGGTGCACGAACCGATAAAGACACGATCCAGTTGAATCTCAGCCAAGGCCTGACCGGCATTTAAGCCCATATATTGATAAGCACGGTTCCAGTCATTGCGTTGTACATCGTCTTTGGCTTGTTCTAAAGTTGGTACTGCTTGAGACACTGGAATGACCATCTCAGGAGAAGTTCCCCAAGACACTTGCGGCTCAATTTCTTCACCTTGCAACACGACCACGGTATCAAAATATGCACATTCATCCGAATGCAATGTATTCCAGTACGCTACCGCCTGATCCCACTGTTCCGCAGTTGGCGCATAAGGACGACCTTTAACATACTCGATGGTTTTGTCATCCACAGCAACCATACCCACGCGTGCACCGGCTTCGATCGCCATATTACACACGGTCATACGACCTTCAATCGACATGTCACGGAAGACCTGACCGCCAAATTCAATCGCGTGACCAGTACCGCCTGCGGTACCAATCTTGCCAATAATGGCTAAGACCACATCTTTCGGTGTCACGCCCTGGCCTAATTTGCCATCAACGCGTACCAACATGTTTTTCATCTTCTTTTGAACCAGGCATTGGGTCGCCAATACATGTTCAACTTCGGATGTCCCGATACCATGCGCCAAGCAGCCAAAAGCACCATGGGTTGCTGTATGCGAATCACCACATACCACGGTCATGCCCGGTAAGGTCAAGCCCTGCTCCGGCCCAACTACATGCGCGATGCCCTGACGGATATCGTTAATATCAAATTCAACAATATTAAAGGTCTTGCAGTTATCATCCAAGGTTTGCACCTGAATGCGCGAGGTTTCATCTTCAATTCCGGCTACGCCCTGCTCACGCTCTTTTTTCGAGGTCGGTACGTTATGATCCGGTGTAGCAATGTTAGCGCTTAAACGCCATGGCTTGCGCCCGGCCAATTGCAACCCTTCAAATGCCTGTGGTGAGGTTACTTCATGCAACAGGTGACGGTCGATATAGAGTAAGGCAGAACCATCATCACGTTGCGTTACTAAATGGTCATCCCACAACTTGTCATATAGTGTTTTTGCATTTTGCTTTTGTACTGTTTGGGTCTCGCCTGCCATGTCGATATACTCCACTGGACTGGGTAAATTCTTTCTCTGATTTTGATTATATCGCTGCAATCACATAAATCTAATTTATCATTTTTATCAGTTAAAAAACTTTTTGGAATCTTTTAAAAGCTGAATCAAATCATGCTTTAGCTCTATTTCCATAAATCTAATTTTCCGATTAATTTATAAAAAATATTCGCTTTTACAAATCAAATGAGAATTATTATTATTTCTTCATCGACAGAGATTATTTTTAAGGAACTTCGACATGGCACATATTCAACGCTTTGTAGACAACAACCAGCGCATGTTCAAAAAGACCTTCAGCTACTACATTATGCATATTACAGTAGCGATGATTGTGGGTTACTTGGTGACTGGCAGTTTGACCATGGCCATTGCCTTAAGTTTATTAGAGCCAACGGTACAAGCAGTGGCTTTCTTCTTCCATGAAAAAATCTGGGAGCGTAATAACCCAACAGCAGAATGAGGACATTACCGTCTAAACTCTTCGGTCGAGGTTCCTGATAAAAGACTACCTTTATAGGTGGTCTTTTTTAGTTTTAAAAATGCCAAGGCTTTGAAAATGTATAGTAATTCAGCACTGCAACATAGATGAGCTAATTTTGCTTTGATTTATTCTTAAAATATAACAATAATATATTTACACATAAAAATTCTTTATAGGTGGTTAAGATGAATCTCGCAGCCTTTGAAGCCTTCGTAAAAGTCATGGAAACCGGTTCGATTTCTTTGGCCGCAGATCAGCTCTTCATTACCCAGCCTGCTGTCACCAAACGTATTCATAGTCTGGAAGAATACTTTGGGGTCAAGCTGTTTGAATCTGCCGGACGTGGCGTACAGGCCACCCACGCGGCACACTCCCTGTTGCCTAAAGTGAAAAACTGGCTGAATGAACTCGGGGATATTCATTATACCTTGAGCCATGAACAAGGTCAGGTACAGGGCAAACTGAAAATTGGTACCAGTCATCATATTGGCCTGCATCATCTGCCGAGTCATTTGCGCCGTTATGTCCAGGAATATCCGGACGTAACCCTGGATGTACATTTTGTTGATTCCGAGCAGGCGCATGAACAGGTGATTGCCGGCGATCTGGAACTGGCATTTTTAACCTTGCCGCCACGGGGTGATGCGCGTCTGAATTATGTAACTATCTGGAATGATCCTCTGGTCTTTGTGGTGGCACCGTTTCATCCGCTGGCGCAGCAAAAAAATCTGTGTCTGGAAGATTTGCTCGACTACCCGAGCCTGTTGCCATCATCACAGACCTATACTTCGCAGATCACCTTGGCCGAATTTGAAAAACAGGGTATTAAACCGAAAGTCAGCATGAGCAATAATCCGCTGGAATCGATCCGGATGCTGGTATCGATTGGCTTAGGTTGGTCAGTACTGCCAAAAACCCTGGTCAATCACGACCTTCACCAGCTGGACATCAACTTGGAAATGAACCGTCGTTTGGGCATGGTCTGGCATCCCGGTCGTACTCAGTCCAAAGCAGCTCAGGCTCTGGTTCAGCTCATGCAGGGTGCCTCGCTGTCTATTTAAGCCGTTCCTGAACATGCTGCATCCAAAACGGTGCAGCATTTTGTTACCTAAATACACCCCATCTGGCGATATCTTTCGAGTATTTTTAAGACAATTCCATTCTTTTGCAGTGCAGAGGAATGCTTAAAACTATTCGATGGAGCCTGACGGATGCAGCTCGATTCTCCCCTAAAATCCCACTCTCAAGATAAAACCAATACAAGCAGCCTGTGGCTTTCGGCCAAACCGATGCTGCTGCCCACGCCGGCACTTGATTTTGCCGACGAACAGACTGCCCGGCACTGCCTGCGCGAATATTTCCTGAATACCTTTGACACTTATGAGCAGCTGTTTGAATGCCTCAAGCATGAAGATGCTTTTTTCATCAAACCAATTACTTTACGTCATCCGCTAATTTTTTATTTTGCGCATACCGCCACTTTTTTTGTCAATAAACTACTGCTCAGCAAGCTAATTAGCGAACGCGTAAATCCGCATTTTGAAAGTATCTTCGCGATCGGTGTAGACGAGATGAGCTGGGACGATCTGGATGAAGTGCACTATGACTGGCCTACCGTGCAGGAAGTCCGTGATTATCGGCATCAAGTGCGTGCCCTGATCCTGAACATCCTTGAACATGCTCCGCTGACTCTGCCCTTAAACTGGCAAAACCCCTGGTGGACCATCATCATGGGCATTGAGCATGAACGGATTCATCTGGAAACTTCTTCCGTGCTGATCCGCCAGCATGCTCTGGAACATGTACGCCAGCATCCGCAGTGGCGCGCCAATATCATTACTGGCATGGCTCCGGATAATAGTTTGCTGGATGTGCCTGAAGGTAAGGTGCATCTACAGAAAGATTTTAACCATCCATTTTATGGCTGGGACAACGAATACGGCCTGCATCAAGCCGAGGTTGCAGCTTTTGCAGCCTCCAAATATCTGGTATCGAATCAGGAATTTCTGGCCTTTGTCGAAGCTGATGGCTATCAGACCGAACACTACTGGAGTGAAGAAGGTCTAGGCTGGCTGCAATTTTCACAAGCTGCTCATCCCTGTTTCTGGCGCAAAACTGAATTGGGTTGGTCACTGCGACTGATGCTGGAAGAAGTGCCGATGCCTTGGGATTGGCCGGTAGAAGTGAATTATCATGAAGCCAAGGCCTTTTGTCAGTGGAAATCGCAACAGCTTGGAAAAACCATTCGCTTGCCGACTGAAGATGAATGGTATCGCCTGTATGCCGTTTCAGACCTGGATCCAGATTTACAAAGTCCTGAACAGGCCAATATCGAGTTGAAATACGGCACCAGCTCCTGTCCGGTGGATCATTTCAAGCAGGGTGATTTTTACGATATTCAAGGCAATGTCTGGCAGTGGACTGAAACCCCGATCTATCCATTTCAGGGTTTTCAGGTGCATCCATTTTATGATGATTTCAGTACACCGACCTTTGACGGTCGCCATAACCTGATGAAAGGTGGCTCCTGGATTTCGGCGGGCAATGAAGCTTTATATAGTTCCCGCTACGCCTTCAGACGGCATTTCTTTCAGCACGCTGGTTTTCGCTACGTCGCTTCTGATCAAGCATTGCAACATTTCCCTTCGCATTATGAAAGCGACCAGCTGGTCTCCCAATATCTGGAATTCCAGTATGGTATCGAATATTTTGGTATCGCTAATTTTGCCAAAACACTGGTCGATCTGGCACAACCCTATTTTCAGCAAACGCCGTGCCATCGTGCCTTAGATATTGGCTGTGCTACCGGCCGCGCCAGCTTTGAACTGGCACGCTCTTTTGATCAGGTAACCGGTTTGGACTTTTCGGCACGCTTTATCCAGCAAGCAGTTTATTTGGCTCAAGGCCATAGGGTACGTTATCAGCTGCCACTAGAAGGTGAATTAAGCGAAGAAAAAAGCTGTTCACTTGAAGATGTCGCTTTGGATCAGGTTGCGTCGAAAACGGAATTTTTTCAGGCCGATGCCTGCAACCTGAAAGCACATTTTAGCGGCTATGATTTTATTCTGGCAGCGAATCTGATTGACCGGCTGCATCATCCGAAAGACTTTTTATTGCAGATTCATAAACGTATCAATATAGGTGGAATTTTAATGCTGAGTTCGCCCTATACCTGGCTGGAAGAACATACGGCACGTAGTGAGTGGCTAGGCGGTTTTCAGCAGGATGGGGAAAACATCACGACCTTGGCTGGTATAAGCAATATCTTAACCCAGCACTTTGAATTGGTGGCCGAACCCCAAGATGTGCCTTTTGTGATTCGAGAAACGGCCAGAAAGTATCAACACACGCTGTCACAAGTCACGATCTGGAAACGTGTTCGCTAAAGGTAAGGTGATGGCCTAAAAAAAGCCAATCATACGATTGGCTTTATATCTTATCCTTCACTGGTTGAATTTTCATGCAAGGATTCATTGAGTTGATCTACCACAATCGCCCATTCGCCATCAGATGCTATTTTCTCGCTTAAAAATTGACGTTGTGCCTCTGACCAATACGGCGCATCCAGTAAAGTCAGATCTTTATGTAATTGATGCTCGTGAATAAATGTTTCAATACCTTCTGCACTGGCATCCAAGCCAAGCTGCTGGAACAGATGTGTCATACGTGGTCGAACGTGAGTCATATCTCATACCTCAGAATCTACTATTGTTATCATGTCCTGTTTTTCGAGCATAGCATGTCTGATTCAGCCGGACTGTGAAAAAACATTAATATTCCATTGAGGAAAATAAAAAGCACAACCGAAGTTGTACTAAATAAATCACATGAATAAAGCTGGAATGCTTAGATGGACCAGTCCTGTATTTCCCAGCCCTGTTCTTGGGCTAGAGTTTCCAAGCGATCATCCGGATTGACTGCAATCGCATGATCCGCATATTCCAGCAAGAAACGGTCATTAATCGAATCTGAATAAGCCCAAGACTCGGTTACGTCACGGCCTTCTAGCCATTGTTCCAGACGCACCAGCTTGCCTTGTTGATAGCATGCGGTATTGATGACTTTACCAGTATATTTCCCATCAATGACTTCAGCATTGGTGGCAATAATTTCAGTAATTCCGAATTCACGAAAAATGGGGGCGGTAATAAAGTCTGAAGTTGCGGTAATCCCCACTAAGGCATGCCCTGCTTCACGGTGGCGCTCAATGGCTTTAAAACCCTCCGGACGCATTTGTGGACGAATGACTTTTTGCATGAACAGTTGATGTAATTCAGTCAAATAATCATTGTCATGTTTGGTCAGAAACTGGAATACAAATTCATTATAGGCATAGGGATCCAGCTGGCCTTTTTTATAATCGTCATAGAACTTGTCATTCATGGCGCGATGCTGAACTGGATCGACCAGGCCCTCACTGACCAAAAACTCTCCCCAAGAATGATCCGAATCCGTGTTTAACAAGGTGTGATCGAGATCAAATAGCGCCAATTTCATGAAAATACTCGTTAAAACTGAAATTTAAGAAAAAAATTGTAAATCTATCTCCGCTAGTCGATAGAAATTCGTTAAGATCATAGCAATTTTAACATTTTTAAACTTTGCTTTTTTCGAGTTGGATAACGAAATAATGCTCCCCGATGGCAAAGGCATAAATTAAACAATTTTTAGGTAGCCAAATGATCGACTCTGAAGGTTTCCGACCGAATGTCGGGATCATTTTGGCAAACGATGCTGGACAGGTTTTATGGGCAAAACGCATTGGTCATAATGCATGGCAATTTCCACAAGGCGGGATCCAATATGGAGAAACCCCCGAGCAGGCACTCTATCGTGAGCTGAGAGAAGAAGTTGGCTTATTGCCCGAACACGTCCAGATAGTCGCGCAAACCAAAGGCTGGTTGCGCTATCGTTTGCCGCATCGATACATTCGTACGGACTCTGATCCGGTCTGTATCGGTCAAAAACAAAAGTGGTTTTTACTCAAACTCATGGCCCCCGTTCAGCATATTCAGTTGAATCTGTCTGATCCGCCCGAATTTGATCAATGGCAATGGGTCAGTTACTGGTACCCACTCGGTCAAGTCGTGAATTTCAAACGTGATGTTTACCGCAAAGCCCTGGTGGAGTTGTGTCAGCAACTGCCCCAGCAAAAACCTTAAAAAATCGCATAAATAATGCAGATTTTTTACGTGGCTATTGTTATAAATAAACTTAATCACTGAAATTCTGAATAGACGGAGCAGACCTTATGTCGAATATGCAACTGGACACCTTGAGACGTATTGTTCAGGAGATCAATGCGTCCACCAGTTTGCATGAATCGCTCGACATCATGGTCAAGCATGTGGCCGAGGCCATGCAGGTTGATGTCTGCTCGATCTACCTCCTCGACGAACGCAATCAGCGTTATCTGCTCATGGCGTCTAAAGGCCTGAATGCAGAATCTGTCGGCCATGTGTCTTTGCAAACCGGCGAAGGTCTGGTGGGCCTGGTTGGGCAGCGTGAGGAAATTGTCAATCTGGACAATGCCCCTAAACACGAGCGCTTCCTGTTTTTACCTGAAACCGGTGAGGAAATTTATAACTCCTTCCTTGGGGTGCCGGTGATGTACCGTCGTAAGGTCATGGGTGTGCTGGTGGTTCAAAATAAAGAATCACAGGACTTTTCTGAAGCTGCTGAATCCTTTCTGGTCACGCTCTGTGCACAGCTTTCTGGCGTCATCGCCCATGCCCATGCCGTCGGCAATATCGATGTATTCCGTAAGCCGAGCAACCTGCCCGCCTATAAAACCTTTCAGGGAGTTTCTGGCTCCGGTGGTATTGCCTTAGGTCGTGCAGTGATTCTGTATCCGCCAGCAGATCTTGCCGCAGTCCCTGACCGTGAAGCGGATGACATCAGCGAAGAACTGCAGCTCTTAGATAACGCCCTGAATTCAGTCCGTGAAGAAATCCAGTCGCTAGATGACAAAATGCAGGATGCGTTGATGGCCGAGGAACGCGCACTGTTTAGCGTGTTCTTGCGTATGCTGGATGAAAATGCCCTGCCAGCAGAAATCAAGGCCTTTATTCGTGAAGGTCACTGGGCACAAGGCGCCGTGCGAATTGTTATTGACAATCATGTGGCACAATTTTCCCAAATGGAAGATGATTATTTACGTGAGCGGGTAGCGGACTTAAAAGATCTGGGCCGCCGTATTCTGGCGCGCTTACAGGAAGCCGATGCCAGTCACCGTGAATTGACCGATGAAAGTATTCTGATTGGTGAGGAAATTTCGACGGCTGCACTGGTTGAACTACCTGTAGATAAAATTGCCGCGATTGTCACTACCGAAGGCGCCATGAACTCACATATGGTGATTGTGGCGCGTGCTCTTGGTATTCCGACCGTGGTCGGCGTGACCGAACTGCCGATCAACACCCTCGATGATGTAGAGATGATTGTCGATGCACATCAGGGCCGGGTCTTTATTAATCCCCCACGTCGCCTGCGCAGTCGCTATAAAGAAATTCAAAAAGAAGAAGAACAGCTTGCTAAAGATCTGCGCCAGTACGAAACCAAAGATGCGATTACCCCGGATGGCGTGGCGGTCAAACTCTACGTCAACACCGGCCTGATGATTGATGTGGTGCGTGGCGTGCAGCGCGGTGCCAAAGGTGTCGGTTTATACCGTTCTGAAATTCCGTTTATGTTGCGTGACCGCTTCCCGGGCGAGGAAGAACAACGTGCGATTTATCGTCAGCAGCTCAGTCACTTTGCCAATAAACCGGTGGTGATGCGAACGTTGGACATTGGTGCAGACAAAGACCTGCCGTATTTCTCGATTGAAGAAGAAAATTCGGCACTCGGCTGGCGCGGCATTCGTTTTACCCTGGATCATCCGGAAATTTTTTCTTCACAGATTCGCGCCATGCTCAAGGCCAGTATCGGGCTGAATAACCTGCATATTCTGCTGCCGATGGTGACCAGTGTCAGCGAAGTCGAGGAAGCGCTCTACCTGCTAGAACGTGATCATGCGGCGATTCAGGAAGAAGAACAGGTCAAGGTAAACAAGCCAAAACTCGGCATCATGGTGGAAGTGCCAAGTGTGCTACATCAGATTGATGAATTTTCCGAACTGGTGGATTTCTTCTCGGTCGGCTCCAACGATCTGACCCAATATCTGTTGGCTGTGGATCGCAATAATCCACGGGTAGCCAATGTCTATTCACATTTACACCCTGCAGTACTTCGTGCCTTAACCCGTCTGGTGCAGGACTGTCATCGTAATGAAAAACCGGTCAGTATCTGCGGTGAAATGGCGGGCGATCCGCTGTCTGCAGTTTTGCTCATGGCCATGGGCTTTAATACCCTGTCGATGAGTTCCAGTAATATTTTGCGGGTACGTAAAACCATTTGTCATGTTCCGATGAGTGATGCACAGGAATTGCTGCAACATGTGTTAAAAATGGACAATCCGCTCATGGTAAAAAGCTGGTTAGAATATTATTTCAGAACCCATGGTTTAGGGGATATGGTGAAATCAGCATCACGTATGGTGAGTGCCTAATACGGGACTTTTTCTAGTCCCTCGACAGTGGTAGAGGTGGTTATGGAATTTCTGATCATCCTGTTCATGATTGTTGTGGTGTTCTATGTGGTCATTCTTGCACCGGCCTTGGCTGCCCGCAAAGAAGCTCATGATTCCGGTTCATCTTATATACGCCCCGCCAGCAATCGAGCAACGAACTATGCCGATCGGCCTAAAATGACTCCATTATTGGGCATTGAAATTTCGGCATCGCAACGGCGGCGTTTAGGCAGAGATGACTCCTCCGTCATTGCTGCCAGACTCTATCACCAACAAAAAGATCAATTTGCCAGTTTTCAGCAGGCCAGACCACAGCCTCATTCCCCTCACCACAAAGCACCAGTGCAAAGCAAACTCAATAAATTCTTTAATGACTTAATCGCGGATGAATCGACAACATCATCCCGGTATCCAAATCAATATTCGCAAACTCGTAACAACCGACCTGTCGCCCCGCTCTCTCCAGTTAAAACTAATCCTAAGCAGCCACCACGTCGTCCCCAGCCACCTTACAGACCTTAAGCGGCCATTAAAAAAGGGCGATCTTCCATGGAATATCGCCCTTGTCTGTGCTTGTTGTAGCCACGTTTTGAATTTTTCTTTCGATCTACAAAAACCTGGCTTTTGTTGACTTCATGCATGTGTTTTGCCACAAAATTGTGGATCACTACCTGCTCGGCTGTTTTTTTCTTGGCCATCTTGCTCTCTATATAATTTGGAGGAAGGAGTGAGATAATTATAGGGCCGACTGACTAATTTTCAAGCATATCGGCCAATGCTTTTTTAAAAATAAAGACCATTTAACCAGGATTTTCTATATGCAAAAATGGGAGTTACAGCCAGAAAATACCCTTATTCCATTCATTATTTTTATGGGTTTCTTCAGACCAACAAAACTTAATTAAAAAACTATTTAAAATAAATCAGTTATAAAATGTATTTTAAATGACACTTTTCACTTATTATTTTTATCCTTTGATAAAAACATATTATGGACTTAGATATTGTTATTTTCGTTTAATCCCATTCATTATTCGAGTTATTCAAAATATATAGAATTTGATATTGTCAGAGAGTGGAAAACCCGTTACTTTTTGAAAGCAACCATTTAATTTTCAATATTTTAAACTTTATTAACTTTAAAAATATTTTTTGAGTGAGCTCACTCAATTATACCCTGAATTCCGTTTTGTGCTGTCACACCCTTTATTTAAAAATATTGTAAATATAGCGAAACCTGATCTGATTAGCATATATCTCAATATTTTATGAATACTAGGTAAACGACATAAGATATTCAAAACTTGGAGAGGAAAGATGAGCCAAGATTTTAAAAAATGCCCTGTCACCCACCTGACCACTGAAGCTGGTGCCCCTGTGGTCGACAACCAGAACAGTATGACGGCAGGTGCGCGTGGACCTTTACTTGCCCAGGATTTATGGCTGAATGAAAAACTGGCCAACTTTGTCCGCGAAGTGATTCCAGAGCGTCGTATGCATGCCAAAGGTTCAGGTGCTTTTGGTACCTTTACCGTGACCAATGATATTACCCAATATAGCCGCGCTAAAATTTTCTCTGAAGTCGGCAAAAAAACCGAAATGTTTGCCCGTTTCTCAACAGTGGCGGGTGAACGTGGTGCGGCCGATGCGGAACGCGATATTCGCGGTTTTGCCTTAAAATTCTATACTGAAGAAGGCAACTGGGATCTGGTCGGCAACAATACTCCGGTATTTTTCCTGCGGGATGCCCGCAAGTTCCCTGACCTGAATAAAGCAGTCAAACGTGACCCGAAAACCAACAAGCGCAGTGCCACCAATAACTGGGATTTCTGGACACTCTTGCCTGAAGCTCTGCATCAAGTGACTATTGTTATGTCGGATCGAGGGATCCCGACTGGTTACCGTCATATGCATGGTTTTGGCAGCCATACCTTTAGTTTTATCAATTCCCAGAATGAACGCTTCTGGGTGAAATTTCATATGCGTACCCAGCAAGGTATTCAAAACCTGACCGATGCTGAAGCTGCAGATTTGATTGCTAAAGATCGTGAAAGTAGTCAGACTGACCTATTTGATGCCATTGAGCGTGGTGAGTATCCAAAATGGAAAATGTACGTTCAGATCATGCCGGAACTGGAAGCTGAAACAGTGCCTTATCATCCATTTGACCTGACCAAAGTCTGGCCGAAAGGTGATTATCCACTGATTGAAGTCGGTGAATTTGAACTGAACCGCAATCCGGAAAACTATTTCCAGGATGTAGAACAAGCAGCCTTTGCACCAAGCAATCTTGTACCGGGTATCAGCTACTCACCGGACCGTATGTTACAGGCACGTTTAGTGAACTATGCTGATGCAGCGCGTTACCGTGTTGGCGTGAATCATTCACAGGTTCCGGTCAATGCTGCACGCTGTCCTGTACATTCGAATCGCCGTGATGGTCAGGGCCGTATGGATGGCAACTATGGTTCATTGCCACATTACGAGCCGAACAGTTTTAGCCAGTGGCAGGAACAACCGGAATTCAGAGAACCGCCACTGAAAATCACCGGTGATGCCGATTTCTGGGACTTCCGCGAAGATGACAATGACTACTTCAGTCAGCCCCGGGCCCTGTTCAACCTGATGAATGATCAGCAGAAACAGGCACTGTTTAATAACACGGCCGGAGCAATGGGTGATGCGCTAGATTTCATCAAATACCGTCACATCCGCAACTGTTATGCTTGCGATCCAGCTTATGGGCAAGGCGTTGCTAAGGCCCTAGGTATGACTGTAGCAGATGCCCAAGCAGCACGTGAAACCGATCCAGCCAAAGGTTTGCCTAGCTTTCTCTAAGCCAGTTTAGACATGTACAAAAACCACCTTCGGGTGGTTTTTTATTGCGGCATCAAGCAGTATAGAAGCAAGCTGGCACAAAAAGAACTACAACAATGCATCCGAATATTGAAGACATCATTCAACAATACGACATCGTTTTATTTGATGCTGTTTGCGTGATCTGTAATGGCTGGGCACAGTTTTTGATTCAATACGATAAAAAGATTCAGTTTAAACTGGTCTCCGCCCAATCGCCTTTAGGTACAGCACTGCTCGAACATTATCAGATGTCTACTGAACATTACACCACCATGCTCGTCATTCAAGATGGCACACTCTATACTGAATCGACTGCCTTGCTGAAGGTGCTGCAGCATCTCGGTTTTCCCTTTAATTTAATGAGCGCAGGTTATTTGGTTCCGCGTTTTATCCGGGATTTTCTGTATCGTGTGGTCGCTTTAAATCGTTACACGCTATTTGGTAAAACCAAGTATTGCCTGATCCCATCCAGCGAAAATAAACGCCATTTTCTGGAAGAAGCTGTCCGTGTTGGCCATTCAACTCATCCAACAGGAACAGAGTAAAATATTTAGACAATAATTCGTTTGCCTTCACGTATGCAATAAAACGGATTAATCAACTTGGAAGAATGCTTGATGATCTCATGCAACTCATGTTCCGGCGCATCCCGGTCTTCATCCGTGAGCTGAAAAGTACGGTAATGAATCGCCAGTGAACATTTGGCCTGCAAGTCATGATGGGCATGAAAGGCATCTTCCGGATTCATATGGATCGCGCGCATCAGTTCACGCGGTTCATACGCTCCTATCGGGAGTAAGGCAATTCGCGGTGCACCCAGACGTTTACGAATTTCTTTAAAATGTGAGGCGTAGCCACTATCTCCGGCAAAAAAACAATGTTCCTTGCCATGTAATAAAGAAAATCCTCCCCAAAGTGCACAGTTCTGATCGCGCATGCCGCGCCCTGAGGCATGTTGAGCCGGCGTATAGACAATCCGGATCTCTTCAAAAAAGGCACTTTCCCACCAGTCCATTTCATGCACGGTATAATGTTCTGGCAAATACCAGGCATTACCCAGACCAGTATAAATAGGCATCTCAAAAGTGTTGTACAGCCATTCCAGACTAGCCAGATCCATATGATCATAATGGTTATGGCTGAGCAGTACGGCATCAATCTGAGGTAATTCATCCAAGGCAATGCCAGCCGGAATGACCCGCTGCGGCCCTGTAGAAGCCGATGGACTGGCATATTCAGCCCAAACCGGATCGGTCAGGAAGTTATAGGGGCCGATCTGAATTAATGTGGTTGCGTGACCAATAAACCAGACTTGCCAGTCATCCAGAGCTGCATCTGGACGCTGCTGTGGCAATGCGCGTGGACGAGAAAAAAACTCGGCACGCTCTTCATCAAGATTAACATTCCAGGTTTTGGATTTTCGGGTAATGAGCCATTTGTATAAATCAAAGCGACCACGCGATAGAGAAGCATGCTCAAGATTACGAAACTGTTTTCCGTCGAAATGATCTGAATGCAGATACTCAAACACTGGCTTAGACCAGAGATGTTTCCAACTGGATTCCGTGATTAACTGGAATTTTTTAGTTTTGAGAAGATCTTGCATAAACATCCACTATTTATTATTCGCTATATGCAAGACAGCAACCTCTTGAAATGGTCAAGCGGTGCATCTTTTAATGAGCATACAAACTAAAAACAGGCACACTGCAACATAGTATGAAATCCGTCACAGAAAATCATGTATGTTTTTGTTATTTTTAGCAAAAAAATGGCATTTCATCGGCCTTGTGGCTGGCTGAAGCCTTGGATTATCTAGAAAAATATTGTTCTTGCCCTTCTGTCTAAAAATGCAAAATGATACTAAACATTTATAAGCTCATGCTAACAAAAGAGCATGCCTGTCCATTGATGATTTTATGATGGAATTCCCCATACCTCAGTATCATCACATCAATTGTGCGAGAAAGGCAAGCTGAGATCAAAATACCAACCTCAAGCGATTTTTAGATCTTTATACACGACCTTGAGTTCGTTCCAGCCATACGGCTTTGGTTTGCGGCTTCACAAATAAAGCAATAATTTCCGGGTGCAACTGTTTAATCTGCGCTTCAATCCGGTTGACACAGGCTTCAATTTCATCAGAAGTTAAATCATCTTTAAATTCCAGACTCAATGATGCAATGACTTGCTGAGCGCCCATCTGCTCAGTCAACACCCCATTGGCACTGAAAACTGCCGCATCTTGTTGAGCAATGTTCAATACATCTTCACGCAGTTTTGGATCTGCCGTTTCACCCAATAACAAACCTTTGGTTTCACGTGCCAGAAACCAGGCAGAAACCGCCAGAACAATACCAATTAAAATCGATGCGGCACCGTCCAATTCAGGAATATTCAGTTGATGCGCCAGAAAAATACCCACCAGAGCAATCACCAAGCCGACCAGGGCGGCAGTATCTTCAAATAACACGGTAAAGGTCGTTGGATCTTTACTGTGTCGAAATGCTTCAAAATATCCCAGATTTCCCTTTTGTTTACGAAAGGTTTTTAAAGCCACTGACCATGAAAATCCTTCAAAAAGAATCGCCAGACCCAGCACAATATAATTGATCAATGGATCCTGCATGACTTCGGGCTGAAGAATATGCTGTATCCCTTGATAGATGGACACAATCGCACCCAGGGCAAAAACCATCAGTGCCACAATAAAAGCCCAAAAATACAGTTCACGCCCATAACCAAAAGGATGTTTGGCATTTGCAGGTTTTTCTGATTTTTTCATGCCATACAGCAGTAAAATTTCATTCAAGGTATCCACTACCGAATGAATTGCTTCACTGAACATGGCAGAACTATTGGTTATATAGGACGCAATAAATTTAACCAGCGCAATCGCCAGATTACCAAACAGGGCTGCATAGACTACGATTTTATTGGATTCAGACATCCTGACACTGTCCTAAATAAGCTTGTGCAAGCTTGAATGATTTATGTATCAAAATCTTAATCATTTATTTTTGAAAGTTGTTTTACAAATTGTTGCTTAGTCGTGATCTCTCACGTTGTTGAATCACCTTACTCTCCACTAAAATAATAAAAGGGCTTTCGCCCTTTTGATTTTTACAGTAGATCTCTTGCGAAAGTAAAAAATTGTTTATACTAGCCCCATGAAATATGAAAATTTAACTAGATTTAATGATGGGGAATTTAAACGACT